>NZ_BAAGPQ010000006.1:0-157791 GCF_054783995.1 Actinocorallia aurea
TAAGTCCTGGCCTTATTTGGCACTGACTTTTAGCACGCTGTTGAGTTCTCAAGAAACGGACTCGCACCGTTTTCCACCCTTGCGGGCTTCTTTCGGAGCAACCCTTCTAACTTACCGGCTTCCAGAAGTTTGTCAACTTCTTTCCGCTGTCTTACTTTCTGCTCTAGATCCGCTACTTCCGTAGCGCCTTCCGGAGCAACCCTTCTAACTTACCAGATCCGTCCGAAGTGTCAAACTTCGTCCCGATCTGTCGCTTTTGGCCGCGGCGAACCGCACCCTTGAGCGGGGTGGATCAGAAGGAGTTCCCCGCGATCGGCCGCCCCTCGGTCTCCCTCGTTGCGGCCCGCTCTCAGCGGGGCGAAGCAAACGTTATGCCCCCTCCGCCTGATCGTCAAACCGGCCCGCAGGAAAAGTTCCACGAACTCCCGTGGCTCCTTCCCCGGACCCCTCGCGCCGCAGCCCCTCACCCGTTCGATCGCTCCCGTCCCCCCGTCGAGATCGGAGCCGACCCCGGCACCGCGGCGGTCCAGGGCCCGCCCCGTCCTCCCTCCGCCAAGGTCGGGGCGGGCTGCCGGATCGTTCGGTCAGGGCACGAGGACGACCTTGCCGGCGACATGGCCTGCCGCGACCGTCTCGTAGGCCTTGGCCGCGTCCGCCAGGGGGAAGGCGGCGTCGACGTTGACGCGGAGCGCGCCATCCGACGCGAGCGCGGTCAGGCGGCCCAGGTCATGGGCGGAGGGCCGGACGTCGACGCCGGCCAGACGGATCCCCCGGGCCGCCGCCTCCTCCTGGGTGAGCCCGAGGAAGGCGGACAGCGCGCCGACGAGCACGCCGCCCGGGCGCAGGACACCCGCCGAGCGCGAGCCGTTGTCGTGGCCGAGAAGGTCGAAGACGACGTCGAGGCCGGAGAGCACCTTGGTGTAGTCCGTCGTCTGGTAGTCGATTATTTCGTCGGCGCCGAGCGCGCGCACGAAATCGTGCTTGCCTGCGGAGGCCGTTCCGACCACCCAGGCTCCCCTGCTCTTGGCGATCTGCACCGCGAGGTGGCCGACGCCGCCCGCGGCCCGGTGCACCAGGACCCGCTGCCCCGGACGCACGTCGGCGATGCCGATCAGCGCCTGGTAGGCGGTGAGCCCCGCGAGCGGCAGCGCCCCCGCCTCCTCGACCGCGAGCCCCTCCGGGATGGGGACGATCTCGTTCGCCGACGCAAGGGCGTACTCGGCGTGGGCCGCGGCCTCCGCCGGGAAGCCCGGCATGCCGAGGACGCGGTCGCCCGGCCGGAACGCCGAGACGCCCGAGCCGACGGCCGCGACGGTCCCGGCCACGTCCCAGCCCGTGGTGAAGGGCGGGTCGCCGAGCAGTGGGTAGTACCCCGCGCTGACGGCGACGTCCACAGGGTTGACGCCCGAGGCCGCGACCTCGATGAGGACCTGGCCGGGGCCGGGCTCCGGACGGGCGGTCTCGGTGATCCGCAGGACCTCGGCCGGTGTGCCGAACACGTCCTGGGAGAGCTTGCGCATGGGTGCTCCTGTCGTCTTCGGGAGGCTTCCTCCCGGGCGTCTCCATCCTCACCGCGACAGGTATCTCCTTGAAAGAAGGCACCTTTGAGATATATAGGTACCTCATGGATACCAAGCCCGAGCAGGTCCGCTACGACGCGAACGCCTATCTGGCTCAGTGCGCGTCCCGGACCGTCCTCATCGCCCTCGCCGACAAGTGGACGTGCCTGCTCGTCGACGCGCTCAAGGACGGCCCCCTCCGCTTCGGGGAGCTCCGGCGCCGCATCGGCGGCATCACCCAGAAGAGCCTCACCTCGACCCTGCGCACCATGGAACGCGATGGCATGGTCCTGCGGACCGTCTATCCGACGATCCCCCCGAAAGTCGAATACGAGCTCACTCCGCTAGGCCGGAGCGTCATCACCCTGATGAGCGGAATCAAGTCCTGGGCCGAATTCCATGTCGACGAGATCCTGACCGCCCGAGCCGACTACGACCTGCGGGCCACGCTCGAACCGCAGCCCGTCAGGAGCCCGTGACCAGGCCTTCCCGCATCACGCGACGGTCTTCGAATTCCCTGGGGAGGGCTTCCTCCGGCCCTTGCCGAAAAGGGAGACGGTATGCAGAAAGGGCGGCCCCGAAGAGGGACCGCCCTTTCTGTGCTGCCTTGGCGCGCGGACTTCTTAGAAGTCCATGCCTCCACCGTCGGGCATGCCGGCCGGGGCCGGGTTCTTCTCGGGCTTCTCGGCG
The DNA here is from genome assembly GCF_054783995.1 of Actinocorallia aurea. NCBI lineage: Bacteria > Bacillati > Actinomycetota > Actinomycetes > Streptosporangiales > Thermomonosporaceae > Actinocorallia > Actinocorallia aurea. The sequence goes on from NZ_BAAGPQ010000006.1 coordinate 2,250, forward strand.
ATGACGGCCTCGGTCGTCAGGAAGAGGGCCGCGATCGACGCCGCGTTCTGCAGCGCGGAGCGGGTCACCTTCGCCGGGTCGATGATGCCGGAGGCGAACATGTCGACGTACTCGCCGGTGGCGGCGTTGAGGCCCTGGCCCGCGGGCAGGTTGCGGACCTTCTCCACCACGACGCCGCCCTCAAGGCCGGCGTTGACGGCGATCTGCTTGATCGGCTCCTCGAGCGCCTTCTTGACGATCGCGGCACCGGTGGCCTCGTCGCCCACCAGGTCGAGCTTGTCGAACGCGTTCACGGACGCCTGGAGCAGCGCCACGCCACCGCCGGGGACGATGCCCTCTTCGACGGCCGCCTTCGCGTTGCGAACGGCGTCCTCGATGCGGTGCTTGCGCTCCTTGAGCTCCACCTCGGTGGCGGCGCCGGCCTTGATGACCGCGACACCGCCCGCGAGCTTGGCCAGGCGCTCCTGGAGCTTCTCGCGGTCGTAGTCGGAGTCGGTGTTGTCGATCTCCATGCGGATCTGGTTGACCCGGCCCTGGATCTCGGTCGCGTCGCCCGCGCCCTCGACGATGGTGGTCTCGTCCTTGGTGATGACGACCTTGCGGGCGCGGCCCAGCTGGTCGAGGGTCACCGAGTCGAGCTTGAGGCCGACCTCTTCGGTGATGACCTGGCCGCCGGTCAGCACGGCGATGTCGCCGAGCATGGCCTTGCGGCGGTCACCGAAGCCCGGGGCCTTGACGGCGACGGACTTGAAGATGCCGCGGATCTTGTTGACGACCAGCGTGGCCAGGGCCTCGCCGTCGACGTCCTCGGCGATGATCAGCAGCGGCTTGCCGGCCTGCATGACCTGCTCGAGCACGGGCAGCAGGTCCTTGTTGGAGGAGGCCTTGCCGCCGACGATGAGGATGTACGGGTCGTCGAGCGACGCCTCCATCCGCTCGGGGTCGGTCACGAAGTAGGGCGAGATGTAGCCCTTGTCGAAGCGCATGCCCTCGGTGAGCTCGAGCTCCAGCCCGAAGGCGTTGCTCTCCTCGACCGTGATGACGCCTTCCTTGCCGACCTTGTCCATCGCCTCGGCGATGAGCGTGCCGATCTCGGTGTCGGCGGCGGAGATGGAGGCGGTGGAGGCGATCTGCTCCTTCGTCTCGATCTCCTTGGACAGCTGGGAGAGCTGCTCGGAGACGGCGGCGACGGCGGCCTCGATGCCCTTCTTCAGGGACATCGGGTTGGCGCCGGCGGCGACGTTGCGCAGACCCTCGCGCACCAGGGCCTGGGCCAGCACGGTGGCGGTGGTGGTGCCGTCACCCGCTACGTCGTCGGTCTTCTTGGCGACTTCCTTGACGAGCTCGGCCCCGATCTTCTCCCACGGGTCTTCGAGCTCGATCTCCTTGGCGATGGAGACACCGTCGTTGGTGATCGTGGGGGCGCCCCACTTCTTCTCCAGCACGACGTTGCGACCCTTCGGGCCGAGCGTCACCTTGACGGCGTCTGCGAGCTGGTTCATGCCACGCTCGAGACCGCGCCGGGCCTCCTCGTCGAACGCGATCATCTTGGCAGCCATTGGCTCCAGATCCTCCTCGTAGTGGATGCGGAACATGGCGGGTCGGGGGATGCCCGCGACGGACGGCCTCACCCTGCGAGCGGCCCCATGCATGCCACCCGTGAGTCAGGCCTCATCGCCTCCGACCCAGAAGCTTTGCGGTTATCACTCTCACCCAGAGAGTGCCAGAACACTGTTTAGCACTCTACCCCGGAGAGTGCAAGCCGCATGCGTGCTGAGCAGGGGCACCGCCCAAAAAGAGACCCGCGTTCCCGATTCGGGGGACGCGGGTCCGTGCGGGTGGTCGGCTCAGAGGGCGCGGACGAGGTCGGCCTGGGGGCCCCGGTCCGACTGGGTGATCTCGAACTCGACCCGCTGGCCCTGTTCGAGGGTGCGGTAGCCGTCCATCTGGATGGAGCTGTGGTGGACGAACACGTCACGGCCGCCGTCGACGGCGATGAATCCGTAGCCCTTGTCCGCGTTGAACCACTTCACGGTGCCCTGCGCCATTCTTGAACCCTGACTGGAGCCGCGGCCCCCCTGGACCGCGGAACGGCCGTGGAGTCCACCTCGGACCCCCGATCCCCATTCGAGACCGCCCGGAGATCCTGGCGTGATGGAGATGGCAACGGAACATACAGGGGTGTATCAGACAGGGGAATGTTCCGGCCGGGTGTGGCCACCATTCCCTTACCGGACAAAACGCGAAAGGGCTTTCCCATTCTGACGGGAAAGCCCTTTCTGTAAAGACGCTGTGGCTAGCAGCCGCCGGCGACCGCCGGGATGATCGACACCTGGGTGCCCGCCGGGGTCGCCGTGTCGAGGCCCTGCTCGAACCGGACGTCCTCGTCGCCGACGTAGACGTTCACGAAACGACGCAGCTTGCCCGTGTCGTCCAGAACGCGCGCGGCGATGCCCGTGTAGTTCGCCTCAAGGTCGGCGATGACATCGCGAAGGGTGTCACCGGTCGCCTTGACCTCGGCCTCGCCACCCGTGTAGGTGCGGAGAATCGTGGGAATACGGACGGAAACGCTCATATCTAGTCTCAGACCAATCCGGTAGCGCGGAACGCCTCGATCGAAGGCGCGATGTTGGCGGACGGCTTGGCGACCGGGGCCACCGCGTCCAGCGTCTTCAGGCCTTCGCCCGAGTTGATGATGACCGTCTCCAGCGACGGGTCGAGCTGCCCGCTGTCGATGAGCTTCTTCAGCACGCCGACGGTCACGCCGCCCGCGGTCTCGGCGAAGATGCCCTCGGTCCTGGCCAGCAGCCGGATCCCGTCGACGACCTCGGTGTCGGTGACGTCGTCGATGGCGCCGCCGGTGCGGCGGACCGCGTCCAGGACGTAGGGACCGTCGGCCGGGTTGCCGATCGCCAGGGACTTGGCGATCGTGTTCGGCTTGACGGGGCGGATGACGTCGAGGCCTGCCTTGAAGGCCGCCGACACCGGGCTGCACCCCTCGGCCTGGGCGCCGAACACCTTGTACGGCTTGTCTTCGACGAGCCCGAGCTTGATCAGCTCCTGGAAGGCCTTGTCGATCTTCGTCAGCTGGGAGCCGGACGCGATCGGGACGACGATCTGGTCGGGCAGGCGCCAGCCGAGCTGCTCGGCGATCTCGTACCCGAGCGTCTTGGAGCCCTCGGCGTAGTACGGGCGGACGTTGACGTTGACGAACGCCCAGTCCTCCTGCTCGCCGGCCAGCTCCGAGGCGAGGCGGTTGACGTCGTCGTAGTTGCCGTCGACCGTCACGAAGGTGCCGTCGTACACGGCGGTCGTGATGATCTTCTGCTGCTCCAGGTCGGAGGGCACGAAGACGGCGCTGCGGATGCCCGCGCGGGCCGCGGCGGCGGCGACGGCGTTGGCCAGGTTCCCGGTGGACGGGCAGGCCAGCACCTTGAAGCCGAGCTCACGGGCGGCGGCCAGGGCGACGCCGACCACGCGGTCCTTGAAGGAGTGGGTGGGGTTGCCGCTGTCGTCCTTGACCCACAGGGCGCTGAGGCCGAGCGCGGAGGCGAGCTGGTCGGCCTTCACCAGACGGGTGAAGCCGGGCTCGGTGTTGGGGATCTCGGCGACGTTCGACGGGACCGGAAGGAGGTCCTTGTAACGCCAGATGTTATGGGGGCCCGCTTCGATGCTCTCCCGGGTCACGCCCGTGATGTCATAGGAGACCTCTAGCGGGCCGAAACACTCGGAACAGGCGTAGTACGGGCCGAGTTCTACGGAGTTGCCGCATTCGCGGCAGACGAGCGCGGTGGCGTTACCCAGGTTGGGCATGATGCGAGGCTCTCCCTCATCTTTGCCTGCGCCGATCTGGTCGCAGGCCGGAGTTGGCACCTGTTCCGGGAGCGCGCGCAAGGGCTGCGCCGATCGCCGGAAGGGTTGCCGGGGCTTCGCAGGGCCGGTCCCTCCACCCCTCTGGATGAGCGCCCGTCAAAAAGCGACGGGCGTGTATGAAGTTGTGCCCCGACTTTACCTCAGGTGTCCGAAGACCCGAACAGCCGGGGCGGCCACCTGGTTGGACCGTGCCCGATTGTGAGTTGCGCCACCGCCGTCCCGGTCAGGGCCGACCTTGACCGGGATCGCCCCGATGTGCCGTGCGAGACTCGGGGGCATGCAGGTACTCGTCGCCAGCAACCGCGGTCCCGTCTCCTTCGGCCGCGCCGAAGACGGCACCCTGACCATGCGCCGGGGAGGGGGCGGCCTGGTCTCCGGGCTCGCCTCCGTGGCCGCCGGCTCCGACCTCCTCTGGGTGTGCGCGGCGCTCTCCGAAGCCGACCGCACGGCAGCCCGTCAGGACCCCGAAGGACGCCTGGACAAGGCGGGCCACGACACCGGGGCCGTGCGGATGCTCGACATCCCCGAGCAGACCTTCCACCGGGCCTACAACTCCGTCGCCAACTCGACCCTGTGGTTCGTCCACCACCTTCTCTACGCCACCCCGACCGCCCCGCACTTCGACGCCACGTTCCGGCGCGACTGGCAGGCGTACGCGGCCTACAACGCGGCCTTCGCCGGGGCGCTGAGGCAGGACGCGGAGCGGGGCGCGAAGGTCGTCGTGCAGGACTACCACCTGTCCTTGGTGCCCGGGATGCTCCGGGAGGCCAGGCCCGACCTTCGGATCGCGCACTTCTCGCACACGCCCTGGGCTCCGCCCGCCTACTTCCGGCTGCTGCCCGACGACATCGGCACCGAGATCCTGGAGGGCATGCTCGGCGCCGACCACCTCGGATTCCTCTGCGACCGCTGGGCCGAGGCGTTCCTCGCCTGCTGCGACGAGATCCTCGGCGCGGCCATCGACCCCGTCGCCGGAACGGTCACGCACCGGGGCCGGACGACCCGCGTGGGCGTCCACGCGCTGGGCGTCGACGGGCCGGAGCTGCGGGAGCGGGCCGGGCGGGCGGACGTGGCGGAGCGGATGGCCTCGCTCCGCGAGCAGGTCGGCGACAGGCAGCTCATCGTGCGGATCGACCGTACGGAGCTGTCGAAGAACATCGTCAGGGGGCTCGCGGCCTACTGGGAGCTGCTGCTCAACCATCCCGAGTGGCGGGGCCGGGTCGTGCACCTGGCGTTCGCCTACCCGTCGCGGACCGACCTTCCGGAGTACCGGGCCTACACCGCGGCGGTCGAGCGCCTCGCCTCGGAGATCAACGACGAGTTCGGCACCGCCGACTGGACGCCGCTGATCCTCCAGGTGAAGGACGACTACGCGAGGTCCCTCGCGGCCTACCAGCTCGCCGACGTGCTCGTGGTGAACCCGATCCGGGACGGCATGAACCTCGTCGCCAAGGAGGGCCCGGTCCTATCGGAGAAGGGCTGCGCGCTGGTCCTGTCCCGCGAGGCCGGCGCCGCCGCCGAGCTCTCCGAGGACGCCCTCGTCGTCAACCCCTTCGACGTCTCCCAGACCGCCGAGACGATGAACCAGGCGCTCCTGCTCAGCCCCGACGACCGCAGGGCCCGCACCAAGCGCCTCGCCGACGCCTCCACGGCCCTGCCCCCGGGCCGCTGGTTCGCCGAACAGCTCGCCGCACTCGACTGATGTTCCGGGGGCCGTCCGCACGGACGGCCCCCGGAACATCACGAGTAGCTTTCGCCGAGGGTCTGGCGGACCTGCTTGCGGGCCTCGTGGATGCGGGACTTGACCGTGCCGAGGGGCAGGTTCAGCTGGGCCGCGATCTCGCTGTACTCCAACTGGGAGACGTCGCGCAGGACCAGGGCCTGGATGAGGTCCGGCTTCTTGGCCTCCAGCTCCTCCATCGCCTCCAGGATGTCGACCCGGGATCCGGCGATGACGCTGGTGCGGCGCGGGTCCGGCCGCTGCGACGGAAGCTCCCCGGCCTGCTCCACGGAGCGGCGCTTGAGGGAGCGGTAGGTCGAGCGGGCCGAGTTGGCCACGACCACATGCAGCCACGTGGAGAACCGCGAGCGGCCCTCGAACCTGTGGATGTTGCGCGCCACCTGCAGGAGCGCGTCCTGGCAGGCCTCTTCCGCGTCCTGCCTGCACGGGAGGAACCTGCCCGTATGCCGCAGGACATCACTTTGGATCAGACCGAGGAGTTCGTTGAGAGCGCCCTGGTCTCCCTGGGCGGCCTTCAAGGCCAGCTCTTCGGTTCGTTCGTTGAACGCCATCCGCTTCCGCTCCCCTTCATGACCGCTCAAAGGGCATGATATCGGGGTGTCCATGCCTTCAGCCGTCGGCCGTTACCGAATCGATCGAGTCCTCGGACAGGGGGCGTTCGCCTCCGTCTGGCTCGGCCTGGACGACGACCTGAACGACCAGGTCGCCATCAAGGTCCTGTCCGGGGCTCTCCTTGACGATCTGGACGTGCGCAACCGCTTCCTGGAAGAGGCCCGTATCCTGCGGCGGGCCGATTCCGAGCGGCTCGTCCGGGTGCACGAGTTCGGCGAGCTGCCGGACGGCCGCCCGTACTTCGTCATGTCCTATGCCGACCGCGGATCGCTGTCGGACCGGATGAAGCAGGCGGGTCCACTTCCGGTCAGCACCGCCCTGGCGTACATCGAGGACATCTCGCACGGCGTCGAGGTGATCAACGAGCTCGGCGTGATCCACCGCGATCTGAAGCCGTCGAACATCCTGTTCCAGACGACCAAGGACGGGCAGGGCGAGCGGCTGCTCATCGCCGATCTCGGCCTGGCCAAGGCGCTGGCGCACGCCTCGGGCGCGTTCACGCTCCCCGTCGGCACCCCCGGCTACATGTCGCCCGAGCAGGCCCGCTTCGGCGGCGGCCTGGACGTCCGGGCCGACGTCTACGGCGTCGGCGCGCTCAGCTACCACCTGCTGGCGGGCCGGGCGCCCGGCCCCGCGCCGGTGAAGGCCCCGCCGAGCGCCCACAACCCCTCGGTGACGCCCGAGATCGACGCGGTGGTGCTGAAGGCGCTGGAGGCCGACCGCGAACTGCGCTGGCCCACCGCCGAGGCGTACGCGAAGGCGATCGCGGCGCTGCGCCGAGGCGAGGTGCCGCTGGCGCCGCGGCCCGTTCCGCCCGCGGCGCGCCCGGTGCCCCCGGTCGCGAGCACCTCGCCCGACTTCGCGAGCTTCGAGCCGTACGGCAGCCCCGCGGGACGGCCGGAGCAGCCTCCGCAGGAGCCGCCCCGGTACAGGCAGCCCGCGAGCCCTTCCGACGCCGAGACCCAGGCCGTCCCCTACCGGGACGACGACGCGACGGTCCTGGACGGCCGCTCCCTGCTCGACCGGCAGCCGCCCGCCCCGCGCGACACCCCGTTCGGGCGGCAGAGCCCGCAGGCCCCGCCTCCCGGGTATCCGCCCGCCTCTTCCCCGGCCGCCGGGCCCGCCCCGTCGGCCCGGCCTGCCAGGCAGAGGCTGCTCATCCCCGCGGTGATCACCGCGGGCGTGCTGGTGCTCGGCGCGGTCGCCACGGTCCTGGTGCGGCTCGGCGGCGGCGATCCCGAGCCGAAGCCGACCCCGACGGTCGCGCTCGTCCCGCTGGCCGACGCGAGCCAGAAGATCCAGGTGAGCGTCCCGGCCGAGTGGACGCAGGACGCCGAGGAGACCACCTGGAACCCCGCCGCGAACGCCGGCGTGGACGACTCCGCGGACCGTCCCGTGCTGCGCGCGACCACCGACAAGGACGACTTCCGGCCCGCCGAGGCCAAGTCCCCCGGCATCTTCGTGGGCCTCACCACGGCGCTCGCGCTGCCCCCCGAAGGACAGGCCGACCACTCGGCGCCCGAAGACGGGGGCTGCGTCAAGGGCAAGACCCGGACGCTGAAGATCGACGGCCTCGGCGCGACCGTCACCCCGTGGACGCAGTGCAAGACCGGCGTCGCGTCGATCACCGAGGTGGGCGTGGTGCGGGAGGACAAGAGCTTCGGCGCCTGGGTCCGGATCAAGCAGACCCAGGACCCCGACCTCAGCGACGCCATCCTGCGGACCCTCAAGCTCCAAGCCCCCTAAGCGCCCCCGTCCGCGACGCATCCGGGCCGCCCGTCGATCTCGACGGGCGGCCCTCTTCGTGTTCGCCACTTGCCAACGACATACTTCCGATATATCGTTGAGCCATCGACAAACAGTCGTGACACTTACCGAAAGGAAGCGATCATGTATCGCGAACACGAAGAAGGCATCGGCCCGCGGCGCGGGCGCGGCAGGCGCGGCGACTTCGGCCCCTGGGGCCCCGGAGGCGGCGGTCCCCGCGGCGGAGGATTCGGCGGCGGACGGCGCGGCGGAGGCCGGGCCCGGCGCGGCAACGTCAAGGCGGCCCTGCTGGCCCTGCTCGCCGACCGCTCCATGCACGGCTACGAGATGATCAGCGAGCTGGAGAACAGGACGGGCGGCATCTGGCGGCCCAGCCCCGGCTCGGTCTACCCCACCCTCCAGCTCCTGGAGGAGGAGGGCCTGGTCACCAGCGCCGAGCAGGAGGGCAAGCGCCTGTTCACCATCACCGAGGAGGGCAGGACCACGGCCGCGGCCGACCCCGAGCCGTGGCTCGCCGTCGCCGACGCGGCAGGCAGCAGCGCGGTCAAGGCCCGCGAGTCCGTCCACCAGCTCGCCGTGGCGCTCAAGCAGGTCATGACGGCAGGTACCGAGGAGCAGCAGGCCCGCGCGCTGGAGGTCGTCGCGGACGCCAAGCGCAACCTCTACGGCATCCTCGCCGAGAGCTGAGGCCTACCGTGCGAAGGGCAGCGGAATGGCTCGCCGAGTGAACCGCGCATCGAGCACGTACAGGCCGACGTCGGCCTGGGCGAGCTCGGCCTCCACCGGGTCCGTGGTGGTGATCCGCAGAACGTACGCGGCGCGGGGCGGCATCGTCAGGGTGCCGTCCCGCAGTCGCGGCGGCGGCGAGTCGGCCACGGCCTCGCGCACCACGGTGCCCGTGCGCAGCGCGCACATCTGCAGCACCGGCTCGCACCCCGCCCGCACGTCCTCGGGCAGCGCGTCCCGGCGGATCAGCAGCTCCCCCGGCGTCTCCAGGTCGATCGTCCGGCCCGTGGTGTTGACGATCTCGTAGTCGGCGAAGGCGCGGCCGTCGTCCGTCCCGCCCTTCAGCGCCTTGATCCGGTAGGCGCCGCCGAGGTCGAGTTTCCGGCCCTCCGAAGCCGCCGCCACCTGCGCGACCGGCGCCACCTCGGTGTCGGCGCGACCGTCGTTCCACTTCACCACGGCGCCGCCCACCACGAGCGGCACCACCACCGACGCGGCGAGCAGCAGCGGTCGCAGCGGCGCCACAGGCATCCCGCCCAGGCCCAGATACGGCTGCACCGGCTCGATCGCCGGACGCGAAGGCCGCTCCGGAGCCCGCACGACCGACAGCGAGGGCCAGGACCGCGCCGAAGGCGCCGTCGTCCCCGTCAGCTCCAGCAGCAGCTGCTGCGCCGACGGCCTACGCCTCGGCTCCTTGGCGAGGCTGTCTTCCACGAGCTGCCCCAGGCGTCCGTCGAGCCCGCCCAGCAGCGGCGGCTCCGTGAGGACCCTCCCGACCACTTCCTGGATCGAGCCCTCACCGAACGGAGGGCGTCCCGTCGCCGCGTAGACCATGAGGCAGCCCCACGCCCACACGTCGGCCGCCGAATCCGTCTCCCGGCCCGAGACCTGCTCGGGCGCGCGGAACGACGGCCCGCCGAGCACGCCCCGCACACCGCCGCCTTCCAGCGCGACCCCGTAGCCGAAGTCGATGACGCGAGGGCCGCCCGAATCCAGCAGCACGTTGCCGGGCCGCAGATCGCGGTGGATCACCCCGGCCCGGTGCATCGCCCACAGCGCCCCGGCCACCCCGATGGCCAGCCGGTCCAGCGGCGGGCCGACGCGCGGGCCCGCGCCCTCCACCACGTCGCCCAGCGAGAGCCCGTGCACGAACTCCGACGCGACCCAGGGCGCGCCCCGCTCGATGCCCGCGCCCAGCAGCCTGGCGACGCACGGGTCGTCCACCCGCTGCGCGGCCGAGAGGTCCTCGGCGAAGCGGGCGCGCAGCCGCTGGTTGCCGCCGAACCTGGCGTGCAGCAGCTTCACCGCGGCCAGATCGCCGTCGCGGTCGCCGAGGTAGACCACGCCCTGCGCGCCGCGCCCGAGCCGGGCGACCACGCGATAGGGGCCGATCTGTTCGGGATCGCCCGCCTGGAGGTCTTCCATGCCGGGAATCCTGGCCCCTCGCGGACGCGTGTAACCGAGCTCTCGTGGCCGGTTGCGGCCGACCTCGGCGCGGCGGGGTGGCGCCGCCCTATCCGGGGAACTCAATGTGCCGTGCCTTTCGGTCCTGGAAGAACCGGACCTGCCACACGTAGATGCCGAGGTCGGCGGCCTTGACGTCCTCCGCCACCGGATCCTTCGTCCGGATCCTGAGCAGGTAGGACGCCCCCGGGGCCATGTACTCGTCGCCGTCGACCATCTGGGGCGCCTCCGAGCCGTCCAGGAGCGCCTTCAGGATCGTCTCGTTGTCCACCGTGCACCGGGACGAGGGCGCGCCCGCCTGCTCCATGCACGCGACGCCCTTCGGCGCCTTGTCGCGCTCGATGAACAGGTCGCCCGGGAACTCCATGGGCACCGGCTGCTCTTGGGTGTTGGCGATGAAGTAGTCGGCGTAGGCGTACTTCTTCCCGTCGACCTCCTCGGTGCCTCCGCCCACCGCACCGATCGTGTACGTGTAGTCGTCGGTGCTGCGCAGCTCCACCACGGGGCCCGACTCCGGGCGCGCCTGCGAGGTCGCGCCGCCCGTCGCCATCACCGAGGGGCTCGGCGGCTCCGGATCCTGCTCCCCGCCGCCGCCCGACATCACCACGATGGCCGCGACCGCCGCGGCGGCCACCGCCATCACCCCGCCGACGACGCCGTAGCGCACCGAGTTCTTGCGGCGGGCCGCCGCGCGTTCGATCGCCCGCAGCTCCGTGCGCGAGACCGTCGGGTTCGAGCGGCTCGACACCGCCGCGCGCTCGCGGGCCGGCGGGCGGGCCGCCGCGGACGCCGCCGGCGCCGGGAAGGGGTCGTCGGAGCGGCCCGTGCCGATGAGGTCGAAGAGCAGCTGCTCGGCCGTCGGCCGCGCCGCGGGGTCCTTGGCCAGGCACGCCTCGGCCAGCTCGCGCAGCCCGCCGGTGAGCGCGCCGAGATCCGGCTCGGTGTGCAGGATCCGGTTGATCACCACCGAGATCGAGTCGTTGCCGAACGGCGGCTCCCCGCAGGAGGCGTACACCAGCGTCGAGGCCCAGGCGAACACGTCCACCGGCCGATCGACGGGCGCGCGGGCGAACTGCTCGGGCGCCATGTAGGCGGGAGTGCCGAGGGGTCCGCCGCCGGTGGACAGGGACGCCGTCGTGAGGTCCAGGGCGCGGGCCACACCGAAGTCGATGACCCGCGGGCCGTCCGGGCCGAGGATCACGTTCGACGGCTTGAAGTCGCGGTGGACGACCCCCGCCTTGTGGATGGCCACCAGGGCCGTCGCGGTGCCGATCGCCAGCCGGTTGAGCTGGGACCCGGCGCGCGGCCCCCACTCCTCGACCGTCCGCTTCAGCGACAGGCCGTGGATGTACTCGCTCGCGATGTAGGGGACGTCGCCCTCGACGTCGGCGGTGAGGATGCGCGCGGTGCAGAACGGGTCGACCTTCTGCGCGGCCTGGAGCTCGTGGGCGAATGCCGAGCGCGCCCGGCTGTCGCCGTTGAACCTGGTGTGCAGGCGCTTGACCGCGACCTGCTCTCCGGACGGCGACACGGCGAGGTAGACGACGCCCTGGCCGCCTTCCCCGAGTCGTCCGACGAGCCGGTAAGGGCCGAGCTGCACGGGGTCGCCGGGCCTGAGTGAATGGGCCTCGGGCATGACCGTCCCCTCATCGTGATCCACAGGTGGGTTGGGCGAAAACCCTAGAACCACGGCGCGGCTAAGGCCAGTTCGCGAGATTTCCTCACATTATGGTATTTCGTTGCAAAGCTCCCGCAAGAGGGCCACGACCCCCGCGGGGCCGTCCACGACGACGTCCGCCCGCTCGGCCAGGGCCGCGACCTCCTCGGATCCGCTGCACACCTTGACCGCGGGCAGGCCCAGCGCGTCCGCCGCGGCGAAGGCGGCGAGATCGCCGAGGTCGTCGCCCGCCACCAGCACCGAGCCCGCGCCGACCTCCTCGGCGAACGACGTCAGCGCCTTGCCCTTGTCCATGCCCGGCGGACGCAGCTCCAGGACGAGCCTTCCCGGCTCGATCACCAGCCCCGTCTTCTCCGCCAGCGCCTCAAGGATCGAACGCAGCCTCTCCAGCGCCACCTCGGGCTCCGCCGCACGCCGCGTATGGACGGCCAAGGCGTGCCCCTTGTCTTCGACGCTGACGCCCTCGGGCGCCTTCGCGAGCAGAAGCGGGAGCTTCGCCCTCGCCTCGGCCACCCCAGGATGCTCCGGCGGCGTCGACAGGCTCCCGCCCGACCACCGCTCAAGGCCGTACTGGCCGAGCACCGTCAGGTTCGGGACGTCGGCGAGACCGCCGTACTCCACGGCGATCGAGGCGGGCCTGCCGGTGATGACGACGACGGCGCGCACCTTCGGCGCGAGCTCGCGCAGCACCGGAGCCGTCTCCGGCAGCGCACGGGCCTGCGTCGGATCGGGGACGATGGGGGCGAGCGTGCCGTCGAAGTCGAGGGCGACGAGCGCTTCGCCGGGGGCTTTGAGGAGCGGGGCGAGTACGGTCACCCCGCCAGTCTCTCAGAGCGCAGCCGCCCGCGTCGTCACGGATTGAAACCGTAGCGGCGCGCAGCGCGCTGGCGCTGGCGCTGGGCCCGGATCCGGCGCAGCCGCTTCACCAGCATCGGATCGTGCACCAGCGCCTCCTGCCGGTCGATCAGCAGGTTCAGCAACTGGTAGTAGCGGGTCGCGGACATGTCGAAGGTCTCGCGGATCGCCTGCTCCTTGGCGCCCGCGTGCTTCCACCACTGGCGCTCGAAGGCCAGGATCCGGCGATCGCGGTCGGACAGCAGACCATCGGGGAACGCGCGCAGGTCGTCCGCGTCGCGGACACCGGGCTCCTCGTCGGGGACGTCGGCCGCAGTCATCAGGTCCCTTTCGATGGATTCTGATCCCGGCTGTCCGGGTTAGGCGGGGACCTCACTCTAGCGGGGTACACCAAGGCGTGGCGGCCATTCTGGCCGTCCCTCTACGCGGTTATCGGCACGTGGATATCTGCTTTTCCTCCCTTCCCTCAGCCCCCGCTGACACCTCCCGCACCAGCCCGCCCATCCAGGCCCTGACCTGCGGTGTTCCCCGAAAAAGCCGAGAAATCCCGGGTTCTTCGATCAGTTCCCGCGCGCTTCGCGACCGGGGCCGGTGTGAGCAGGACGTTCGCGCCGCGTCGGCTCGCGGCTCTCGGCACGCGTCGAGCGTGGGCGCCCACGACCCGCCGCACCCGCCGAGGTTCGACCGCCGACGACGGACTCCGCGAAAGTCCTCCACACGGTGACGTGAGACCGTGTGCACCATACATTTTTCCTTCCAACCGCCGGACGGACCTGACGGACTGCGTGGATCCTTGCGAACCGCAGGAAAGGGATGTGATGGAGACCGTGGCCCACGACCCCCTCCTCTCCCAGATCGGCACGTCGCTCTTCCGGCTGCGCCGGGTGTGGGCGCGTCCCGACCTCATGAAGAAGGTCGGCGCGCAGCATCCGGGCGCCCGCCCCCTCCAACTGTCCAACCTCATGGTGGTGAGCGCGGTCGGCAGGCTCGGCGACGCGGGCGGCGAGGTCACGATCGGCGCGGTCGCCGAGCGGCTCGAGGTCGACCCGTCCACCGCCTCCCGGCTGGTCGGGCACGCCATAGACGCGGGCTTCGTCTCGCGCCGGGCCTCCGCGTCGGACGCCCGGCGGGCCGACCTGCGGCTGACCGAGGCCGGAAGGCGGGTGCTCGACTCGGCGGAGAGGCACCGCGCGGCCTATCTCGCCGAGATCATGCGCGCCTGGCCGGAATCAGACAGGGTGGAGTTCGCCCGGCTCCTCACCGCCTTCGCCGACGCCATCTCCGGCGATCCGATGGACCCGTCCCGGATCTCCGAGATCTTCACCGAGGCGGAGAGCGGTGAGTGACCATCGATTCACCCGGAGTCGCCGACTCCGCCATGGCACAATGTCCCGGTCCGCAACGTAAAGGAGGACGGGCATGCGGCTGCGCGCGTTGTCGGTCGGCATCGCCCTGCTCCTGACCGCGCCCGGCGCGCTCACCCCGCTGCCCGCGCACGCCGACGAGATCCGCGCCCGACAGTGGGTCATCGCCAAGCTCGGGCTGTCCAAGGCCTGGACGCTGGCCAAAGGCGACAACGTCACCGTCGCCGTCCTGGACACCGGGGTCGACCCCGGGCATCCCGACCTCGTCGGCAAGGTCACCACCGGGCCCGACTACACCGGCCACAGCACCACCGCCGACAGCCCGTTCTGGGCGCTGCACGGCACCGCCATGGCCGGGATCATCGCCGGAAACGGGCACGGCAAGAACCGCTCGTCCGGGGTGAAGGGCGTCGCGCCCGCCGCGGGCATCCTCTCGATCAAGGTGACGTGGGAGAACAAGGACCCCGCCCGCGACCGCGAGAAGTACCGCGACCTCAACAAGGACGCGATGGCCAAGGCGATCCGGTACGCGGTCGACCACGGCGCCGACGTCATCAACATGTCGCTCGGCGGCGGCAAGACCGACTACACGGGCAGCGAGACCGAGATGGAGGCCGTCGACTACGCGCTGTCCAAGGGCGTCGTCCTCATCGCCTCGATGGGCAACGACGGGGCGGGGCAGAACCGGCGCAACTTCCCCGCCGCCTACGAGGGCGTCATCGCGGTCGGCGCCGTCGACCGCTCGTTCCGGCCCTGGTCCGACAGCAACCACAACCCGTGGATCAGCCTCGCCGCGCCCGGCGTGGGCATCGTCACGACCCAGCCGGACAACGCCTACGCCACCGACGACGGCACCAGCGCGTCCGCGGCGATCGTGGCGGGCGTCGCGGCGCTGCTGCGGTCCCGCTTCCCCGACCTGACCCCCGCGCAGATCCGCGCGGCGCTGGAAGCGGGCACCACCCACCGGCCGAAGGCGGGCCACAGCGACCGGGTCGGCGCGGGCGTCGTCCACGCGTGGCGCGCCATGCGCGCCGCCCAGCAGACCGCGAAGGAGACGGGCTCGCGCATCGTCCCCCTGAACGGCCAGGACATCGACGACGCGGCCCTCGGCGAGACGGCGGCCCCGGACGCCACCACCACCTCGGCCGGCGGCCACGCCACGGGCTCCCCCGCCCTCGCCTTCGCCATCCTCGTCGTGGGCGGCCTGTTCGTCGTCATCGGCCTGGCCGTCGCCTGGCGCAACCGCCGCCGCCCCCGCCCTGCCCCCTGACGGCGCGGGCCGGCCTCACAGAGCGTCGCGGAGCACCTCGGTGAAGTGGACGGGAGCACGGCCCAGCAGGTCGGCCAGGTCGCCGGAGTCGGTGTAGAGGTCGCCGCGGAACTGGCCCTCGTCCAGCGAGGCGACGAAGCCCGCGGTCTCCGCGTCGAGCCCCGCGCCCTTCAGCACCTCGACCAGCTCCCCGACCGTGACGTCCCGGTAGACGACCTCCTTGCCCGACGCCTCGGACAGCGCGCGGGCGAACTCCCCGAGGGTGAACGGGGCGCCTCCGAGCTCGTAGATGACGTTCTCGGCAGTGCCCGTCAGGGCCGCGGCGGCCGCGTCGGCGAAGTCGGCGCGCGCCGCGGTGGAGGCGGGACGGTTCCCCGTGGCGCCCACGATCTCGCCGGTCGCGAGCGCCGCCGGGACCTTGGCGAGGTAGACCTCGGTGTAGAAGCCGTTGCGCAGCAGGACGTAGGGCAGGCCCGAGTTCCGGATCGCGTCCTCGGTCGCCAGGTGGTCGGGGGCCAGCACCAGCGCGCTCGACGCGGCGCGCAGCACGCTCGTGTAGGCGATCCGGCTTACGCCCGCCGCCTTGGCCGCCGCGATGACGTTGCGGTGCCCCTGGACCCGGGTGCCCAGTTCGTTCCCGGAGACGAGGAGCAGCCTGTCGACGCCGGCGAGCGCGTCCGTCAGGGTCTCGGGCCTGTCGTAGTCGCCCTGGCGCACGACCACGCCGAGTTCGCGGAGGTCGGCGGCGTTCTCGGGCGTCCGCGCGATCGCCACGACGTCCGCCGGCGGCACCCCGCGGCCCAGGAGCGCGCGCACGACCAGCCGTCCGAGATGCCCGGTGGCTCCGGTGACGCCATAGGTGGTCATGGAAGATCCTCTTTTCTGTAACCACGACGAGTACAGATCAAACTGTATCAGCGGCGGTTACAGATACAATGTCGGATATGGCGCAGGCGACGAACACCCGGTTCTCCGTCGCGGTCCACCTGGCGACGCTCCTCGCGGGCCGCCCCGGCGAACTCGTCGACTCCGGCGAACTCGCCGTCAGCCCCGCGACGAACCCCGTCCACGTCCGCCGCGTCCTCGGCAGCCTCCGCACGGCGGGCCTCGTGCACTCCCACGCCGGACCGCGCGGCGGCTGGGCCCTCTCCCGCCCGCCCGAGTCCCTCACCCTCGCCGACATCTGGACCGCCATCAACGCCGACGACCCCGTCCTCGGCGTCCACCTGCCCGCGCCCGGATGCCCCGTCGGCCGTGCGGTGACCACCCACCTGCACGCCCAGGACACCCTGGCCCGGCAGGCCCTCCTTGACTCCCTGGCGCGCACCACCATCGCCGACCTGCTGGCTCCGGCCGCACCCTGAGCGCAGCTCCCCATTTCCCGGTCAAGCCCCGGCCAAGGTTGACCTTCACGGCAATTCACAACGAATCACCTGGGAATCCTCTGCGTTACCGCGGCGCCACGGGACCGCGGTAACGCACCAGGGGGTTCACGTGAGCACACGGCAGGCCACCGCGACGGGATTCGTCCTCTTCGCCGCCATTCTGATGATCCTGAACGGGGTCTGGGGCGCCATCGTCGGGCTCGCGGCCATCATCAAGCAGGAGTTCTTCGTCGTCGCCCCGAACTACGTCTACAAGTTCAGCACGACGGGCTGGGGCTGGATCCACCTCATCATCGGGCTCCTGCTCATCGCCCTGGCCCTGGCCCTGATCGCCGGACAGCCCTGGGCCCGCTGGCCCGTCCTTGCCCTCGCCGTCCTCCAGGCCATAGCCCAGTTCTTCTTCCTCCCCTACTACCCCTGGTGGTCCGCCCTCATCATCATCCTCGACATCATCATCATCTGGGCCCTCCTCACCTGGCGCCCCGAAGAACTCTGAGCCCGCCCGTGCCGGCCGGCCAGGCCCCGCACCTGGCCGGCCGCACCCCGGGCAAGCCCCACCGGCCCGACCGCAGAACGGCCCGCCCCGCTCCAGGTCCTCGGGTACCCCGAACCCTGGCAGGCGGATCGCGGATGTCGTTAGGTTCTGGGGATGGCCGACTTCCTGATCCCCCTGGTCCTGGTCTTCGTCATCCCCGTGCTCTGGTCGATGGACGCCCGCCTGCGCCGGGTGGAGCGGACCCTGCAGCGCCTCACCCGCCGACTCGACCTGCTGATCGTCCACCAGGGCGCCGAAGCCCCCGCACCGGACGGCATGGCCGAGGTCGACCTCCTCCTGGCCCAGGGAAAGAAGATCCAGGCCATCAAGCGCTACCGCGAACTCACCGGCGCCCCCCTGGCCGACGCCAAGAAGGCCGTCGAACACCGCGAAACCACCCGATGACGGACCTTCGGTGAAGGCCATGATGGCGGGTCCGACTACGACGACCTGTCCGACACCATCTTCCTAGAGCAGCACGGCAGCACCTTCGTGCTCATGGGTTTCGACCCCGCGACCGCCGAGGAAGAGACCTTGCTCCGACTCAGCCAGGACGCCACCGTCCACTCGGTCTTCTGGACGATCAACAACGGCCGCGAGCCCCGTACGGGGCTCCACACAAACCCATGCGGGACGTCAGCGCATCCGATGAACTGCGCGCTAACAATCAGCCATGCGTTCCTGGCCTAGGCCGCTCCCGGGGCGGGCTGACAAGCAAGACGCACCTGGTCGTCGAAGGCCGCGGCCCGCCGATGGCGGTGCTGGTCACGCGCGGGTACGTCAACGACTCGAGCGTGTTCGAGACGCTCATGGCCCGTATTCGCATCCGTTGCCCTGGCGCCGGGCTGCCTCGCACGAGACCGGAGACGCTTCTTACCAACAAGGGCCACGCAGCCCGACGCATCCGCCTCCACCTGTGCAGACGCGGCGTCAAGCCAGTGATCCCACACCGCCGGGGCCAGCGCGCCAACCGCCTGCGCAAGGCAGCCGAGGCGGACGGCCACCTTCCTGCGACACCAGCCTCTACCGCAACCAGGTCGAGCGCTGCTTCAACCGCCTCAAGCAATGGCGCGCCATCGCCACCCGCTACGGCTGGCCAACCGATACCAAGCAGGCATCCTGCTGGCCAGCCTCATCCTCTGGACCCGCGAATAATCAGACAGGTCTTAGTGACCGTCATCACCTCCCCCGCCCGAGAGCCGAGTGGAACGCGGCTTCAAGGTACGAACAGATCGCACCTGGGCGGCTGAAAAAGCTGACAATCATAAGCGGTCTCGTATTCGGCGAGGCCACGTATCCGGCCCGGGTTGAGGAATGGCTTCCCGTCCGTGCCGCCATCCGCGCGTACCGTCATCCGCTCGGACCGTCCCTCTGTTTCGACATCCACCACGAGCTGCCACTCGATCGCGTCTGTGCTGCTCAGCGCGAAAATCTCGAAGGTGATGGGCTCCTCCCGTTCAAGGCCAACGGTCTTCACATCGAAGTACGGCCTGCCCGCCTTGCCGAACTCGTCCAAGGCCAGCAGCCGCGATTCCCCGGAGTCGAGGACGAGGACACCCCCCTCGACCGGTCCTCCTCCTCCGCGGAAATTCAGCACAGCCGATCCGGAGGGCGATGGTCGGCGGGCCAGGATCTCCGCGGCGATCTGAGTGATGCGCAGCCGGGTGGTCCGCAACCCCGTAAAAGTGATCTTGAATCTGGTTCGAGAGGTATCGCAGGCCGAGGTGAGGCACTCGGCTCCTACCCGCAATGCCCCGTGCCGTTCCGCGAAGTCCACGATCTCCTGGCTTCCGCCTGACGGATGCTTCAGTTCCTTCGCGGCGCTCGAAGACAGCGGATTCTCGAAAAGGAAGACGGAATCCGTGTCGATGTCCCACGAGCTTTCCAGGGACACCCGCAAGGGAGGACCCTGCCGACCCCGTTCGGCCTCCGCCTGGCGATTCCGTTCCTCCTGCGCGGGAGCGAGGTAGTAGGCCGCCCAGAGAGTTCCGGCAGCGATCACGACCGGCACCAGCACCGTCGCGACGAAATAGCCGCCGATCTTCCTCCAGTCCCGACCTCGGCGTGGCTCACCGCGCGAATCCGCAGTGTGTGCCGCGTCGATGGGCGGGCGAGGGCCTCCGGGCGGACCCGCCCCGGTATCCGCGACACCGGGATGGGGCGGTACCCATCGCCGCTGCGGATCCGATAGGCCCCCGGGCCCCGAAGACGGCGGCTTCCAGGCATCGTCCTCATTCGGTTGACCGGCCACGCCCTCATGATCCAGCGCCCCGTTCGACCTGAGCAACCCCTTCACCGGTTCCGGACCAACAACCCCGAGACCGGGCAGTCCTCCCCGCCCACCCTCTCAACACGCCAGACAAAACCCAGGGCCGTGATCGATTCTCCGATCACGGCCCTGAACTGGTCGGGGTGGCGGGATTCGGACCCACTCGGGGTATCACCGCTGACGGCGTCGGCTATCGCTGGACGGTACGTCGGAAAATGACCTACTGCCAGGGCAACGCGTGGGGTCCGCTCACCTTCGCCGTGAAGCACGCGAAACGGGTGGGCAGCGTTCTGGCGGTCTTCGTGCCCTGTGCTCACCCGCTGAGCTGGATGGGCGGCCGGTCGATGACGGTCCGGCCGGCTCTCGTCTCCTCCGCCTGCATGACCTTCGGCACGTCCACGCGATGCTCTTGGTCGCCGGGGTCTCCGTCCACATGGTGGCCGCGCGGCTCGGCCACGCTGATCCGGCCCTCCGCGTCTACGCTCACGTGATCAACGCGCGGCTCTCGGAGGCCGCCGACGCCTTCGCGCGGCTCGTCGACGACGAATGAGCCGCTGTTAGCAACCCTGTTAGCAAAGAGGCCCCCTCCGGCATCGGAGGGGGCCTTTGACCACGAGCCCCGTATCGGATTCGAACCGATGACCTGCTGTTTACAAGACAGCTGCTCTGGCCGGCTGAGCTAACGAGGCGTTGTGGGGGGCATCTTAGCCGAATCAGGCGTGGCGTTGGCGGGCGATCTCGTAGAGGGCGATGCCGGCGGCGACGCCGGCGTTGAGGGACTCGGCGTGGCCGAACATGGGGATGTGGGCGAGGATGTCGCAGCTGTCGCCCACGAGGCGGCCCAGGCCCTTGCCTTCGGAGCCCACGACGAGGACGAAGGGGCCGTCAGAGGCCGGGAGGGCGGCGATCGAGGTGCCGCCGTGGGCGTCGAGGCCCGCGACGAAGCAGCCCGCCTCCTGGTAGGCCTTGAGCTGGCGGGTGAGGTTCGTGCAGCGGGCGACCGGGGTGGTGGCCAGGGTGCCGGCGCTGGTCTTCCAGGCGCCCGCGTTGATGCCGGCGCTGCGCCGCTCCGGCAGCAGGATGCCGGTCGCGCCGAAGGCGGTGGCCGAGCGGACGATCGCGCCGAGGTTGCGTGCGTCGGTGATGCCGTCGAGGGCGACGATCAGCGGGGCGGTGCCGCTCAGCAGCTCGTCGGGGTGGGCGTAGCGGTAGGGCTTCACCTGGAGGGCGAGGCCCTGGTGGACGGCCCGGTCGGTGAGGCGGTCGAGTTCGGGCTTGCCGCACTCGATCAGCGGAATGCCCTTGTCGGCGGCGATCTTGACGGCCTCGCGGACCCGCTCGTCGCTGTCCGGCATGTAGTACAGGGTGGTTCCCGGCACACCCTCGCGCAGGGCCTCCAGCACGGGGTTGCGGCCGTGCACGAGCTCTGGCGCGTCGGGCCGGCGCGTGGCGGCCGGGGTGCGGCCCTGGGCGGCGCCGCCCTGCCGGTCGTCCCGGCCGGGGGCCGGACGGGCACCCGGCTTGCGCGGGCCGAAGGTCTTGGTGCCGGTGCGGGAAGAGTTCTTGACGTTGCGCGCCTTGACGCGCTTGCCGTGCCAGTGCCGGTCCTCGGCCTTGGCGGTGACGCTCGGGCCCTTCTTGCCCTTCTTGGTCATCCTCGGCTGCCTTTCCCACAGAAAAAAACCACGTGAACCACAAGCGTAAGCGACCCGGAGCATCGCTCCGGGCCGCCTGTGGAAAACCCTAGCCCCGCTTGATGTCGTACCGGGGCCCCTGCGGGGTGTCCTCGACCACGATCCCGGCCTCGGCGAGGCCGTCGCGGATCGCGTCGGCCGCCGCCCAGTCCTTGCGGCCGCGGGCCGCCTGGCGCTGCCCGAGGACGACCCGCACGAGCGCGTCGACGACCGGGCGCAGGTCGGCGCCGCCGGCGGACGCGCTCCACTCCAGCGGGTCGATTCCGAGGACCGAGGCCATCGCGCGGACCTCGGCGGCGGCCTCCGCGGCCGCCTCGACGTCCCCGGCCGCCAGCGCGCTGTTGCCCGCCCGGACGGTCTCGTGCAGGACGGCGAGCGCCTGCGGGACGCCCAGGTCGTCGTCCAACGCCTCGACGAACGCCGCGGGGAGGTCCGCGGAGATCTTGACGTCGCCCAGGGTCTCGGCGGCCCTGACGAGGAAGCCCTCGATCCGCTGGTAGGCGGTGGCGGCGTCCTCAAGGGCGCCGGGCGTGTAGTCGATCGTCGAGCGGTAGTGCGCCGAGACGAGGAAGTACCGGGCCTCGACGGGCCTGACCTGCCCGAGCAGGTCGTCCAGGTAGACCACGTTCCCGATGGACTTGCTCATCTTCGCACCTTCGATGGTGAGAAGACCGTTGTGCATCCAGTACCGCGCGAACCCGTCGCCCGCCGCCTTGGCCTGCGCGATCTCGTTCTCGTGGTGCGGGAAGACCAGGTCGACGCCGCCGCCGTGGATGTCGAACGTCTCGCCGAGGTACTTGGTGGCCATGGCCGAGCACTCCAGGTGCCAGCCGGGACGGCCGGGCCCCCACGGGGTCTCCCAGGACGGCTCGCCGGGCTTGGCGCCCTTCCACAAGGCGAAGTCGCGGTGGTCGTGCTTGAGGTCCTCGTTCGGGGTGTCCCCCGCCGAGCGCATGTTCTCCAGCTTCTGGTTGGAGAGGCTGCCGTAGTGATCCGCCCAGGACACGACGTCGAAGTAGACGTCGTTCCCCGCGCTGTAGGCGTGCCCGCGCTCGATGAGCCGCCGCATGAGGACGATCATCTCCGGGACGTGTCCGGTGGCGCGGGGCTCGATGGTGGGCGGAAGGCAGCCGAGTGTCTCGTAGCCCTTGTTGAAGATCCGCTGGTTGCCTTCGGCGACGGCGAACCAAGGCCGACCGGAGTCTTCGGCCACCGCGAGGATCTTGTCGTCGATGTCGGTGACGTTCCGGACGAAGGTGACCTCGTAGCCGGAGCGGATCAGCCAGCGGACGAGCTGGTCGTAGATCACGCCGGAGCGCAGGTGGCCGATGTGCGGCGCGGCCTGCGGGGTGGCGCCGCAGACGTACAGCCCGACCCGGCCCGGCTTGAGGGGCTCGAACTCGCGGACGGCACGCGTGCTGGTGTCATAAAGGCGCAGGCTCACGGAAGTCAAGGCTACTAGGGAAGGCGCTCCTTCACAGCGCTAGCGCCGTGAAGGAGCGGATCCCGCCGGGGCCGGGAATCTCACGGACGGAAGCCTCCGTGGAGAGGCCGCGGGCGCATATGCGTCCTCAGGGGTCGCGCGGGGCGGCAAGCCGGGTCAAGATTGTCTCTCACGCCGTCTTCCCCCCGAGGCACCATGACCACCGCTCTGACGCCCGCCCAGCGCGCGTTCACGATTCTGAGCTTCCTCGCCGTCGCCGGGCTCACCGCCGGGGCGTTCGTCCTGTCTTACGACGATCTGCGGCTGCTGGCCGAGACCGGGCTGAACGGCGAGAACGCCGAGCGCTTCGGCGCCTATTACCCGATGGTCTACGACGGGCTCATCGCCACGACGATGCTGGCGCTCTTCACGGCCCGCCACGCGCCGTGGTGGGCCAGGTGGATCAGGTGGATCCTGCTCTACGCCCTGATCGGCGGCGCGATCGCCGCGTCGGTCCAGAACGTGCTGAAGGGCTTCGCCGCGATCGACGGCACCGCGCTGGAGGCCGGGGTCGCCTCGGCCCCCTGGATCGCGGCGCTCCTGGCGACGTGGCTCTGGCTCTCGATGTTCCGGCACGTGCGCGCGGGCCGGCGGAGCCGCAAGGCCCCGCAGACCCCTCCGGATCCCGAGCCCGCGCCGCAGCCCGACTTCTCCCTCGACGGGATCACGCCGGCGCAGCCGATGCGGCTGCCCACCGCGGCGGACTTCCCGAACCCGTACCTCGACGCCTACCCCCACCCGGTGGCCGGGCAGGCCGAGCCGATCGAGATGGCCGAGCAGATCGAGCAGTACGACGAGCCCGAAGACGAGCCGGAGCCTTCGGGTCCGCCTCCGCTCCCCCTGCCCGTCGCAGCCGAACCCGTCCGTCCGCCGTCGGCCCTGCCCACCGATGTGAAGCTCGTAGGGCGGCCCGCCAAGACGGACACGCCTCCAGAGGGCGCAAGGACGGATCTCGACGAGTGGGCCGCTTACGGGGGCGATGACTGGGACCCGCCTTCGGGCACCCTGCGCAGCGGCCCCACGCCGCCCGAAAAGGGCTGACGCGCGGGGCCCGGTGTCTCAGACGGTCCCGCCACGTCGGCGCGGGAGGAGTCGGGTCAGCGCGGGAAGATCAGTGCCGTGGCGATGGCGGCGATGCCCTCGCCGCGGCCGGTCAGCCCGAGGCCGTCGGTGGTGGTCGCCGAGACGCTGACCGCGGCGCCGTCCAGGACGGCGCTCAGCGTCTTCTCCGCCTCCGCGCGCCGCTTGCCGATCTTCGGCCGGTTCCCGATGACCTGGATCGCGACGTTGCCGATCTCGTAGCCGGCCTCGCGCACGAGCCGGTGCACCTCGGTGAGCAGGACGGCCCCGGACGCCCCGTGCCAGCGCGGGTCGGACGTGCCGAAGACCGCGCCGAGGTCGCCGAGTCCCGCGGCGCCGAGCAGCGCGTCGCAGGCCGCGTGCGCGGCGACGTCGCCGTCGGAGTGCCCTTCGATCCCGTCGCCCTCGCCGGGCCATTCCAGCCCGGCCACCCAGAGCGGCCTACCGGATGCGAAAGGGTGGACGTCGGTACCGACGCCCACCCTTGGATGTTGAGATGTCATGCAGACAAGCGTGCCCTACCCGGCGAGGACCTCGTCCAGCAGCGCCTCGGCCTTGTCCTCGTTCGTCTTCTCCGCGAGCGCGAGCTCACTGACGAGGATCTGCCGAGCCTTGGCGAGCATCCGCTTCTCCCCCGCCGACAGGCCGCGCTCCTTGTCGCGCCGCCAGAGGTCGCGGACTACTTCGGCGACCTTGTTGACGTCACCGGACGCCAACTTCTCCAGGTTCGCCTTGTACCGCCGAGACCAGTTGGTGGGCTCCTCGGTGTACGGGGCGCGCAGCACCTCGAACACCTTCTCCAGGCCTTCCTGGCCGACCACATCCCGGACCCCGACCAACTCGGCGTTGTCCGCGGGGACGCGTACTGTAAGGTCCCCCTTGTCGACCTTCAGCACCAGGTAGGTCTTGTCCTCACCCTTGATGGTGCGAGTCTCGATGGCTTCGATCCGAGCAGCCCCATGGTGGGGGTAGACGACGGTGTCGCCGACCGTGAAAGTCATGTGACAAGTACCCCTTCCGCTAGGCACAAGCCTACCACGCGCTTCCCACTGAACGCACGGGCCAACCGTACATTTCCGCAGGTCACGCCATTAATTGGGGTCTTGACAAACCTTCGGACCGGTGCAAGCACCCGCCCCGGACTCATTGTTCTACCCAGGGGAAACGTCTTCGCAACCTCTGCGCAACACCTGCTCGCGCACCGCGAAACCGATATTCCGATCTTGCCGGAAAAAGCGATACTGGAAAGGGACGCGTGATCGGCGCCGCGGAGGCGAGGTGCGGCATGAGGCATGACGACGACGACTACGGCCTGCCCCATGTCCACGTGGTCGTCCCCGACGACGCCCGTGAGCTGGACGAGGACGTGGCCGCCTGGCGGCGCGAGGAGAAGGCCCGCCTGCGCAGGGCCCGCTGGGCGCGGCTCACGAAACCCTTCCGGAGCTGGGGCCTCGCGCTGCCCGTCACCGTCCTGGTGCTGCTCGTGGCCGTCCTCAGCGGCGTCATGATGACCTTCTTCGGCCCGCGGGCGCCCCGCCAGACCTCCCCCGGCCAGTTCTTCACGCGCACTTCCGCGGCGCCCGGTTCGCCGGGCGGGCCGCTGCCTTCCGCGGAGCTGGCGGTGAATGGCACCCCGGTGCGCAGCGCCGACATGAGGCCCGCGTTGATCGCGATCATTCCCCGCGCGTGCGACTGCGACGCGGCCCTGCGCGGACTCGACGGCATCGCCGACGCCACTTCCGTACGGATCTATTTCCTGGCGGACCGCCGCACGACAGGTGAATCGGTCAAGAAGGCCAATGCGGATCTCCAGAAGATCTCCGTTCGCACGACCGGTTCCGGGGCGTTCATTGTCGACGATTCCACTGATCTTCTCCCACGTACCTATGAAGCGCACGGACTGACAGTTCTCGTGGTGAAGGCGAACGGCGCCGTCGGACAGATCATGCGGGACATGCGAACGCCCCCCGAACCCTCGCTCGTCCGCTTCTGAGGCCTTCCTCACCGTCGCGTGGCCACAGGGCCCACCAGGCGCGGGATCGGACGGAGATCGCCGGAGCACCCCCGGTCCGTAGCACCGGCGAGCGGTCGCTACGATGCGTGCGGACCCACGATCGAACATGCACCCGAGGGTGTGTGCACCAACCGAGGAGACGCGTCGCCGTGATCCGCAAAGTCGCCCCGCTGGCCCTGGCCGGTTCTCTCGCCTTGGCCGGGTGCGGTGCCGGAACCGAGGCCCAGAGCGTGAAGCCGAGCCGCCTCACCGACGGCGTCAACATCTCGCAGGGCGGCCTGGACGTGCGCAACATGTTCGTCCTCGGCCCGGTCCCCGGCACGCCGTCGGCGCCCGGCGTCGACCTCCCGCTGTACGGCACGCTGATCAACAACACCGCCAAGGAGTCCGACGCGCTGACGTCGGTCACCGCGGCCGGCGGCTTCGTCCAGTCCGCCGAGGTCGGCGGCGGTTCGATCGCGCTGCCCGCGCACACCGCGGTCCGCCTCGGCGGCCCGCAGACCTCGGTCGTCCTCAAGGGCACGAGCGCCAAGCTGTTCGGCGGCGAGAGCGTCAAGCTCACGCTGACCTTCTCCGGCGCCCCGCAGATCACCGTGACGGTCCCGGTCGTGCCCTCCGTCGGCGAGTACGCCACGCTGGCCCCGGCCCCCGCGGCGACCCCCACAGGCTCGGCCACCCCCACCGGCACCCCGACGGCCCCGGCCACCGGCGGCATCGAGGGCACCCCGGCGTCCAACCCCAAGCCGACCAAGACCCCGAAGACCGCCAAGCCGACGAACGAGACGTCCGAGCACTGAGCGGCCCCCAGAGACACCGAAAGGCCCCCGGCTTCCGCCGGGGGCCTTTCCTGTCGTCCCAGTGATGCCACGCCCCCGCGAGGGACGTGGAGCGCCGCTCAGGGCTCGAACTTGTAGCCGAGGCCGCGCACGGTGACGATGTAGCGGGGAGTCGAGGGCGCCGGCTCGATCTTCGCCCGGAGCCGCTTGACGTGGACGTCGAGGGTCTTGGTGTCGCCGACGTAGTCCGCGCCCCAGACCCGGTCGATCAACTGCATGCGGGTGAGGACGCGTCCGGCGTTGCGCAGCAGCACCTCGAGGAGCTCGAACTCCTTCAGGGGAAGCTGGACGATCTCGCCGCCGACGCTCACTATGTGGCGTTCCACGTCCATGCGGACGGGACCTGCCTCCAGCGCCGCCGGGACGATCTCCTCGACATCGCCCTGCCGGCGCAGCACGGCCCTGATCCTGGCGACCAGCTCACGTGATGAGAACGGCTTGGTGACGTAGTCGTCGGCGCCCAGCTCCAGGCCGACGACCTTGTCGACCTCGCTGTCCTTGGCCGTCAGCATGATGACGGGGACGCTGGAGCGGGAGCGCAGTTCGCGGCAGACCTCGGTGCCGGGCAGCCCCGGCAGCATCAGGTCGAGCAGGACGAGGTCTGCGCCGTTGCGGTCGAAGGCCTCCAGCGCGTCCGGCCCGGTGGCGGCCACGGCCACCTCGAAGCCCTCCTTGCGGAGCATGTACGACAGGGCGTCGCTGAACGACTCCTCGTCCTCCACGACAAGTACACGGGTCACGGATTGTCCTCCCGGACTGACTGATCTAGGGATCGGGGGTGTTCCCGCAGGGGGAGCCGGAGAGTGAAGGTCGATCCGGAGCCCTCCTTGCTCCAGACGATCACCTCGCCGCCGTGCTTGGTGGCGACGTGCTTGACGATGGCGAGGCCGAGTCCGGTGCCCCCGGTCTGGCGGGAGCGGGCGGGGTCGACGCGGTAGAACCGCTCGAAGATCCGCTCCAGTTCCCGTTCGGGGATGCCGATGCCCTGGTCGGACACGCTGATCTCGGCGTAGGGGCGGCCCTCCTCGGCCGGGTCCCCCATGACGGTCCTGGTGGTGATCGCGACCTTCGTCCGTTCCGGACTGTAGGCGATCGCGTTGTCCACCAGGTTCTTCAGTGCCATCACCAAGAGTTCCTCGTCACCCTGGACGGTCAGGTCCGGGGCGACGGCGACGCTGAGGTCGATCTCGCGGGCCTCCGCGGCGAGAGTGGCGCGGTCCACGGCGTCGGCGACGATGTCCTCGACGTCCACCGGCTCCTCCTGCGCGAGAGGCTCCTCCCCCTGGACGTGGGAGAGGGTGATGAGGTCCTGGACGAGGCTGGAGAGCCGCGCGGCCTCAAGTTGCATCCGGCCGGCGAAGCGGCGGACCGCGTCCTGGTCCTCGGCGGCGTCCTGGACGGTCTCGGCCAGCAGCAGGAGCGCCCCGACCGGTGTCTTCAGCTCGTGGCTGACATTGGCGGAGAAGTCGCGGCGGATCGACTCGACGCGCCGCATCTCGGTGAGGTCTTCGGCGAGCACGAGGACGAGGCCGCCGGAGCCGAGCGGCGCGACCCGGACGGCGAACCAGCGGGAGTCGGCGACGCCGACCTGCACCTCGGCCTCGCGGATCTCGCCGTCGCGGCGGACCCGCCGGGCGAGCGCGAGGATCTCGTCGACCATGAGGCGGTCGCCGCTGACCATGCCGAAGGCGCGCGCGGCCGAGGAGGCGCGCAGCACCTTGTCGTCGGTGTCGAGGACGACGGCGGAGGAGGGGAGTACGTTGAGGACGGAGGCGACGCCGGGGGGCAGGACCACGGCGGGGGCCTGCGGCTGCTCGCCGCGGCCTTGGGCGAGTTCGGTCCAGCGGATGGCCAGGCCCGTCACCAGTCCGCCGGTCAAGCCGACGAAACCGGCGAGTCCGACGGCCAGTTCGACATTCACAACTGGATGTTAGGTCCCGAAGACGATGCCCTTGCACTACCGGGGGTACCCGGACGGTCGCGTTCGCCCAATGTTCACCTCTACCTATGACTCAGTTCATGACCGACATGTTCGATGTGTCGCGGGAACAACCCAGCACATAGGGTTTCACCCAAAGTGATCGAACGAACACAAGGGACCGACTTTGCGCGACGCTTACCATGAGGAACTCGACGGGATCTCCCACGACCTGGTGGAGATGACCCGGCTGGTCCGTTCCGCCATGGCGCGGGCGACCACGGCTCTGCTCGACGCCGACGCCAGGCTGGCCGAAGAGGTCATCAGCGGCGACAAGGCGGTCAACAAGATCGAAGCCGACATCGAGAGCACCGTCTTCGACCTGATGGCCCGCCAGCAGCCCGTCGCGGGCGACCTGCGGACCCTGATCACCTCCCTGCGCATGGCCGCGGACCTGGAGCGGATGGGCGACCTCGCGGCGCACATCGCCAAGACCGCGCGCCGCCGCCACCCCGAGTCGTGCATCCCGCCGGAGCTGCACGCCAACGTCCTGGAGATGGGGCAGATCGCCGAGCGGATGGTCGCCAAGGCCGGCAGCGTCATCGCGTCCCAGGACGTGGCGATGGGCCTGGAACTGGAGGCCGACGACGACGCGATGGACAAGCTGCACAGCAGGCTGTTCAAGATCCTGCTCTCCCCGAAGTGGAAGCACGGGGTCGAGAAGGCCGTCGACATCACCCTCGCGGGCCGGTACTTCGAGCGGTTCGCCGACCACGCGGTGCACGTCGCCGAGGACGTCGTCTACCTGGTGACCGGCCAGAAGGCCGAGGAGATCGTGGACGAGTTCAACTGACCCGCCGCAGCAAAGCCCGAGGGGCCGCACGGACATCCGTGCGGCCCCTCGGGCGTCTTGACGCTCGTTACTTCTTGCCCTGGTTCTTGACGGCCTCGATGGCGGCCTTGGCGGCGGCCGGGTCGAGGTACTCGCCGCCGCGCTTGCGCGGGACGAAGTCGGCGTCGAGCTCGTACTTGAGCGGGATGCCCGTCGGGATGTTCAGCTCGGAGATCTCGTCGTCGGGGATGTCGTCGAGGTGCTTGACGAGGGCGCGCAGCGAGTTGCCGTGCGCGGTCACCAGGACGGTGCGGCCCGCGGCGAGGTCGGGGACGATCGCGTCGTACCAGTACGGCAGGAGGCGGTCGACGACGTCGGCCAGGCATTCGGTGCGCGGGACCAGCTCCGAGGGGAGCGAGCCGTAGCGCAGGTCGCCCACCTGGGACAGCGGGTCGCCGTCGGCGATGGGCGGCGGCGGGGTGTCGTAGGAGCGGCGCCAGGTCTTGAACTGCTCGGGGCCGAACTCCTCCAGCGTCTGGGCCTTGTTCTTGCCCTGGAGCGCGCCGTAGTGGCGCTCGTTCAGCCGCCAGGAGCGGCGGACGGGCAGCCACAGGAGGTCGGCGGCGTCCAGCGCGATGTTCGCGGTCCGGATCGCGCGCTTGAGGAGGGAGGTGTGCAGGACGTCGGGGGTGAGATCGGCGTCGAGCAGCAGCTCGCCGGCCGCCGCGGCCTCGCTCTCGCCCTTGGCGGACAGATCCACGTCCACCCAGCCCGTGAACAGGTTCTCCGCGTTCCACACGCTCTCGCCATGCCGGAGCAAAACCAGGGTAGCCATGGGGGAGATCCTACCGAGGGGCCCGCGCGGACTCCTCCAGGAGGTCAGCGGTTGCCGGGGGCGGCGAACCGGGCGAACGCCTGGAGGTTGGTCAGGGACTCGCCGCGCGAGACGCGCCAGTCCCATTCCTTCTGGATCGAGGTCTTGAAGCCGAGCTCCAGGGCGCGGTCGAAGTTCTCGTCGCTGTAGGCGAGGGCGCAGCCGAGGAGCCTGTCGAGCTCGTCGGCGTCGACGGCCTTGAGCGGGATCTTTCCGACGAGGTACACGTCGCCCGCCTCGTCCAGCGTGAACGCGAGGCCGTACATCTTGCCGTTCTTCTCCAGCAGCCACCGGTAGAAGACCGCGTGGTTCTCATCGGGCTTGCGGCAGAAGAAGGCCTCCACGTGCAGGCTGTAGGCCCCCACGATGAGCCACACCATGGTGGCCAGCTTGTGCTCGCCCGGCAGCCGGACAAGGAAGGCGCCTTCCTTGGGCTGCTCGTAGGTCAGCTCGGACTCGTCGAGGACCGCCTTGATCGTCTCTGCGGTGGTCATGCGCACACCCGTTCGTTCACGACGCTGTTGTACACCCGCAGGAGGCGGTCCGCGGTGGCGTCCCAGCCGAAAACGCGCGCGTGCCTTACCGCGCCTTGCCCCAGCCGTTCACGGAGATGGGGCTCGTCGTACAGGTGCTCCAAGACCCTTGCGTAGTCCTCGGGGTCGTGGCCTTGGACGAGGACTCCCGAGATCCCGTCTCCGACGGCCGTGCGCAGCCCGCCCACGGCGGACGCGACGACCGGCGTCCCGCACGCCTGGGACTCCACGGCGACGAGGCCGAAGGTCTCGTTGTGCGAGGGCACCACGGTGACGTCGGCGGCGCGGTACCACTCGGCGAGGCCTTCCTGGCGGGTCGGCGGCTCGAACCGCACGACGTCGCTCAGGCCGAGGGAGGCGGCGAGCTTCTGGAGGCTCTCAGGGCGCTCCTTGCCCGTCCCGGAGGGGCCGCCGACGATCGCGACGACGAGCCTGGTGCGCAGGTCGGGACGGCGCTCAAGGAGCCGGGCCGCAGCCTTCACGAGGACGTCGGGCGCCTTCAGCGGCTGGATACGGCCGACGAACAGCAGCAGGTAGGCGTCGGCCGGTACGCCCAGGCGCTCACGGGCCTCCGCCCTGCCTCCCGGGGTGAACACCTCGAGGTTGACGCCCGGCGCGACGGTCTGGACGCGCTCGGGAAGGGCTCCGTAGAGATCGACCAGCTCACGCGCCTCGTCGGAGGTGTTGGCGACCAGCTCGTGGGCGTCCGCGACGATCTGCTCCTCGCCGGTCACCCTGAGGGCCGGTTCGGGCGTGTCGCCCTCGGCCAGGCTCAGGTTCTTCACCTTGGCGAGGGTGTGCATCGAGTGCACCAGCGGCACGCCCCAGCGGTGCGCGGCCACCCAGCCCGGCTGGCCCGAGAGCCAGTAGTGGGAGTGCACGAGGTCGTAGTGGCCGGGGTCGTGGGCCGCCTCGGCGCGCAGCAGGCCCGAGGTGAAGGAGCACAGCTGGCGGGGCAGCTCGGTCTTGTCGAGTTCCTCGAACGGCCCGGCCTGGACGTTGCGCACGAGCACGCCGGGGGCCAGCTCGACGACCGGCGGAAGAGCCCGGGAGGTCGCGCGCGTGAAGATGTCGACCTGCACGCCCCGCTCCGCGAGCCGTTTCGCGGTCTCCACGATGTAGACGTTCATGCCCCCGGCGTCGCCCGTGCCGGGCTGGTCCAGGGGTGACGTGTGCACGGAGAGCGTCGCGACCCGGTTGATCACGAGACCTCGCTTTGCTCGGGGAAAGGGAACCAAATGTTGAACCTACCGATCTGCCTGACTTGTTCCCCACACCGCCCACCCCGACCGGCCCCCTCCCCGGCGCTCGCGCGAAGACCGCCGCCGCGAGAATGGACCCATGCGAAAGACAGCAGTGATCACCGGAGCCAGCAGCGGCATCGGGGCGGCGACCGCCCGCAGGCTCGCCGCCGAAGGCTTCAACATCGTCGCGGCGGCCCGGCGCCGCGACCGCCTCGACGCCCTGGTGAAGGAGATCGAGGACGCCGACCCGGCAGGGCGCCGCGGGTTCGTCGAGGCGGTGACCCTGGACGTGACCTCGGAGGAGTCCGTCGCGGAACTGGCCGCCCGCCTTCCGGAGTGCCACGTCCTGATCAACAACGCGGGCGGCGCGCACGGCACCGAGAAGGTCGCCGACGCCAGGACCGAGGACTGGCGGGTCATGTACGACACCAACGTCCTCGGGCTCATGCGGGTCACCCGGGCCCTGCTGCCGAAGCTCATCGCCTCCGGCGCCGGACATGTGGTGAACATCACCTCGCTCGCCGCCCATGTGCCCTACGAGGGCGGCGGCGGCTACGTGGCGGCCAAGCACGCCGCGGCGGCGGTGAACGACATCCTGCGGCTCGAACTCGTCGACCGGCCCGTCCGGATCACCGAGGTGGCCCCGGGCATGGTGAAGACCGAGGAGTTCTCCCTGGTGCGCCTGCGGGGCGACCAGAGCGCCGCCGACAACGTCTACCAGGGCGTCGCCGAGCCGCTCGTGGCCGAGGACGTCGCCGACTGCGTCGCCTGGGCGGTCACCCGGCCGGAGCACGTGAACATCGACAGGATCGACGTCCAGCCCCGCGCCCAGGCCGCCCCGTACAAGATCCACCGCGACTAGCCGAAGGCCCCCGTCCAGGCACTCGCTTCCCTTACGTCCCGCTGACGGCTCCTCTAGGGTGATGCGCACTCCCATCCCCCTAGAGGAGATCCGTCTCATGCGCCGTCTCTCCGTCGCCGTCTCCGCCGTGCTCGCGGGGGCGCTGCTCGCCCCGCAGGGCGCCACCGCCGAGCCGGCCGCAAGGAAGCCGTCCTGGAAGAACGTCACGGGCGCGGCCTTCAAGACGTCCGGGAACCTTCTCGCCGTGGCGGCGGTGAACAAGAAGACCGCCTTCGCGATCAACGAGAACGGGCGGCCGTTCCACTGGAACGGCAAGAAGTGGACCGTGAAGAAGGGCGCAGGCAAGTTCCGGCCCACCGCGATGGCCGCGTCCGGGCCGAACAAGGCGTGGGCCGTGGGGCTGTCCGGCGCGACGCCCGTCGCCATCCACTGGAACGGCAAGTCCTGGAAGCGGGTCGCCTACCCGGGCGCGAACCTCGGCCCGATCGCCGTGCCGCTCGTCCCCCTGTCGCTGTCGGCCTCCCCGGACGGCGCCGTCTACTCGGTGGCGGGGCTGAACTCCAAGAACGACGGCCTGAGCGCGGTCCGCAGGTGGGACGGCAAGAAGTTCGTCAACGTGGACGTGGCGGGCGCGGCGGGCGCGTCGCTCACCGCGGTCTCCGTGCGCAGCTCCAAGGACGTCTGGCTGGCCGGGACGACGACCGCGAACGGCACCCAGGCCGTCGCCACGGTCCTGCGGCTGGTCGACGGGCAGTGGAAGGCCGTCAAGGCCCCGGGAGGCTCCTGGGGCGTCATCGGGCAGCCGCACAACATCGTCCAGGACCTCGCGGTCACCGGGCCGGGCAAGGTGTGGGCGATCCGCGCGCAGAACGGCGGCGGCCTCCTGCGCTTCGACGGGACGAAGTGGAGCGAGGCGAGCACCCCGCTCATCTCGCACTACGCGCTCACCCCCGACGGCGGCTCCGGCGCCTGGACGATCCCGTCGCCCGGCAGCGGAGGCAAGGGCTCGCTCTACCTGCACTGGACGGGCAGGTGGACGAACGTGAAGGGCCCGCAGCGCAAGGCCGACACCCAGATCCACGACCTCGTCCGCATCCCGGGCACCCAGCAGGTGATCGCGGTCGGCGGGGTCGCCGGGAAGAACAAGAACCTGCCGATCGTCGAGATCTACCGCTGACGCTGCGATCTACGGGTGACGCAGCGATCCACCCCGGATCGGGATCCGCCCTCAGCGGCGGGGCGAGAGCGCGTCCCAGGGCAGCGTCACCTCGCCCAGCCTCCAGCGGCGCACGCCCCCGTACGGGGGGCGGGTGAGGACGGGCCACGTACGCCGGATCTGCTCGACGGTCGCCAGCCAGCGCTGCCTCGGCCCGAACACCGACTGCGGGGCTGCGGTCGCCCACGCGCGGTCCATGTCCGTCAGGAACGCGTGGACCGCCTCGCCGGGCACGTTGCGGTGGATGAGCGTCTTGGGCAGCCGCTCGGCCAGCGCCGACGGCTTCGGGAGATGGGCGACCGCGGCGGCGAAGGTGATCGTCGCGGGCCCCTCCTTGCGGAGCGCCACCCAGACGTGCCTTCGGCCGATCTCGTCGCAGGTGCCCTCCACGAGGGTGCCTCCGGGGGCCAGCCGCTCCCGCAGGCGGTCCCACGTCTGCCAGGCGGCTTCCTCGTCGTACTGGCGGAGCACGTTCGCGGCCCGGACGAGGTCGGGCGGCCGGTCCACGGGCAGTTCGAAGCCTCCGCGGGCGAAGGACAGGCCGGGATAGGCGTCCTGCCTGCCTTCGAGGAACCTTCGGGCCGCATCCACCCGGTCCTGGGCGATCTCCAGGCCGACGACCCGGACGTCGGGCCTGACCCTCCGCAGGCGCGTGTACAGCTCCACGGCCGTCACGGGCGAGGCCCCGTATCCGAGGTCCACCACGAGCGGCGCGGGCGGCAGCGGGACCGTGGCGGCCGTCCAGAGGTCCTGCCGACGGAGCCGGTTGGGGTTGGTCGTCCCCCGCGTCAGCTCCCCCTCGGGCCTCCGCACCCGCTCCGCGCACACCCGATCCACGGTAGGGGCTCCGCCGGACCGCTCCGGCCGCCTCAAGGCGCCCGGCAGGGCCTTCCACCTGGATCTCGACCTACGGTGGATCTCGACCTAGCGGTAGATCTCGACGAAGGGGAAGCGCTGGTCGTCGCGGTCCAGGCCGCCGACGGAGACGACACGTGACGTGCCGGGGACGCCGTCGAGGTCGCCGAGGCCCGGGACACCGTCACGGCGCGGCCCGTAAGCGAAGTCCCAGAGGCCTTCCGGTTCATTCCAGCGCAGGTACGGGGTCTCCTTGGCGTCGCTGGTGCTGTAGGGCAGCATCCACACCCCACCCCTGCCGTCCGTCGTCAGCGTCAGCGCGCCGAGGCCGCGCGGCAGCTTGCGGTCGATGACGCGCCTGCCGTTCCAGCGTACGAGCGTGGTCCCGGTCGAGCCGCGCAGCGCCCAGGCCGTGCCCTTGCCGTCCGCGACGATCTGGGTGATCGCCTTGGTGGAGACCCCTCCGACCTTGATCCGCTTCCACGTCCCGCCGTTCCAGTGCATGAGCAGCGCGTGGAACCGCTTTCCGTCGGGGCTGTAGGTGCCGCCGAGCCAGACGTCGTTCTTCGCCCGGACCTCGACCGTGCTGAGGGTCGTGTTCTTCGGCAGCGCCACCTTCCAGCGCCGCCACGCGCCGTCCTTCCACCGGTGGATGGCCGAGCCCCCGCGGAACAGGTCCTCGGCGACGGACACGGCGGTCCCGTCAGGGGCGGCGGCGAGGTCCACGGGGACGCCCGGCCCCGGGAAGGCCACCTCCCGCCAGGTGTCGCCGTTGTAGTACAGCGCGTGCGCGGCGGTCAGCTCGACGCCCGTGACCCAGGCCTGCTTCGGACCGGAGACGGCGAGCCCGGC
Source organism: Actinocorallia aurea (assembly GCF_054783995.1). Taxonomy (NCBI): domain Bacteria; kingdom Bacillati; phylum Actinomycetota; class Actinomycetes; order Streptosporangiales; family Thermomonosporaceae; genus Actinocorallia; species Actinocorallia aurea. The sequence goes on from NZ_BAAGPQ010000006.1 coordinate 38,082, forward strand.
GGGCGCGAAAGCGAAGTCGTTGCCCACCCGGCTCCACTTGCGCCCGTTCCACTTCCACAGAGCGAGCTTGTCGCCTTCCTTGCCCGCCGCCCAGCCGAGCTTCGGCGAGGCGAACTCGACGTTGTTGAGCGCCCCCGCCTTCACGGTCTTCACGCCGGGCATCTTGCGCCACTTGGGAGCGGCGCCCTGCGCGGCCGGAGCCGTCAGGAGGGAGGCGCCGAGGAAGACGGCCGCGAAGGCGGCGGCCCGCCTCAACTCTGCCCCAGGGCCGCGACGTCCACCTTGGGCGCCTTGCGGCCGTAGGGCCGCGACTGGGCGATCGCCCCGGAGAGCGCGAAGGTGAACGCGCGCATGGACTCGGCGAACTTCGACAGGTCCCACTCGGCGGGCCCCTCGTACCAGTAGAGGTTGTCGCCCCCCTCGACCCCGGCCGTCTCGACGGTCTTGGCCCACGGCCCCACCGCGTCGAAGACGACGGCGTAGGGCAGGAAGCGGGAGAACAGGGCGATCTTCTGGCGGTCCGGCACCTGCTCGGCGCGGCCCTTCTGCAGGTACTCGCGGAAGCCCAGGGTGCGGGCGAGGACGGCCGAGCCCTTGGCGGTCTTGGCGGGCATGTGCTTGCCGAACGCCGTCAGCGCGAACCCGAACGCGAGGACGCCGAGGCCGACCAGGGCGTAGCTCGTGGCGATCGCCAGCGCCACGGTCCCGACGACGCCGAGCGCGGTGACGACGTAGCCGAGGACCGTCCAGCGCGAGCGCACCGCGTCCGGCCTGCGGCTGAACCAGCCCTGCTTGACGACGTCGACGTACAGCGCAGCCCGCACCTGGGCCAGCTTCGTGGCGAAGGTCCCGCCCAGGGCCGCGAGCTTGACGGTCTCGCGTCCGCCGAGGAAGAGGCCGTCGTAGAGGATCTGCTCGTAAGGCTGGAGGTCGTTGACGGGCCGGTTGAGCCGGCGAAGGGTCCAGTCGCCCTTGCCTTCGGCCTCCTCGATGAGGAGGTAGCCCCGCACAGCGAGGTCGATGACTGTGGCGGCGACATCGATGACGTCGGCCTGCTCGTCGATGAGGGTGCCCACCTGGCCCGGCCGGATGCCGTCCGGAGGCTCGAAGCCCGCTTCCGTGAGCGGAGTCTTCTCCGTGACCTCCGCGCGCGCGTCACGCCCGCGCAGGCGGTGCAGCAGGAAGAAGCCGCCGAGCAGAACGGCGAGCAGGGCCGCCAAGGAGCCGCCCGTGACGGCGTTCATGGCGAAGGACGAGGCGAGCGTCTTGCGCTGCTCGTAGACGGGCTTCCCCGTCGTGTACCCGGCGGGCAGGACGCCCGCGACCGTCAGGTACTCCTCCGGCAGCATCGAGGTCTGGGCGAAGAGCGTCATCCGGCCCGGCTTCGGGCGGCGGAACTCGCTGCATCCCACGACGCTGCTGGGCAAGCCGACGAAGCAGTTGATGCCGCGCACCTCCGCCGCGACGTCGAGGGTGACGGTGGCCTCGGCGACCGGGACGTTCCAGCCGACGGCGGTCCAGCGCACCTCCTGCCCGTTCGGCAGCGGTGCGATCGCGCCCTTGACGTCGTAGTCGAGGGTGTAGGTCTGGACGCCCGTGCCGCCGCCCAGTTTGACGACGGTCCGGTCCTCCTCGACCACCGCGTCGGCGTCGGCGATCTGGGTGCCGCCGCCCACCTTGATGTTCTCCACCGCGAAGATCCGGTCGCGCTCGGCGTCCACCGGGATCCGGGTGGTGAAGATCCGCTCGACGGGGTCACCGCCGCCGGAGGAGCCGTGGTCGAGTCGGACGGTCTCGGTGGCGTGCAGCACCCCGTCCGGCCCGACGGTGAGGACCACCTCGTCGCTCAGCACCCGGTCGTCGGCGTCGGCGAACGCGGCGGCGCGTTCGGCGGCGGTCGGCGGTCCGGAGGCGTGCGCGGGGGTCATCGGGGCGAGCAGGAGGAGGGGGGCGGCGATCAGCCATGGTCGTCCCAGCATGTGCCCAAAGCGTAGTGGCTCCCGATCACGGCCACTATGGGATGCGCAAACCGATCTGCTTGCTGGAGCACGCACTTTTTCACCACGGAACACGCACGAGATCGCCAAAAAATCCGACGATTCGGGGCCCTGACTACGAGATCATGGCAAATTGTGAGCGGACTCACCACGACGACACCGTCGCCCCGCTTGCAATAGCAAGCACTTTCACCGAGGGTGGGACACATGCAAGGACCGAAGGTCGGCTCCATCGGGGAGTACATCCGGGAGCAGCGGCAACGGGCGAAGATCTCACTGCGCCAGCTGGCGCAGCAGGCGGGGGTGTCCAACCCCTACCTGAGCCAGGTGGAACGGGGCCTGCGCAAGCCCTCGGCGGAGATCCTTCAGCAGATCGCCAAAGGCCTGCGGATCTCGGCGGAGGCGCTCTATGTCCAGGCCGGGATCCTCGAGGACCGCGAGGCGGAAAGCGACGTCCAGACAGCCGTCCGGGCCGACCTCACTCTTTCCGAACGGCAGAAGCAGGTGTTGCTCGACATCTACGACTCCTTTCGGAAGGAGAACTCCGCGAACACCGGGCCGGACTCATCGGACCCGGCACCCGAGCACTTTGAGAACCCGGCCTCGCCGGGGCGCCCGGATGCCGGACCGCAGGACGAGGCCCCGTCAGCAAGAGAGGACCTGGAACCATGACCCTCGCCGAGAAGATCCGCGAGAGCAAGGCCGTCTACGCGGGTGCCGGGGCGGTGGACCTCGCCGTGGAGAAGCTCCGCGAAGTCCCCGAGGTCGCCGCGAAGGTGCGCGCCGAGCTCACCGACAACTACAGCAAGTACCGCGAGTCGGTCACCGAGAACGTCGACGACCTGCGCGGTGACCTGAACGAGCGCGTCTCCAAGGCCCGCACCACCGTCACCCTGCGCGTCGACGAGCTCAAGGCCAACGTCGCCCGCTACCAGGAGACCACCGACGCCACCACCTTCCAGGGGTACGTCGCGACCTTCTCCACGAAGGTCGGCGAGGTGATCGACGAGCTCGCCGAGCGCGGCAAGACCGTGATCAACAAGGAGGCCGTCAAGGTCGAGGAGGCCACGGTCGCCGTCCCGCCGAAGCAGGCGGCGCCGGTCGAGGCCGAGACCGTCAAGCCGGCCCCGAAGCCCAAGGCGAAGAGCACGACCGCCAAGAAGGCCTGATCTCCCTCGAAGGGCGCCCCGCCTAGCGGCGTGGCGCCCTTCGGGCGTGTCTGGGGGTGTTGGTGGACGTCAGGGGGATTCGGCGAGGCGGGCGAGCCTCGTCAGGCCCCGGCGCATGAAGGCGCGGAACAGAGGCGAGCCCGCGCGCCAGACGACGGCGGGGACCGGCGGGTCCAGGCTCTCTCCCCAGCCGATCAGGCAGCCTCCGTCCGGCAGCGGCGTCGTGGTGAACCAGCCCTCGCCGCGGATCAGCCGCCCGGTGTGCGCCACCGCGACGCGGCGGCCCGGCTCCCATGCGGTGATCCGCATCGTGTCCAGGAACCCGACCGGGCCGAGCCCCGTCCACCCCTCGACGACCGCGCCGACCCCCAGCCCGCCCGTCGCGCGGGTGAGCGGCATCCACTCACCGTGCCGCGGCCAGTCCGTCAGCACCGCGAACACCCGCTCGGCCGACGCGGCGCTGTGCGCCTCCACCTCGTCCATGACCCGTCCCATCCGGCCAGCATGGCAGGTCCTTTGTCCCGCCCCGGGTTAGCCGCGGCCGACGGCTTCGGCATCATCACAGGATGGAAGTCCTGAGCGGCCGCATCCTGCTGCACCCCGTCGACCCGCACCGCAGCCTCGTCTTCTACCGCGACGTCCTGGGCCTCGCCGTGCACCGCGAGTTCGGCCCGCCGGACTCCCCCGGCACCGTCTTCTTCCTGGGCTCCGGCTTCCTGGAACTCTCCGGCAGCTCCCCTGAGCCTTCCGCCGGCTCGGTCGCCCTCTGGCTCCAGGTCCGCGACCTCGCCGCCGAACACGCCCGCCTCGCCTCCGCCGGCGTCCCCGTCCTCCGCGAGCCCCGCAAGGAGCCCTGGGGCCTCCACGAGATGTGGATCGCCGACCCCGACGGCACCCGCATCGTCCTCGTGCAGATCCCCGCCGACCACCCCCTCCGCCGCGACCAGCGTTCCTGAGCGGTTCGGCCGCCGGAGGGCCGCGCGATTTCCGCCAACGCACCCGGCGACCCGCTTCGTCCGCCTACCGGTCGAGGTGGTGGGACGTGCGCGGCAAGAAGGCGTGGACGCGGGCGCACGGGTTCGTGCACCTGGAGACGACAGGAGCGCACGAAGGTTCCCGGACGACCGGACGGCGCTGATCGGCGCGCGGGCGGCGGGCCGTCATGCCGGGCTGAGCTGATGTGCGGGGGCCGGTACCGCGGGCGCGAGGAGGGAGGCGATATGGGCGGCCAGGGAGCGGCGGGTGTCGGAGGGGGAAGGGTGCAGGGGCGGGTGGAGGTGAAGGGAGAGGGAGAGGGTGGTGGCGGTGAGGACTCGGCGTAGGGAGAGGGTGAAGGGGTCGGTGCCCACATAGGCGGGGAGGGTCGAGGGGTGGGGGCCCTGGCGGTAGGTGAGGGTGACGGGGCGGATGGGGGCGGCGGCGTCCAAGGCGGCTTGGAAGACGGCCCGGTGCAGGTGGCCGGGGGTCAGGCAGCGGGTGGTCCCTTCGGGGAAGGCCACGACGGACGTGCCGGCGCGGAGCAGGGCGGCGATGTCGGCGACGGTGCCGGGCAGGGAGTGCAGGCGGTCGCGGTCGATGAAGCAGGTGCCGGCGCGGCGGGCGAGGCCGCCTATGAGCGGCCAGGTCCCGACCTCGCGTTTGGCGAGCATCGTCACCGGCTCCAGGGACAGCAGGGCGGGGATGTCCAGCCAGGACACGTGGTTGGCCACGATGAGCGTGCCCGTCGGCCCCGGCACGCTCAGCGCCGGACCCTGCGCGTTCCCCCGCACGGCGTGAAGCCTCCGGGCGGGCCGGGCGGCGTCTTCGCCGGGAGGCTCGGTGGTGACGGTGATGTCGAGGGCGGTCAGGAGCGCCCGGGAGAGCGGGACGAGGTCGCCCGGGCCGCTGGGGACCGCCCGAGCGAGCACGCCCGCGAGGCGCGCGCCGCGGAGCGCGGCGGTGTGCCTCGGAACGGGGGGCAGGGCGGCCGCCACGCACGCCGACGTGCACGGCGACCGGGGGGCCCAGGCGTTCACCGCTCGGCCAGGAAGAAGCGCCGGTAGCGCTCGTGCATGCCGTCGAGGTCGAGCAGCACGAAGAAGTCGGCGGTGCCGAAGTCCGGGTCGTGGTGCGGCTCACCGCAGATCCACGCGCCCATCCGCAGGTAGGCGCGCAGCAGCGCGGGCGTGGCCGCGAGCTCGTCCGCCGCGCCGTGCCGCGCGGCCGGGCGCCACGGGGTGTGCGGGCGGACGGCGATGCCTTCGGGGGCGGCGTGGCGGGCCGCGGCGAGGGTCCGGACGTGGGCGGCGGCGCGGCCTCCGTCGTCCAGCGAGACCGAGGCGCAGCCGCCGAGGTAGCGGTGCCCGGACAGCAGGACGTACCTGGCGATACCCGACCACAGCAGGGTGATGACGGCCCCGGTGCGGTGCGCGGGGTCGACGCAGACCCGGCCGGTCTCGACCATCGAGGCGCGGACCTCCTCCGGCATCCCGGACAGGTCGAACTCGGTGGCGGCGTAGGACGGCCCCCGTCCGGGCGGGAACAGCCGGTAGGTGCCGACGACCTCGTCCGTCGCCGTCTCCACGACCAGCAGGTGGTCGGCGTGCTCGTCGAAGGGGTCGACGTCGTGGCCCGGGACCGAGGTGTCCAGCAGCGCGCCCTGCTCGGTCGCGAAGACCCTGTGGCGCAGGCGCTGCGCCGCGCGGACCTGCTCCTCGGTGTCGGCGACGCAGACGGTGTAGGAGGCGACTGGGGTCTCGCTGCGCAGGGGTGTGGGCAGGGGTGTCGTCATGGGGGCTCCCGCGGTCGGCGGGCGCGCGGACTCGGCCCGTCGCACGAACCATCGGCCGCCAGGGCGCACGTCCGGCGACGGCCGTCGAGCGCCCACCGGAACTCCCGGTGAAGTCCGGTCTCCCGGCGCGTCTTCGCCCGCGCTTGGCTCCGATGTGCCCCGGTCTTGGGCGAGAAAGGATTCTCATGGAGTCATGACGCGTATCGCGGCGGTCCGCGGGGTCCTGCCCGAGCACCGGTATGCCCAGGAGGAGATCACCGAGGCGTTCGTCGCGGGCTGGGGGCTGACGGGGACCAAGCGGTCCCTGCTGGAGCGGCTGCACACGGCGGTGGGGGTGCGGACGCGGAGCCTGGCGCTGCCGATCGGCGGCTACGCGGGCCTCGACGGCTTCGGCGGCGCCAACGACGCCTACATCGCCGCGAGCGTGGACTTGGGGGCCCGCGCCCTCACCGGGGCCCTCGCCGACGCGTGCCTGGCCCCGAAGGACGTCGACCTCATCCTCACCGTCTCCACGACCGGGGTGGCCGCCCCGTCGATCGACGCGCGCATCGCCGCGAAGGTGGGGCTGCGCACTGACGTGCGCAGGGTGCCCGTCTTCGGGCTGGGCTGCGTGGGCGGGGCCGCGGGGCTCGCCCGCGTCCACGACCATCTGCGGGGCTGGCCGGGGCACGTGGCCGTCCTGGTGTCGGTGGAGCTGTGCTCGCTCACCCTCCAGCGCGCCGACCTGACGCCCGCCAACCTCGTCGCCACCGCGCTGTTCGGGGACGGCGCGGCCGCCGTCGTCATCTGCGGGGCCGCCCACGACCGGCCGGGCGCGCCCTCCGTGCGCGCCACGCGGAGCCGCCTCTACCCCGACTCCGAGCACCTGATGGGCTGGAAGGTCACCGGCGACGGGTTCGGCGTCATGCTCGACCCGGACATCCCCGAGATGGTCCGCGGCCACCTCGCCGACGACGTCCGCGGCTTCCTCGCCGCGCACGACCTCGCGCCGGAGGACATCAAGACGTGGATCTGCCATCCCGGCGGGCCGAAGATCATCGACGCGGTGGTGGAGACCCTCGGCCTCGCGCCCTCTGCGCTGGCCCTGACCAGGACGTCCCTCCAGGAGAAGGGCAACCTGTCGTCCGCCTCTGTGCTGCACGTCCTGTCCGACACCATGGACGCCTCGCCGCCGAGCGGGGGGCACGCGCTCCTGATGGCCCTCGGCCCGGGCTTCTGCGCCGAACTCGTCCTGCTGGACTGGTGACGCGGTGAGGTGGCCCGTCACCGCCCGGGGGCGCTGACATGGACTGGTACGCGGCGCTGGTCGGCCTCGTCGCGCTGGAGCGGCTCGCCGAACTCGCGGTGGCGCGCAGGAACCTGCGGTGGAGCCTCGCCCGGGGTGGTGTGGAGTCGGGCGCCGACCACTACCCGGCCTTGGTCGCCCTGCATGTCGGGCTCCTTGCCGGCTGCCTCCTTGAGCCCGTCGTGTTCGACCGCCCTTTCCTGCCCGCTCTCGGCTGGCCGATGCTCGTCCTGGTGGTGGCGGCGCAGGGCCTGCGCTGGTGGTGCATCCGTACGCTCGGCCCGCAGTGGAACACCCGGGTCGTGGTGGTGCCCGGGTTGCCTCGCGTCTCGGGCGGGCCGTACCGCCTGTCCTGGCTGCCTCATCCGAACTACCTTGCGGTCGCCGTTGAGGGCTTCGCCCTCCCCCTCGTCCACACCGCGTGGATGACCGCGCTCGCCTTCACCCTCCTCAACATCCCCGTGACGGCGCTCCGCCTCCGCACCGAGAACACCGCCCTAAGGGCGCTCGACCCCCGCGAGGCGTAAGGCCGAACGTTCACTTCGCTTCGCCAACGGCCTCGGTGGGCCTCATCTGCGGCGATCACCTAAGGCGACGGACGGGCACGGAAATCGCGGCTAGGCGATGACGATCACTCAGTGGTAGAAATCACCCGTCACGTGACGTCATACGAATAACCCTCCTGTCGAACCCCTTTCCCCCCCTCACGTCAGGAACCCCGCCTTGCGCAGATACCCCCTGCTCTCCGCCCTCCTCGTCACACTCTCCACCCTCGCCGCCACCTTCGGCTTCGCCACCTCGGCGCAGGCCGCGACCGTCCGCTATGTCGCACTCGGCGACTCCTACTCGTCCGGGACGGGCGCGGGCAGCTACGTCGACTCCACCTGCCAGCGCAGCTCCAAGGCCTACGCCTACCTCTGGTCCCTGGAGACCGCCCCCTCCTCGTTCAGCTTCCAGGCCTGCTCCGGCGCGACGACGGCCACCGTGACCTCGTCGCAGCTCAGCGCGCTCAGCTCCACCACCACGCTCGTGAGCATCACCGTCGGCGGCAACGACGTGGGCTTCGCCGATGTCATGACCGACTGCGTCCTCGGCACCACGGCCACCTGCACGACCGCCGTGAACACCGCCAAGGGCCTGATCTCCTCGACCCTCCCGGGCCGGCTGAGCACCCTGTACGGCAAGATCCGCACCGCCGCCCCGAACGCGAGGGTCGTCGTCCTCGGCTACCCGGTCTTCTACAACCTGGCCCTCGACAGCGGCTGCATCGGCCTCAACACCACCAAGCGGACCATCCTCAACCAGGCCGCCGCTCAGCTCAACAGCGCGGTCTCCGCAGCCGTCTCCGGCCGCGCGAACTTCGTCTTCAAGAGCGTCGTGAGCGCCTTCAGCGGCCACCAGCTCTGCGACTCGACCCAGTGGATCCACGCGCTCGCCTGGCCGCTGGGCAGCTCCTACCACCCGACCGCCGCAGGCCACTCCGGCGCTTACCTGCCCGCCTTCAAGTCCGTCGTCTGACGCCCTGAGGCCCCGGTCCGCGTCCGGGTCGGGGCCTTCCATGATGAGATGGGCGGGTGCGCGCAGAACACCGGGAAGGCCCGGGAACAGGCCGGCTCGACCATCTCGTCGTCGCGGGCCCCGACCTGGCCGAGGCCGTCGCGTGGGTGGAGGACGCCCTGGGCACCCCCTCGGCCGAAGGCGGCGCCCACCCCGGCATCGGCACCCGCAACCGGCTCATCGGCCTCGGCGGCGGAGGCTATCTCGAGGTGATCGGCCCCGACCCGGCGCAGCCCGCGCCCGGATCGCCCCGGCCGTTCGGCATCGACGCGCTGGACCGGCCCCGGCTCGTCGGATGGGCGTGGGCCGTGCCGTCCGGGGAACTCGCCGACCGCGCCGCGCGCGCCGCCGCCGCCGGATTCGATCCAGGTCCGCCGCGCGCCATGTCGCGCCGCACGCCTTCGGGCGCCCTCGTGAGCTGGCGGCTGACCCCGCTGCGCGCCGGGCTCCTGCCCTTCCTCATCGACTGGGAAGACAGCCCGCACCCTTCGGAGGGCCTCCCGGGCGTCGCCTTGCGCTCCCTGGAACTCCTCACCCCTGAGCCGGGCGCCATCGCGTCGGGCCTCGCCGCCCTGGGCGCCCGCGCGGACGTCCGGCAGGCCTCCCATCCGGCCCTCGTCGCCCATCTGACGACCCCGGCCGGCGCCGCCACCCTCACCTGAGGGGCGCGGCCTGCCAGTGCAGATGCCGCATCGGTACGGGTGCGGCCGTCAGTGCAGGTGCGGGTACTGGCCGGGCCCCGCCATGCGCTGGAGGCGGGCGATGCGGTCCTCGATGGGCGGGTGGGTCGAGAAGAGCTTGGAGAAGCCGCCCGGCGCGAACGGGTTGGCGATCATGAGCGCGCTCGCCGACTCCAACTGCGGGTCGGCGGGCAGCGGCCGGGCGCGGACCCCGCCGGAGATCTTGCGCAGCGCGCTGGCCAGGGCCATCGGATCGCCGGTCAGCTCCGCGCCGGACTGGTCGGCCTGGTACTCGCGGGTGCGGCTGATCGCCATCTGGATGATGCTCGCGGCCAGCGGGCCGAGGAACACCATGAGCAGCGAGCCGATGATGCCGGGGCCTCCGCTGCGGTCGTTGCCGCCGCGGAAGAACATGCCGAGGTACGTCAGGTAGGTGATGACGGTGGCGAGCGCCGCGGCGAACGACGAGATGAGGATGTCGCGGTTGTACACGTGCGACAGCTCGTGCCCGATGACGGCGCGCAGCTCGCGCGGGTCGAGCATCTGCAGGATGCCGCGGGTGACGCAGACCGCGGCGTTGCGCGGGTTGCGGCCGGTGGCGAACGCGTTGGGCTGCGGCGTCTCGGAGACGTACAGGCGCGGCATCGGCTGGCGGGCCTGGGTCGACAGCTCGCGGACCATCGCGTAGAGGCCGGGGGCCTCGACCTCGCTGATCGGATGGGCGCGCATCGACCGCAGCGCGATCTTGTCGCTGAAGAAGTACGCGACACCGTTGCTGACCAGCGCGATCACCAGCGCGATCGTCAGCCCGCCGCGTCCGCCCAGCGCGAATCCGATCAGCAGCATCACCGCCGAGAGGGCGCCGATGAGCAGCGCCGTCTTGATGCCGTTCATGTCCGAGAACCTCCCCTTGGCCCTACAGACGAAACAACGGAGGCACCTGGGTAAACGTTCCTTGACAGCCGGATCCGGGGTTTTCCGGCGGACCGTCAGCCGACGGCGAGGGTGGCGTGCAGGAGCAGGTTCGGCAGGACCGACAGCACGACGGCGCCCGCGGCGGTGAGGCCGAGGGCGACCCGGAACGGGAGGCCCCTGGGCATGAGGCCGGCGCCCTCCTCGCCTTCGGGGGCGAACAGCCGGACGGCCCACACCGCGTAGTAGTAGAGCCCGATGACGGTGTTGAGGGCCATGACGACGGCGAGCCACACGACGGGGCCCGTCATCACCGCCTCGAAGACCACGACCTTGGCGATGAGGCCCATGATGCCCGGAGGCAGGCCGGCGAGGCAGACGAGGAAGAACGCCAGCGCCAGCCCCTCCGCAGGGTTCCGTCGCGCGAGGCCTCGGTAGGACGCGAGGAGGTTGCCCTCGCCTCCTTCGGCTTGGAGGCTTCCGCGCCGGTTGGCGAATCCCGTCACGACGGCGAAGGCACCGAGGTTCATCACCGCGTAGAAGCCGAGGTATCCGGCCATGGCGGCGACGGCCGCGGTGACGGTGTCGCCGCCCACGGCCAGGGGCGCCAGCATGTACCCCGACTGGGCGACCGACGACCAGGCGAGCAGCCGGATCGCCTTGGTCTGGCGCAGCGCGAGCACGTTGCCGACGGTCATCGTCAGCGCGGCCAGGACGGCGAGCAGCGGCCCCCAGACCCCGCCCCGGTCGGGGAAGGCGAGGGCGACGACCAGGCCGAGCGCGGCGAAGCCGCCGGCCTTGGAGACCACCGAGAGGAACGCCGCGACGGGCAGCGGCGCGCCCTCGTAGACGTCGGGCGTCCAGGTGTGGAACGGCACGGCCGCGACCTTGAACGCGAACCCGCAGATCACCAGGACGATCCCGGCGGTCAGCACGGGCTCCAGTTCCGCCGGGACGACCGCGGTGGCGATCCGGTCGAAGTGCAGGGCTCCGGTGGAACCGTAGACGAGGCCGATCCCGAAGAGCAGCACCGCGGTCGACACGACCGACACGAGCAGCAGCTTCACCGCCGCCTCGGTGGCCCGGCCGTCGTACCGCCGCAGCGCGACGAGGGCGAAGACGGGCAGGGCGAGGGTCTCCAGCCCGACGGCGAGCAGGACGAGGTCCCGGGCGGCGACAAGGCTCAGCGCCCCGGTGACCGAGCAGAGGAGGAGGAAGTAGTACTCCCCCAAAGGCACGTCGGCGAGGGCGAGGTCGGAGAGCGACAGCAGGACGACGAGCACGGCCGCGGCCAGCACGATGCCCTGGAAGACGAGGGTGAAGTTGTCCGCCGAGTAAGAGCACGAAGCGGGGCCGCCGTCGCGCAGCGACTCGGGGACGCAGAAGGTTCCCCGCACGCCCCCGCCCGCCAAGGCGAGCACGGAGACGAACCCGGCGAGCAGGGCCCCGGCCGTCGCCCATCCCAGGATCCGCCCGCGCACCTCGAACGCCCCGGCGAGCAGCACCGCGACGGCGGCGGCCGCGGTGATCAGGACGGGCGCGACCGCCCCGTAGTCGATCTCCTGGATCATGATCCGGCTCCGATCAGCGCCCGCACCGGGCCGTCCGTGAGGGCCAGCAGGACCTTGGGCCACAGGCCGACGAGCAGGACGAGCACGATGAGCGGCGTCCAGGCCGCCCACTCGGCCCCCCGGACGTCGGCGACGGTCTCGCCGGTCGCCTCGAAGGCCGCCGACCGCCCGTGCGTGATCTTGCGCAGGAGACGCAGGAAGTACGCGGCGGTGAGGACTGCGCCCACGGCGGCGACCGCCATGAGGACGAGGAAGGTGTCGCGCGGAAGGCCCGCGGCAGGCTTGTAGGCGCCTACGAGCGTCATCATCTCGCCCCAGAACCCGGCCAGCCCCGGCAGCGCGAGGGAGGCCACGCAGGCGAACGTCAGTACGGACGCCAGGCGGGGCGCCCGAGCGAGCATCCCGCCTCCGAGCCCGGCCAGGTCGCCCGTTCCGTAGCGGTCCTTGACCGAGCCCGCGAGGAAGAAGAGGAGGCCGGTGATGAGTCCGTGCGCGATGTTCCCGAAGAGCGCGGCGTTGAGCCCGACGGGGGTGAGGGTGGCGATGCCGAGCAGCACGAAGCCCATGTGCCCGACCGACGAGTAGGCGATCATCCGCTTCAGATCGGTCTGGGCGAGGCAGGCGAGGGCGCCGTAGACGATCCCGACCGCCGCGAGGACGCCCAGCCAGGGCGCCCAGTAGGCCGCGCCTTCGGGCGCGGCCGGGACGGCGATGCGGATGAGGCCGTAGGTCCCCATCTTCAGCAGGACGCCCGCGAGGAGCACCGAGCCGACCGTGGGCGCCTCGGTGTGCGCGTCGGGCAGCCAGGTGTGCAGGGGCCAGACCGGGGCCTTCACCGCAAGGCCCAGGCCCGCCAGCGCGAACGCGGCGACCTGGACGCCGTGCGGCAGCCCGCGCCCGTGCTGCTCGGCCAGCGCGATCATGTCGAACGTGCGGGCGTGCCACCCGATGAGGACGAGTCCGGCGAGCAGGAGCGCCGAGCCGCCCAGGGTGAAGAGCAGGAACTTGTAGGCGGCGTGCCTGCGCCGCGGGCCGCCCCACAGGGCGATGACCGCGAACATCGGCAGCAGGACGATCTCGAAGAAGACGAAGAACAGAATGAGATCGAGCGCCAGGAAGGTCCCGATCATCCCGAATTCCAGGATGAACAGCAGGGCCGTGAGCAGCCGCGCGTTCTTCACCTCGTGCTTGCCGAGGTACACGAAGCACAGGAACACGAGCAGGGCCGTCAGCACGACCAGGGGCAGCGACACCCCGTCGATCCCGAGGTGGAACCGCACGCTGAGCGCGCTGATCCACGGCTCGTTCATGCGCTGCTGCATCCGCGCGGGCGTCGCGTAGTCGAAGGCGGCGGCCTGCACGAGCGCCATGGCCAGCACGAAGCCCGACACCCAGCGCCCGAAGCCCACCGGGTCGCGGGCGATGAACCCGATCCGCGCGTAAGGCAGGACGGCCGCCAAGAGCGGGATCCAGAGGAGGTGGACGAGAGTGCTCATGTCAGGGCCACCACCGCGAGGACGAGGAACACGGCGCCGGCGAGCACGCCGGTGAGGTAGGTCTGCGGGTCGCCGTTCTGCGGCAGCCGCGCCAGCCTGCCCGCGAAGCGGACCGCCGGGACCGACGACTCCACGACCCGGTCGACGACGTGCGTGTCGAGGCCGCGCACGCCCTTGGCGAGGAGGCGGACGGGGCGCACGACCGCGAAGCCGTAAAGCTCGTCGACGTAGAAGGCCCGCTCAAACGGCCGGCGCAGGAATCCCAGCCGGGAGGCCGGGTCGCGGGCGGGGTCGTCGCGCCAGGACAGGTACACCGCGGCGAATCCCGCGGCGGTGAACAGCAGCCCCATCGCGGCGGGCGCGAGGTGCGGCCGCAGGTCCGCGTTCCCGAGCCCGGCGAACCCCAGGACGAGCGACGCGACCGCGAGCGCGACGACGGGCCACTTCATCGCGCCCGGGGCCTCGTGCGCCTGCCTGGACGGCCCGAGGAAGGTCAGCAGCCAGGCCCGGGTCGAGTACGCGGCGGTGAGGGCGATCGTGGCGAGGAGGCTCAGGTACAGCGCCCAGGCCACCGGCCCGGGGATGCCCACGCCCCCGTGCAGCGCGTTGTCCTGGACGTGCTCCAGCACCGCGTCCTTGGAGAAGAAGCCTGACGTCGGAGGCACCCCCGCGAGGGCCAGGTACCCGATCGTCATCGACACGAAGGTGTAAGGCATCGCCTTGGCCAGCCCTCCCATGTCGGCGAGGAGGTTGGAGCCCACGGCGTGGATGACGCAGCCCGCGGCGAGAAAGAGCAGCGCCTTGAAGGCACCGTGCGTCATCAGGTGGAACACGGCCGCCGACTTCGCGCCGACGGCCAGGGCCGCGGCCATGACGGCGAGCTGGCTGATGGTCGAGTAGGCGAGCACCCGCTTGAGGTCGGACTGGGCGAGCGCCGCGAGGGCCGCCCCGAGCATCGAGACCGCGGCGAGGACGCCGAGGACGGCCAAGGAGGCCGGCGCGGCGAGGAAGACCCCGTACAGGCGGGCCACCAGGTAGATGCCCGCGGCGACCATCGTCGCCGCGTGGATGAGCGCGCTGATCGGGGTGGGGCCCGCCATCGCGTCGGGAAGCCAGGTGTGCAGCGGGAAGAGCGCGCTCTTGCCCGCGACACCGCACAGCACCAGCAGGGCCGCCGCCAGAACCGCCCCCGAAGGCAGCGAGTCGGCTTTCGCCAGGACGGTGCCGATGTCGAAGCCGCCCGCACTCACGCCGAGCACGATGAAGCCCAGGAGGAGGCCCGCGTCTCCGATCCGCGTCACCAGGAAGGCCTTGACCGCGGCCCGCGAGCCCGTCTCCTCCTCCCAGTGGTGGCCGACCAGGAAGTACGAGCAGACGCCCATGACCTCCCAGCCGACGTACAGCACGATGAGGTCGCCCGCGTAGACGACGAGGAGCATCGCCGCCGTGAACAGCGACACGAACGCGGCGTAGGAGGAGTACCGGGGCTCGTCGCGCATGTACGCGACGGAGTAGACCTGCACGGCGAGCGCGACGAGACCGACGAGGACGCCCAGCAGAGCGGCCAGCCCGTCTATGGACAGCCCGACGGAGATCTCGGGCCCGCCCGTGGGAAGGGTCGTCAAGGTGCTCTGGCGTACGCCCGGGCTCAGCCAGGCCGTCAGGCCGATGACGGTGGTGAGCGCCGCGGCGAGCACCGTGGGCAGCACCGCGTAGATGGCCGGCCCGAGTGCGCCGCGCGAGCCGCCCCCAGGGGCGGCGGCCTCGGCGGGCAGCCCTTCGGCGGGCACCGGAGCGCCCTCGACCGAGGGCTCGGCCTCGACGTGCGCCTCCGCGCCCCGGGCCTCCGTCGGCGGGACGGGCGGGCGGGAGGCCCCCGTGCGCAGGCCGAGTTCGGCGAGCCGCCGGGTCGTCCACGGCCCGAGCAGCAGCCCGAGCAGCGCGCCGAGGAAGGGCAGGGCGATCGCCTGCGCGGCCATGACCGTCACCGCGCCTCCCCTGCGGGAGCCGGGAGCGCGGGAGCGGAAGCCGGAAGATCGGACTCGCGCAGCGTGTCCTGCCGGTCGACGTCGATGTTCCCCCGGTTGCGGAACAGCAGCAGCACGATCGCGAGGCCGAGGCCGACCTCGGCGGCGGCGATGACGATGGTGAACAGCGCGAGCACCTGGCCGCCGTGCAGCGCGTCCTTCAGCCACACGTCGAACGCGACGAGGTTGACGTTGACCGCGTTCAGCATCAGCTCGGCCGACATGAGCACGAGGATCGCGTTGCGCCGGGCGAGCACCCCGTAGACGCCGACGGCGAACAGCAGCGCGGAGAACACCGCGGGATAGGCGACGGACATCAGCCCTCCTCCCGGGTCCGGGACGACGCGGCGCGCCGCGCCTTGGACAGCACGATCGCGCCGACGAGCGCGGCGAGCAGCAGCACCGACAGCACCTCGAACGGCAGCACCCACTGCCGGAACACCGCCGCGCCGATCGCGTCGCCCGAGCCGCCGCCCGGATCCAGCTCGATCCGTGCGTTCCTGAACCCCCGCCACAGGACCGACGCGAGGACCACGGCGGTCCCGAGCGCCACGACCAGGGCCGCGGGTCGGTTACGCGAGTCCAGGCCCTCGGCGGGGCCCACAGGCGCGCGGGTGAGCATGATGCCGAACAGCAGCAGCACCACGATCGACCCGACGTAGATGAGCACCTGCACCCACGCGACGAACTCGGCGGTGAGCACGAGGTACATCCCGGCCACGGCGCCGAAGCTCACGACGAGCCACAGCGCCGCGTGCACGATCTGCTTCGTGGTCACCGTCGCCAGGCCCGCCGCGACCGCGACGACACCGAGCGCGGTGAACACGATCTCGGCCGTCGTCACCGCAGCTCCTTCGGCGGGTCGGCGTTCGGCTCGTGGGCGGGCGGCGGAGGCACCGTCCACATCCACTCGCGCAGCCGCTCGCGCTCGTGCGTCAGCTCGGCAATGTCGTAGGAGGCGTACTCGAACTCCGGCGACCAGAACAGCGCGTCGAACGGGCAGACCTCGACGCAGATCCCGCAGTACATGCACAGGGCGTAGTCGATGGCGAACCTGTCGAGCACGTTGCGCGCCCGCGCGCGGGCCGAGCCCTCGGCGGGCAGCGTCTCCTTGTGCGAGTCGATGTAGATGCACCAGTCGGGGCACTCCCGGGCGCACAGCATGCAGACGGTGCAGTTCTCCTCGAACAGGGCGATGACCCCGCGCGAGCGCGGCGCGAGATCGGGCGACACGTCCGGATACTGCCGGGTGACCGACCGCTTCATCATCGTCCGCAGCGTCACCGCGAGGCCCTTGGCCAGGCCGGGCTTCTTCACGCCATCGCCACCTTCACGCCATCGCCACCTTCACCACGCCGGTCAGCGCGAGCTGCGCCAGGGAGATCGGCACCAGCCACACCCAGGCGAGCCGCTGGAGCTGGTCCTCGCGCATCCGGGGGAACGACACCCGCACCCAGATGACGACGAAGGCCAGCGCGAACACCTTGATCAGCGTCCACATGACGTCGGGCAGAAGCGGTCCCTTCCACCCGCCCAGGTACAGGACGGTCGTCAGCGAGCAGAGCACCAGGATCCCGGCGTACTCGGCGAGCAGGAAGAACGCGAAGCGCAGTCCGCCGTACTCGGTGTACGGGCCGAAGATGACCTCGGAGTCGGCCACCGGCATGTCGAACGGCGGCCTGCGCAGCTCGGCGAGGCCCGCGACGAAGAACACCGCGGCCGCGCCCGCCTGCCAGAACAGCCAGTACCAGCGCCACTCCTCGACGATCCCCGACAGGCTGAGCGTCCCGGCCGCCATCGCGAACGAGGCGGCGGACAAAACCATCGGCAGCTCATACGAGACGAGCTGGGCGGCCACCCGCATGCCGCCGAGCAGCGAGTACTTGTTGGCCGACGCCCAGCCCGCCATGATCGAGCCGATCACGCCGATGCCCATCACGGCCAGCGCGAAGAACAGCCCGAGCGACAGGTCGACCGCCACCTGCCCCGGCCCGACCGGCACGACGGCGAGCACCACCAGGTAGGGCACGAGCGCGACGCCGGGCGCCAGCAGGAAGATCCGCCGGTCGGCCCCGGCGGGGACCACGTCCTCCTTCTGCGCGAACTTGACCCCGTCGGCGATGAGCTGGGCCCAGCCGTGGAAGCCGCCCGCGTACATCGGGCCGAGGCGGCTCTGCATGTGCGCCATCACCTTGTGCTCGGCCTGGCCGATGACCAGAGGCAGCGTCAGGAAGGCGACGGTGACGAGGACGAGCGCGACGACGTCACGCATTGGGCCCCCAGCCTTGCGGGACGCCCGGCGGGAGGTTCTTGCGCCGCGAAGGCGCACCGCCGCTCTCACCCGGCTCCTTGGCGCCCGGCCACGGCTTGACCACACGCGCGGCCAGGACGAAGTCCTTGCGCAGCGGATGGCCCTCGAACCCGTCGGGCAGCAGCAGGGGCACCAGGTTCGGATGGCCCTCGAAGACGATCCCGAACATCTCCCACGTCTCGCGCTCGTGCCAGCCGGCGCCGCGGTACACCCCGACGGCCGAGGCGAGCACCGGCGCGTCCTTGGGCACGAGCGTGCGCAGCAGCACGTGGTGGCGGCCCTCCAGCGAGTAGACGTGCGCGACGACGCGGAAGCCCTCGTCGAGCTCGTCGACGCCGGTCAGCCAGTCGAAGAACGCGCAGCCCAATCCGTCGCGCGCGAACTCCAGCGCGTCGGTCCACGCCCCCGCAGGGACATCGACGGTCAGGTCGCCAAGGCTCAGCGCGAACACGGCGTCGGGGAACGCCGCCGCGAAACCCTCCTGGATCTCCGAAGGCGTCATTCGTCCGTCCACCCCGGGATGATCGTGTAGTCGCTGACCCGCTTCGGCCGCGCCTTGTCCGGCCTGGCCGGTTCCGGGCCCTCCGCGGGCGCGTCCACCGCGGGCGTGTCGAGCGTCTGGGTGTCGAGCGTCTGCATGTCGAGCGTCTGCGTGTCGAGGGTTCGGGTGTCGAGTGTCTGCGTGTCCGCAGGGCCGAGCCCCTGGGTGAGGGCCTCTATGCCCTGCGTAGGAGTGTCGTTCTCCACGAGGATCTCCGGCACCGGCTGCAGGGGCCGGAGCAGCACGCTCGCGGGCGCGTCCCATACGGGTGGGGGAGGCTGCGGCCCGGAGTACCGGTCGCCGAGCGACTCCCCGGCGATCTTCTCCTGGAGCCGGACGATCCCGTGCAGCAGCGCCTCGGGCCGGGGCGGGCAGCCGGGCACGTACACGTCCACCGGGATGATCTGGTCGACGCCCTTGGTCACGCAGTAAGAGTCCCAGTAAGGGCCGCCGCAGTTGGCGCACGACCCGAACGAGATGACGTACTTCGGCTCGGGCATCTGCTCGTACAGCCGCCGGATCGCGGGCGCCATCTTGTCGGTGACGGTCCCGGACACCACCATGAGGTCGGCCTGGCGCGGCCCGGGCGCGAACGGGATGACGCCGAGCCGCATGAAGTCGTGCCGGGCCATCGACGCGGCGATGAACTCGATCGCGCAGCAGGCGAGCCCGAAGTTGAACACCCAGAGCGAGTACCGGCGGCCCCAGTTGAGCACGAACTTGACCGGCTGGGGCGCGAGCTTCGACAGAGGCCCCACCGACGGTTCGGGGAGGTCCACTACACCCACGAGAGCACACCCTTCTTGTAGGCGTAGAGGAGCCCGGTCGCCAGGAAGCCGAGGAAGACGAACATCTCGACGAGGGTCAGGCCGCCGAAGCCGTCGAGGCTGAACACCGTCGCCCAGGGAAACAGGAAGATGGCGTCGACGGCGAACACGACGTACAGGTACGTGAACACGTAGTACCGGACATAGGACTGCGCCCAGCCTTCGCCGACCGGGTCGACACCGCACTCATAGGTCGTGAGCTTCTCGGGTGTGGGCCTGTTCGGCCGCAGCAGCCGATTCGCGGCGAGGCCTCCCGCGACGATCCCGCCGCCGATGAGGAAGAGGACCGCGACGAGGACGTAGGAGCCGTAGTAGTCGCGCACTCAGGCACTGTAGACCGTCGTGGGGAACCAACGCGGCGCGCGATGCATCCATCTTTACGGATCAATGAGACGAACATAAGGTCTCGCCAGGAACACGTGTTATACGGGGTGGTGCGGTCATGGCAGAAGGTCAGGATCAGCAGGGCTGGCAGCCGCAGCCCCAAGGGTGGGGCGGGCCTCCCGGAGGGCAGCCTCCGCAGCAGCCCCCGGACGGGCAAGGCGGCTTCCCAGGGCAGGCTCCGCAGCAGGGCGGGCCGCAGGATCCGCAAGGACAGCCGGGTACTCCGCCGCCGTGGACCCCGCCGCCCTTCCAGCAGGCTCCGGGCCAGTACCCGCCGGGCGGCCAGTTCCCGCCAGGCGGCCAGTACCCCCAGGGCGGCTTCCCCCAGGGCGTTCCCCCGCAAGGCGGCCAGTTCCCTCCGGGCGCGCCGTACGGCGGCTTCCCCGGCCCCGGCCAGCCCGGCGGCTACCCGCAGCCGCCCCGCACCGGCCGCAAGCCGCTCGTCGCGCTCTTCGCGGCGATCGGCGCCGTCATCGTGGTGCTCGCGGTCGTCGCGATCGCGGTGTGGCCGGACGGCGAAGAGCCCGCGCGCGCGTTGACGACCCCGGAGAAGGGCGCGGCGGCCGCCACGCACCTCGGCGAGGTCCGCGCCCTGCACTTCACCGGCGACTTCACCTCCGACTCCACGCCGGTGACCGCCGACTTCACCGTCACGCACGCGGGCACCGCGGCCGGCACCCTCACCGTCTACGGGCAGGCGATGGACATGATGCTGCTCGACGGCGACATGTACGTGAAGGCGCCCAACTCGTTCTGGGTGACGCAGCCGGAGGCCGGCGAGCAGATCGCGCCGGACTACGCCGACAAGTGGGCCAAGGCGCCCAAGTCGCTGCGCGGCTTCGACGTCCGCGCCTTCCTCGTCCCCGGCGCGCTGGGCCAGAGCCTCAAGCAGGCCGCGCCGACGGTCGTGCCGACGGGCCAGCCGACCGCCCAGACCGTGAACGGGGTGTCGACGCTGGCGTTCGAGGGCGGCAACGCCCAGTACCTCGTCACCGACAAGGCCCCGCACCGGCTCACCCAGGTGAAGACGGGCGGCGACGACTCCTTCTCCTTCACCGTCTCCGAGGTCGACTCCGCCGCCCTCGGCACCCTGTACGACGACCTCGCCGGCAAGGTGAAGGACGACCTCGTCGGCGCGCTCGACCCCTACTCGCCGATCGGCCGGGACGGCCTGTCGACCGCCAAGGACTGCACCGACACCAAGTGCGACGTCGCGCAGACCTTCGTCAACGACGGGGCCGCGGCCTGGGTGAAGTACCACGCCGAAGTCTCGACGGACAAGGCGGGCACGAAGCTGATCGGCGAGTGCACCAGGTCGGTGAAGATCGCCAAGGGCAAGACGACGCTCAAGTGCTCCGTCGTCGGCGCGGCGTGGAAGAAGTGGGTGCGCTCGCTCGACGGCGGCTCCGGCGACTTCTACAGCTACGGCTGGGTCCAGGTCGAGTCGGTCTCCGGCGCCCGCGCCGCGACGATCATCTCGGAACTCGAGAAGGAACGCGGCTGACCCGTCTCCCCCGAAACGCCGCGGCGGCCGCCCCCTTCGGTGGGGGACGGCCGCCGCGCCTCGTTCGGGAGCATCACCAGGGGACGGCGCCCGCGTCCTCCAGGTGGGCGCCGTTCGGCGCTTCGGGGTCGAGCGCCAGCGCGATCGCGATGGCGGCGCCCTCGGCCGCCGTGCGCGGGCCGGGAAGCCCGTGCAGGTCGGTCGCGCAGTACCCCGGGTTGACCGCGTTGACCCGGACCGACGTGTCCGCCAGCTCCTTGGCGTAGGAGACCGTGATCATGTTCACGGCGGCCTTCGAGGCGTTGTAGGAGAGCAGGTTGAACCCGTAGTAAGGGTGGTCCGGATCGGACATGCGGGACATCGAACCCAGCTCACTGGAAAGGTTGATGATCCGACCCGCCGCTGACGAACGCAGCAGGGGGAGCATCGCGTTGGTGACGGACACCAGGCCGAAGACGTTGGTCTCGAACGTCTCCCTGAGGCCGTCCAGAGGTACCTGACTGGGAGCGTTCTCCATCCGCAGGATTCCCGCGTTGTTGACGAGGACGTCCAGGCCGCCGTGCTCGCGCGCGATCGTGTCCGCCGCCGCGGCGACGGACACGGGCGAGGTCACGTCGAGCATGACGAACCCGGCGCCAAGGTCGGCTGCGGCCTTCTGGCCCTTCGCCTCGTCCCTGGCTCCAATGACGACTTCCACTCCCCGCGCGAGGAGTCCCCGCGCGGTCTCGTAGCCGATGCCTCTGCTCGCACCGGTGATGAGGGCGATCATGGGGCGAGCCTAAGATCACATTCACTCTTCACTGCCACCGAAGAGCGAAATTCCACGTTAAATCCAACCTGCGCTCACCCTACGTGGCGAAAGCGACGCAGATCACACCCGGGAAGCCCTTGCGGGCAGGGCGGCCAGGTACCCCACTTGGCCGGTTCGGTACATTGGTAGGGCACTGTTCGGCTCTCGGCGCGGGGTCCTCAGTGCCCGGGTGCGCGTTCGGCCTCGGCGTGGCCGATACCAGCTCATCCGGGTCGTCATAACATAAGACCAAAGCCCTAGTAGCCCTCCCGCCTCGGAGAATCCCTCACTTCGCGGCGGCAGAGCTGCGCCGTCGAGAAAGGCCGTCCTCCGTTGATCGAGCGGAGCGAGATCCCCGCACACCCAGCACGCAACGTCACGGTGCCCACCACCGCGCCGACAGTGCACTCTGTGCCCGCCAAGGAGGCGCAGTGACCAAACAGGTCCAGCAGCTCGACCGCGTCATCATCCGCTTCGCCGGCGACTCCGGCGACGGCATGCAGCTGACCGGCGACCGGTTCACCGCGGACTCGGCAGAGTTCGGCAACGACATCTCGACCCTGCCCAACTATCCGGCCGAGATCCGGGCGCCCGCCGGCACGATCCCGGGCGTCTCCAGCTTCCAGCTGCACTTCGCCGACCACGACATCATGACGCCCGGCGACGCGCCGAACGTCCTGGTGGCCATGAACCCGGCGGCGCTCAAGGCCAACCTCGGCGACCTCCCCAAGGGCGCCGACCTGATCGTCAACACCGACGAGTTCACCAAGCGCAACCTGGTGAAGGTCGGCTACGCCGCGAGCCCCGTCGACGACGGCTCCCTCGGCGACTACCGGGTGCACGCGATCCCGCTGACCTCGATGACGGTCACCGCCCTCGAGGACTTCGACCTCACCAAGAAGGACAAGGAGAGGGCGAAGAACATGTTCGCCCTCGGCCTGCTGTCCTGGCTGTACCACCGGCCGACCGAGGGCACGATCGCGTTCCTGGAGCGGAAGTTCGCGAAGAAGCCCGAGATCATGAAGGCCAACGTGGCGGCCTTCCAGGCGGGCTGGAGCTTCGGTGAGACCACCGAGGACTTCGTGAACTCCTACGAGGTCAAGCCGGCGTCGCTGGAGCCCGGCCTCTACCGCCAGATCACCGGCAACACCGCGCTCGCGTGGGGCCTGGTGGCGGCGGGCGAGCGCTCCGGCCTCGACGTCTTCCTCGGCTCCTACCCGATCACCCCGGCGTCCGACATCCTGCACGAGCTGTCGAAGTTCAAGAACTTCGGCATCCGCACGTTCCAGGCCGAGGACGAGATCGCGGCGATCGGCGCGGCGCTGGGCGCCTCGTTCGGCGGCGCGCTGGGCCTGACGACCACGTCGGGTCCGGGTGTGGCGCTGAAGGCCGAGACGATCGGCCTCGCGGTCTCCGTGGAGCTGCCGCTGCTGATCGTCAACGTGCAGCGCTCCGGCCCGTCCACGGGCATGCCGACCAAGACCGAGCAGGCCGACCTGCTGCAGGCGATGTTCGGCCGCAACGGCGAGTCCCCGGTGCCGATCATCGCGCCGCTGTCGCCGTCCGACTGCTTCTTCGCCGCGGTCGAGGCCGCACGGATCGCGGTGAAGTACCGGACGCCGATCTTCATCCTGTCCGACGGGTACATCGCCAACGGCTCCGAGCCGTGGAAGCTGCCCGAGGTCGCCGACCTGCCGATCATCGAGGCGAACTTCGCCGAGCCGAACCAGGTCGACTTCCAGCCGTTCAAGCGCGACCCCGAGACGCTGGCCCGCCCCTGGGCGCCCCCGGGCATCGAGGGCCTGGAGCACCGGATCGGCGGCATCGAGAAGGCCGATGGCTCCGGCAACATCTCCTACGACCCGGCCAACCACGACCTCATGACCCGGCTCCGCCAGGCCAAGGTCGACGGGATCGCGAACGACATCGAGCCGCTGCGGGTCGAGGACCCGGACGGCGACGCGAAGGTCCTCGTGCTCGGCTGGGGCGGCACCTACGGCGCCATCTCCGCAGCCGTCCGCCGGGTCCGCAAGGCGGGCGGGAAGGTCGCGCAGGCACACGTCCGGCACCTCAACCCGTTCCCCGCGAACATGGGCGAAGTGCTCAAGTCCTACGACAAGGTGATCGTGCCCGAGATCAACCTCGGACAGCTCGCCACGCTGCTGCGCAGCAAGTACCTGATCGACGTGGTCAGCTACAACCGAGTCCGCGGCCTCCCGTTCAAGGCCGAGGAACTCGCCGACGTGATCCGGGATGTGATGGCCTGATGGCTCTCGACGCGCTCTCACTCGTGCCCAAGTCCGACGTCAAGCTCTCGATGAAGGACTTCAAGAGCGACCAGGAAGTCCGCTGGTGCCCGGGTTGCGGTGACTACGCCATTCTGGCGGCCGTGCAGGGGTTCATGCCGGAGCTGGGGATCAAGCGCGAGAACACCGTGTTCGTCTCGGGCATCGGCTGCTCCTCGCGGTTCCCGTACTACATGAACACCTACGGGTTCCACTCGATCCACGGGCGCGCCCCGGCGATCGCCACGGGCCTCGCCTCGGCCCGCCCGGACCTGTCGGTGTGGGTCGTCACCGGCGACGGCGACTCGCTGTCCATCGGCGGCAACCACCTGATCCACGCGCTGCGCCGCAACGTCAACATCAAGATCCTGATGTTCAACAACCGGATCTACGGGCTGACCAAGGGCCAGTACTCGCCGACCTCCGAGGCCGGCAAGGTCACCAAGTCCAGCCCGATGGGCTCGGTCGACAGCCCCTTCAACCCGATCTCCCTGGCGATCGGCGCGGAGGGCGCGTTCGTCGCCCGGACCATCGACTCCGACCGCCAGCACCTCCAGTCGGTGCTGCGGGCGGCGGCCGAGCATCAGGGCGCGGCGCTGGTGGAGATCTACCAGAACTGCAACATCTTCAACGACGGCGCGTACGAGCCGCTGAAGGACAACGAGCAGCGCGACGACATCACGCTGCGGCTGGAGCACGGCCAGCCGCTCGTCTACGGCAAGGACCGCGACAAGGCCCTCGTCCGCGACGGGTTCGGCTTCAAGGTCGGCAGCCCCGACGACCCGGACGTGGTGATCCACGACGCGACCACCACGAACCCGTCGCTGGCGTTCGCGCTGTCGCGTCTCGACCAGCCGGCGTTCACGCACGTGCCGATCGGCGTGTTCCGCTCGGCTCCGCGCGCGTCCTACGACTCGCTGCTGAACGCGCAGGTCGAGGAGGCCAAGGCCACGCAGGGCAAGGGCGACCTCGCCGCGCTGCTCGCCAGCGGGGACACCTGGCGCGTCGACTGACGCCGTCCACCGGCCGACGGGGCCCGGACACCTTCTCCACAGAGGGTGTCCGGGCCCTTCCCCTGTTGCGGCGCCCCCGCGGTCTTCTGCGACAATCGGCCGATGCGGAGACCGCCGAGGACCTTGATGATCACATCGGTCGTCGTCATCGCGCTGGCCGCCTGCGCGGTGGCGCTCACCGGGGTGCTGCTGTCGATCGCGCGCCAGCCGCGCGTCGACCTCGCCGAACCGCTGCTGATCTACCCGGTGGCCCAGCACACGCAGGGCGTCTGCCCGGTGGACGCCCTGGGCTTCGCGGGCCCCGAGCCGTCCTGCTACCAGGTCGCCGAGGACGGCATCGAGGTCAAGAAGGTCAGTTCGGTGGACGTGCAGCCGCTCCAGGACGGCACCTACGGGGTGGTCCTGCACCTGCTGACGGGCGATCGGGGCGAGTTCGAGGCGCTGACGGGCCGGGCCGCGGGCAAGCAGCTCGTCCTCGTCGTGTCCGGCCGCGTCGTCACCGCGCCGACCCTGGACGCGCCGATCAAGGGCGGCCGGCTGATGCTGACGGGCGGGTTCAGCCAGGCGGGCGCCGATCAGCTGGCGTTCGAACTCACCGGAAAGTGACCCGCCCTTGGGGCTGCCCGGCCAAGCCGCCGGGCATCGCTCGTCGTATGACCCAGAGGTTCGACGAAGAGACGCTGATGTGGCTCGAAGAGGAGTCGTCGGGCGGCGGCTCGTCCCCGAGCAAGGCGAAGATGGCCGCGGTGGCCGGGGGCGGGCTCGTCGGTACGGCGGTCCTCGGCAAGGCGCTGGCCCCGGTGGCCAAGCGGCTGGCCCGCAAGACCGGGCTGCCGCAGAGCCAGGTCCAGATGCTGCTGACGGCGGCCGCGCCGGTGATCATCAGCGCGGTGACCGCGGCGGTGGCCAAACGCAAGCACGCGCAGGCCGTGCCGGGCGAGGTGATCGACTCGTCCGGGCAGGAGCACGGCGGGGGCAAGGAGGCCAAGGGCCTTCTGGGCACCCACCGGCACAGGTAGGGAACTGATCTCCGTTTTACGCGGGCCCGCGTAGCATCGCGCGCATGAGGCGGTGGGTCGCGGGCGCGGCCGTGGCGGGCCTCGTCGCGGCGGGCGGGGGCGGCTACCTCCTTCAGCGCGACGACGCACCAGGGGTGGTCCGGCAGGACGTGCGGATCGACGTGGTCGACGGCCCGCGCGACGACGAGCGGATCACCCTCGACGCGACCTTCTACCGGCCCGAGGGCGCGGGGAAGGCGCCCGCGGTGCTGCTGGCGCACGGGTTCGGCGGCTCGAAGCGCTCCCAGACCGCGGCGGCGCGGGAGCTGGCGGAGCGCGGCTACGCGGTACTCACCTGGTCGGCGCGCGGTTTCGGGGCCTCCGGCGGCCAGATCGCGCTCAACTCGCCCGACTACGAGGTCAAGGACACCCGGCAGCTCATCGACTGGCTGGGGAAGCGTCCCGAGGTGCTCCAGGACGCGCCCGGCGATCCGCGCGTCGGCCTGGCGGGCCCGTCCTACGGCGGCGCGATCTCGCTGCTGACGGCGGCCTACGACGACCGGGTGGACGCCCTGGTCCCGTCGATCACCTGGTACGACCTGTCCTCGGCGCTGCTGCCCGACGGGGTGTTCAAGAAGCTGTGGGCGGGCCTGTTCTTCACCGGCGAGTCCGACGGATCCACAGCCTGTGGACGGTTCCGGCCCGAGCTGTGCGCGATGTACCAGCGGATCGCCCAGACCGGTGAGGCCACCGAGGAGGACATCGCGCTCCTCAAGGCCTCCTCCCCCGCGACGGCTCCGCCCGTCAAGGCGCCGACCCTCCTTATCCAGGGCCAGAGCGACTCCCTCTTCCCCCTCGACCACGCCGACGCGAACGCGCGCCGAGCCGAAGGGCCCGTCTCCGTCGTCTGGTACCAGGGCGGCCATGACGGCGGCGACCCCGAGACCCCCCTGCTCACCGAGCTCACCGCGAGCTGGTTCGACGACCATCTGAAGGGCCTGGAGGCCGCCAAGCCCGCCCCCGCCTTCACCGTCACCCGGGCCACCGGCGTGGACTCCACGAACGGGCGCACATGGCTGCGCGCGGCCTCCACCGGCACCTACCCCGGGCTGTCGTCGATGCCTCGGGAGATGCCCGTGGAGGGCGGCGAGCAGGCCGTGCAGAACCCGGCCGGCGGGGTGCCCGCGGCGGTCTCGGCGGTGCCGGGTCTCGGCGCGCTGAGCGCGCTGGGCTCGTCGCTCGGCTCTCTGGGCGCCTCCCTGGATTCGCCAGGGCAGAGCGCGTCCTTCACCACCGAGCCTTTGGCCGAGTCCCTGCGGGTGACGGGCGCGCCCCGCCTCACCGTGGAGGTCGACAAGGCGGCGACCCTGTTCGCCAAGGTCTACGACGTGACGCCCGAGGGCACCGCGGCGCTCGCCCGGCGGATCGCCGCCCCGGTGCGCCTGACGGAGGCCGGCAAGGCCGAGGTCGTCCTTCCGGCGATCGACTACGACTTCGCCCGCGGCCACCGCATCCGGATCACGCTCTCCACCACCGACATGGGCTTCGCCGGGCCGCTCGCCCCCGCGACCTACAAGATCTCGGCGGCCTCCGCGCTCTCGCTCCCGACCGTCCCCGGCCTGGCCACGCCCGCGGGCCGTCCTCCGGCGTGGGTGTGGGTGCTGCCCCTCGTCGCGCTGGTGATCGCCGGGGCCCTGGTCTTCCGGCGCAGGCCGAAGGGAAGCTTCGACCCTTCCCTCGCCGAGGTGCCGCTGCGGATCGACGGCCTCACCAAGACCTACGCGAACGGGTTCAAGGCCGTCGACGACCTCTCGTTCAAGGTCGAGAAGGGCCAGGTCCTCGGCCTTCTGGGGCCCAACGGCGCGGGGAAGACGACGACTCTTCGGATGCTCATGGGCCTCATCCACCCCGAAGGCGGCGAGATCCGGATCTTCGGCCACAAGGTGACTCCCGGGGCCGAGGTGCTGGGCCGGCTCGGCTCGTTCGTCGAAGGCCCCGGGTTCCTCCCGCACCTGTCCGGCCGCGACAACCTGACCCTGTACTGGCGGGCCACCGGGCGTCCCATGGACGAGGCGCACCTTGAGGAGGCCCTGGAGGTGGCCGCCCTCGGCGAGGACGCCTTGGGCCGCCCCGTCCGGACGTACTCGCAGGGCATGCGGGCCCGGCTGGCGATCGCCCAGGCGATGCTCGGCCTACCCGACCTCCTCGTCCTCGACGAGCCCACCAACGGCCTCGACCCGCCGCAGATCCGGGCGATGCGCGAGGTCCTCGTGGACTACGCCGCCCGCGGCCGCACCGTGATCGTCTCCAGCCACCTGCTGAGCGAGGTCGAGCAGACCTGCACCCACGTGGTCGTCATGACCCGCGGCGCGAAGGTCGCCGACGGCCCCGTCGAGGAGATCGTCGGCGGGCGCGGCCTGGAGAACGTGTTCCTGGAGATCATCGGAGGCGGGGTATGAGCCGGGCGCTGCCGCTGCGGGTGGAGGCCGTGCGGCAGTTCCGGCGGCGGCGGACGCTCGTCGCGTTCGGGCTGCTGCTGGCGCTGCCGTGGATCCTCATCGTCGCGTTCCAGTTCGGCGGGGAGCCCGACCAGCCGGACGGGCGGGTCTCGCTGGTCGACGTGGCGACCACGGGCGGGCTGAACTTCGCCCTGTTCGCGCTGTTCGTGGCCACGGGGTTCCTGCTGGTCGTCGCGGTCGCGCTGTTCTGCGGCGACACCGTGGCCAGCGAGGCGGGCTGGTCGTCGCTGCGCTATCTGCTGGCCGCGCCCGTCCCGCGCGACAGGCTGCTGCGCCAGAAGCTCGTCGTCGCGCTCGGCTACGCCGCCGCGGCGGTGCTGACGCTGCCGGTGATGGCGCTGGTCGCGGGCACGCTGGTCTTCGGCTGGTCCGACGTGACGGTGCCGACGGGCGGGACCTTCCCGGCCGAGGCGGCGTTCGGCCGGATGGCGATCATCGCCGGGTACGCGCTGGTCTCCCAGCTCGTCGTCGCGGCAGTGGCGTTCCTGCTGTCGGTGAGCACCGACTCGCCGCTCGGCGCGGTCGGCGGGGCCGTCGGCATGGTGATCATCTGCAACATCCTGGAGGCCGTGGAGGCCCTCGGCTCGTGGCGGGACGTGCTGCCCACCCGCTACATGTACGCCTGGATGGACGCGCTCCAGCCGGAGATCCAGTGGACGGGCATGGCCAAGGGGGCCGCCCTGTCCGTCTCCTACGCACTCGTCCTGTTCGCCCTGGCCTTCCGGCGCTTCCGCGCCAAGGACATCACCTCCTGACGCGGCAGGTCCGCCGCCTTCCGGGGCCGGACCGTTCCCCTCTCGGGAAGAGCCCGGGCAATCATCGGTTTATGACAAGGCTTCAGTGGGGTATTCCACGGCCAAAGACCGCAGGGGGATCATCGTGGAACCCCCTGCACTTTGACGAGAAGGCACCATACGATCACCTTGTGTGACGTCCCACACCAGAAAACCGGATGAAGCTCTAACAAACAGTGCGTAAGCTCAGCACAACCCACGGCAGTCGCGGGAGCGCACGCGAAGTTCCGCCGAGGGTGAACACGCCGGCCGATTAGCGGCCTGTCTCCGAGGGGAGATGATCGAAATGGCAAGGCAGCAGCAGATCGTCAAGCTTCCGCGCGTCCCCCGCAAGCCCACCACCGACCTCGACCTCCGCACCCCTTCCGGCCGCGTCCTCCCATACTGAGCCCGGGCCGCCGCCCCACCCGTCACCAGCGCCACTCCTCGCCCTCTTAAGGCCCAGGACCCCGAGAGTTCATCCGGGCTTCTCCACCACCTGCCAGGGTCGTTCCGTTTGGATACGGAACGGAGTACTTCATGCGACTTCGCATGCAACTGTCGGTCGGCGCGCTGGCCGGCGCGGCGTTGGTCGCCGGGCTGACCCCGGCCGCGCACGCCGGAGGCGCCGGAGGCAAGGGCCCGCTGTTCGAGCGGGTCTCGACCTACCCGGTCTTCCAGAACCTGCCCGCGGACGCCGACCCCGCCGACGAGACCGTCGCGGAGATCAGCGCGGTCACCGAGGACGGCAGGACCCTCATCTACACCGACGCCCCGGGCGAGCGCGTCGGCTTCCTCGACCTCTCTGATCCGGGCTCCCCCAAGGGCCTCGGCACCCTCGCCACCGAAGGCGGCCAGCCGACCTCCGTCGCCGTCGTCGGCGCCTACGCGCTGGTCGTCATCGACACCAGCGACAGCTTCACCGCCCCCTCGGGCCGGGTCGACGTCGTGCGGATCGCCGACCGGAAGATCGTCCGCAGCATCGACCTGGGCGGCCAGCCCGACTCGATCGCGGTCAAGGGCAGGTACGCGGCCATCGCGATGGAGAACCAGCGCGACGAGGACGTCGCCCCCGCGGGCGGCGACGACGGCGACCTGCCCCAGGCGCCGGCCGGATTCCTGCAGATCCTCGACCTCAAGCGGGCCGACCCGGCCTCGTGGGGCCTTCGCACGGTGCCCTTCACCAAGGCCGACGGGAGCGCGCTGCCCTCCTTCACCGCCGCCGGAATCGACACCCCACAGGACCCCGAGCCCGAGTACGTCTCGATCAACGGGCGCGGCAAGGTGGCCGTCACGCTCCAGGAGAACAACGGCGTCGCCATCGTCGACCTGGCCTCCGGAAAGATCGAGAAGGTCTTCTCCGCCGGCAAGGTCACCGTCTCCGGCGTGGACACCGAGGAGGACGGCGTCATCTCGCCGACCGGCACCATCACCGACGTGCCGCGCGAACCCGACGCGATCTCCTGGGTCGACGACGAGACCCTCGCGACCGCCAACGAGGGCGACTGGAAGGGCGGCAGCCGCGGCTGGACCGTCTTCAGCGCCTCCGGCAAGGTCCTGTGGGACGCCGGGAACTCCTACGAGCGGCTCGCGATCAAGTACGGCCAGTTCAACGACGACAGGTCGGAGAACAAGGGCGCCGAGCCCGAGGGCCTCGCCGTCGGAACCTTCCACGGCAAGCGGTACGCCTTCGTCGGATCCGAGCGCTCGAACTTCGTCGCGGTCTACGACATGAGCCGTCCGTCCCGGCCGGAGTTCGTGCAGTTCCTGTCCACGAACGCCGGACCCGAGGGGCTGCTCGCGGTCCCGTCGCGCGGCATGTTCGTCGTCTCCTCCGAGACCGACGACTCCTCGGTGGGCCTGCGCGCGGGCGTCCAGGTGTTCCGGCTCGGCAGGCCGGAGACGCCCGGCCTGGTGTCCCAGGCGGGCCCGGACGGCGCGCCGATCGGCTGGGGCGCCCTGTCGGGCCTTTCCGGCAGGCCGGGCAGCCGTGACGGCCTCTACGCGGTCTCGGACAACGCCTACGCGCCGACCAGGATCTACTCGATCGACACCGGCGAGAGCCCCGCCGAGCTCACCTCGGCCCTGACCGTCACCAAGGACGGCGCCCCCGCCGCCTATGACGCCGAAGGTGTCGCCGCCCGGCCGTCCGGCGGGTTCTGGCTCGCCAACGAAGGCGCCAAGGGCCCGGGGAACCTCCTGGTCGAGGTCGACGCCAGGGGCGCCGTCCAGAAGGAGATCACCCTCCCGGCCGACATCACCTCCCGGATGGGCTCCCAGGGCCTCGAAGGCGTCACCGTCACCGGCTCCGGCGCGGCTGAGACCGTCTGGGTGACGCTCCAGCGGCCCCTGACGGGCGACCCGGCCAACACCGTCCGGATCGGGCGCTACCTCCCGGCGACGGGCGCCTGGTCATGGTTCGGGTACCCGATCGAGCCGTCGGCGTCGACCGCGAACTGGAACGGGTTGTCGGAGATCACCGCCTACGACGGCAGGCTGATCGTCGTCGAGCGTGACAAGGCGTCCGGCACGGCCGCCGCGCACAAGAAGCTGTACTCCGTCGCCCTGCCGAAGGGCGAGCCGACGGGGCTTGCGGTGCTGACGAAGACCCTCGTGCACGACCTGCTGCCCGACCTCGCCTCCTTCGGCGGCTGGGTCCAGGAGAAGGTCGAGGGCTTCGCCGTGACGGGCGGCGGACGGCCGTGGGTCGCCACCGACAACGACGCGGTCCAGGACGCGACCGGCGAGAGCGTCTTCTTCTCGTTCGGCAAGCGCCTGCGCTGAGGCCTCGCGCCCCAGGAATCCCCGCTCGGACCCGGGCGGGGATTTCGCGTTCCCGGGGCCGCGCGGCGCGGCTAGGCCTCCTTCGGGGGCCTGCGCAGGGTGAGGAAGGCGGCGGTCACGGCGGCGGCGGCCAGCGGGGTCAGCAGGAAGGCGCGGCCCGGCGTGAACCCGACGCCCTCGCCGCGCACGCCCGAGGTCTCCCAGGCCAGGCCCCACGGCAATTCGAAGCGCCCGCCCCAGCCCCACAGGTTCGACATGACCCCGGCGATGAGGGACGCCCCGGCGAACGCGCCGAAGACGATCCCGAAGACCGTCAGGGTCCAGGGCCAGACCCGGTTCCAGCCCGGCCGGCCCGGCAGCAGCACCCCGAACACCACCGCGAAGGCGAAGGCGACGACGGGGACCACCGCGTCCTTCAGCGGCCGGTCGGAGAAGAGGACGGGCACCGACACCACGGCGAGACCGGGGGCGACCCGCCCGATCACCGAATGCCATCTCTCACGCATAGCCCACCGCTGTCCACCTCTGGCGCCGACCTGCGCGGCCGCCCGGAAGATCAACGTATATCCGGCAAAGGGCAGCGTCGATAGGGGAACCGGCGCACCTTCAGAGGATGACCCAGAGCGCGGACTCCACGCAGAGTCCGAGCACGGCGAGCGGCGCCAGCGCGTCGACGATCCGCCGCGGCCGCGCCCCGCGAACGACCAGAGCCTCGAACAGGGTCAGCGCCCCGGCGATCCCGAAGACCGCCCCGAACCACGCCGCCCAGCCGTCACCCCCCGACGCCAGCACCAGCACGAACCCGAGGACCGCGGACACCGTCCCGGCCCTGTACATGTTCCGTTCTACTTCGACCCCCATGTCCGTTATGACGCAGGCGAGCGCCGCACAGGTCGACCCCCGCCCGCCTTCGGACACCCCTACCCCGAATTACGGATGTCCGCGCCTACCGGGCCACGGAGAGCGCGAAGGGCACCGGGCCGAGCGCGCGCACGAGATCGCCCACCATCAGGACGAACGCCTCGGGGCCGCGCGCCGTCCGCACCCCTCCCAGGTCGATCACCGCCCCCTCCGGCCAGCCCAGATCCCGCAGCAGCCCCCGGACGACGGTCTTCGCGGCGGCGTCGTCCCCGGAGAGGAAGACGTCGGGCGACCCGGCCAGCGAGCCCGGGTCGGCCATCACCGAGACATGCGCGGTGCAGAGCGCCTTGACCACCCGGGATCCGGGCAGCGCCCGCTGGAGCTCCTCGGCGAGGCTGCCGCCAGGGTGGCGCAGCGCCACGGCGAACCCCACCTGGTCCGTCACCACGGCGTTGGCGACGTCCATCACGATCTTGCCTTCCAGCTGCTCGGCCAGCCCGCCCAGCACGTCCAGGCAGACGTCGCCGGGCAGCGCGTTCACCACCACGTCGGCCGCGATCGCCGCATCGCGCGGCGCCATCGCCGGCACTCCGGGCACGTCCCATGCGGCGGGCCGCCGCGCGCCCACCACCACTTCGCGGCCCGCCCCGTGCAGCCCCGTCGCCAGCGCGCCGGCCACCCCGCCCGCACCCAGAATCCCGATCACCGTCATCGCCGCCGTCACCCCTTGCTCGTACGCTGGAGACCTTCCGCGCCGACCCTAGGCGCCGCAGGAGACCCCGCGGCAGTAAGCACCCGCAAGTGCGCAACGCACCCGGAGGAGACCGATGACCACACTCAGCGCCGCCGACCGCCGCGCCGCCGCCCGCGCCGACCACCTCGGCCGCGCCGCGGCGTGCCCCGCCAACCGCCTGCTGGACCGGCTCGGCGACAAGTGGGCCCCGCTCGTCCTGCGGGCCCTCGCCGACGGACCGGTCCGCTACAACGCGCTGTCCCGGACCGTCGCGGGCGCCAGCCAGAAGATGCTCACCCAGACCCTGCGCTCCCTTGAGCGCGACGGCTTCGTCCTGCGCACCGCGGTCCCCGGCGTCCCCGCCCGCGTGGACTACTCCTTGACCCCGCCGGGAGAGAGCCTCCTGGCCCTCCTGGACTCCCTGGCATCGTGGGCCGAAGAACACATGCCCGAGGTCGACCGGGCCCGCGCCGCCTACGACGCCCCGGGAAGCTGAGCGCGCCGCCCCATGCCCCGGACACGGCGACGGCCGGGACGGATCACTCCGTCCCGGCCGTCAGGATGCTCACTTGCCCCGGTGCCGAAGGTCGCGCGCGGCGTCCTTCAGATGCTCGCCGGCCTGCTTGGCACTCCCCTTGATCCGGTCCACCCGCCCCTCGTTCTGGAGCGAGCGGTCCCGCGTGTCGTGCCCCATTCTCTCCTTGGCCCGGCCCTTGACCTTCTCGGCCTGGTTCTTCATCTTGTCCACGAACCCCATCACTGCACCTCCTGAGAGATCTCCTTACCTGAATCCCGTTCCCGCCGAGAACGTGATCATGCGCCGGGAACACCCGATGGGACCCGCGTCACGTCCCCCGGTGCAAGTGCCGTCCCCCCACGCGACACCCCCAGTACAGCACCACACCCACCCCCAACTTCCTCAAATTCCCCATCTTCACCCCATATCTCCACCAGCACTCCAGCCCGCGGCGAACTCACCTGTTTCCCGCCGCGGACACCGCCGACACACCGCCACCCGCCCGGCCACGCGGCCGGGCGACGATCACCTCATCGCGGCCCGCCCGAATCCTGCCGCTCCTGCCGCATCGCGTCACGCGCCCCGTGTCGGGCCGCGAGCCGAACAATGAGATAGACGACCCCGGCCACCCCCACCCAGAAAACCCCGACCATGAGAATGAGAAGGAGCTCCGGAACACCCAAGCCCAGCATTTCCCGCCCCTTTCGCAACGAACGTCCTGAAAGGATCTCAGCCACCAAGGCCACACCGCCAGCCCTCGACCGCGCCGCTCACGACCCGTCGGGTCCAGTAGAGGACGCGCTTCCAGGCCACCTGCCGAACTTGAGATCGTCGGGTGGCGGAAACGGCGGTGTTCTGCCCAGAGGATCGCGAGTTCGTCGCGATCCGTCCAGGTCACTCCGCGGGGGCGATGCCGATCGGGCAGGAGAGGCCGGTGCCGCCCAGGCCGCAGTAGCCGCCCGGGTTCTTGGAGTCGGAGAGGTACTGCTGGTGGTAGTCCTCGGCGTAGTAGTAGTCGGTGGCCGGGGTGAGTTCGGTGGTGATGTCGCCGAGGCCGCCGGAGGTGAGGACGGCCTGGTAGGCGTCCTTGGAGGACTTGGCGGCGGCGAGCTGGGCGTCGGAGTGGGTGAAGATGGCGCTGCGGTACTGGGTGCCGACGTCGTTGCCCTGGCGCATGCCCTGGGTGGGGTTGTGGTTCTCCCAGAAGGTCTTGAGGAGGGTCTCGTAGGAGACGGCGGACGGGTCGAAGACCACGCGGACGGTCTCGGTGTGGCCGGTGAGGCCCGAGCAGACCTCTTCATAGGTGGGGTTGGGGGTGTAGCCGCCCTCGTAGCCCACGGAGGTCGAGATGACGCCTGGAGTGCGCCAGAAGACGCGCTCGGCGCCCCAGAAGCAGCCCATGGCGAACTCCGCGATCTCGGCGCCCTCCGGGAAGGGAGGGGCGAGAGGGGCGTCCAGCACGACGTGCCGGGGGGCCACGGGGATCGGGGTGTCACGTCCCGGGAGCGCCTTCTCCGGGCTGACCATGGTCGTCTTCGCGAATCCGAACATGTGGTAATGATATCCACCCGGTCAAGACAGGACTCAACGGGCATTAGGTGATTACGGCTTGATACCCTGCCCGTCATGGAAACTCGGCGGGGGCTTGCGGCAGGGCTCGCGGCCTACGTGATCTGGGGCCTGTTCCCCCTCTACTTTCCCCTCCTGAAGCCCGCGGGCGCCGGCGAGATCCTGGCCCAGCGGATCGTCTGGACGCTCGTCACGATGGCCCTCATCCTCGCCTTCGCCCGCAGGTGGGCGTGGATCCGCGAGGTCACCGGACGGCAGTGGGCGGCCCTCACCGCGGCCGCCGCCCTCATCGCCGTCAACTGGGGCACCTACATCCTCGCGGTCAACGACGGCCAGACGATCGAGGCGAGCCTCGGCTACTTCATCACCCCTCTCTTCTCGGTCATGCTCGGCGTCGTCCTGCTCAAGGAGCGGCTGCGGCCCTGGCAGTGGGCCGCGGTCGGGGTCGGTCTCGCCGCCGTCGTGATCCTCGCCGTCGACTACGGCAGGCCGCCGTGGATCGCGCTGATCCTGGCGTTCACGTTCGGCACCTACGGGCTGCTGAAGAAGCGGGCGGCCATGGCGTCGGCGGAGAGCATGGCCGTCGAGTCCGCGGTCCTCTTCGTCCCCGCGGCGGGCTTCGCGGTGTGGACGCAGGCGGACGGGTCCGGCGCGTTCGGCCACCACGGCGTCGGCCACACGGTCCTGATCCTGCTGCTCGGCATCATCACCGCGGCGCCGCTGATGCTCTTCAACACCGCCGCGCAGGCCCTGCCGCTCAGCACCGTCGGGCTCCTGCAGTACCTCGCCCCGGTCCTCCAGTTCTCCGTCGGCCTGTTCGTGCAGCACG
Source organism: Actinocorallia aurea (assembly GCF_054783995.1). Classification (NCBI taxonomy): domain Bacteria; kingdom Bacillati; phylum Actinomycetota; class Actinomycetes; order Streptosporangiales; family Thermomonosporaceae; genus Actinocorallia; species Actinocorallia aurea. Next base: position 74,784 of record NZ_BAAGPQ010000006.1, read on the forward strand.
AACTGATGCCGGGGAGCCGCTGGGCGGGCTTCGGACTCGTCTGGTTCGCGCTCGCGATCCTGACTTTCGACGCGTTCCGTACGGCACGCAGATCACGGGCGGCCACTCCCGTCACCGCCGTCGCTTGAGACACTTGCACCGGTCGGCATCGTTCGGCACTCTTACTGCAAACCACCCCGAACGCCCGGAGTCCCACCAGGTGAACAAGGTACTAGCGAGCTTGGTGCCCGGCACCGCTCTCCTCGCGTCGCTCGTCGTCGTGCCGGGAGCACCCGCTGTGGCCGCGGCCCCCGAGCGGCGGGCTGATGCGCCCTCGGCCCGGGCCGTCGCGGCCTCCCCTGCCAAGATCACCCTCAAGATCAGGAAGGTCTTCCAGGCCGATCCCCTGTGGTGCAACCCCGCGGGTTCGGCCATCTCCCTGTCGACCATGGGGATCTCGGTCTCCCAGAGCGTCCTCGCGGAGAAGATGGAGACGAAATCGCCCGCGGGCACGTATGACAACGTCGCGGTGAAGGTGCTCAACACCTACGCCGTGCGCAAGGGATTCGCCTACAGCCTCGTCTATGACGTCGACGATCCGGAGAAGCTCGCCGAGCGGGTCATCCAGAACGTCGGCGTCCTGCGCAAGGCGGTTCCGCTCCAGGTCTACATGCGCAAACTCCCCTGGTACCGGAGCCAGATCACGACCGGCAATCCCGGGCACATCGTCATCGCCTACGGCTACAACAAGAAGAGCAAGACGATCAAGGTCTGGGACCCGTACAACTACTACTTCACCGGCGGCACCCACACGATCAAGGTGAAGCGCCTGGCGAAGGCCACCCAGGCCGTCGACAACCGCGCGGGGATGTTCTACCTGACCCGGAACTGAGCACCACCGCCGCGAGAACGGCGAAGGGGGACGAGGCCGACAGGCCCGTCCCCCTTCGGCGTCTCGGCCGGAAGTCAGGTTCAGCCCGTCCGCGACACCACGTAGTCGCAGAGGCCGATGAGGGCCTGACGCGCGGGGATGTCGGGGAGGGTGAGGAGTTCGGCCCTGGCGTCCTCGACCCAGCGGCGGGTGTCGGAGCGGGCGCGTTCCATCGCCGGGTGGGCGCGGAGCAGGGCGAGCGCCTCTGCGTGCTCGGCGTCGTCGGTGATGGGTCCGGCGAGCAGGGCGCGCAGCCGCTCGTCGCCGCCGACCTCGCCGGACAGGACGTGCAGCATCGGCAGGGTCCGGACGCCTTCGCGCAGGTCCGTGCCGGGCGTCTTGCCGGACTGGAAGGACTCCGAGGCGACGTCGAGGATGTCGTCGGAGAGCTGGAAGGCGACGCCGATCTTCTCGCAGGCCGAGGTGAGGGTGTCCACGACGTGCCGGGGCGCGCCCGCCGTCATCGCGCCGAACTGGCCCGAGGTGGCGATGAGGGACGCCGTCTTGTCGCCGACGACCTGGAGGTAGTGCTTGAGCTCGTCGCCGCCCTCGGGGACGCCGACGGTCTCCTGGATCTGGCCGCGCACGAGCCGTGCGAACGTCCGGGCCTGGACGCGGACGGCCTCGGGACCGAGGTCGGCGAGGAGATCGGACGCGCGGGCGAACAGGTAGTCGCCGGTGAGGACCGCGACGCTGTTGTTCCACCGCGAGTTCGCCGAGGCGGCGCCGCGCCGGAGCGGGGCCTCGTCCATGACGTCGTCGTGGTAGAGCGTGGCGAGGTGGGTCAGTTCCAGCACCACCGCGGCCGGGACGACGCCCGGCGCGGCGGGGTCGCCGAACTGGGCGGCGAGCAGGACCAGCATGGGCCGGAACCGCTTGCCGCCCGCGTTCAGCAGATGTTCGGAGGCTTCGGTGAGCAGGCCGTAGTCGCTGTGCACCGTCTCCAACAGCAGGGACTCGACGTCGGCGAGTCCCTGCTGCACGAGCGCGGCGAGCGTGTCGTCCACCCGCAGATCGAACGGAACGGCAGCACTCACGAATGCGCCCCCTTCTGGCTAACGTACGAAAAGCTGACCGGCCGCCGTGTTGGCCAGGTCGAGCAGCGGCTGCGGCAGCACACCGAGTACCACAGTAGCCGCAAGCCCGAGGGCGACCGCCGCCGCGGTGGCCGGGGCCACCACGATCGTCGGCCCGTCCGGTTCGGGGTCGCTGAAGAACATGACCACGATCACCCGGACGTAGAAGAACGCGGCGATGGCCGACGACAGCACACCGACGATGACGAGCGGGGTGGCGCCCCCCTCGACGGCCGCGGTGAACACGGCGAACTTCCCGCTGAACCCGCTCGTGAGCGGGATGCCGGCGAAGGCCAGCAGGAAGAAGGCGAAGATCCCGGCGACGACCGGGGACCGCCGGCCGAGGCCCGCCCAGCGCGACAGGTGCCCTGCCTCGCCCCCGGCGTCCCGGACCATGCTGACGACGGCGAACGCGCCGATCGTCGTGGCCCCGTAGGCGGCGAGGTAGAACAGCACCGCCGACAGCCCGGACTCGGACATCGCGATGATGCCGGTCAGGAGGAACCCGGCGTGGGCGACCGACGAGTAGGCCAGCAGCCTCTTGATGTCGGTCTGGGTGATCGCCACGATCGCGCCGACGACCATCGTGAGGATGGCCACCGCCCACATCATCGGACGCCAGTCCCACGACATGTTCTCGAAGGCGACGTAGAACACCCGCATCGTCGCCCCGACCGCCGCCACGAGGGTGCCGGAGGCCATGAGCGCGGTGACGGGCGTCGGCGCGCCCTGGTAGACGTCGGGCTTCCACGAGTGGAAGGGCACCGCGCCGAGCTTGAACAGCAGCCCGACCGCCAGGAGGGCGAGACCGGCGTACAGGACGACGGACGGCACCTCGACCGCCGAGCCCGCGGCGGCTCCAGGTCCGGACTGGACGGCCAGGGAGACGTCGCCGAGCTTGACGCTGCCCGCGTACCCGTAGACCAGGGCGATTCCGAAGAGGAAGAACGCCGAGGAGAACGCGCCCAGCAGGAAGTACTTCACCGCGGCCTCCTGCGAGAGGAGGCGACGGCGGCGGGCGAGCCCGCACAGCAGGTAGAGCGGCAGCGACATGACCTCCAGCGCCACGAACATGGTGAGGAGGTCGTTGGAGGCGGGGAACATGAGCATGCCGCCGACAGCGAACATGACCAGCGGGAAGATCTCGGTCTGGACCGAGCCCTTCGCCAGGGCCTGGGCCTCGGCCTCGCTGCCGGGCAGCGCGGCGGCCTGCGCGGCGAACGTCTCCTGCTGCCGGTCGGCGACGAGCAGGAGGCTGAGGATCGCCATCGCGAGGATGGTGCCCTGGATGAACAGGGTCGGGCCGTCGGTGCCGAGGGCGCCTTCGGCGTCGACGCTGTGCGGCTTCTGGTTGACCGCCAGCATGATCAGCCAGATGAGGGCCGCGCCCAGGCCGGCGAACGCCAGCGGGACCTGGACGCGTCCGCGCCATCCCCGCCCGACGAGCGCCTCGACGAGGACGCCGACGATGGCGACGCCGAAGACGATGAGCATCGGGGCGAGGTGGGAGTACTCGATGTGCGGTGCGCGGAACGCCTCCGCTGACACCTCGGTGAAGTTCACGGCTGGCCTCCAGGGGCTTCCGCCACGGTGGGCTCGGGGTCGGTCATCTCGACGACCGAGAGCGTGTGCTCCACCGTCGGGTTGATCACGTTCACGATCGGCCCCGGGAAGAAGCCGAGCAGGACGATGACGGCGAGGATCGGACCGATCGCGGCGAGTTCCCGGGGGCTGAGGTCGGGGAACGCGCCCTTGCGGGAGATCGCCTCGGCGGTCGGGCCGCCGGCGATCCGCTGGTAGGCCCACAGGACGTACAGGGCGGCCAGCACGATGCCGGAGGTCGCGATGATGGCGGCGACCTCGTACCGCGTGAACGTCCCGACGAGGACCATGAACTCCGAGACGAACGTCGACAGGCCGGGCAGCGACAGCGCCGACAGGCCCGCGATGAGGAACGTCCCGGCCAGCAGCGGCGCGACCTTCTGGACGCCGCCGTAGGCGTCGATGCGGGCCGAGCCGCGCCGGACGATCAGGTAGCCCGCGGCCAGGAACAGCGCGCCCGTGGAGAACCCGTGGTTCACCATGTAGAGGATCGCGCCGGACTGGGCCATGGACGTCATCGCGAAGATGCCGAGGACGATGAATCCGAAGTGGCTGATCGAGGTGTAGGCGATGAGCCGCTTCAGGTCGACCTGCCCGATGGCCAGGACCGCCCCGTAGACGATGCTGATCACCGCGAAGACCACGACGACCGGTGTCGCCCACTTGGACGCGCCGGGGAACAGCTCAAGGCAGAACCGGATCATGCCGTAGGTGCCGATCTTGTCCAGCACTCCGACGATGAGGACCAGCGCGCCGGCCGGGGCCTGCGCCGCGGTGTCGGGCAGCCAGGTGTGGACGGGGAACATCGGCGCCTTGATCGCGAAGGCGATGAAGAAGCCGAGGAACAGCCACTTGGCGGTCGCCGGGTCGAGGTCGACGCCGGTCAGCTCGGTGAGCAGGAAGCTGTTCTTGCCCGCGAAGACGTACAGCCCGATGACGGCGACCAGCATGAGCAGTCCGCCGAACAGGGAGTACAGCAGGAACTTCACCGCCGCGTAGGAGCGCTGCGGCCCGCCGAAGATGCCGACGATGAAGTACACGGGCAGGAGGATGGCCTCGAAGAACACGTAGAAGAGGAAGACGTCGGTCGCCGCGAAGACGCCGATCATCATCGACTCCATGAGGAGGATGAGCGCGAAGTAGGTCTTCGCGGAGCGGGAGCCGACGACCCCGAACGGGGTCTTGCCGGTCTTGCCCGCCTCCTCGGCCTCCGCGGCGCGGGCCGCGGCGACCTCTTCGAACGCGCCGCCGTACCGGTCGGCCGCGGTCCAGCTCGCCAGCATGACGAGCGGGACCAGGATGAGCGACAGCAGGACCATGACGAGGGCCATGCCGTCGAGGCCGACGGCCCAGTGGACGCCGAACTGCTTGATCCACCAGACGGACTGGGCGAACTGGTAGCCCGTGGCCGAGGAGTCCCAGCCCGTGGCGAGCGTGGCCCCGAAGACGAGGGCGAGGAGGGCGAACCCGAGCCCGATCTGCTTGGCCAGCTCGTCCTTGCCCTTGGGCAGCAGGGCGACGACCAGCGCGCCGAGTGCGGGGAGGGCGATGAGTGCGGAGAGCATCAGATCCTCACCACCAGGAGCGCGGCGACGAGGACGCCTGCGCCGAGGAACATGGACAGTGCGTAGGACCGCACGAATCCGGTCTGGAGCCGCCGGACGCGTCCGGAGGTGCCGCCGATCCCGGCCGCGAGGCCGTTGACGACGCCGTCGACGCCGCGGTTGTCGAACCAGACCGAAAGGCGGGTCAGCCACTGGCCGGGCCGCATGAGCAGCGACTCGTTCAGGGCGTCCCCGTACAGGTCCCGGCGGGCGAACGTGGTGAGCCACGACCCGCGGGGGGCTTCGCGCGGCACCGGGGCGGCGCCGTACTTGACCCAGGCGATGATGACCCCGATGACGACCAGCGCCAGCGTGATGATCCCGGTGAGGCTGAAGAACTCGTGTTCGGCCTCCGGCGTCTTGGTGACGGGTTCGAGGAAGGCCCCGAACCTGTCGCCCAGCATGAGGAAGCCGCCCATCCCGATGGAGCCGACCGCGAGGACCACCAGCGGGACCCACATGACGGCCGGGGACTCGTGCGGGTGCGCGTCGTCGTCCCAGCGGGCCTTGCCGAAGAACGTCATGAACATCAGGCGCGACATGTAGAACGCGGTGATGGCCGCGCCCACGACGGTGCAGATGCCGAGGACGACGTTCTCGTGCATGGCGGCCTCGATGATGCCGTCCTTGGTGAAGAAGCCCGAGAACGGCGGGACGCCGATGATCGCCAGGTAGCCGAAGAAGAACGTGACGAAGGTGATCTTCATGCCGGTGCGGAGCGCGCCGTACTTGCGCATGTCCACGTCGTCCTTCATCGCGTGCATCACCGAGCCGGCGCCGAGGAACATCCCGGCCTTGAAGAAGCCGTGCGCGATGAGGTGGGCGATGGCGACGACGTAGCCGATCGGGCCGAGGCCCGCGGCGAGGATCATGTAGCCGATCTGCGACATCGTCGATCCGGCGAGCGCCTTCTTGATGTCGTCCTTGGCGCAACCGATGATCGCACCGGCGAGCAGCGTGGCCGCGCCGACGATGGCGACGGTGGTCTGCGCCGCGACGGACGCCTGGAAGATGACGCCGGAGCGGACGATCAGGTAGACGCCCGCGGTGACCATGGTCGCCGCGTGGATGAGCGCCGACACCGGGGTCGGGCCCTCCATCGCGTCCAGCAGCCAGGACTGCAGCGGGAGCTGGGCGGACTTGCCGCACGCCCCCAGCAGCAGCATCAGGCCGAGCGCCGTCATGACGCCCTCGGACGCGCCGGAAACCTCGCCGAGCACGGTCTCGAAGGCCAGCGACCCGAAGGTGGCGACCATGATCCCGAGCGCGATGACGATGCCGATGTCGCCGACGCGGTTGACCACGAAGGCCTTCTTGGCGGCGACGGCGGCGGTCGGCTTGTGCTGCCAGAACCCGATGAGCAGGTACGAGGCGAGGCCGACGCCCTCCCAGCCGATGAACAGGCCGAGGTAGTTGTCCGACAGGACCAGCAGGAGCATGGCCGCGACGAACAGGTTGAGGTAGGCGAAGAAGCGCCGACGGTTCGCGTCGTGCGCCATGTAGCCGATCGAGTAGATGTGGATGAGCGTGCCGACGAAGGTGATCAGCAGGACGAAGCTGATGGACAGCTGGTCGAGCAGGATGCCCAGGTCGAAGCTCAGGTTCCCGGTCTTGAAGAACTGGTAGAGGTGGATGTCGCGGGCGCGTTCTTCACCCGCGTACCCGAGCATCTGCCAGAACATCGCGAAGCCGAGGACGAAGGCGCCGCCCGACAGCAGCGTGGCCAGGTAGTGGCCCCACTTGTCGGTGGCACGGCCGCCGAGCAGCAGGATCGCGGCGCCCGCGAGGGGCAGCGCGATGAGCAGCCCTGCCCAGGCCTGGATCCCGGTCGCGGCGAGGATATGGCTCTCCATGCCCCGCTCCTAGTACTTCAGCAGGTTCGCGTCGTCGACCGACGAGGACCTGCGGGATCGGAAGATGGTCATGATGATCGCCAGTCCGACCACGACCTCGGCCGCGGCCACGACCATCACGAAGAACGCGATGACCTGGCCGTCAAGGTTGCCGTGCAGCTTGGAGAAGCTGACGAACGCGAGGTTGGTGGCGTTGAGCATCAGCTCGACGCACATGAACACCACGATGGCGTTGCGGCGGATGAGCACGCCGACCGCGCCGATGGTGAACAGGAGCGAGGACAGGATCAGGTAGTGGCTCACTGCTGGGCCTCCTGCACGGCCTTGACGTCCTCTTCGACTGCCTCGGTCTCCGAGACGCCTTCGAGGTCGGTGTGCCGTTCGGCGGCGTCCTCGCCGCGGCCGGTGAGGACGGGGTTGAGCGACAACTCCGAGATGGAGCCGTCGGGCAGCAGCGCGGGCATGTCGACCGCGTTGTGGCGGGCGTAGGTGCCGGACGGAGGCAGGTTGCCCGGGTGCGCCCCGGACTTGAACCGCTCCTCCGACATCTCCCGCTGGGTCGGCTTGGGCGTGAGCCGCTCCTTGTGCGCCAGCACCATCGCGCCGAGCGCCGCGGTGATCAGCAGGGCGCTGGTCACCTCGAAGGCGAACACGTACTTGCCGAAGATCAGCCGGGCGAGGCCGATGACGTTGCCTTCGCCGTTGGCGGCGGCGAGGCCGACGTTGTCGGAGAAGGTCGCCGAGCCGAAGCCGAAGACGAGCAGGCCGCCGAAGCCGAGGCCCGCGATGGCCGCCCAGATCCGCTGGCCGGAGATCGTCTCCACGAGCGAGTCGGTGGAGGCGACGCCGACGAGCATCAGCACGAACAGGAAGAGCATCAGCACCGCGCCGGTGTAGACGATCACCTGCACGAAGGCGAGGAACGGCGCGTCCTGGACGGCGTAGAGCACGGCCAGGCTGAGCATGACGACCGCCAGGAGAAGGGCCGAGTACACGGCCTTCTTCTGGAAGATCATGCCGAGCGCGGCGGCGACGGAGACGACCGCGAGGATCCAGAAGGCGACCATCAGAAGTCACCGTCCTTGGCGCCGAGCCCGAGCCGGTAGTAGTCCTCTTCGGTCTCGCCGAGCTCCATCGCGTGCGGAGGCTGCGTCATGCCCTCGCGCAGCGGGGCGAGCAGCATCTCCTTGGTGTAGATGAGCGACTCGCGGCTGTCGTCGGCCAGTTCGTACTCGTTGGTCATCGTGAGCGCCCGGGTCGGGCACGCCTCGATGCACAGCCCGCACAGGATGCAGCGCAGGTAGTTGATCTGGTAGACGCGGCCGAACCGCTCACCCGGGGAGAAGCGCTCCTCCTCGGTGTTGTCGCCGGCCTCGACGTAGATCGCGTCGGCCGGGCAGGCCCAGGCGCACAGTTCGCACCCGATGCACTTCTCCAGGCCGTCGGGCCACCGGTTGAGCTGGTGCCGGCCGTGGAACCGCGGCGCGGTCGCGACCTTCACCTCGGGGTACTGGACCGTCTCCACCTTGGTGAACAGCTGGTGGAAGGCGACTCCGAACCCCTTGACCGGGTTCAGGAAGTCAGTGAATCCCACTTTCGACCTCCTTCTTCTCGGTCGCGGATTCGGTCGTGGTCCGCCCTTGGGCAGGGCGGGGTATCACACCGTGGTAGTGCGGCGCGTCCAGCGGCGGGACGGGGAAGCCGCCCGCGAACGGGTCGGGCCGCACTGCGGTCTGCTTGCCGGAGTCGGCGTGCTCGGTGGGCTCAGCCTTCCCGCCGGGCTTCTCGCGCTTGAGGACGTCCACCACGACCGAGACACCGAGCGCGATGGCCACGAGGACCGCCGCGCCGATGACGAAGCCGGTCGAGCTGTAGCCCTCGTTGCGCAGGGCGCGGAAGGTGGCGACCAGGAGGATCCAGCCGAGGGAGAACGGCATGAGGACCTTCCAGCCGAGCTTCATCAGCTGGTCGTAGCGGACACGCGGGAGGGCGGCGCGCAGCCAGATGAAGAAGAAGATGAACATCCACATCTTCACCAGGAACCACAGGATCGGCCACCAGCCCTCGTTCGCGCCGGCCCAGACCGTCGAGATCGGGGCGGGGGCGCGCCAGCCGCCGAGGAACAGCGTGGTGGCCAGGGCGGAGAGGGTGGCCAGGTTGATGTACTCGGCGAGGAAGAACATCGCGAACTTCAGCGACGAGTACTCGGTGTGGAAGCCGCCGACGAGTTCGCCCTCGCCCTCGGGCAGGTCGAACGGGATGCGGTTGGACTCGCCCATCATCGTGATCACGTAGACCACGAACGAGGGCAGCAGCATCACCGCGAACCACCGGTCGTGCTGGGCGGCCACGATCCCCGACGTCGAGAGGGTCCCGGCGAACAGGAACACCGCGACGAAGGACAGGCCCATCGCGATCTCGTAGGAGATGACCTGGGCGCTGGAGCGCAGGCCGCCGAGCAGCGAGTAGGGCGACATCGACGCCCAGCCCGCGAGCACGATCCCGTAGACGCCGATGGAGCTCATCGCCAGCACCAGCAGCACCGCGACGGGCAGGTCGGTGCCCTGCAGCGGCGTCTTGTGGCCGAACACCGAGACCATCGGGCCGAACGGGATGATGATGAAGGAGATGAAGGCGGGGATCGCGGAGATCACCGGCGCCGTCCAGAAGACGATCTTGTCGACTCCGGACGGGACGATGTCCTCCTTCAGCGCCAGCTTGATGCCGTCGGCGAGGCCCTGAAGCAGACCGAACGGCCCGCACCGGTTGGGGCCGATGCGCAGCTGCATGCGGCCGATGATGCGGCGCTCGACCCACATCGACATCAGGACGGTCAGGACCAGGAAGACGAAGATGGCGACGCACTTGCCGACCATCAGCCACCAGGGGTCCTTGCCGAAGTCGGCGAGGGTCGGGTAGGGGTAGCTGTCCATCAGCCGACGCCTCCGATCTTCACGACGCTGCCGGAGGTCGCGCCGAGGTCGCGTGCGAGGTTGATCCCGGAGCTGTTGCCCGGCAGCCACACGACGCCTTCGGGGAGGTCGTCGATGACCAGCGGCACGGTGATCGCGCCGCGGTCGGTGGAGACCGTCACCACGCCCTTGAGCCCGTTCGCCTCGGCGGTGGCGGCCGACATCCGGGCGACGGCCGGGCGGGCCGTGCCCTTCAGGTGCGGTTCGCCGTCCTGGAGGCGGCCGTCGTCGAGGAGCTGCCGCCAGGTGGCCAGCAGGGCCTCGCCGTCGCCGGGGGTGTAGGTGAACTCCGTCAGGGTGCCGGGCGCGCCGGAGCGCTCACCGCGGTAGGAGCCCAGCTCCGCCAGCTCGCGGCGGGCCGCCGCGGTGTCGGGCAGGCCGAGGTGGAAGTCCAGCTCGTCGGCCAGGGCGCCGAGGACGGCGAGGTCGGTGAGCACGCCGGGCACCTTCAGCGCAGTCTCGAAGGACCTGCCGCGGCCCTCCCAGTTGACGAAGGTGCCGGACTTCTCGGCGACCGCCGCGACCGGCAGCACCACGTCCGCGCGGTCGGTGACCGCGCTCGCGCGCTGCTCCAGGCTGACGATGAAGCCCGTCTTGTCCAGCGCCGCGAGCGCGAACGCCGGGTCGGGCAGGTCGTAGGGGTCGACACCGCCGATGACCAGCGCCTCGATCTCGCCCGCGTAGGCGGCGGCGAGGATGTGCGCGGTGTCGCGGCCGGGCGCGTCGGGCACGGAGCTGACGCCCCACACCCGGGCCACCTCGGCGCGCGCCTGCGGGTCGGTGACGGGCCGTCCGATGGGCAGCAGCCCCGGCAGCACGCCGGCCTCGACGGCGCCGCGCTCACCGGCCCGGCGCGGGACCCAGGCGAGCTTCGCCCCGGTCGACTGGGCGAGCCGCACGGCGGCGCTGAGCGCGCCCGGCACCTCCGCCAGCCGCTCCCCGACGAGGATGACCGACCCTTCGGCGGCGAGCGCCTCGGCGGCCTCGCCGGAGATGCTCAGCGCCTCGGGCTCACCGCCCGGACCCGCCTGCAGGAGCCGTCCGCTCAGCTTGGTGAGGCCCTTCGTGGCGAACGGCGCGATCGCCAGGACGCGCTGGCCGTGCTTGCGCACCGCCTTGCGCAGCCGCAGGAAGACCGCGGCGGCCTCCTCCTCGGGCTCCAGCCCGGCCAGCAGGACGACCGGCGCCTTCTCCAGCGCGGTGAAGGACACCTCGATCCCGTGTCCGGCGACGCCCCAGGCGAGGAAGTCGGCCTCCTCGGAGCTGTGCGCCCTAGCCCGGAAGTCGAGGTCGTTCGTGCCGAGCGCGACGCGGGCGAACTTGGCGTAGGCGTAGGAGTCCTCAAGGGTGAGCCGGCCGCCCGTCAGGACCGCGGCGCTCTTCCAGCCGAGCCCCTCGGCGGCGGCGCGCAGCGCCTCCGGCCAGGACGCGGGCTCAAGGACGCCGTCGGCGTTGCGGACCAGCGGGTAGCGCAGCCGGTCGGGCTCGGTGGCGTAGGTGAACGCCCACCGGCCCTTGTCGCAGTTCCACTCCTCGTTCACCTGCGGGTCGTCGCCCGCCAGGCGCCGGGTGACCTTGCCGCGCCGGTGGTCGGTGCGCAGCGCGCAGCCGGACGAGCAGTGCTCGCACACCGACGGGGTCGACACCAGGTCGAACGGCCGCGACCGGAACCGGTAGGCCGCGCCGGTGAGCGCGCCGACCGGGCAGATCTGCACGGTGTTGCCGGAGAAGTAGGACGAGAACGGCTCACCGTCGGCCGTGCCCACCTGCTCCTTGGCGCCCCGCTCGAACAGGTCGATGAACGGGTCGCCGGCGATCTGCTCGGAGAACCGGGTGCAGCGCGCGCACTGGATGCAGCGTTCGCGGTCGAGCAGCACCTGCGACGACAGCGGCAGCGGCTTGGCGAAGGTGCGCTTGCGCTCGGTGAACCGGGACTCGCCCCGCCCGTTGGACATCGCCTGGTTCTGCAGGGGGCACTCGCCGCCCTTGTCGCAGACCGGGCAGTCCAGCGGGTGGTTGATGAGCAGGAACTCCATCACGCCCTTCTGCGCCTTGTCGGCGACCGGGGACGTGAGCTGGGTGTTGACGACCATCCCGTTCTCGACCGGGATGGTGCAGGACGCCTGCGGCTTGGGGAAGCCCCTGCCGTTGCCGGCGTCGGGGATGTCCACCAGGCACTGGCGGCACGCGCCGACCGGGTCGAGCAGCGGGTGGTCGCAGAACCGGGGGATCTGGATGCCGAGCAGTTCGGCGGCCCGGATGACCAGCGTCCCCTTCGGGACGGAGATCTCGAAGCCGTCGATGGTGAGGGAGACGAGGTCCTCCTGGGGAACGACGCCCGTCTCGGATGTCGCGGTCATTTATGCGCCCCACTTCGTGGACTTGGCGGGGTCGAACGGGCACCCGCCGTGGGAGAAGTGCGCCAGGTACTCCTCGCGGAAGTACTTGATCGAGGAGTGGATCGGGCTCGTCGCACCGTCGCCGAGAGCGCAGAAGGACCTTCCGAGGATGTTGTCGGCGATGTCGTTCATCGTCTGGAGGTCCTCTTCGGTGCCCTGCCCGGCGTCCAGCCGCTTGAGCATCTGCTTGAGCCAGTAGGTGCCCTCGCGGCACGGCGTGCACTTGCCGCAGGACTCGTGCGCGTAGAAGTCGGTCCAGCGCGAGACCGCCCGCACCACGCACGTGGTCTCGTCGAAGATCTGCAGCGCGCGCGTGCCGAGCATGGACCCCGCCGCGCCGACGGACTCGAAGTCCAGCGGCACGTCGAGGTGCTCGGCGGTGAAGATGGGCGTGGACGATCCGCCGGGGGTCCAGAACTTCAGTTCGTGGCCCTCGCGGACGCCGCCCGCCATCTCCAGCAGCTCGCGCAGCGTGATCCCGAGCGGCGCCTCGTACTGGCCGGGCCGGGTGACGTGCCCCGAGAGGGAGAAGATGCCGAAGCCCTTCGACTTCTCGGTGCCCATCGAGCCGAACCAGTCGGCGCCGTTGGCGACGATCGAGGGAACCGACGCGATGGACTCGACGTTGTTCACCACGGTGGGTCCGCCGTAGAGGCCCGCCACCGCGGGGAAGGGGGGCTTGAGCCGGGGCTGGCCCCGGAAACCCTCCAGCGAGTCCAGCAGCGCGGTCTCCTCGCCGCAGATGTACGCGCCCGCCCCGGCGTGGACGACGAGTTCGAGGTCGTACCCCGAACCCAGGATGTCCTTGCCGAGGTATCCGGCCTCGTACGCCTCGGCGACGGCCTGCTGGAGCCGCCGGATGACGTGCAGGACCTCACCGCGCACATAGATGAACGCCTGGTGCGCGCCGATCGCGAACGAGCTGATGATCACGCCCTCGACGAGCACGTGCGGGTTGGCGAGCATGAGCGGGATGTCCTTGCACGTCCCGGGCTCGGACTCGTCGGCGTTGACCACCAGGTAGGTGGGTTTGCCGGTGCCCTGCGCGAGGAATCCCCACTTCATGCCGGTGGGGAATCCGGCGCCGCCCCGGCCGCGCAGGCCGGAGTCCTTGACCGCCTGGACGATCGCGGACGGCTCCATGCCGAGGGCCGTGCGCAGGGAGGAGTATCCGCCTTCCCGCTCGTAGCCCGCGCGGGTGAAGGAGTCGGCCTGGTCCCAGTGCTTGGTGAGGACGGGGGTGAGCGTCGTCGGAGTGCTCGTCGTCATGGCGCCTCCCAGCCCTTCTCCTTGGCCAGCTCGAGGCCGACGAGGGATTCCGGGCCCGCCTGGACGCCTTCGCCGGCGCGTCCGTCGTTGAAGCCGGCGAGGACCCGGGAGGCCTCCTTGAACGTGCAGAGGCCGTTCGGGCCGCGGGTCGGCGGCACTTCGCGGCCCGCGCGCAGGTCGTCGACGAGCTGCTTGGCCGACTCGGGGGTCTGGTTGTCGTAGAACTCCCAGTTGACCATCATGACCGGCGCGAAGTCGCAGGCGGCGTTGCACTCCAGCCGCTCCAGCGACACCTTGCCGTCCTCGGTCACCTCGTCGTGCCCGACGCCGACGTGCTCCTCCAGCGCCGCCCAGATCTCGTCGCCGCCGAGCACCGCGCACAGCGTGTTGATGCACACGCCGACGTGGTAGTCGCCCATCGGGCGGCGCTTGTACTGGGTGTAGAAGGTCGCCACACCGGTCACCTGGGCCGGGCTGATGTCGAGCATCTGCGCGCAGAACTCGACGCCGGCCTGGGTCACGCACCCGTCGACGGACTGCACGAGGTGCAGCATCGGCAGCAGGGCGCTGCGCGTCTTGGGGTACTTGGCGATGATCTCCTTGGCGTCCTGCTCCAGGCGCTGCCTGGTCTCCACGTCGTAGGCGGAGCCTTCGGGGAAATGCCCCGTGAAGCCGAGCGGGATGAAGGTCGTCATCGGTCGACACCTCCCATCACGGGGTCGATGGACGCGACCGCGGCGATGACGTCGGCGACGTAGCCGCCCTCGCACATCGCGGCGGTCGACTGAAGGTTCACGAAGGACGGTTCGCGGAAGTGCACCCGGTAGGGGCGCGTGCCCCCGTCGGACACCACGTGCGCGCCGAGCTCGCCGCGCGGGGACTCCACCGCGGCGTAGACCTGCCCGGCGGGCACCCGGAAGCCCTCGGTCACCAGCTTGAAGTGGTGGATCAGGGCCTCCATGGACTCGCCCATGATGTGCCCGATGTGGGCGGGCGAGTTGCCCATGCCGTCGGCGCCGATCGCGAGCTGCGCGGGCCAGCCGATCTTCTTGTCCTCGATCATCACCGGGCCGTCCTTGGCCGAGCCCTTGGTGAGCCGCTCCACGCACTGCTCGACGATCTTCAGCGACTCCTCCATCTCGGCCATGCGGACGAGATAGCGGCCGTACACGTCGGCGGTGTCCTGGGTGTGGACCTGGAAGTCGTACGTCTCGTAGCCGCAGTAGGGCTGCGTCTTGCGCAGGTCCCACGGAAGACCTGCGCTGCGCAGTACCGGGCCGGTGACGCCGAGGGCCATGCAGCCCGTCAGGTCGAGGTAGGCCACGTCCTTGGTCCGGGCCAGGTAGACCGGGTTGGCGTCGAGCAGCTTGCGCATCGTGCGGAACCGCTCGGGCATGCGCTCCAGGTAGGCGCGCAGCTTACCGATCGCCGCGGGGCCGACGTCCTGGGCGACGCCGCCCGGCCGGACGTAGGCCATGTTCATGCGCAGACCGCAGATCTCCTCGAACAGGTCGAGGGTGTACTCGCGCTCGACGAAGCCGTTGAGCATCACCGTCGTCGCGCCGAGCTCCAGCCCGAAGGTGGCGATCGCGACGAGGTGCGAGGAGATCCGGTTCAGCTCCATCATCATCACGCGGATGACGCTGGCCCGCTCGGGGATGCGGTCGGTGACGCCGAGCAGCTTCTCCACCGCGAGGCAGTACGCCGTCTCGTTGAAGATGGGCGCCAGGTAGTCCATCCGGGTGCAGAACGTGGTGCCCTGCGTCCAGGTGCGGAACTCCATGTTCTTCTCGATGCCGGTGTGCAGGTACCCGATGCCCACCCGCACCTCGTCGACGGACTCGCCGTCGAGGGTGAGGATGAGCCGGAGCACGCCGTGCGTCGAGGGGTGCTGCGGCCCCATGTTGATGACGAGGCGCTCGTCGTCGGCGGCGTCCTTGGCGCCGGCGACGACGTCGTCCCAGTCGGCGCCGGCGACGTTGAAGATCCGGCCCTCGGCGCCGTCGTCCGTCGCGCCCGCCTTGTAGGCGTCATACGTGGTGGTCATGAGTACGACCTCCGCTCGTCCGGCGGCGGGATCTCCGCGCCGCGGTACTCGACGGGGATGCCGCCGAGGGGGTAGTCCTTGCGCTGCGGGTGCCCGATCCAGTCGTCCGGCATCTCGATGCGGGTGAGCGCCGGGTGGCCGTCGAAGACGATGCCGAAGAAGTCCCACGTCTCGCGCTCGTGCCAGTCGGCGGTCGGGTAGACCCCGACGAGCGACGGGACGTGCGGGTCGGCGTCGGGGATCGCCACCTCGAGCCGGACGCGCCGGTTGTGGGTCATCGACAGCAGGTGGTAGACCGCGTGCAGCTCGCGCCCCTCCTCGGCGGGGTAGTGCGTGCCCGAGACGCCCGAGAGCAGCTCGAACCGCAGCTCGGGGTCGTCGCGCAGCACCGCGGCGACCTCGGCGATCCGCTCGCGCTTGATGAAGAAGGTCAGCTCGCCGCGGTCGACGACGGTCCGCTCGACCGCGTCGCCGAAGCCGGACCGCTCCAGGTGGTCGGCGACGTCGTCGAAGTACCCGCCGTAGGGGCGCGGCGAGGAGGCCGCGGCGGGGCGCTTGACGACGAGGCGGCCGTAGCCGGAGGTGTCGCCCGTCGTGTTCGCGCCGAACATGCCTTGGCGCGCGCCGTTGTTCTCGCTCATGAGCGCGCCCCGGACTGCCCGAGCAGCGGCAGCTGCCGCAGCTTCGCCTTCTCCAGTTCCTGGATCTGCCGTTCGCGCTGCACGCCGAGTTTCGTATTCTGCATCTTGTCGTGCAGTTTCAAGATCGCATCGAGCAGCATCTCGGGACGCGGGGGGCATCCGGGCAGGTAGATGTCCACTGGTACGATGTGATCGACGCCCTGGACGATCGCATAGTTGTTGAACATGCCACCGGACGAGGCGCAGACCCCCATGGCGATGACCCACTTGGGTTCGGTCATCTGGTCGTAGACCTGCCGCAGGACGGGAGCCATCTTCTGGCTCACCCGGCCCGCGACGATCATGAGGTCGGCCTGTCTCGGGGTGGCCGCCGCGCGCTCCATGCCCCAGCGGGACATGTCATGCCGGGGGTCGCCGGTCGCCATCAACTCGATGGCGCAGCACGCGAGACCGAACGTCGCCGGCCAGGTGGAGCTGCGCCGTGCCCAGCCCGCGACCTGCTCCACGGTGCTGAGCAGGAATCCGCTTGGAAGTTTCTCTTCAAGACCCATGGTGAATCAGTCCCACTCCAGGCCGCCGCGCCGCCACACATAGGCGTACGCGACAAGGACGGTGACGATGAACAACACCATTTCGACGAGTCCGAAGAGCCCGAGGCGGTCGAACGAGGCCGCCCAGGGGTACAGGAAGATGATCTCAATGTCGAAGACGATGAAGAGCATCGCCGTGAGGTAGTACTTCACGGGGAACCGGCCGCCGCCGACCGGCTGCGGTGTCGGCTCGATCCCGCATTCGTAGGATTCGAGCTTGGCTCTGTTCCAGCGCTTGGGGCCGGTGAAAGCCGCCATGATCACCGAGCCGACGGCGAAGGCGGCCGCCAGCGCCCCGAGCACGATGATGGGCAAGTAGAGGTCCACGGGATCACACACCCCCCTCTTGAGAGTTCGTGACACATCTCACCGTTGTGAGCTGCATCATCCTAGTGAGAACGCGCATTGGTCCGTACCAGTGGGGTTTCAGTTGTTCGGAGCGGGGGGTCAGGCCGACGGGGCGATCCGGGTCATCGCGTTGATGATCCGGTCCATCGCGTCTCCCCCGCGCGGGTCGGTGAGGTTGGCCAGGAGCTTCAGCGTGAACCGCATCAGCGTCGGGTGGGGCAGCCCGTGCCGGGTGGCGAACTTCATCACCCGCGGGTCGCCGATGGCATTCACGAACACGCGCCCGATCGTGAAGTACCCCCCGTGCTCCTCCTTGAGGATGCGCGGGTACTCGTACAGCGCCCGTTCCCGCTGTGCGGCGGTCGGTCTGGCCAGCGCCTGCACGATGATGTCGGCGGCCAGGCGGCCGGACTCCATCGCGTAGTCGATGCCCTCGCCGTTGAACGGGTTGATCATGCCTCCGGCGTCGCCCACCAGGAGCAGGCCCCGGGAGTAGTGCGGCTGCCGGTTGAATCCCATCGGCAGCGCCGCGCCGCGGACCGGACCCGTCGCGTGGGCCTCGTCGAACTGCCACTCTTCGGGCATTCCGGCGGTCCAGCGGCGGAGCATCTCGCGGTAGTCGGTGTTCTGGAACGACTTGGAGGTGTTGAGCAGGCCGAGTCCGACGTTCGAGGTGCCGTTGCCGCACCCGAAGACCCATCCGTACCCGGGGAGCAGCTTCTCGCCGTCCCACAGCTCAAGCCACGACTCCATGTAGTCGTCGTCGTGGCGGGGCGTCTCGTAGTAGCGCCGGACGGCCACGCCCATGGGCCGGTCCTCGCGCTTGCGGATGCCGATGGCGAGGGCCATCCGGGCGGAGTTGCCGTCCGCGGCCACGACCATGCGGGCGCGGAACTCGCGCCCGTCCTTGGTGCGCACGCCTGTGACGCGGTCGCTGCGCTCGTCGATGATCGGCTCGGTGACCGTCGTGCCCTGCATCAGGGTGGCGCCCGCCTTGGCCGCGTGCTCGGCGAGCAGCATGTCGAGGTCCATGCGGGGGCGCACCAGGCCGAAGTCGGGGAAGGTCGCCAACTCGGGCCAGGGCAGCTCGATCTTGACACCACCGCCGTAGATGCGCAGGCCCTTGTTGCGGATCCAGCCCGGGGCGTTGATGTCGACGCCCATCGCGATCAGCTGCCGGACCGCGCGCGGGGTGAGCCCGTCGCCGCAGATCTTGTCCCTTGGGAAGGTCGCCTTCTCCAGCAGGAGGACCTTCAGACCCGTCTGCGCGAGGTAGTACGCCGTGGTGGAGCCGGCGGGACCGGCCCCCACGACGATGACGTCCGCGGCTTCGGGGGAGTGCTCGCTCAACTGCCGACCTTCTTCGCTCCGCTCAAGTGCGTTTGTGAACAACTTCACAAACTCTCTTGATGCTCACGCTACACCCGACGTGCTCGCGAGCGGCAGAGGAGGTTACTCGGCTTCGGTAATGATCTCCGGCTTCCAGGCCCGATGGATCGCGGCGACGCCGAAGGTGAGGTCGCGCCACTGGACGCGGTCCCAGCCGGCGTCGCGCAGCACGGCGGCGAGACCGCGCTGGTCGGGCCACTTGAGCGTGGACTCCGCCAGGTAGTGGTAGGAGTCGGCGTTCGAGCTGAAGCGGGCGAGGAACGGCAGGCCCACCTTCAGATGCAGGCGGTGCCCGGTGCGCAGCAGCGGGTTGCGCGGGTGGCTCACCTCGCAGATGACCAGCTTCCCGCCCGGCTTGGTAACCCGCAGGAGCTCCTTGAGGGCGGCGTCCACGTCCGCGACGTTGCGCAGGCCGAAGGAGATCGTCACCGTGTCGAAGGAGCCGTCGGCGAACGGGAGGCGCAGGGCGTCCCCGGCGACGAAGGTCAGCCCCGCCGTCTCGGCCTGCCGGCGGGTGCCGACCTGGAGCATGCCGAGGGAGAAGTCGCAGGCGACGACTTCGGCGCCGTCGGCGGCGAGGACCGCCGAGGAGGTGCCGGTGCCCGCCGCTAGGTCGAGGACCTGCTGGCCCCGGGTCGCGTCGACCGCGCGGGCGACCGCCTTGCGCCAGGCTCGGTCCTGCCCGCCCGTCATCAGGGTGTTGAGCAGGTCGTACCGCTCGGCGGTGTCGTCGAACATCGCGGCGACGTCCGAGGGCTTCTTGTCCAGATCGGCACGGGTCATGGGTGCAGCCTATTCCGCGGAGGCCGCGGCGCCCTCGTCACCCTGGCCGTCCTCGCGGCCCTGCCGCTGCGTCCGCTCGACCATGACGGTGGAGACGGCGTCGCGCTGCTTGGACAGCACCACATAACTGACGATGCCGGAGATCAGCACGGCGAGCGCGAGGTTCAGGAGCCCGTTGACCCCGATGAGCAGAAGGATCGCTGCCGTCGCGGCGAACAGCAGCACCCTGGACGCGGTGTAAGCGATGACGTGGCGCATGGTGCCTCCGAGGGTATCCCCTGCTCAGCGAACCTCTCCCCCGCCCCACCCCTAACGCCGACCCGCCCGCGCGGGCCCCTCCCGTCAGCCGAAGAGCAGGGCCGGGTCGACGTTGCCGCCGGAGAGGACCGCGGCGTAGCGGGTGCCGTCGGGCAGGGCCCCGCGGTGGGCGAGGTAGCCGGCCGCGGCGACGGCGCCGGCGGGTTCGGCGATCAGGTGGGCGCCTGCGGCGAGGCGTCGGACCGCCTCGAAGATCTCCTGCTCGGTGACGGTGATGATGTCGTCCACGTACTTCATGATGTGGCGGAACGGGATGTCGCCGACGCGTTCGGCGCGCAGGGCGTCGGCCATGGTGCGGGCGGTCTTGGCGGGGTCCCAGGAGACCGGGGTGCCGCCGCGCAGCGAGTCGCGGGCGTCGGCGGCCAGCGACGGCTCGACGCCGATGACCTTGGTGCGCCGACCGGCCAGCTTGACCGCGGCGGCGACGCCCGCGACCAGTCCGCCCCCGCCGACCGGGACGAGGACGACGTCGAGGTGCGGGTCGTCGGCGAGCAGTTCGAGGCCGATGGTCGCCTGGCCCGCGATCACCCGGAGGTCCTCGAACGGGGGAATGAGGTCGTAGCCGTGCGCTTCCGCGAGCCTTTCGGCCGTTCCGGCGCGGGCCTCGAGATTCGGTTCCACAAGGACGACTTCCGCGCCGAGCTCAAGGCATGCCTGCACTTTCACCTCGGGCGCGGTATGCGGAATGACGAGAACTGCCGGAATGCCCAGTTCCCGGGCCGCGTAGGCGACGGCCTGCGCGTGATTCCCGCTGGAATGGGCGACCACGCCCGAGGGGACCGCACCGGCGGTCATCGCGGCATATGCGCCGCGGATTTTGAAGGAGCCGACAGGTTGCAGGGATTCCGGCTTGATCGACAATTCGGTCCCGGGGAGGCGGACCAGAGGGGTGCGGACGGCGACCCCGTGGAGCCGCCGGGCAGCAGCTTCGATTTCCGACAAAGTGACCAGATCCGACATGAGCGGAACCCTAGCCGAGCACCCCTGAGGAGCCGCGAACCAACCACCCGAAACCCTCATCTGATGGGGTCTGTGCGGGTCAAGGGCGATGTCAGTGACACCTCCGTTGCTGCTGTGAGACATGCATCGGTTACTTTCCGACATAGTCCCTGGTCAGGGCGTCACAGAAAGTCATCTTTTCCGAAAACAAGGCATGAATCGGTCTTGACCCGTCAGACTTGGAATCCAACCACCCGTCACCAGAGCGGGACAAAAGGGGAGAGAATCCGTGGAAAGCACTAGTGAGCGTCTGTTGACACCTGGTGAGGTCGCCGCACTGTTCCGGGTCGACCCGAAGACGGTCACCCGCTGGGCCGCCGCAGGACGCATCAGCAGCATCCGCACGCCGGGCGGCCACCGCCGGTTCCGCGAGTCCGAGGTGCACGCGCTCCTGCGCGGCGAAGAGCCGCTCGCCGAAGTCCGCTAGAGCGGACGGGCTCAATCCTCCTCGGATGAAGCCTTCCAGGCCTCGAAGCTCGCCCGCAGTGCGGCATCGTCCCTGCGCCAGCGATCTTTGATCCGGACGAGTTCCTCTTCGCTGACCGCTTCGGCCATCAGTGATGAGTATTCCTCGTCTTCGGGGCCTATTTCACGATAGGCCTGAACGATCTCCTCGTTCTCGGTGAGTTCGCTGTACGGCACCCGCAATCTCCCATTGGCGAGTCTGATCACGTACATCCTCGTACTCCTCAGATTCCATACCGGCGGTTGAAGAACAGCATCACGTCGAGCGCCAGGCGGATGTTTCCGCCGAGCATGTCGACGAGGGCGGGACGCTGGTGCGAGGCGATCGCCGCGAACGCGTCGGCGAAGAACTCCCGGCGCCCCAGCACACCCTCCTGGCGGTGGAACCCGCTGCGCAGGAAGGGCGAGCAGGCACGAAAGAGCGTCTGGAACTCGGGGGAGTCCGACGCCCAGCCGGCACCGGGGTCGTCCACGTCGTCGAGGGCGTGGCCGACCTCGTGCATCATCACGTCGGGGGTGGGCGACGGACGGTCGCCCACGACGATCTTGCGGTTGCCGTAGGCGCCCGCGCAGATGTCCCAGGTGGCGGCGCCCGATGGCAGTGCCCGGCCTTTGAGCTCCCCCATGTGGTCGAGGTCGGGCACCCCGCCGGGGCCCACGTAGATGGCGTCGAGGCCCCTGGCGAGCTTCTCCTTCAGCGCCGGGGGCAGCCCCGCGAGGCTCTCCACCGCGCGCACGATCGCGTCCGGGGGCGGGCCCGCGGCGGCGTCCCACTGCCGGACCAGGATCTGCTCCAGCGGGCCGCAGTGGATCCGTCCGTCGCCGCCCCAGCGGTGGTCCGGCGGATGCGGCGGGACCGCGACGATGGCGTCGGACGCGTCGTACAGCTCGTAGGCCGCGGCGTCCCTCAGACCCACCGAGGCGTCGTCGCGGCCCGCCCGACGGAAACGGCCCCGGCCGTCCCTCGGCTGCACCTCACGGGCGCGCACCGCGTCGGGACGGGCCGGGGCCGCGGGGATCGCCTCAGCGGTCCTCCGATGTCTTCCCCACCGCATGGGCAAACTCCCGCGTAGCCGGACAACGCCGACCATTCAAGCGCGGAAGCGCTCATGATCACATCACATGCCGGAGTACGAGTGCAGTCCGCTCATGAAGACGTTCACGCCGACCAGGTTGAACAGCAGCGCCGCGTAGCCGATCACGGACACGACGGCGGCCTTGCTGCCCTTCCAGCCCGCGGTCGCCCGCGCGTGCAGGTAGCCGGCGTAGATCGCGAAGACGATGAAGGACCACGTCTCCTTGGGGTCCCAGCCCCAGTAGCGGCCCCACGCCGAGTCCGCCCAGATCGCGCCCGCGATGATGGCGAACGTCCAGACCGGGAACACGAACATGATCGACTTGTAGGCGAGGCCGTCGAGGACGTCGGCGCCGGGCAGGCGGTCGAGCAGGCTCGGCTTGACCGCGTCCGCCTTCTCCCCGGCCTTGCGCACCTCGTGGCGCGCCGCGAAGAGGTAGAGCAGCGTCGCGACGAAGCCGACGGTGAAGCCGCCCGAGGCGATGATGGCCGCGGTGACGTGGATGGCGATCCAGTACGACTCCAGCGCCGGGACGACCGCGCCGGCCTCCTGGTACAGCCAGATCGTCGCCGCGCCGAGCCCCAGCACGACCGCCACCATGACGAACGCGCCGAGGAACCGCGCCTTGGTCTTGTACAGCAGCACCAGGTAGGCGGTGACCGCGGCGAGGCAGATCGCGACGACGAACTCGTACATGTTCGCCCACGGCCAGCGCTCCACCGCGATGCCGCGGGTCAGCATCGCGCCCGCGTGCAGCAGCCACCCGAAGCAGGTGATGAGGACGGCGAACCGGCCCCAGTCGGCCTTCCTCCTGCCCTCGCTCTCCTCGGGCTTCTCGGGCTCTTCCACTGCCGGTGCCCCGGCGCCCACCAGCGCGCGGCGCTCGGCCCGGGTCGGCGACGAGATGAGGTCGGCCGCGTAGCCGAGCATCGCGACGATGTACAAGAGCACCGCGCCGAGCACGAGGTTGTTGCTCAGGCCGGCCAGATCGGCGTCGACCACCGTGTCACTCCTTGATCGGGCCGGTCACGACCGGCTCGCTGTCATCCGAGCGCGCGTCGCGCTCGCCGTCATCCGGCCGCAGTCCGCGCACGATCTCGTCGAACTCCGCCGTGGCCGCGCCCAGGGTGAGGCCGCCGACCTCGACCAAGGTACGCCCGTTCTCTCCGGCGCTCGCACGGACCCACACCCTGCGGCGGCGGATCATGAACGAGCCGATCAGGCCGAGGACGGCCAGCGCCCCGGCGAACAGTGCGGGCACGCGGCCCGGGTCATAGGTGACCGTGATGGCTCCGTACTCCTTGAACCCGGTGAACTCCAGGGTTCCCGCTCCATCGGGCAGGTCGAGCTTGTCGCCCACCTTGAGGACCTTCGCGTCCTCGGGCAGCTTGATCATCTCCAGTTTGCTGGAGTCGATCTCGTAGACGGACTGGGGCTCGCCGCCGTCCATGTTCAGGTCGCCCTTGAAGGCCGCCTTGATCGCGACGGTCGGGTTGAGCGGCCCGGGGAAGGTCGACACGATCGACGAGCCGTCCGAGGACGCCCCCGCGGTCGGCCAGAACATCAGCTGGAACGCGAGCTGCGGCTTCGCGTCGGGGGTCTTCACGACGCCCTCGGAGGTGAGGTTGCCGGTCTCACGCGGCAGGAACTGGGCCGCGTCGTTGAACGCGACGTTCCCCTCGGAGTCGGTGATCTTGAAAGTCGGAGCGTAGCCGTGGCCGAGGAGGTAGACCTTGGCTCCGTCGACCTCCAGGGGGTGGTTCACCCGGATGTCGTACTTCTGCTGCTCCGCGCCGGGCTCGTCCCGGTACGTCACACTCGCGTGGAAGCCGCTCGGCTGGCCCGTCTGCGGGCCCGAGTCGATGAAGGTCGCCTCGAAGTCGTCCATCGTGAGCTGGAAGGGCGCGAGGTCCTCGGGGTCCACGAGATGGCCGGGCTTGTACTCGTCGTAGAAGGCGACGGAGTTGCTGAAGCCCTTGCCTTCGGTGAGCAGCAGGTTCCCCCGGTAGCCGAACAGGGCGCCGAGGCCGACCGCGAGCAGCAGGGCGAGCATCGACAGGTGGAACAGCAGGTTCCCCGCCTCGCCCAGGTACCCCTTCTCCGACGCGACGGACAGGCCGTCGGTCTCGGTCCGGAAGCGCCGCCCGCGCAGAGCCGCGCGGGCCGCCTCGACGACCTCCTCGGGCGAGGCGTCGGAGGTGAACTCCGCGTGCTGCGGAAGCTTCCCGAAGCGCTTGGGGGCCTTCGGGGGCCGGGCGCGCACATGCTGGAAGAGCTGCCAGGTGCGCGGCACCACGCAGCCCGCGAGCGAGGTGAACAGCAGCAGGTAGATCGCGGCGAACCACGGCGCGGCGAACACGTCGAACAGCGAGAGGCGGTCGAGCCACGCGGCGAGGTCCGGATGGTCGGTGAAGTACTGCTGCACCTTCTCCGGCGACATGCCGCGCTGCGGGAACACCGACCCGGGCACGGACGCCAGCGCCACGAGGAACAGCAGCACCAGCGCCGTCCGCATCGACGTCAACTGGCGCCAGCCCCAGCGCAGCCAGCCCAAGACACCCATCTAGATCACCGTCCCGAAGCCGCCGATCCAGACCCGCAGCTCATTGTTGAGTTCCGTCCACAGCCCCGTCAGCAGCAGCACGCCGATCAACACCAGCATCCCGCCGCCGAGCCGCATCACCAGGAGGTAGTGCCGCTTCACCCATCCGAAGACGCCCAGCGCGCGGCGGTAGGCCAGCGCCGTCACCAGGAAGGGCAGGCCGAGGCCGACGCAGTAGAAGAACGACAGGACGCCGCCGCGGACCGGGGTGGCCTCGGTGACCGCCAGTGCCTGGATCGCACCGAGCGTCGGGCCGATGCAGGGGGTCCAGCCGAGGCCGAACAGCGCGCCCAGCAGCGGCGCTCCCGCGATGCCCGCGCTCGGCAGCCGGGTGGACTTCACGGTGCGCTGGAGGTTCGTGAACAGGCCCATGAACAGCAGGCCCATGAAGATCGTGGCGAGGCCGAGGAGCCGGGTGATCGTGTCCTCGTAGGCGTTCAGCCAGCGGCCGAGGCCGCCGAAGATGAAGCCGTAGGCCATGAACACGAAGGTGAAGCCGAGGACGAACAGGCCGACGCCGGCCACCAGCCGTCCCTTGCGCTGCTCGGCGAGGTCCTCGCCGGTCAGGCCCGTCACGTACGACAGGTAGCCGGGGACGAGCGGGAGCACGCACGGGCTGAGGAAGGACACCATCCCGGCGAGCGCGGCGAGCGGCAGCGCCAGCACCAGCGTCCCGCTGGTGATGGTCTGCTCGATGCCCGCTGCGGCGATCACTGCTCGGCGACGATCTTCGCGAGCGCCGGTTCCAGCTTGGTGGTCGTCACCAGCCCGGGGAACTGCACGGCGACGCGGCCCTCGCGGTCCAGGATCAGGGTGGTCGGCAGCGCGCTCGGGTTGACCGTGGAGAAGGCCTGGGTGATCTTGCCCTCGGGGTCGAAGAAGCTCGGGTAGGTCGTCTTGAACGTCCGGGTGAACGCCTTGGCGCCGTCCCGGGTGTCCTCGATGTCCACGCCGACGAACTCGACGCCGTCGTCCTTGTTCTCCTGGTAGACGTACTCCAGCGTCTCGGCCTCGCCCCGGCAGGGGCCGCACCACGACGCCCAGAAGTTCACGACGGTGACCTTGCCCTTGTAGGCGGCCAGGTCGAGCGCCTTGCCGTCGAGGTCCTCGCCCGCCACCGCCGACGGCGCCTTGCGCTCACCGACGGGCAGGGGCTCGCCCGGTCCGGCCCCCGCGCCGCCGGACCCGCAGGCCGCGGCGAACAGCAGCGCGACGGCGGCACCTGTGGCGGCGGCGGCACGGGGGATCATGCTCACTCCTGAAGTACTACGGACTGTAGTACCCGACTGTACCGGCGCCTCAGGCGCCCGGAACGGTGGGGCCCTTGATCAGATGGGCGGCGGGCTCGAAGTACTCGACCCGGGCGAGCGTGTCGCCTTCGAAGACGAGGCTGGTGACACTGGCCAGGCCGCACTCGCGGCGGCGCGGATCGTGCCACAGCCGCAGGCCTTCGGCCCGGCGGCGCGCGGTGTAGATGGGCAACTGGTGGCTCACGCAGACGGCTTCCCGGCCGCGGACGTGGCGCCGGACGTCCTCGGTGAACGCGGTCATGCGCCGCGCCACGGTCTCGAACGACTCGCCCCACGAAGGGCTGAAGGGGTTGCGGAAGTGCGGCCACACCCGGGGGTCGACGAGTCGCCCCATCGTGAAGACCTGGCCTTCGAAGACGTTCTCGGCCTCGATCAGCCGCTCGTCGATCGTGGGGGTGAGCCCGGTGGCCGCCGCCAGCGGGGCGACCGTCTCCTGGGCCCGCTCAAGGGGGGAGGTGAAGAGGGCGACGATGTCGCGCCGGCTCAGGTGAGCCGCCGCGGCCTTGGCCATGAGGTGCCCGTCTTCACTGAGGTGGAAGTCGGGCAGCCGGCCGTAGAGCACCTTGTGAGGGTTGTACACCTCACCGTGGCGCAGCAGATGGACGATCGTGGTCTCAGTCATGGCGGCCCCAGGGTACTCGCGGGAAAGGGTCAGCCGGCCTGTGCCGCGGCACGGGCCGCGTGCGGCAGCGCCTCGGCGATCCGGTCGAGGGCCGCGTCGTCGTGCGCGGCGCTCAGGAACCACGCCTCGTAGGACGACGGGGGCAGGTAGACGCCGCGGTTCAGCGCCTCGTGGAAGAACGCCGCGTAGGCCGCGGAGTTCTGCTTGCGGGCGGCCTCGAAGTCCAGGACGCGCTCGTCGGTGAAGAAGACCGAGAAGAGGTTGCCCGCGGTCTGCAGCCGGTGCGGGACGCCCTCGCGGCTGAGCGCGTCGGACGCCCACTCGCCGACGAGCGCGGCGGCCCGGTCGACCTTGGCGTAGACCTCGTCGGTGGCGTTGCGCAGCGTCGCCAGGCCCGCGGCGGTCGCCAGCGGGTTCCCCGACAGGGTGCCGGCCTGGTAGACCGGCCCGGCGGGCGCCAGGTGGTCCATGACGTCGGCGCGGCCGCCGAACGCCGCGGCGGGCAGGCCGCCGCCCATGACCTTGCCGAAGGTGAACAGGTCGGCCTTGACGCCCTCGCGCCCGTACCAGCCGGACCTGGTGACGCGGAAGCCGGTGAGCACCTCGTCGAGGATCAGGAGGGCGCCGTGCTTGGCGCACAGGCGGCGCAGCAGCTCGTTGAAGCCGTCGATCGGGGGCACGACGCCCATGTTCGACGGGCACGCCTCGGTGATCACGCAGGCGATCTCGTGGCCGGAGTCGGCGAAGGCCTTCTCGACGGCCAGCGCGTCGTTGTACGGCAGCACGATCGTGTCGGCGGTGGAGGCGCCCGTGACGCCCGGGGTGTCGGGCAGGCCGAGGGTGACCAGGCCGGAGCCCGCCGAGGCCAGCAGGGCGTCTACGTGGCCGTGGTAGCACCCGGCGAACTTGATCACCTTGGACCGCTCGGTGAAGCCCCGCGCGAGCCGGATCGCCGACATCGTCGCCTCGGTGCCGGAGTTGACCAGCCTGACCTTCTCCACCGCGGTGCGCGCGACGATCTCCTCGGCGAGGTCGACCTCGCCCTGCGTCGGCGCGCCGTAGGACGTCCCGCCCGCGGCCGCGGCCGTGACCGCCTCGACGACCGCCGGGTGGGCGTGGCCGAGGATCATCGGTCCCCACGAGCAGATCATGTCGACGTAGGTGTTGCCGTCGGCGTCGGTCAGATAGGCGCCCTTGGCCGAGGCCATGAATCGGGGTGTGCCGCCGACGGCCCGAAACGCCCGGACCGGGGAGTTCACGCCACCCGGCACGACGGTCTGGGCCCGGTCGAACAGGGCTTGGGAACGGTCGGTGGAAGTCACGGACTCAGTCTGCCAGCACCCTCCGGGTGGCCGGTCCCGGGTCCGTGCGCATGGCCCGGCGGCGGGCTCCCGGGAGGCTTCTCGGGGGGCTTCTCGGGGGGACCGGCTGCGCCGGGGAGCCCGCCGCCGGGCCGGATCGAAGATCACGGAAGGTCACCGCAGGGTGGGCACGCCGTGGCCTTTCGGCCGCACATATGCGCCGACCTCGACACAATCCGGTAACTCGCTTGACCACCCACCGCAACTGCCGGTATCCACCCATGAGGGCATCGGAAATGCACGTGCGTTAAGGGGCTGGACTGAAGTGACTGACGGCTGGGCGGTACCGGGGTTCTCTCTCGTCCGCGAGCTGGGAGCCGACGCGTCCGGGCGGCAGGTGCTCGCCACCGACGAGCTGACAGGGACCCAGGTCGCCATCCGCTACCTGCCTCCGGCGCTGCCTCGGGACGAGGCCTTCGCGCACCGGATGGAGATCCTGTCTCAGCTGGAGGACGACAACCTCGTCCAGGTGTACCAGCTGGTCACCGGAGGCGACGAGGCCGCGGTCGTCTCGGAGTTCTTCGACGGGGTGACGCTGCGCCGCATGCTCACCGACCCGCTCGACCCCGAGTCCGCGGTGGTCGTCCTCAGCGACGTCCTCCTCGGCCTCGCCGCCGCGCACGCCAAGGGCGTCCACCACGGCGACGTCACGCCCGACCGGATCCTCATCGCGCCCGACGGCCGCGCGAAGCTGAGCGACCTCGGGATCGCGGTCGTGCAGGGCCGGGGCGCGCCCGCGGGCAACCCCGCCTACCAGGCCCCCGAGCGCTGGCACGGCTCGCCGCAGAGCGAGCGGGCCGACATCTACGCGGCCACCGCGGTGTTCGTGGAGTGCCTCACCGGCCGGCGGCTGTTCCCCGCGACGTCCACGAGCGGCCTCGGCAAGGCGCACAACAACATGGCGGTCCCGGTCACCGACGTGCCCGGCCCGCTGCGCCCGCTGGTCCTGCACGGCCTCGCCAAGTCGCCCGACGACCGTCCCGGCTCCGCCGCCGACTTCCTCGCCGAGCTCGACGACGCCGTCAGCCCCGTCTTCGGCGCCGACTGGGAGAAGCGCGGCAGGGCCCGGGTCCGGGAGCTGGCCAAGCGCGCGGCCGACGCGCCGCCCCCTCCCCCCCAGCAGCGCTCGTTCCTCGCCCCCAAGAAGGACGCCAACGGCCTCCCCCAGGGCGGCGGCCGCAAGGGCCCGCTGATCCTGGCGTGCGGCGGCGTGGCGGCCGTTCTCATCCTGGGCGGCGTCGCCTACGCGGCGAGCAGCGGCGGGGACGACCCCGAAGTCACCGTCCAGCCTTCGGTCCCGGCGGCCACCACCCCGCTGGCGACCGAGACCCCGCTGCCCGCCCCGCCCGAGCAGGCCATCGACGGCCCCGGCCTGGCCGGCAAGATCACCAACGCGGTCGACGGCAAGGACAGCTTCGCCCTCGGCTTCCAGCGCGTCGCGGGCAAGGAGACGACCAGGGCGACGGGCTGGGCCAAGGACGGCGCGCTCAAGGTCAGCCTCACCGGGCAGAAGCCGTTCACCAAGCGCTCGGCGATCGTCATCGACGGCAGCGCCTACGTGCAGAACGGCACGGCCTGGCAGAAGTTCGCGCTCGGCAAGGCCAAGACCTACGGCGTGCTCGCCGCGCAGGCCCGCTGGGGCGGCTCCGTGGCGAGCCTGACCGACCTCCTGGACGCCACCGAGGACCTCAGCCGCAAGGGCGGCACCCACTGGCTCGGCACCATCCACGACGCCTCGGGCCTTGAGGACATCGCGCCGGGCTACAAGAGGGCGAAGGTCGCCTACGACCTCACCGTCGGCACCAGCTGGCTGCCCCGCCAGCTCAAGGCCACCATCACCGCCGAGGGCAAGCCCAAGATCACCGTGGTCGTGGCCTACGGCAAGTGGGGCGGCAAGGTCTCGATCAAGGCCCCGAAGAAGTAAGCGGACATAGGACAAGGGCGCGGCCTTCCGGCCGCGCCCTTCGTCGTCTCAGAGCCTTCCAGAGCCCTTGGACGGCTCCCGACCCCCGCTAGTCGGCCAGGAACTCCAGGATGCGCAGCGGGTCGGGCAGGGGCGCGCCGTCGGGGGGACGGACCCAGAAGACCTCGCGGCCCGAAGGGAGCACCGACGGGGGCGCGACCACGTAGCTGTCGCGGCAGTGCCAGCGCATGCCGGGGTTGTCGACGATGGTCTCGGGGGTCGAGTCGAGATGGCAGGACCACCACTCGGCCTCGTCCTCGGGATTGCCGCGGGTCGCGACGAAGAACAGCAGCCGCTCCTCGCCGACCCCGGCCACCGGGCCGGTCGGCACCCCGGCGGCGACCATCGCCTCGATGGCGGCGCGACCCGGCTCGGCGGGGACGTCGAACACGTCGAAGACGCGGCCGGTCGGCAGGATCAGGTTCGCCCCGGGCTCCCGCGACCACCAGCGGTTCAGGATCTCCGGATCGGTCGTGGCCTGGAGGCCCCAGGCCGCCGACACCGGATGGGCCCCGGGGTCCGGACAGCCGATCCGGTCGCACGAACAGGCCCGGTCGGCGCCGGCCGAAGCGCCGGCCACCACGTCCCAGCCCCGCCGCGCGTAATCCCGTGCCGCGTCGGCCAACCGGTTCTTCGTGCGTGAATAGCGCGTCACCGCCAACATCTACCGCCCCCCGAGGAGAGA
Organism: Actinocorallia aurea; assembly: GCF_054783995.1. Classification (NCBI taxonomy): domain Bacteria; kingdom Bacillati; phylum Actinomycetota; class Actinomycetes; order Streptosporangiales; family Thermomonosporaceae; genus Actinocorallia; species Actinocorallia aurea. The sequence continues at coordinate 105,668 of NZ_BAAGPQ010000006.1, forward strand.
ACCGCCCTTTCCCCGATCATGGCGAAAGTCCCCGGAGGCCTGTGCGCCGACCCCCGGATACGGCTCCAAATGACTAGAAGGAGATCACCCGACCGGAACCGGGCTGTATTACTGGGCCCGAGCCCTACCGGAGGCCGCGCGCGACCTCGGTGGCCCAGTACGTCAGGGTCAGGTCGGCCCCGGCACGCTTGATGGAGACGAGCGACTCCAGGATCGCCCGGTCGCGGTCGATCCAGCCGTTGGCCGCGGCCGCCTCGATCATCGCGTACTCGCCGCTCACCTGGTAGGCCGCGACGGGCACCTCGACGGAGTCCCGCACCTGCCGGATGACGTCGAGGTAGAGCCCGGCGGGCTTCACCATGACGATGTCGGCGCCTTCGGCGAGGTCAAGGGCGACCTCGCGCAGCGACTCGCGGGCGTTGGCCGGGTCCTGCTGGTAGGCGGCGCGGTCGCCGAACTGGGGCGCGCACTCGGCGGCGTCCCGGAACGGGCCGTAGAAGGCCGAGGCGTACTTGGCGGAGTAGCCCATGATCGGGATGTTGTGGAAGCCCGCGCCGTCGAGCGCGTCGCGGATCGCGGCGACCTGGCCGTCCATCATGCCGCTGGGCGCGACGACCTGGGCGCCCGCCTGGGCCTGGGCGACCGCGATCGAGGCGTACCGCTCCAGGGTCGGGTCGTTGTCGACCTCGCCCGAGGGGGTCAGCAGCCCGCAGTGCCCGTGCGAGGTGTACTCGTCCAGGCAGAGGTCGGTCATGATCACCAGCGAGTCGCCGAGGTCGGCGGCGAGGTCGCGCAGCGCGACCTGCATGATCCCGTTCGGGTCGTCGGCGGCCGAGCCGCGCGGGTCCTTGTGCTCGGGGATGCCGAACAGGATGACACCGCCCACGCCCGCCTCGGCGGCCTCGTGAGCCGCCTTGCGGAGGCTCTCGCGCGTGTGCTGGTACACGCCGGGCATCGACACGATCTCGACCGGATCGGCGATGCCCTCCTTCACGAACATCGGCAGGATGAGGTCGGCCGGGTCGAGCCGGGTCTCGGCCACCAGCCGGCGCAGCGCCGGGGTCCTGCGCAGCCTGCGGGGGCGTTCGATCATCACGTGAACCTCTTCTTCCGGGCCCCGCGCCGCATCTGGCTCGGCTTGCGGAGCGGCTCGCCGGCCTCGACCTGCGCGGCCCGGCGCTTGGCGCCGTACTCCGCGAGGGCCTCGGCGAGGGCCGATACCGATGGTTTCTCGGCCATGACGTCGACGCGCAGGCCGTACTCCTCGGCGGTCTTGGCCGTCTGCGGGCCGATCACCGCGATGACCGTCACATTGTGGGGCTTGCCCGCGATGCCGATCAGGTTCTTCACCGTCGAGGACGAGGTGAACAGGACGGCGTCGAAGCCGCCGCCCTTGATGGCCTCGCGGATCGGCTGGGGCGGCGGGGCCGCCCGGACCGTCCGGTAGGCGGTGACGTCGTCGCACTCCCAGCCGAGGTCGGTCAGGCCGGAGATGAGGCGGTCCGTCGCGATGTCGGCGCGCGGCAGCAGCACCCGGTTGATCGGGTCGAGGTCCTCGTCGTAGGGCGGCCAGACCTCCAGCAGCCCGTCGCTGGACTGCTCGCCGGACGGCGTGAGGTCCGGCACCACGCCGAACTCCACGAGCGCCGCGGCGGTCTGCTCGCCGACGGCGGCGACCTTCAGGCCCGCGTAGGCGCGCGCGTCGAGGCCGTACTCGACGAACTTCTCGCGCACCGCCTTCACCGCGTTCACGGAGGTGAAGACGACCCACTCGTAGCGACCCGTCACCAGGCCCTTGATCGCCCGGTCCATCTGCTGCGGGGTGCGCGGCGGCTCGACCGAGATCGTCGGGACCTCGTCCGGCACGGCCCCGTAGGAGCGCAGCTGCTCCGACAGGTCGGCGGCCTGCTCCTTGGTGCGCGGCACCAGGACCCGCCAGCCGAACAGCGCCTTGGTCTCGAACCACGACAGCTTCTCGCGCCAGCGCACGACGTCGCCGACGATGATCATCGCCGGGGAGTCCATGCCCTTGGTCTCGGCGTACAGCCGGTTCAGGGTGGTGACGACCGTCTCCTGCTCGGTCGTGCTGCCCAGCGAGGTGTAGGCGACCGGCGTGGAGTCCGCGCGGCCCGCCGAGATGATGCCCTTGGCGACCTCGCTGATCATCCCGTCGGCGCCCAGCACGACGAGGGTCGCATCGCCCGCGGCGACCGCGTCCCAGTCGACGCCGCCCCCCGCGGCGTCGATCACGCGCACCTCGCGGGTCCGGTCGTCGCGCAGCGGGATGCCCGCGTACTGCGGCACCGCGGTGACCGCCGAGACGCCCGGCACGATCTCGAACTCGACGCCCTCGGCGGCGCAGACCTCGGCCTCCCGGGCGGTCCGCCCGCCGAGCCCCGAGTCCCCCGAGACGAGGCGGGCGACGCTGCCCGTCCGGGCCGCGGCCAGGACGAGCTTCGCGGCGTCGCGGTCGTCGGCGTCGACGATCTCGGCGCCCGGCGCGCACAGCGCCAGCACGTCCTTGGGGCAGGACGACAGGTTCACCACAACAGTGTCGGCCTTCCCCAGTACCTCGGCCGCGCGCAGGGTGAGCAGGCCCGGATCTCCGGGACCCGAGCCCACGAATGTGACGGTCATGGCACCTCCATCAGCTTGTCGGCCCCCTCGGCGAAGAGCCGCGCGGCGAGTTCCCGCCCCAGCTCCTCGGCCCGTTCGGGGTGGCCGCTCGCGGTGAGCCTGACCTGGCGGGTGCCGTCGACCGAGACGACCGCCGCGGTCAGGATCAGGTTCTGCTCGTCCTCCAGGTGCGCGTACGCGCCCACCGGCGCGGAGCATCCCGCCTCCAGCACCGCGAGAACGGTGCGTTCGGCGGTGACGGCCGCGCGGCTCGCCGGGTCGTCCAGCACCCGGAGGATCTCCAACATCCGGGCGTCGTCCGCCCGGCACTCCAGCGCCAGGGCCCCCTGACCCGGCGCCGGCAGCATCTGGTCAGGCTCGAAGACCTCGCCGATCTCGGCGGTGCGCTTGATCCGCACCAGCCCGGCGTGCGCCAGCACGATCGCGTCGAGCTCCCCGCCGCTCACCTTGCCGAGGCGGGTGTCGGCGTTGCCGCGGATCGCGACGACCTCGAGGTCGGGGCGCAGCGCCCGCAGCTGGGCGACCCGGCGCGGCGAGCCCGTGCCGACCTTCGCGCCCTGCGGGAGTTCACTCAGCTTACCCGGACCGCACAGCGCGTCACGGGGGTCGTTGCGGGCCGGGATCGCGACCAGGGCGATGCCTTCGGCGGGCGCGGTCGGCAGGTCCTTCAGCGAGTGCACGGCGAAGTCCACCTCACCGGCGAGGATCTTCTCCCGCAGCCCGTTGACGAACACGCCGGTGCCGCCCATCTGGGCCAGCAGTGCCTTGGAGACGTCACCCTCGGTCGTTACCCCGACCAGCTCGACGGCATGCCCCGTCGCCTCGGTCAGCGCGTCGGCCACCAGGCCGGACTGGGTGGTCGCCATGAGGCTCTTGCGGGTGCCCAGGCGCAGGGCCGGCCGGGCCACGGACTCGGTCACGACGTACTCCGTTCCTGACGCGGCATGTCCGCGCGGGTCACGGCCTCGGGAGCCGTGGGGTCGAGGTCGAAGAGCTCGCGCAGGGCGTCGGCGTAGGAGTCGCCGCCGGGCGACGCCGCCAGCTCCTTCACCCTGACGGTCGGGGCGTGCATGAGCTTGTCCGCCACCCTCCGCACCGTCATCGCGAGCTCGTGTTCGGTCTTGGGGTCGAGGTCGGGGAGCTTGGCGCGCAGTCTGGTGAGCTCCAGCTCCACCACCTCGGCGGCCTTGGCGCGCAGCGCGACGACCGTCGGGGCGACGGCCGCGGCCCGCTCGGCCGAGAGGAAGGCGGAGACCTCGTCGGCGACGATCCGGCGGACCGCCTCGACGGCCTCCGGGCCGATCGCCTTCGCGGCCTCCTCGGCGGTGCGCAGGTCGTCGAGCCCGGCGAGGCCGACGCCTTCGAGGTCGCGGACCGCGGGGTCCACGTCGTGCGGCAGCGCGAGGTCGAGGATGAACCGGCGGCCGGGCTCCAGTTGCGCGGGCGTGATGATCCGCCCGGCCCCGGTGCAGGAGATGATCAGATCGGCCTTGTTCAGCTCGGCGTCGAGCTGCTCCAGCGGCAGCGGCCGGGCGGGCACGCCCTCGGCAGCCGCGGACTCGGCGAGCCGCACGGCCCGTGAGTACGTGCGGTTGGCGACGGCGATCTCGCCGACCCCGCTGCGGGCCAGCGTGGCGACCGCGAGGCCGCTCATCGCGCCCGCGCCGATCACCAGCGCGCGGCGGCCCTCGATCTGGCCGAGGTGCGCCGCGGCGACCTGGAGCCCCACGCTGACGAGAGAGGCCCCTGCCTTGTCGATGCCGGTGTCGGAGTGGGCGCGCTTGCCGACGCGCAGCGCGCGCTGGACGACCTCGTGCAGCGCCCGGCCGATGGTGCCCTCTTCTTGGCCGAGCCGGAAGGCAGACCGGATCTGCCCGAGGATCTGCCCCTCGCCGACGACCATGGACTCCAGGCCGCAGGCGACGGCGAAGGCGTGCTGGACGGCCCGGTCCTCGTAGTGCACGTACAGGTGCCGGGTGAGCTCCTCCAGGGCGATGCCCGAACGCCGGGCGAGCGCCTCGGAGATGACCTGGACGCCGCCGTGGAACTTGTCCACCGCCGCGTACACCTCGACCCGGTTGCAGGTCGAGACGATCATCGTCTCGCGGACCGCGTCGTGGATCTCGTGCAGCAGCTTCACCAGGTCGTCGCCGGTGATGGAGGCGCGCTCCAGAAGCGTGACGGGGGCGGATCGGTGGCTGAGGCCGACGACGAGCAGGCTCATGCTTGTACCTCTACGTACTCTTCATGCGGTCCGCCGGCCTTGCGCTGCTCGTGGAACGCCAGGATCTGGAGTTCGATCGACAGGTCGACCTTGCGGACGTCCACGCCCTCGGGGACGGCGAGGACCACGGGGGCGAAGTTGAGCACGCTGGTGACTCCGGCAGCGACCACCCTGTCGCACACCGGCTGCGCCGCCGCCGCCGGGGTGGCGATGACGGCGATGGACACGCCGTGGTCCTTGATGATCGTCTCCAGCTGGTCTATGTGCTCCACGGTGAGCCCGGAGATGCGCTGGCCGACGGTGTTCGCGTCGGCGTCGAGCAGCCCGGCGACCCGGAACCCCCTGGACGCGAATCCGCCGTAACCGGCGAGCGCGCGGCCCAGGTTACCCACTCCGATGATGGCCACGACCCAGTCCTGGGTGAGGCCCAGCTCGCGGGAGATCTGGTACACGAGGTACTCAACCTCGTATCCGACGCCGCGCGTGCCGTACGAGCCGAGGTGTGACAGGTCTTTACGGAGCTTGGCGGAGTTCACGCCCGCCGCCGAGGCGAGTTCCTCGGAAGAGACGGTCATCACCCCGCGGTCCTGGAGTCCGTGCAGCGCCCTGAGGTAGACCGGCAGCCTTGCGACCGTCGCTTCGGGGATGCCCTTGACGCCGACCTTGGCGTCGCGGGATGGAAGGTCTCTTGCGGGGGTGTGTCTGCTCGCCGCGGTATCACCGTCGGCGGTCTCGGTCTGCGCTTCCCGGGGGCTCATCGCGGGTGGGTCGGCCTCTCCTAGAGCGCGCCTCTCCCACCCCGGGAGAGGCGTATTTCCACCAGGTTAACCCGGTCGTGAACGAATGCACAAAGTCTTGCTGTCCGGTTCCGGGCGGATTTCCCTGGTGAGAAGAGGCGAACGGCCCGGACTGTGTGACGGACGGAACATTCACCCAGAGGCTAGCGCGCGCCTCAAACGATCTTCATCGACCCGCCAGAAATCGATCTGGCGCCCGTTCACCAAGGTCACGGGGATGTGGTCGTGGTACTCGCGGAGCAGCGCCTCGTCCTGGGTGATGTCCTTCTCCTCCCAGGCCGCGCCGCAGTCGGCCGCCACCCGCTCGATCACCGCGCGGGCGTCGTCGCACAGATGGCAGCCGGGCCGGGAGAGCAGGGTGATCATCGCAGGACCGGCAGGCTGCCGCCGGTCAGCTTCAGGTCGATGACGTTGGTGGCGAGCACGTGGGTGCGGCTCTCGCCGTGGAAGCGGTGCACGTACGGGCGGCCCTGGTGCTCGTTGTAGGAGGCCCGGTCGCGGAAGAGCTGGTAGGAGATGCGCTGCGTCGGCGCGCCCTCGACCTCGTGGCAGGTGAAGATCAGGATGCCGTCCTCGGCGCGCACGGCCTCGCCGATCAGCGCGTTGATCTGCCGGTCGAACGCCTGCTCGCGGCCGTCCAGCAGGGTGTAGACGACGATCTGGCCGTACGGGCCCATGGGGGGCTGCGTGGGCTGCGGGGGCGGCGTGGCGAACCAGTCGTCCGGCGCGACGGGGCCGGTGGACTGCATCGGCGGCATCGCCTGGGTGGGTGGCCCCGCGGGGGGCTGCGGCGGCATCGGACGCTGGCCGGTGTGGTGCCTTCCCCCCTGCTGCGGCAGCGGCGGCTGGGGCGCCTCGGGCCTGCGCATGCCCTGCGTGTTGCGCGGCGGCTGCTGGTGCGGGCGGTGCGGCGGGTCGAAGGCCATCTCTTCCTCGGCTTCCTGTTCGGCTTCGGTGTCTGGCCCGTCCTCGTCGGACTCGGCCGTCATCGTCTTGGAGGCGGCGAAGAAGATGAGTCCTGCGGCGGCGGCCAGTCCGACGATCTTAAGCAGACCGGGCAGCCAGCCGACGGCGATCACGTTGATCATTCCGGCGCCGGTGGCGAGCGCCGCGGGCAGCATCAGCGGGTAGGCGCTCTTGTCCCGCTTCTGGGTGCGCACCACCGTGGTGGCGACGCCCGCGATGAGCGCGAGCACCGTCAGCGCGGTCGCGCCGGTGAGCAGCGACCCGGGCAGCACGCCGTAGGCGTCGCCGGGGTTCGGCAGGCCGCTGTCGGGGACCTTGGTCGAGAGCGGGTCGAGCACCAGGACGACGAGGGCGACGAGCCCGTAGGAGATGCCCACGAGGCGGGCCGCGAACCTGACCTGGACCGGCTTGGCGGTCAGTTCGAGCAGCCCGACCGCGGCGCACAGCGGGGCGAGCAGCCCCCCGGTCGCGGCCCACAGCCGGAACGCCGCGGCGTTGAAGCCGGCGAAGGAGCCCAGCGCCATACCGGCCAGGCCCAGGGCCATGACGACCAGGGCACCGGACCACACGGCGAGATGAGCCCGCCGCTCTTTCAGGGTGCTCTGCACGAGCAACCCGGCGCCCACAAGGGCTGCCAGGGTCGCCACCAGAGCCAGCATTCCTTCGACCATCGCGGACCCATGGTGCCCGATGAACCGCGATGAGGCGTACCGCGCGGGCAATTTCTCACCGTTTTTCCATGTAACGCAGGATTGCCGGGAACTGCCGGGCTGCCTAGGGTGGGCCTTCGTGCCGCAGGTCACAGCCACCCCCTAGGAGACCTCCCATGCACGCCCCCGCGGAGACGCCGAGCGCCGAAGTGCTCGTCGAACGCGCGCGGAAAGGCTGCCGGGAGGCCTTCGGCGCCCTCTACGGGCAGTACTCCGATCTCGTCTACCGCTACGTGCACGCGCGCGTCGGAACCCACTTCCTGGCCGAGGACCTCACCAGCGAGACCTTCGCCCGCGCGCTGCGCCGCATCGGCGACTTCACCTGGCAGGGCCGCGACTTCGGCGCCTGGCTCGTCACGATCGCCCGCAACCTCGTCGCCGACCACTACAAGTCGGCGCGGTGCCGGTGGGAGCTGATCACCGACGAGCCCCCCGAGACGCCCCTGGACGGCCCTGAGAGCGCGGTGGTGGACTCCCTCGCCAATCAGGCGCTCTTCCTCGCCGTAAGGCGCCTCGGGGAAGACCAGCGGCTCTGCGTGGCACTCCGCTTCCTGCACGGCATGTCCGTCGCCGAGACCGCCGAGGCGATGGGCAAGAACACCGGCGCGGTCAAGGCGCTCCAGCACCGCGCCGTGCGGACCCTCGCCCGGAACCTCCCCCACGACCCGCGTTCCTGGTGAAGCGCTGGGGAAGTTCTTGTGACGACGGTCCCGATTCGGCGGCGCGGACTCGGAAACCGCGGCGGCCGTGGTTAGGCTCTGCGAAAGGCGACGGGGAGCGGAGATGGTCATCGGCATGCGGCGGTTCTGGCACAGGCACCAAGACGACCCGGTCGGCGCGGGCAAGGCTGCGGTCGAGGCCGTCCAGAGCCTGCCGCTCGCCGAAGATCCCACGGCGGCCGCCTTCTTCGACGTCGACAACACCATGATGCGCGGCGCGTCGATCTACCACTTCGCGCGCGGCCTCGCCAAGCGCCGGCTGTTCACCACCAAGGACCTTCTGCTGTTCGCGTGGGGCCAGGCCCTGTTCCGGGCCCGCGGCACCGAGAACGCCGACCACATCGGCACGGCCCGCGAGACCGCGCTCGGCTTCGTCGCGGGCAAGTCCGTCGAGGAACTCGTCACCCTCTGCGAGGAGATCTACGACGACGTCATGGAGGACCGGATCTGGCAGGGCACCCGCAGCCTCGCCATGAACCACCTCGACGCCGGGCAGCAGGTCTGGCTGGTCACCGCGACGCCCGTGGAGATCGCCCGGGTCATCGCCCGCAGGCTCGGCCTCACCGGCGCGCTCGGCACCGTCGCCGAGACCGTCGACGGCGTCTACACCGGCCGCCTCGTGGGCAACCTCCTGCACGGGCCCGCCAAGGCCGAGGCCGTGCGCGCGCTGGCCGAGCGCGAAGGCCTCGACCTGTCACGCTGCGCGGCCTACAGCGACTCAGCCAACGACCTGCCCATGCTGACCACCGTCGGCCACCCGCACGCGGTCAACCCCGACGGGGAGCTGCGCGACCGCGCCAAGGCCGACGACTGGCCCGTCCACGACTTCCGCACCGGCCGCAAGGTCGCCCTGGTGACCCTGCCCGCCGCCGCGGGCGCGGGCGCGCTCGCCGGAGGCGTCGCCGCCGGGATCGCGCTGCGCCGCCACTACCGGGCCCCCGTGGGACGCGTCTGAACACCGCGCAGTCTGCACACCGCGCAGTCTGGACACCGCGCGGGTCTGAAGCCCCGAGGGTCCGCGGCTAGAACGCCGGGCCGCGGCGCAGCAGCAGGTCGTAGACCATCTGCTGGACGGTCTCGCGCACCCGGTCGGTCAGCTCGTAGACCGCCATCGGGTCGTCGGCGGCGTCGGGGCCGTAGTCGTCCACCGGGATCGGCTCGCCGATCTGGATCATCCACTTGGACGGCAGCGGCACGACGCCGAGCGGGCCGAGCCACGGGAACGTCGGCGTCACCGGGAAGTAGGGCAGCCCGAAGAGCCGGGCGATCGGCTTGAGGTCGCCGATCTTGGGATAGATCTCCTCGGCGCCCACGATGGCCGTCGGGATGAGCGGGACGCCTGCGCGCAGGGCCGTCGCGGCGAAGCCTCCCCGGCCGAACCTCTGCAGCCGGTAGCGCTCGCTGAAGGGCTTGCCGACGCCCTTGAAGCCCTCGGGGAAGACCCCGACGAGCTCGCCCTTGGCGAGCAGCCTCAGCGCGTCGGGCGGGGTGGCCAGGGTGTGGCCCGACTTGCGGGACAGGTGCCCGAGGAACGGCACCTGGTAGACGAGGTCGGCGCCGAGCAGCCGCAGATGCCTGTCGAGGGAGTCGCGCAGCCCGACCTGGAGCATGATCGCGTCCAGCGGCAGGACGCCCGAGTGGTTGGCGGCCAGCAGCGCGCCGCCGGTGTCGGGCACGTTGTCGAGGCCGTGCAGCTCGACCCGGAACCAGTGCCGGTAGAACACGCGCGCGAGCGGGACCAGGACGGAGTCGGTGAAGTCCGGGTCGTAGCCGAACTCGTCGATCTCGTACTCGCCCGCGATCCTGCGGCGCAGGAAGGCCAGCCCGGACGCCACGGTCCGCTCCAGCGAGCCCCGATCCTCCTCCGGCTCCCGGTGGCCGTGCAGCGGGATCACCCGCGCCATCGGCTCCGCGGGCTCACCGTTCTCCGCGTGTCTCACCGCGGGCACCTCCGCTCTCCGGCTCGTGCGGCAGACCCGCCGTGAGCATGTCGAAGAGGCCCAGCGGCCGCTCGTTGCCGAGCCCGTGGGCCTGTGCGAACTCCGCGAAGGCGGCGGCGGTGTCGTACTTGGGCCGCCACCCCAGCTCCGCTTCGAGCCTGGTGGTGTCGACCACCCGGCCGTAGGTCAGCCAACGCTGCAGCTCGCTGGAGAAGCCCGGCAGCGTGCCCGCCCGGCGGCCGGCGTCGCCGACCATCGCGTAGGCGGGCGCGGGCAGCGGGACCGCGGCGCGCCCCGCCCTGCGCAGGCACTGCGACAGCAGCAGCACGCCGTCGCCCGCGACGTTGAAGACGCCCGGATGGTCCTCGGCGGTCATCCGCCGCAGGACCTCCACGCCGTCGTCCTCGTGCAGGAACTGCAGGCGCGGGTCGTAGCCCAGCACCGTCGGGACCGCGGGCATGCGCAGCACCCGGGTCAGCGGCGAGTCGACGCCGGCGCCCAGGAAGTTGACGAACCGCAGCACCGACACGACGAGATCGGACCTGCGCCGCTGGAGCCCCCGCACATAGCCCTCGACCTCGGCGGCGTCCTTGGCGTAGCCGGACACCGGGGCCTCGACCGGCTCGGTGTCCTCGGTGAAGACCGCGGGATCGCGTGGCGAGGACCCGTAGACCGAAGCGGAGGAGCGCACGACGAGCTTGCGCATGTGCGGCGAGCGCTGGCAGGCCGCGAGCAGCTGCATCGCGCCGATGATGTTGATCTCCTTGGCGGCGGCGCGCTGCCCCGACGGAGAGGTCACCAGACTGAGGTGCACGACGGTGTCCACCTCGGCGCTGTCGATCACCTTGGCGATGCTCGGCGTGCGGATGTCGACCCGGACGAACTCGGTGCGGCCCAGCTGATGGGCCGGCGGCACGGTGTCGACGCCGATGACCCGCTCGATCGACGGGTCGGCCTGCAGGGTGTTAGCGACCCGCGCGCCCAAGAACCTGGACACGCCAGTGACGAGGACGACGCGGGCCGCTGAAGAGGCACGCAGAGAAGACACTGTGCGGCCCACCCCTCACGGCTGGCAGTAGGCGAGCTGCGAACTTACTTCTTGTTGCGGCGCTGAACGCGGGTCTTCTTCAGCAGCTTGCGGTGCTTCTTCTTGGCCATCCGCTTACGACGCTTCTTGATAACGGAACCCACGAAACCTCACTCAGACGATCCCCGGCCATCGCCCGGATGACCGTTGCGGGGTGTGCAGGAAAGGGCCGCTAACAGCGGCCCGCCGCCTAACACTACCGTTGGTCGTCCCTTGAGTAGTACCGGCGGCCTTTCGGCCGCCGGTGTCGATGGTGTTCCCCGTCCCCGTGACCCGGGCCGGCTCGACTACCCGGCCTCGATGTAGGCCTCTCGCAAGTAGTCGTGCACGGCCTGCTCGGGGACCCTGAACGAGCGTCCGACCCGGATGGCCGGAAGCTCGCCCGAGTGCACGAGCCGGTAGACGGTCATCTTGGACACCCGCATCACCGAGGCCACCTCGGCGACGGTCAGGAACCTCACCTCGCTGAGGGGTCGTTCGCCTGAGCCCATGAGTCGCCCTCTCACTACACGTGCCGCGCACCTGCCCTTCGGGTGACTTCGATCACCGCACGTGTTCTTCATCCAGCGTAAATCGCGCACCGCAAGTCGCAAGGGGTTCTTTAGGCCAGCAGGTCCGCGCGGGCCATCAGATAGCGCGTCAAGGGGGTGTAGTGACGGGGGAGCACGAAGTCGTCCAGCGGCACACAGACCTCTATTTTCCCCAGGACATGCCCCGCGAACAGGGCGGGATCGTTGCAGTCGGCGAATCCCACCGTCGAAACGCCCGCCTCACCCGCCGCGCCCGCCCACCCGTGATCGGCGATGACCAGATCCGGCCAATACCGGGATTCGCCTGCGAGGTTTGCCAGCATCGCCTCCATGGGAGCCGAGTGGTGCGTGTGCCGGAGTTCGCCTTCTCCCTCCAGCGCGGCGACGCCCCCGTTGTACCGGATCGTCCTGATCTCCGGGCCGTATCTGCCCTCGTCGGAGAGATAGGACCAGCCTTCGGCGGGCGTCGGCACGGCGCAGCCCGCGGCGCGCAGCGCGTCGGCGAGCGGCACGTACAGGACGTCGAGGAGCGCGCCGGGGTGGCCGGTCGCCAGCAGGACGGTCTCGCCCGCCCGTGCGGCCCTCCCGATCCTGTCCCCCATCGCGTCGAGGGCGTCGAGGGTACGCTCGACGTCGATGGTGTCGTCGCCGTACCAGTGCGACAGGTCGGGGCTCGTCCCGCAGAGGTCGGCCATCATCGCGACGGTCTCCTCGTACGTCCAGGCGCCGAGGTCGAGGCCGAACTGGTAGTACGGGTCGCCCTGGGCCATCTTGCGGAAGTGGCCGAGGTTGTTGTGCCGGGGCGTCGCGACGTCTCCGGCGATGTAGTGGCGCAGCAGGTGCGCGCGCAACTCCTCCCGGGACGGCGCGCCCTCACCCGCTAGAGCGGGAGAAGGCCGTGCTCCGGGAAGACCGCCTTGCGGGTCGCCAGGATCGCCTGGTCTATCGGATTGGCCGGGTCGAAGCCCTCGCCCCACGTCTGCACCTCCACCTGGAAACCATCGGTCATCGCCTTGGGGGCGATCTCTCCGGTGCGCTCCAGCGCGTAGGCCCGCCAGTCCTCGGGACAGGGGGTCCGAGGCGCCAGAGGCCGCCCGGAAGCTTCGGCCAGCAGGTGCGTCCACGCCCGCGGCACCACCCTCACCAACTCGTAGCCGCCGCCCCCCGTCAGCACCCACCGGCCGCCGGCGTGCTCGTGGGCGAGCCGGTGCAGCTCCGCGTAGATCGCGCGCTGGCCGTCGACGGTGAGGGAAAGATGGGCGAGCGGGTCCTGCGCGTGGGTGTCGCAGCCCTGCTGGGTCACCAGGACCTGCGGTCGGAACGCCGCCAAGAGCTGCGGCACGACGCCCTGGAAGGCGCGCATCCAGGCGAGGTCGCCCGTGCCGGGCGGCAGCGCGACGTTCACCGCGCTGCCCTCCGCGCCGGTCTCGTTCGGGAACCCCGTGCCGGGGAACAGCGTCCTGGGCGTCTCGTGCAGGCTGATCGTGAGGACCCTAGGGTCGTCGTAGAAGGCCTTCTGGACGCCGTCGCCGTGGTGCACGTCGACGTCGACGTAGGCGACCCGGTGGGCGCCGTGCTCCAGCAGCCAGGCGATCGCCACGGCAGGGTCGTTGTAGACGCAGAAGCCGGCCGCGCCCTCGGGCATCGCGTGGTGCAGGCCGCCCGCGATGTTGGCCGCGTGCGGGACCTCCCCGTTCCAGACCGCGCGCGCGGCGGCCACCGAGGCCCCGACGACGAGCGCGGACGCCTCGTGCATGCCCTCGAAGACCGGATTGTCGGCGGTGCCGAGGCCGTAGCGGTAGTCGGGCTTCAGGGAGTGCCCCGCGGCCTTGACCGCCTCCATGTAGCCGCGGTCGTGCACGAGCGAGAGGAGACCGTCACCGGCCGAGGTGAACCCGGCGACCTCCACGCCGTCCAGGACGCCGAGCGCCCGGGCGAGCCGCATCGTCAGGTCGACGCGGACCGGATTGAGGGGGTGGGTCGGCCCGAAGTCGTAGGACAGCAGCTTGTCATCCCAGTAGACCCGCAGTTCGCCGCTCATCTTGATCTCTCCGCCGCGTCGTGGACCGCCCGTCGGTCCCACCGTAGCGTGCTATACGGAGAGTTACGTGGAGCGTACCATTTTGACGCTTTTCGTAGGGTAACCCTGTTGTCAGAATGGGTAAGCTTTAACAAACCGGAAACACCTGGGGTGGCCATGGCCGAGGAACTCGTCTCGTCGGTGACCGCGCCGCGCCCCCGCGACGAGCGGTGGGAGTGGCGGCCGAGCGTCCAGAGCCGCGTCCTCGGTGGGGCCCTCCGCCTCACGATGCGGCCTCTCATCCATCATGCGCCCAGCCGGCCCCTGCCCATCAGGGTGGCCCGCCGCGCGCTGGACAGGGCCGCCGCCCTGATGCCGACCGACCGGCGCGTCCGCGTCGAGCGGGTCCGCGACCCGCACCTGCGCACCGGCCACGTCCTGCGGGCCGAGTGGATCATCCCGGACTCCGCCGACGCCCCCGAATCCGGCGCGGTGCTCTACCTGCACGGCGGCGGCTACATCCTGTGCTCCCCGCAGACCCACCGCAGCCTCACCACCCGGGTCGCGCTCGACACCGGCCTGCCCGTCCTCGTCCCGCACTACCGGCTCGCCCCCGAGCACCCCTTCCCCGCCGCCCTCGACGACGCGCTCGCCGCCTACCGGTGGCTGCTGGAACGCGGCCACGACAAGGTCGTCATCATGGGCGACTCCGCGGGCGGACACCTGGCGGCCAGCCTCGCCGGGGAGATCGCCCGGACGGGCCTGCCGGAGCCCGCGGGCGTCGTCCTGTACTCGCCCTGGGTCGACCTGTCGTGCGAGCTGTCCGTGCCCGCCGACAAGGAGGTCAGGGACGCCTTCATCAGCCCGTTCGCCGCGCGGCGCGTCGGCCGGCTCGTCGCCGGGCTGGAGATCGACCCGCGGCTGCACCTGCTCACCGCCGACTGGTCCGCCCTCCCGCCGGTCCTGATCCAGGTCGGCGGCGCCGAGGTCCTGCGCCCCGAGGCCGAGGAACTCGCCCGGCTCCTCACCGCCGCAGGCGGCCGCGTCGACCTCCAGGTCTGGGCCGGCCAGATGCACGTCTTCCAGCTCCTCAACCGCGTCCTGCCGGACGCCGACGAGGCCATGCGCGAGACCGCTGCCTTCATCACCGACGCCCTGGCTGTGCCTTCTTGCCGCGCCTCCGGCGCGGCGTGATCGGGCGCTTGAGATCCCTGGACCGCCCCTCCGGCCCTGGGGGGCCTCCGGGGCAGCCCAGGGGCGCCCGATCACTGGTCCTCCAGGGGGCCTGCGGCGTGCAGGTCGTCCTCTGCGCGGACCCGGAAAGTCGGTCCTTTGCCATCAGTCGGCTCTGAGGGCGATCACCGGGTCCAGGCGACCCGCTCGGCGGGCGGGCATGACGCCGAAGAAGACGCCCACGCCCGCGGAGACGGCGAAGGCCAGGGCCGGAGACCACCAGGCGATCGCGGCGGGGACCGGGGACAGGGCCGCGATCGCGAGGGCGGTCCCCGCGCCGAGGACGATCCCGGTGACGCCGCCCGCCGACGTGAGCAGGACCGCCTCGACCAGGAACTGGCCGAGGATGTCGCGCTGACGGGCGCCGAGCGCCTTGCGCAGCCCGATCTCGCGGGTCCGCTCCCGCACGCTCACCAGCATGATGTTGGAGACCCCCACCCCGCCGACCAGCAGCGAGATCGCCGCGATCGCGGCCAGGACCGCGGTGAGCGCGCCCAGCACCGTGCCGATCGTGCCGAGCAGCTGCGTCTGGGTCACCGCCGAGAACCGCTCGCCCGGATGCGCGTCCTGCAGCGCCCCCACGATCCGCGGCCGGAGCCCGGGCACCGCGTCCGCGTCGGGCGCGCGCACCGCCACGAGGTCCACCCGGGTGACGCCCAGGAGCCGGTGCGCGGCGGTCAGCGGGATCTGCACCTCGGCGTCGCGGGACTGGCCGAAGGTCTGGCCGATCGGCGCGAACACCCCGACGACCCGGAACCGCGCGCCCGCGACCGTCACCTGCCTGCCGATCGGGTCCACGTCGCCGAACAGCCGGGCCGCGGCGTCCGGCCCGAGGACGGCGACGCGCCGCCCCGTCTCCACGTCGATCCCGGACAGGAGCCTGCCCTTGGCCAGCGGCCTGTCGAAGACGCGCGACCCGTTCTCGTCCGCGCCGGTGAGCGTGGTGAACAGCTCGGCGCGGCCGTTGCGGACGCTCTCCCCGGACGTCAGCGTCGCGGTGACGGCGTCCCGGCCCACGACCCCGCGCAGCAGCGCCACGTCCTCGGCGGTCATCCGGTTGACGGTCGCCGCCGTGGTCCCGAGGCCGAACTCGCCGGGCACCACGAAGATGATGTTCGACCCGAGCCCCTCGATCTCCCCCTCGACCATGTCCCGCGCGCCCCCGCCGATCGCGACGAGCACCACCACCGCCCACACCCCGATGACGACGCCGAGCATCGTCAGGAGGCTCCGCATCCGATTCACCCGGAGCGCCTCGAACGCGACCGCGAACAGCTCCCGGGCCCTCACGCCTCCCCCGTCCGCACGTCGGTCTCGATCAGGCCGTCGCGCACGTGGACGCGGCGGGGGGCGCGCTCGGCCACGTCGGGTTCGTGGGTCACGAGGACGACCGCGGCGCCGGTCTCGGCGTTCAGGCGCTCCAGCAGGTCCATCACCTCGTGGCCGGTGCGGGTGTCGAGGTTGCCGGTCGGCTCGTCGGCGAGCACGAGGCGCGGCCCGCCGACCAGCGCCCGCGCGATCGCGACCCGCTGCTGCTCGCCGCCCGACAGCTGGTTGGGCCGGTGCCCGAGCCGGTGGCCCAGCCCGACCGTCTCCAGTGCCGCCGCCGCGCGCTCACGCCGCTCGGCCTTCGCCACGCCGCGGTACGCCAGCGGCATGCCGACGTTGTCCAGCGCGCTGGTGCGGGCCAGAAGGTGGAACGACTGGAAGACGAAGCCGATGTGCGCGTTGCGCAGCTCCGCCAGCTCGTCGGGGGTCAGCCCCGCCACGTCCCGCCCGGCGATGCGCAGCGTCCCGGAGGTCGGCCGGTCGAGCGCGCCGAGCAGATGCATGAGGGTGGACTTGCCCGAGCCCGAAGGGCCGAGGATCGCGGCGTACTCGCCTTCGTCGATCCGCAGGCTCACCCCCTTGAGCGCCTGCACGCTGACGCCGTCCAGCTCATAGGTGCGGGTGACGTCGACGGCCTCCAAGGCGGGCGGCCCGCTCACCCCAGTTCCTGTCCCGCCTCGACGGAGTCGGCCCCTGAGACGACGATGCGATCGCCCTCCTTGAGCCCGGAGACGACCTCGGCCTTCCCGTCGCCCTCCGCGCCGAGCGTCACCGTCCGCCTTACGGCCTTGCCCCCGTCGTCCACCCATACGACGCTGTCCCGGCCGCTGCTGACGACGGCCGCCACCGGGACGACAAGGACGTCGGCCACCTCCCGGACGGTGATCCGGACGACAGCGCTCATCCCCGGCTTCGGCTCGGGTGCCTGAGCCCCGTCGGAGAGCTCTCCTTCGGCCAGTTCGAGCTGCACCTGGTACGTGACGCCGCCTCCGCCGCCCGCCTTGGGCGTCACCCCGACGCTGTAGACCTTCGCCCCGTAGACGGCCTCGGGAAGGGCGTCGAAGTCGGCGGCGGCGGTGCTCCCCCGCGTCACCTTGAGGATGTCGGACTCGTCGATGTCGGCCGACAGGCGCAGCTCCGAGACATCGGTGACGGTGACGACCGCGGCCCCGGACGCCACAGGGGCGCCGACCGCGACGGCCGAGCCGTCGGTGGCCGCTCCGGGTACCGAGAGGCCCCCGGTCAACCCGGAGATCTGCTCGGGCAGGATCCCGGACAGCGCGTCGTTGCTCCCGCCGGAGGGCCCGCCGAGGCTCACCACGCCCGTGAACGGCGCGCGCAGCACGAGCCCGTCCACGGTCCGGCGGGCGGCCTTCACCGCCGCCCGCGTCTGCACCCGGCTCGCCGCGCCGATCGAGGCCAGCGCGGCGGTCACCCCGCCGATGCCCTCGTTCAGCCGGTCCACGGCGGCCTGGGCCGCGCCCGCGGCTGTCGCGTAGTCACCTTCGGCCTTGGTGATCTCGGCGAGCGCCGCCGCGCGCTGCTTCGGATCCTCGATCTTCATCGCGGCCTGGCGGGCCTTCTTGAACCCGCGCTCGGCGATCGCGTCGATCTCGTCCTTGAAACCGGCGATCCCCAGGCCCGCGGGCGGCGCGACCCCGTCGGCGGCGTTCCGGTCGGCCTCCTCGGCCTGGTCGAGCTGCTCCTGGGCCGACGGCGAGAAGATCCGGGCCAGCACCTGGCCCTCCTTGACCCTGTCGCCGTCGCGGACGTGCAGGCGCGCGACGGTCCCGTCGGCGGGGCTGCGCAAGGTGGCGTTCGCCTTGGCCGTCAGCGTGGCCGGGGCCTCGACGGTCTCGGCGACCGCGCCGCGCTCGACCGCGCCGAGCCTGATCCGGGTGCCCGGGTCCCCGTCGTCCGAGCAGCCGCTCAGGGACGCGAGCGCGAGCACGCAGGCCAGCGCCGGGGGGACGAAACGCCGCATCGTCACAAGCGCATGCTAGGGCGGTATGCCCGGCACGTCCGTTGGGTCCCCCGACTTGGGCCCCCTGGATCAGCCGCCGGCGAGTTCCCGGCCCCGGTTGCGGGCCGCCTCGATCGCCTCGAGGACCGCCGCGCGCACCCCGTGCCGCTCCAGCTCGCGGATCGCCGAGATCGTCGTGCCGCCCGGCGAGGTGACGGCCTCGCGCAGCAGGACCGGGTGCTCGCCGGAGTCGCGCAGCATGACCGCCGCGCCGACCGCCGACTGGATCACCATGTCCAGCGCGGCCGCCCGCGGCATCCCCAGCAGGATGCCCGCGTCGACCATCGCCTCGACCAGGTAGTAGAAGTAGGCGGGCCCGGAGCCCGACAGTGCCGTGGCGGCGTCCTGGAGCGACTCGGGGATCCGGGTCACCTTCCCGACCGGCGACAGGAGCTCCTCGGCGAGCCGCAGGTGCTCCTCCGTCGCGTGCGAACCGGCGGAGATGACGCTCATCGCCTCGTCCACCAGCACCGGGGTGTTCGACATGACGCGCACGACCGGCGCGTCGGAGGCGATCCGCTCCTCGATGAAGGCCGAGGTGATGCCCGCGGCCATCGACACCACGAGGGTCGAGGGCGCGACGTGCTCGCCGACCTCGGACAGCAGCGCGCCCATGTCCTGCGGCTTGACCGCCAGCACCAGCACCGACGCCTTGGCCGCGGCCTCGGCGTTGCCCACCGAGCCGACCCCGTAGCGCTCGTGCAGCAGCCGGGCGCGCTCGGGCCGCCGGGCCGTCACGAGCACCTCTTCGGGCTTGCGCCCCGCCCGGAGCAGCCCGGAGAGCAGCGCTTCGCCCATCTTGCCGGTACCGAGTATCGCGATCATCACACACCTGACCTGGTCATGCGCAGTGGGGAGTTAGCCGACGCCCCAGCCTAGTGCGACGCGGGGCCGCCTCCTTCCGCGAGGTGGGCCGCCTCAGGTGGGCGCGCCGCGCAGGAGGTGCCAGAGGTCGGCGGGATGCTCGGCCATCCGGCGCATGACGTACGGGTACCAGTTGCCTCCGTAGGGCACATAGACGCGCATCCGGGCGCCCGTGTCCACGAGGCGCCTCTGCTCGTCCTCACGGACGCCGTAGAACATCTGGTACTCGAACGAGTCGTACGACCTGTCGTGGATGACCCGCAGGGCGTCCACGATCTCCAGCAGCCGAGGGTCGTGCGTGGCGATCATCGGGTAGCCCTCCCCCGCCATGAGGACGCGCAGGCACCGGACGAAGGACTTGTCCACCTCGTCCCGGTCGGTGAAGGAGACCTCGGCGGGGGCCGGGAAGGAGCCCTTGCAGAGGCGGACCCGGGACTCGCCGTGCGAGTACTCCGCGCAGTACTCCTCCGACCTGCGCAGCGACGACTGGACGACGATCCCCGTCAGCGGGTACCCGAACCGGAGCCGATCGACGACGCGCAGGGTCGCCTCGACCTTGTCGTGCTCCTCCATGTCGAGGGTGACGGTCGTGCCCGCGTTGGCCGCCGCCTCGCAGATCCGCTCCGCGCACGCGTAGGCGAGCCCCTCGTCGAACCCGACGCCCAGGGCCGTCAGCCGCAAGGACACGTCCGCGCCTTCGGGAAGCTCCTCCAGCAGCCGCTCATAGGCCCGGACCGTCGTCTCGGCCTCGTCCCGGTCGGTGACCTCATCGCCGAGGCGGTCGATGGACACCAGCATGCCCTCGCTGCGCAGCACCCGGGCCGCCAGCAGCACCTCGCCGACCGTCTGGCCCGCCACGTAGCGGCCCGCGGCGGCCTGCGCCGACGGCATCCGTTCGACGGCCTTGCGCAACGGCCCGCCCCTGCGCGAGGCCGACTGCAGTGTCCGGCGCAGCATCGGGACCCCTCCCCCCGTGTCGCGACTCCCCCCGATCCAGACTAAGCCGAGGTCGGGACGGCCTCAGCGGCCGGGCTGGCGGGAGACCTCCCCGGAGGCCGAGACCTCCCAGGTGCGGCTCGCCGCCAGGTGCAGCCGCGCGAACGCCAGCGCCTCGGCCAGGTCCTCGACCCGCTCAGAACGCGAGGTCACCTTGCGGGTGTTGACCTCCAGCACCACATGGCCCTGGTAGCCCTGGAGGGCCAGGCGCTCCAGCATCTCCCCGCAGGGCTGGGAGCCCCGGCCGGGAACGAGGTGCTCGTCCTTGTTGGGGATGCCGACGCCGTCGGCCAGGTGGAGGTGGCGCAGCCGCTCGCCGAACTTGTCGGCCATCGCCATCGAATCGCTGCCCGAGACCGCGGTGTGCGACATGTCCAAGGTCAGGTGGGGGTAGTCGTAGCCGCTGGGATCCCAGTGCGGGGAGTACATGCCCAGCTCGGTGCCTCGGGCCTTGGCCGGGAACATGTTCTCGACGGCGAAGATCACGTCGGTCTCGTCCTGCATCCGGGCGAGGCCCACCTCGAACTCGCGGGCGTACTCGCGCTGCCAGCGGAAAGGCGGGTGCACCACGACGACCTCGGCCCCGAGCTGCTCGGCGATGTCCTTCGAGCGCATCAGCTTCACCCACGGATCCCTGCCCCACACCATCTGGGTGAAGATCAGGCACGGCGCGTGGATCGACTTGATCGGCATCTGGTGGTACTCCGACAGGCGCCGCAGCACGTTCAGGTCCTGCGAGGCCGCGTCGAGGGTCACCATCACCTCGACGCCGTCGTAACCCAGCCAGGCGGCGGTCTCGAAGGCGCTCGGTACCTTCTCCGGGTAGACCGAGGCCGTCGAGAGCGTGATCGGGGCGTCCGGAACCCTGATCGACTTGGCTATGTCGTTACGGGACAAGGCTGCGCCTCCCTGGCCGTTCCTGGCACTGAAAGCCTATGCGCTTTCTCGGGCGGAAGCGCGCAGCCGTGGCGCGAAGCACAGGAGCCGCCCGCGACGCCCCTGCCAGGGTGTCCGCAGGCGCGGTTACCCTCGGTGGCGTGATGGAGATCGCCGCGGGCGCCGTCCCGAGCCCCAACATCTGGAACACGCCCCAGACCTACGAGATCGAGAACCGGGCCGTCGACCCCGATGGGCTGCTGGCCGAGGCGATGTGGCGGATCCGGCCCTGGGCCGGGGCTACGGTCCTCGACCTCGGCTGCGGCACGGGCTTCCACCTGCCGTTCTTCGCCGAGCGGGCGGGCCGGGTCGTCGGCGTCGAACCGCATTCCGGCCTCGTCTCGGGGGCCCGGCGGCGCACGGCGGGGCTCGGCAACGTCGCGGTCCGGCCCGGCTCGGCCCAGGCGATCCCGCTGCCGGACGCGTCGGTGGACGTCGTGCACGCACGGTGGGCGTACTTCTTCGGGCCCGGCTGCGAACCCGGCCTGCGCGAGGTGAACCGGGTGCTGCGCCGCGGCGGCACCGCCTTCGTGATCGACAACGACGCCACCCGCTCGACCTTCGGCGGCTGGTTCCGGCAGTGGCTCCCCTCCTACGATCCCGAGGCCGTCGAGCGGTTCTGGGTCCGCCAGGGGTTCTCCCGCGAGCCGCTGCTCATCCGCTGGTCGTTCGGCTCGCGCGCGGATCTGGCCGCCGTCCTGGGCATCGAGTTCCCGGCCGAATTGGCCTCCCGCTTCCTGGCGGAGACGCCGGGCCTGGAGGTGGACTACGCGGTCAACCTCTGGCACCGGGGATACTGAGCGCTTCCCATTGCTGGACAAGATGTATAACAATGCGGAAAGAGGAGGTCGATCCATGAGCCGTCGCACCCTGATGTGGGCCACCGCCCTCGGCGCCGTCGCCGCCGGAGCGTCCGCCGCGGGCACCGCGGTCCAGCGGCACGCCGCCCGCCGCCTTGCGCTGCGCCCCGACCCGTACGCCGGAGAGCCGCTCGGCGGCCGGCGCGGCACACCCGTCCGGGTCACCGCGGACGACGGGACCGTCCTGCACGCCGAGGTCGACAACCCCGACCGCGAGGACGTCGCGATCGTCTTCTGCCACGGCTGGACCCTCACCGGCGGCTCCTGGCACTTCCAGCGCGAGGCCCTGCGCGACGCGGGCCGGATCGTCGTCTGGGACCACCGCGGCCACGGCAGGTCCGAATCGGCCGCGCACGGCACCTACGGGCTGCCCCAGCTCGCCCACGACCTGCGCGCGGTGATCGACGCGACCGTCCCCGCGCACACCCCCGTCGTCCTCGTCGGCCACTCCATGGGCGGCATGACGATCATGCGCTTCGCGGACACCTACCCCGAGCTGATCGGCTCGCGCGTCAAGGGCGCGGCCCTGGTCTGCACGTCCAGCGGCGGGCTCGGCGAGGCGACCCTGGGGCTTCCGGCGGCCCTGGCCCGGGTCGGCCGGCGCGTCCTGCCCACCGGCCTGCGCGCGGCCACCCCGCGTGTCCTGCCCTTCGAGCCGCTGCGCAAGCGCGGCCGTACGGCGTCCCTGCTCATCGAGGACTTCCTGGCGTTCGGCCCCGACGCGAGCCCCACGGCGGTGCGCTTCGCCGAGGAGATGATGGCCGCGACCCGCCTCGACGCCCTCACCGGCTTCCTCCACTCGATGATCACCACCCCGGAGATCTCCCCCTGCGCCCCCCTGGCCGACATCGAGACCCTCATCGTCGCCGCCGAGAACGACCGTCTCACCCCCGTCGAGCACAGCCTTACCATCGCCACGAAGTGCCCCAAGGCCCGCCTCGAGGTCATCCCCACCGCAGGCCACATGGCCATGCTGGAGCGCCCCACCTCCCTCTCCGACCACCTCCACGACCTCCTCACCCGCATCTGACCCACCCCGCGAACGACGGATGCCTCGGATCCGCGCAACCACGAGCCAGCCGCGCCCGAGCCGCGAGACGGCCGCGCCCGGGTTATGCGAACCAGCGGGCTGGCGGCCGAGCGCTGACGGTGGCCCGACCGTCGCGGCGGGCCGGGGTGGGCGGGCCGAAGGGCTTCGCGGGGGAAGGCCACCCCGTGAGGGCCTCGGACGCCTCCCAGAGGCGGCGTGCGGTCTCCGCGTCGCGCGCCTTCGCCGAGCGGCCGACCGGCTTCGGAGCGCCGCGGCCCTCCAGGAAGCCGCTCGGGCCCGCGTAGGCGTCGCCTGGAAGGTCGGCCGCGGCCGCGTAGAGCGTCGGCAGGGCGCCGTCCTCGTCGCTCTGCCCGAGCCTCCGGGTCACCGCCTTGGCGATGCGGTCACGAGCGGGCCGCGGGCGGTCGGACCGCAGCAGGTTCGTGTCCGCCATGCCCGGGTGCGCGGCGGTCGCGATCACCGGTGCGCCGGCTTCGGCGAGACGCCTCTGGAGCTCCGAAGTGAACAGCAGGTTCGCGAGCTTGGACTGCCCGTAAGCGGTGATCGCCCGGTACGTCCTGCGCTCCCAGTTGAGGTCCGAAAAGTCGATCGAGCCCCACCTGTGGCCGTTGGAGGAGACCGTGACGACCCGTTCCCGGATCCGCGGCAGGAGCAGGTTGGTAAGCGCGAAGTGCCCCAGGTGGTCGGTCCCGAACTGGAGCTCGAAGCCGTCGGCGGTGCGGGAGAAGGGCGGGACCATCACGCCCGCGTTGTTGATCAGCAGGTCCACGGGCTAGGCGAGACGGGCTTCGGCCGGCTGGACACGGCGTTGCGCACCGCGCTGGCGGCCGCGAAGGGGAGTTTCCCCGCACGCGTGCAGGCCGTCATGACGGCCTATGTCCGCTTCGCGACCGAGAACGCCGCGCTGGTCGAACTCATGTACACCGGCAAGCACCGGCCGGGCGCGACCCGGATCGTCAAGGCGGCCGAGGCCCCGTTCGGCCTCCTGAACGAACCGGTCGTCCAGGGCCAGCGCCAGGGCGCGCTCCAGTCAGGCGACCCGGAGCGGATCGGCGTCGTCCTCTTCGCGACCCTCCAAGGCATCGCCTCGCTCATCAACGGCGACTTCGTCGGACCCGACCGCCTCGACGACCTCGTCGAAACCGCCGTCGACCAGTTCCTCCACGGCACCGGCCCCCGCCCCTGACCCCGACCGCCACCCCCACCCGCCCGACCTCTCCGCCGACCCCGACCCACGCCGGAACACCAAGCGGCGCTCCTTAACCGATCGACTAGCCGCGCGACCCCGACCGGCCCCACCTGATCGACCGCTCCCCACGGCCCCGTACGTCCGGAACACCGAGCGGCGTTCCCCGATCGATCGACCGGGTGCCCGTGCCGACTGGGCGGCACGGGGCATCGTAGGGCTCGGTGAACTCTTCGGCGGGCTCCGCGCGGCCGGGGACGACGAGGCTTCACGGCGCCGGCGGGCGCCCGAAGGCGCCGCGCGCTCCTCGCCCGCACGTGTGTGCGCCGGGCGCGAATCACCCCGTGGGGCGCGGGGGGGCGGCTAGACGTAGCGTTCCAGGATGCTGGATTCGGCGAGGCGGGAGAGGCCCTCGCGGACGGAGCGGGCCCGGGACTCGCCCACTCCGCCGACGGCCTGGAGATCGTCGGTGGTGGCGGCGAGAAGCTTCTGGAGGGCGCCGAAATGCTCGACGAGGCGCTCCACGACCGTGTTGGGCAGGCGCGGCACCTTGGCGAGGAGCCGGTAGCCCTTGGGGCTGACGGGCAGGTCGAGGGCGTCGGAGCCGGTGAAGTCCATCGTGCGGGCGACGTCGCCGAGGTCGATGAGGTCGGCGGCGATGAGCGCGTCGAGCGCGTCGAGGACCTCGGCGACCGGCCGCTGGCTGGGCCGGTAGTCCCGGATGATCAGCTCCCGCTCCTCCTCGACCCCGGAGACGAGCTCGTCGAGCTGCAGCGACAGCAGCCGCCCATCGGTGCCGAGCTCGACGACGTAGCCCTCGATCTCGTCGGCGATCCGGCGCACCATCTCCAGCCGTTGCACGACCGCGGTCACGTCCCGGACGGTGACGAGATCCTCGATCTCCAACGCCGACAGGGTGCCGGAGACCTCGTCGAGCCGCAGCTTGTAGCGCTCAAGGGTGGCGAGCGCCTGGTTGGCCTTGGACAGGATCGCCGCGGAGTCCTCGAGGACATAGCGTCCGTCGAGGTACAGCGCGATGATCCGCATCGACTGGCTGACCGTGATGACCGGGTGGCCGGTCTGTTTGGCGACCCGCTCGGCGGTGCGGTGCCGGGTGCCTGACTCCTCGGTGGGGATCGCCGGATCGGGCACGAGGTGCACCGCGGCCCGGACGATCCTGGTGCACGAGGAGTCCACCACGATCGCGCCGTCCATCTTGGCGAGCTCGCGCAGCCGGGTCGCGGAGAACTCCACGTCCAGCTCGAACCCGCCGGTGCACAGCTCCTGCACCAGCCTGTCGTATCCGAGCACGATCAGGCCGCCGGTGTGGCCGCGCAGGATGCGCTCCAGCCCATCGCGCAACTGTGTCCCCGGAGCCACCGCGCCCAGGGTCGTACGGCGTCGGTCGTCGACGGTCTTCTCTGTTGCTGGCACTGGACCCCCGCAGGTCGCCTGTCGTCAGAGGGGACGCGGCGGGACCGGAAGATCTCCACCGTTCTGCGCCCCTGGGAAGAGATTCGGGCGAAGACAGTTTACCGAGAACCCCTTCTCCGTTCGATCGGACGTGGTAGCCCCCCGGCTGGTTCCCTTTCTTCCGAAAATGGTGGGCATCGAATCCACATCGTGATCATGGCGCGGTGAACGCAACCCGGGTGGCCTCGGCGAGGGTGTCCACCTCGATCACCTTCATACCCTCGAACTCGACCGCGCCCAACTCCCGCAGGGGCCCGCGTTTGCCCAGCTCCAGGGCCCCCCTCGGCACGATCGCGCTGCGGAAGCCCAGCCGCGCGGCCTCACTCAGCCGCCGCTGCGCCCCCGGCACCGCCCGCACCTCCCCGGCGAGCCCCACCTCCCCGACGGCGATCAGCGTCGGCGACAGCGGCTGCTCCGAGCTCGATCCGGCGACGGCCAGCGCCACCGCGAGGTCCACCGAGGTCTCGCTGAGCCTGACCCCGCCCACGGTCGAGACGTAGACGTCCTTCTCGTGCATCTTCATCCGCGCCCGCTGCTGGAGCACCGCGAGGACCATCGCCACCCGGGTGGAGTCCAACCCGGACGTGGCGCGGCGCGGCGATGGCAGGAAGCTCGGGCCGACCAGCGCCTGCACCTCGGCCACCAGGGGCCGCCTGCCCTCCAGCGTCACGGTCACGCAGGTGCCCGGCACCGGCTCCTCCCGGCGGGTGAGGAAGAGCCCGCTCGGGTCGGCCAGGCCCACGATGCCGACCTCGGACAGATCGAAGCAGCCCAGCTCGTCCGTCGGGCCGTAGCGGTTCTTCACGGCCCGGATCATCCGGAGCCTGCTGTGCCGGTCTCCCTCGAAGTACAGGACGACGTCCACCAGGTGCTCCAGCAGCCGCGGCCCCGCGATCGCCCCCTCCTTGGTGACGTGGCCGACGAGCACCGTGGTGATCGCGCGTTCCTTGGCGACCCGGATCAGGTTGGCCGTGACCTCCCGGATCTGGGTGACCCCGCCCGGCGCCCCGTCCGCCTCGGCCGACCCGATCGTCTGGATGGAGTCGACGATGAGCAGGTTCGGCCGCACCATCTCCACGTGGCCGAGCAGCGCCCCCAGATCCGTCTCCGCCGCGAGGTACAGCCGCTCGGTGATCGCCCCGACCCGATCGGCCCGCAACCGCACCTGCTCGGCCGACTCCTCGCCCGTCACATAGAGCACCGCCCCCTGGCCCGCCGCCAGAGCCGCGACCTCCAGCAGCAGCGTGGACTTGCCGATGCCCGGCTCGCCCGCCATCAGCACCACCGCGCCCGGCACCAGGCCGCCGCCGAGCACCCGGTCGAGTTCCTCCATGCCGGTCGCCCTGGCGGCCGAGCTGCGCACGTCGACCTCGCCGATCGGCCGCGCGGGCGCACTGACGGGCCCCGCCGCCACCACCCGTGGCGGCGCCGCCCCGCCGGCCTCCCCGACGGTGCCCCACGCCTGGCACTCACCGCACCGGCCGACCCACTTCGCGGTCTGCCACCCGCACTCGCCGCACCTGTACGCGGTCTTCACTGCCTTGGCCATGCCACAGACCTTAGGCCGATCCGCCGACACTTTCCGGCGGCCCTGTGGACAACCCCGCAGGACCGTCCGATCGCCCTCAGGGCGGCGCCAGCAGCGTGAACGTCTGCTTGGGCGCCTTCACCCCGCGCCCGGCCGCGCGCACGGTGTACTCGCCGAACGAGACCTTGTCCTGTGCCGCCGCGCATCCGCTGGAGCTGCGTCGGCGGTTCCACTCGAACGCCGTCTCATACGGGATGCCGCGGCGCAGCAGCTGGATCGACGAGCCGGCCCAGGCGGGGCAGTGCGCCGACGACCAGATCTTGTACGGCCCCGTGGTGATCCGCGCGACGAACCGCTCGGCCCCCACGTCGAAGGTGCAGTCCATCGCTCCGGTGTTGACCACGGTCACTCGGAAGGACGGCCGCTCCCCGGGCCGGAACTGCGGCTTCGTCGGCGTGATGTTCGCCACCACGCTGTCCTTGGCGCAGACGTCCCCTGGCCTGCGCGGCGCCGCCACGGTGGCGGTGACCGTCGCGGTGTGGGTGACCGTCGGCAGGGCGAACGGGTCGGCCGCGCTCGGACTCCCGCCCGCCGTGGGGCTCGGCGTGGAACCGCTCGGCGACGGACCCGCCGACCCGACCCCCGCGGCCTTGCGCACAGGGGCGTCCTCGCCCATGCAGCTCCAGGCCAGCCCCCCGACGACGAGCAGCACCGCGCCCAGCGCGATCGCCCTGCGCTTCCAGTACGCGTCGGCGTATCCCTCATCCTCGTAACCCGGTGTGCCCGAATCCATGCCGACAGTATGCTTTTTGGATCTTCGGCGCGCCGTGCGACACGCGCACCCCCTAAGCTGGCGGGCGATGCCGACCGAACCGATTCTCGCCTGGTATGCCGTCCACGCCCGTGATCTGCCGTGGCGCGCACCCTCCGCCTCACCCTGGTCGATCCTGGTGAGCGAGCTGATGCTCCAGCAGACGCCCGTCAACCGGGTCCTGCCCGTCTGGGCCGCCTGGATGGAGCGCTGGCCGACCCCCGCGAGCCTGGCCGCCGAGCCGTCCGGTGAGGCCGTCCGCGCCTGGGGGCGGCTCGGCTACCCGCGCCGCGCCCTGCGGCTGCACTCCTGCGCCGTCGCGATCACCGAACGGCATGGCGGCCAGGTGCCTTCCGACCACGCCGAACTCCTCGCCCTTCCCGGCGTCGGCGCCTACACGGCGGCGGCCGTCGCCAGCTTCGCCTTCCGCCAGCGGCACGCCGTCCTGGACACCAACGTCCGCCGGGTCCTCGCCCGGTTGAGGTCCGGCCAGGAGCACCCGCCGAAGTCCCAGACGACGGGCGAGCTCCGCCTCGCCGAATCGCTCCTGCCGGCGGACGCCGAGACCGCCGCCACCTGGGCGGTGGCCGTCATGGAACTCGGCGCGCTGATCTGCACCGCCCGCTCCCCGCGCTGCGCCGACTGCCCGGTGATCTCCCAGTGCGCCTGGTACAAAGCAGGCAAACCGGCCTGGGACGGCCCACCCCGCCGCGGCCAGACCTACGCCGGAACCGACCGGCAGTGCCGCGGAAGGCTCCTGGCCGTCCTGCGGGAGGCCTCCCACCCGGTCGAGAAGCCTGCCCTCGACATCGTCTGGTCGGACGCCGTGCAACGCGAGCGCGCCCTCGACGGCCTCATCGCCGACGGCCTCGTCGACCCCCTCGACGACGGCCGCTACGCCCTGCCCGGCTTCTCCGGAACACCCGCGCCGGAACAGCTCGTGTCCCAGGGCCCGCCGCCCCGCCCGGCACCGAACGACCACCCCTGAGACACCGCCGGTTCCGGGAAGCGCCGCCAGGCACGGCCCAAACACCGCCGATTCCCAGGGAACGCCGCCAAGCGCAGCCTCAGACACCCCGATGTCCAGGGAGCGCCGCCCAGGCGCGGAGCGTCACGTGATCGGGCTCCCTGGGGCTGCCCCGTAGGCCCCCAGGGCCGGAGGGGCAGCCCCAGGCTCGCGAGAGCCCGATCACCAGCCCGCCCGTAGGCCCCCAGGGCCGGAGGGCGGGCAGACAGACACAGCCGAAGGGCCCGCGTCCCCCGAAGGGTGGCGGGCCCATGGCTCAGGACGTGTCTCAGTCCTTGTTGAGGTTCAGCGGAGAGGCCTCCTCGATCGCCGCGACGTCCGGAACGGACGACGGCTTCGGCATGCCCTTGAACGTGAACTTGGCGTTCTCGCCCGTGCCCTCGGTGTCGACCACGACGATCTGGCCGGCCTTGAGGTCGCCGTAGAGGATCTTCTCGGACAGGGCGTCCTCGATCTCCCGCTGGATGGTCCGGCGCAGCGGCCGGGCGCCCAGCACGGGGTCGTAGCCACGCTCGGCCAGCAGGTCCTTCGCGGACTGCTTGAGCTCGATGCCCATGTCGCGGTCGCGCAGGCGCTCGTCCAGGCGGGCGACCATGAGGTCGACGATCTGGATGATCTCCTTCGGCGTGAGCTGGTGGAAGACCACGATGTCGTCGACGCGGTTGAGGAACTCGGGACGGAAGTGCGTCTTGAGCTCTTCGCCGACCTTCGCCTTCATCCGCTCGTAGTCGCCCTTGGCGTCGTCCGCGCGGCCGAAGCCGATCGACAGGCCCTTGGAGATGTCCCGGGTGCCGAGGTTGGTCGTCATGATGATGACGGTGTTCTTGAAGTCGACGACCCGGCCCTGGGCGTCGGTCAGGCGACCGTCCTCCAGGATCTGCAGCAGCGAGTTGAAGATGTCCGGGTGGGCCTTCTCGATCTCGTCGAACAGGACCACCGAGAACGGCTTGCGCCGCACCTTCTCGGTCAGCTGGCCGCCCTCCTCGTACCCGACGTAGCCGGGCGGGGAGCCGAACAGCCGCGAGACGGTGTGCTTCTCCATGTACTCGGACATGTCGAGCGAGATGAGCGCGTCCTCGTCGCCGAACAGGAACTCCGCGACGGTCTTGGACAGCTCGGTCTTACCGACACCGGACGGACCGGCGAAGATGAACGAGCCACCGGGACGCTTGGGGTCCTTCAGGCCCGCACGGGTACGCCGGATCGACTGGGACAGCGCCCTGATGGCGTCCTCCTGGCCGATGACGCGCCGGTGCAGCTCGTCCTCCATGCGCAGCAGCCGCGCGGACTCCTCCTCGGTCAGCTTGAAGACCGGGATGCCGGTGGCGGTCGCCAGGACCTCGGCGATGAGCTCCTCGGTGACCTCGGCGACGACGTCCATGTCGCCGGCCTTCCACTCCTTCTCGCGCTGCGCCTTGGCGGCCAGGAGCTGCTTCTCCTTGTCGCGCAGGGCGGCGGCCTTCTCGAAGTCCTGCGCGTCGATCGCGCTCTCCTTCTCGCGGCGCACGTCTGCGATCTTCTCGTCGTACTCGCGCAGGTCCGGCGGCGCGGTCATGCGGCGGATGCGCATCCGCGAGCCGGCCTCGTCGATGAGGTCGATCGCCTTGTCCGGCAGGAACCGGTCGGAGATGTAGCGGTCGGCGAGCTGCGCCGCCGCCACCAGGGCGCCGTCGGTGATCGAGACGCGGTGGTGCGCCTCGTACCGGTCGCGCAGGCCCTTGAGGATCTCGATGGTGTGCGACAGGGACGGCTCGGCCACCTGGATGGGCTGGAAGCGCCGCTCCAGGGCCGCGTCCTTCTCCAGGTACTTGCGGTACTCGTCCAGCGTCGTGGCGCCGATGGTCTGCAGCTCGCCGCGGGCCAGCATCGGCTTGAGGATGCTGGCGGCGTCGATCGCGCCCTCGGCGGCACCCGCGCCCACGAGCGTGTGCAGCTCGTCGATGAACAGGATGATGTCGCCGCGGGTGCGGATCTCCTTCAGCACCTTCTTCAGGCGCTCCTCGAAGTCACCGCGGTAACGCGAACCGGCGACCAGCGCGCCCAGGTCGAGCGTGTAGAGCTGCTTGTCCTTCAGCGTCTCGGGCACCTCGCCCTTGACGATCTTCTGGGACAGGCCCTCGACGACGGCGGTCTTGCCGACGCCCGGCTCGCCGATCAGCACGGGGTTGTTCTTGGTGCGGCGGGACAGCACCTGCATGACCCGCTCGATCTCCTTGTCCCGGCCGATGACCGGGTCGAGCTTGCCTTCGCGGGCGGCCTGGGTCAGGTTGCGGCCGAACTGGTCCAGCACGAGCGAGGTGGAGGGAGCGGACTCCGTCGCGGTGCCGGTCGCCGTCGCCTCCTTCCCCTGGTAGCCGTGCAGCAGCTGGATGACCTGCTGGCGGACCCGGTTCAGATCGGCGCCCAGCTTCACCAGGACCTGGGCGGCGACGCCCTCGCCCTCGCGGATCAGGCCGAGCAGGATGTGCTCGGTGCCGATGTAGTTGTGGCCGAGCTGCAGCGCCTCACGCAGCGACAGCTCCAGCACCTTCTTGGCGCGCGGGGTGAAGGGGATGTGCCCCGACGGCGCCTGCTGACCCTGGCCGATGATCTCCTCGACCTGCTGGCGCACGGCTTCGAGACTGATCCCCAGGCTCTCAAGGGCCTTGGCGGCGACACCTTCACCCTCATGGATCAAGCCAAGGAGGATGTGCTCGGTGCCGATGTAGTTGTGGTTGAGCATCCTGGCCTCTTCTTGGGCCAGGACGACCACCCGCCGTGCACGGTCGGTGAACCTTTCGAACATCTCGTCGCTCCCTCACACCGCCCCGCAGGAGGTCTTCAGGTGAAGGCCTTCCCAGTGCTGGGGCTGTTCATCCTCATCCAACTACCGACTGAGCGTGCCGTGTTCCCGATACGCCACAGGCGAACGACCTATTGGGGCTCTCCTCCCACGAGTACCCCTGGAGACGCGCAGTTTCCCGCTCCCGTCGGCACTTTCCGATACGCCACAAGCGAACGGCCCGGCTCCGCGCAGGGCGGATCGGGCCGTTCGCTCGTATCTGGTGCGACGTGCGTCAGTGGGCGGCGTCGTACTGCTCCACCACCGAGGCGGGAATGCGGCCACGCTCGTTGACCTTGATGCCCTGGCCCTTGGCCCAGGCCCGGATGTCGGCGCTGCGCTCACGGTTGGAGGCGCCGCGCTTGGCCGGGCCCGTGCCGCGGCCACCTCGCTTGGCGGAGCCGGCGCGGCGGGAGTGCTCGACGAACGCGTTGAGCGAGTCCCGCAGCTTCTTGGCGTTCTCGGCGCTCAGGTCGATCTCATAGGCCGCGCCATCGAGCGAGAACGACACGGTCTCGTCCGCCGCGCCGCCGTCGAGATCGTCGACCAGACGAACAATAGTTTCGCGTGCCATGGGGCTGGCCTTTCAGCAATCGGTAGAGCCGGGGCACACGAGTCGGACACCGATAGGTCGCGCACCGATCGGGCGAGCCCGGCGATAGTTCATTCGGTTGACAAAGATATACCCGACGACTGCCGATGACAATTCAGCGCCCCTCAGAGTTTTCGCTCCCACGATGTGACGGACCGTAATCGGCCCGGATTCCAACGGAAGATTCATGTCGAGGCCATGTCGAGCGACAAGTCGATCATGGATTCCCACCCGAATCCAACGCAGATGCCACCTTTAACCCATCCCCGAGGCCCCCGCACGCGCCCACACGAGATATACCCGTAGATAAGGGTGAGAATTGCTTGATCCCCCCAGGACGCAACGAAGGCCGCCCGGTTCATGCACCCGGACGGCCCTCGCTGTGATGAGCATCTCCCCTTTGAGGGGTCGTTATGGCCTGACCCTATGGCCACTCCGCCCGGTCATCTACCACGACAGTCCCGGCGTATCGGTCATGGATCGACTGGAAGAGCGGCCTGTCCCAGACGGACCAGGCGTAGGCCATGAAGACGCCGGCGGCCGCGACGAACATCAAGAAGATGAAGAACGACCACACCCGCACGCCGAGGAGCAGGAACAGAAAAATGCCCAGCATGTAGCCGAGATTGTTGATCGCGGCCCGGTACACGGCCGTGGTGATGGGCAGCGTTCCGCCCGCCGGGTCGGCGAGTACGACGCGCAGTCCGATCTGCCGTTTGCCCAGGGTACGGCCCCAGACGGCCAACTGGACCGCCTCGTACAGGAACGGGATGACCGCGACGACGATGAAAGTCGTCCACAGGACCGGGGTCGACCAGACCCCGTCCTCTTCCTTGTTCACTCCGATCGAGGCGAGGACGATCGGGAACAGCACCGCGAAACCGCCGGCCCACACGAGTCCGGCGTCGATCAGCCGGGCCAGGGCGCGCGGGCGGAATGACGCGAGAGGAAGGCTCTCGGCCGGATGCGGGCCCGCCGGCCGCGGCTGCTCATACTGCGGCTGCGGCGAAGGGCCGCCGCGGGACTGCGCCGGATCCTGAAATCCCGGCCGTCCTTGATTTCCGGATCCCTGTGCGGGCCGGCCATGGGGAGGGGGAGACCCAAATCCTCCTCCAGGACCATACGGGTTGGGGGGTCCACTCATGATGACGTCATTCCTCCAAGCGAAGCAGCATCCGGGTGTTGCCCAGGGTGTTCGGCTTCACCCGATCCAGATCGAGGAACTCCGCGACGCCGTCGTCATAGGAGCGCAGCAGCTCTTCATAGACGTCGTGCTGCACCGGCGTGCCCTGGATCTCGGTGAAGCCGTGGCGCGCGAAGAAGTCCACTTCGAAGGTCAGGCAGAAAACCCGCCGGACGCCGAGATCCCGGGCGGTCTCCAGCAGCCGCTCGACGATCTGGTGCCCGATGCCGAGCCCCCTGCATTCGGGGTTGATTGCGACGGTCCGCACCTCGGCGAGGTCCTCCCACATCACATGCAGGGCACCGCAGCCGATGACTCCGCCGTTTCCGGGGGCATCCGCCACCCAGAACTCCTGCATGTCCTCATAGAGCTTGACCGTGCTCTTCTGAAGGAGGCGGCGTCCCTGCCCGCCATAGGTGTCGACCAGACTCCGGATAGCACGGACATCGGGCGTACGCGCCCGCCGGATCGTCAACTCCATAGTGAGCCCGAGACTATCCGCAGCGCCGGGTTTTCGCCGACCCGTACGAGGTTCCGGTTGGCACCGACCCTGGTTTTCGTTAGTCTCCTCGACCGAGCCCCAGGGGCAGGAGAGGAAGACCGTGAAGCACGCCCGAAGCCGTCTGGTCGCCGTCACCTGCGGCCTGCTCGTCTCCTCCGTCCTCGTCGTCCCCGGCACCGCGCACGCCGAGCCCGACCCTATGCAGAAGATCGAGGCCATCCACGAGGAGCTCGAGACCGTCAGCGAGGAGATCAACGGTCTCAAGGTCAAGCTGAAGCAGGCCGAGCGCGCCGCGAAGGTCGCCCGGGAGAACGCCGAGCGGCAGCAGAAGGCCATGAAGGGCGCCGCCGAACGCGTCACCAGCCTGGCGGCCACCAGCTACATGACGGGCGGCACGTCCGACCAGGCGTTCCTGCTGGCGACGTCGAACGACCCGCAGGCGTTCCTCGACCAGAGCGCCACCCTCAGCTACTTCGCCAACCAGGACGGCACGCGCGTCATGACGCTGCTGTCGGCGATGCAGTCGGCGAACCGCGCGCAGAAGTCCGCCGACGACCGGGCGAAGCAGGTCCGGGATCTGAAGAAACAGCTCACCGACCGGCAGGACGACCTCAAGGACCAGTACACCAAGATCCGCGACAAGATCGTCCGCGAGGACCCGGGCAAGGTCGTCGACATCCCGCCGGTGCCGGGCGCGGGCAAGGCCGCCGAGGCCCTGCGGTACGCGCTGGGCCAGCTAGGCAAGCCGTACGTCTGGGGCGCCGCCGGGCCGAGCTCCTACGACTGCTCGGGCCTGGTCATGTGGGCCTACCGCCAGGTCGGCATCAGCCTCCCGCACTACACGGGCAGCCAGTGGAGCGCCGGCACCCACATCTCCGAGGGCGACCTCCAGCCGGGAGACCTCGTCTTCTTCTACAGCGATCTTCACCACGTCGGCCTGTACCTCGGCGACGGCCAGATGGTCCACGCCCCGCAGACGGGCGACGTCGTGAAGATCGCGCCCATCGCGGGACGGCCCTACGCGGGCGCGGTTCGCATCGCCTGAGCCGGCGCTCCGGCGCCGGGCGGAAGGACTCCCGGCAAGGCACCGCCCGCGGGAACGGAGGGGTTCCCACGGGCGGGCCGGCGGATCAGATGAGCTGCCTGCGTGCCGCCCAGACGACGGCCTCGATGGGGGTGTTGACGTCGAGTCGGTCGCAGATCGTCCGGAGCCTGCGGCGCAGGGTCCGGGCGCTCAGCTCAAGCTTGCGCGCCGCGACGTCGGCGGTGACTCCACTGGCGATCTGGGCGAGCAACTTCAGTTCGTCCTCGCTCAGCCGAGGTTCGTCGAACGCCCTGCGTGCGAGCATGGCCTGTTCCACTCCATTCCTCCCTCGTCGATGGTGCGACCGCGGGGGCGCAGCCGGACGGCTGCACGGGCAATGGTTCTCGGTCTCGGTTGTCTGCGGTGGCCGGACTCGGCCGATGCGTCGTTTGCGGGCCGTTCGCGGGGAACTGTGAGTAACGTCGGCTTGAGAGAGGGGACATCGGTTGCAGCCTTCCCCTTCCCGCTCCGTGAATCGTTTCAAGGTCCCTACGGTCCGGAACGCTAGGCGGCCGGATCTGGACCGTCAAGGTCCCAAAGAGCGCTAAAAGTGATCATCCCGCCACGTCCCGTGCCGTCTCTGGCGGCCTCGCGCGAACGATATGGCGTTAACCTGCGAGAACACGTCCCGTACCGGAGGGGAGTGGGCTGATGCGAGCAA
This sequence comes from Actinocorallia aurea, assembly GCF_054783995.1. Classification (NCBI taxonomy): domain Bacteria; kingdom Bacillati; phylum Actinomycetota; class Actinomycetes; order Streptosporangiales; family Thermomonosporaceae; genus Actinocorallia; species Actinocorallia aurea. Next base: position 141,458 of record NZ_BAAGPQ010000006.1, read on the forward strand.
GTATTCGTGAGGTGGCGCGACGTGCGGGAGTCTCAGTTGGGACCGTTTCGAATGTCCTAAACCGGCCAGAACAGGTGGCCGAAGCGACCAGAGTCCGGGTGCTCGCCGCGATCGAGGAGCTCGGATTCGTCCGCAACGAGGCGGCCCGCGCGCTCCGCAAGGGCTCGGGACGAACACTCGGAGTGCTCGTCGAGGACATCGCCAACCCCTACTTCACCGACGTCGCACGCGGCGCTGAGGCCGCACTGAACGAGAGCGGCTTCGACGTCCTGTGGTGCACCAGCGACGGCTCCCCGGAGAAGGAGCGGCGGTGCGTCGACTTCCTTGAGGAGCAGGGCGTCTCAGGGCTCATCGTGACCCCCGTGGGGCTCGACGCGCGCCGGATAGGGCGGCTGCGCGCCCACGGCGTCTCCGTCGTGCTCATCGACCGGAAGATCCCCGGCGCGGGCGCCTGCACGGTCGGCGTCGACCATGTCGAGGGAGGGCGCCTCGCGGCCGAGCACCTCACCGCGATCGGCCGGCACGACCTCGCCTTCATCACCGCCGAGCCCGAGACGCCCCCGCTGCGCCAGCGCCGCGCCGGGGCCCTGCGCGCCCTGGCCAGGGCAGGACACGCCGCGCCGCTGACCCTCGCCGAGCCCGCCCCGACGACGGAAGCGGGCCGACACGCCGCGCAGCGCCTCATGGAGTTTGGAACGCTCCCCGACGGCGTCCTGTGCGCGAACGACCTCATGGCCATCGGCGTCGTCAACGAACTCGTGCGGGGCGGGGTGAAGATCCCCCAGGAGGTAGCCGTGATCGGCTACGACGACATCGCGCTCGCCGCCACGGCGGTGGTGCCCCTGACGACGGTGCGCCAGCCCCGCCGCGACCTCGGAAGGATCGCGACGGAACTGGCGCTCGCCGGGGCCGAAGGCCGCAACATCACGCTCGCGCCGGACCTGGTGATCCGGGACTCGGCCTCATGAACCGGCCGAGGGGAGACGTCAGGAACCCGGCTTGACCAGCGGGAACAAGATCGTCTCGCGGATGTTCTTGCCGGTGAAGGCCATGATCATCCGGTCGATGCCGGCCCCCATGCCGCCCGTCGGGGGCATCGCGTACTCCAGGGCCCGCAGGAAGTCCTCGTCGAGCTGCATCGCCTCCGGGTCGCCGCCGGCCGCCAGCAGCGACTGCTCGGTGAGCCGCCGCCGCTGCTCGATCGGGTCGACCAGCTCCGAGTAGGCGGTGCCCAGCTCGGTGCCGAACCCGATGAGGTCCCACTTCTCGGTCAGCAGGGGCTCGGCCCGGTGCTCCCGGGTGAGCGGAGAGGTCTCCAGCGGGTAGTCCATGACGAAGGTCGGCTGGAGCAGGGTGTGCTCCACCAGCTCCTCGAAGATCTCCTGGACCAGCTTGCCCTGGCCCCACTTGGGGTCCCAGTGGATCTCACGCGCGTCGGCGAGCTTGCGGACCTGCTCGATCGCCGTGTGCGGAGTGATCTCCTCGCCGAGGGCCTCGGACACCGCGCCGAAGAGCGTGATCCGCGGCCACACCGGAAGGCTGAGGTCGTACTCCTCGCCGTCGTGCACGACCACCGAGTGGCCCAGCGCGGCCACCACGGCCTTCTGGTACATGCGCTGGGTGAGGTCGGCCATGTCGTTGTAGTCGAGGTAGGTGCCGTAGGCCTCGAGCATGGTGAACTCGGGGTTGTGCGTGGAGTCCGCGCCCTCGTTGCGGAAGTTGCGGTTGATCTCGAAGACCTTCTCCACACCACCGACGACGAGCCGCTTCAGGTACAGCTCGATGGCGATGCGCAGGTACATCTCCATGTCGTAGGCGTTGATGTGGGTCTTGAAGGGCCGGGCCGCCGCGCCGCCGTGGATCGGCTGGAGCATCGGGGTCTCGACCTCGAGGTACCCCTCCTCGTGCCAGAAGTCGCGGACCGCGCGCACCGTGTCGCTGCGCAGCCGCGCCATCTTGCGCGCCTCGTCGTTCACGATGAGGTCGACGTAGCGGTAGCGGACGCGGGCCTCGGGGTCGGTGAGGCCGGCATGCTTCTCCGGCAGCGGGCGCAGGCACTTGGACGTCAGCACGAAGCGCTCGGCCATGATCGACAGCTCGCCGCGCTTGGAGGAGATGATCTCCCCCTCGACGCCGACGTGGTCGCCGAGGTCGATGTCGCCCTTCCAGGCGGCCAGGGCCTCCTCGCCGACGCCGGCGAGGGAGATCATCACCTGGAGGTCGCCGGTGCCGTCGCGCAGGGTGGCGAAGCAGAGCTTGCCGCCGATGCGCGAGAGCATGACCCGCCCGGTGATCGCGGCTTTCTCACCCGTCTCGGTGCCCGGCTCCAGTTCGGGGTATTTGGCGCGCACCTCGGCGATGGTGTGCGTGCGCGGGAAGTTCACCGGATAGGGGTCGATGCCGCTCTCCCGCAGCCGCGCCACCTTCTCCAGGCGGACGCGCATCTGCTCGGGCGCGTCGGCATAGCCGTCGCCCAGGGACGCGTCGAAGGTCTGCTCACTCACGGTGTCAGGCTATCGAGCCCGAAAATCCAACGCGAACTGTGTTTGTTGGCCGACCTTCGGCCCTGGGGGGCCGAAGGTCGGCGTGTGATCGGGCGCTTGAGATCCCTGGGCGCCCGATCACGTGAGCGGCCGCGCCTTCGGCGCTCCCTGGAAGGTAACCCGCGCTTGGTCCCGCTTGGCAGCGCTACTTGGGGTTGTTCGTGGGGCGCGCCTGGCGGCGCTTCCTGGGAGGAACCCAGGACGTGGTGGCGCGGGGGGCGCCGGCTACGGGCGTCGCGGGTGGGGGTGCTCGGTGGGATCACACCGGTTCACGAGCCGCCGATGTTGCGTTCGTAGATGAGGCGGAGGCCGTGGAGGGTGAGCCAGGGCTCGAAGGCGTCGATGCTGCGGGCCTCTTCGAGGACGAGGGGGGCGAGGCCGCCCGTGGCGACGACCTTGACGTCGTCGGGGTTGTCGCAGAGTTCCTCGGCCATGCGGTCGACGAGGCCGTCGACCTGGCCGGCGAAGCCGAAGATGATGCCCGACTGGAGCGCCTCGACCGTGTTCTTCGCGATCACGTGCCGGGGCCGCACCAGTTCGATCTTGTGCAGCTGCGCGCCGCGGACCGAGAGCGCGTCGATGGAGATCTCGATGCCCGGCGCGATCGCCCCGCCGACGTACTCGCCCTTGGCCGAGATGCAGTCGAAGGTCGTCGCGGTGCCGAAGTCCACGACGATGGCCGGGCCGCCGTACAGGTGGATCGCCGCCAGGGAGTTGACGATCCGGTCGGATCCGACCTCCTTGGGGTTGTCCATCCGCACCGGGACGCCCGTCTTCACCCCCGGCTCGACGATCACCGCGGGCACGTCGCCGTAGTACCGGCGGCACATCTCGCGCATCTCGTGCAGCACCGACGGCACGGTCGAGCAGAGCGCGATCCCGCTGATGTCGGTGCCGACGAGGAGCGGGCTCTGGTTCACCAGCCCCTGGAGCACCACGGCGATCTCGTCGGCGGTGCGCCGCGGATCGGTGTTGATGCGCCAGTGCTCGATCACCTCCTCGGCCTCGAACAGGCCGAGGACGGTGTGGGTGTTGCCGACGTCGATGGTGAGAAGCATCAGGTCCCCGCTACTGAACGGAAGTCAAGGCCGATGTCGAGGACGGACGCGGAATGCGTCAGCCCACCGACCGCAAGGTAGTCCACACCGGTCACGGCGGCGTCTCGGGCCCTGTCGAGGGAGAGACCGCCGGACGCTTCGAGGGTCGCTCGACCGGCCGTCAGGCGAACCGCCTCGGCCATCGTGGAGTCCGTCATATTGTCCAGCAGAATGTCGGTGGCTCCGGCCGTCAATGCCTCCCGAAGCTGCTCCAGGGTGTCGACTTCGACCTGGATGTGCAGCTCGGGGTAACGCGCCCGGACGGCCTGGAAGGCCGCGGTGACGCCTCCGGCGGCCGCGACGTGGTTGTCCTTGATGAGGGCCGCGTCCTGGAGGGACATGCGGTGGTTCACGCCGCCGCCGCAGCGCACCGCCCATTTCTGCAGGCCGCGGAGGCCCGGCAGTGTCTTGCGGCTGTCACGCACCCGCGCCTTGGTGCCCTCCAGAGCCGCCACCCAGCGGGCCGTCTGGGTGGCCACTCCGGACAGGTGCGTGAGGAAGTTGAGCGCTATCCGCTCGGCGCGCAGCAGCCCGACCGTGGGGGCGGTGACGGTGAGCAGGACGTCGCCCTTGCCGACGCGCTCTCCGTCCTTCACCTTCGGCTCCAGGGAGGCCTTCGCGCCCAGCAGGACCTCGAAGACCACTTCGGCGACCAGCAGGCCCGCCACGACCCCCTCGTCGCGCGCGGTGAAGTCGGCGGTCGACACCTGCGCCGGATCGAAGATCGGCTCGCTCGTCACGTCGACGTCGCCGTCCTCGGCCAGCGCAATGCGCACCACCTTCTCGACGCGGTCCGGATCGAGTCCCTCGGCGCGCAGGCGCCCCTGAAGCTCGGGTGTCATCGTTCGCCCTTCAATGCCGTCTCGTCTGTCTTTCCCGCGGGGCGGAACTCCAGGCCGTAGCCCGTCCCGGAGTCCGGGCCCGGCACCGCCCGTCCGACCAGGCGGCCGAGCCATGCGGTGTCGTCGCGGTCGGGGAAGTCCTCGCGCCAGTGGCTGCCGCGGGTCTCGGTGCGCCGCGCCGCCGCCGCGACCACCGCCGTGGCGACCTGGTGAAGGTTGGTCGCCTCCCACGCCTCGACGCAGTGCCGCTCCGACGTGCGCCCGGCGAGCCGCGCAAGGGCGCGCTCGGCCTCGGCGAGCCCGTCCGCGCTGCGCAGGACGCCGCAGTAGGCACTCATCACCTTCTGGACCTCAGCGCGCACCGAAGGGTCGAGCAGCCCCCCTGAGCCGCCTGACGGCTCCGGCTGCGTGCTCGGCCTTGCGAGGTCCTCCTTGACCGCCTCCCCGATGCGCTCGGCGAAGACGAGTCCTTCGAGCAGGGAGTTGGAGGCGAGACGGTTGGCGCCGTGCACGCCCGTGCAGGCGACCTCGCCGCACGCGTAGAGGCCCGGGATGGAGGTACGGCCGTGCAGGTCGGTCCGGACGCCTCCGCTGGCGTAGTGGGCGGCGGGGACCACGGGGATCGGCTCGGTCACCGGGTCCACGCCGTGGCGGCGGCAGCTCGCGAGGATGTTGGGGAAGCGCGACTCCCAGAACGCGGCGCCGAGGCGGCGTCCGTCGAGCCACATGCACGGCTCGCCCGTCTCCCGCATCCGGTTCATGATGCCCTTGGCGACGACGTCACGGGGCGCCAGTTCGGCGAGCTCATGGCGGCCCACCATGAAGCGCTCCCCTGCGGCGTCCACGAGGTGGGCGCCTTCCCCGCGCACGGCCTCGGAGATGAGCGGCTGCTGGCCTTCGGCGTCCGGTCCGAGCCACATGACGGTCGGGTGGAACTGCACGAACTCCAGATCGGCGACCTCCGCTCCGGCGCGCAGCGCGAGCGCGACCCCGTCGCCGGTGGAGACCTCCGGGTTGGTGGTCGCCGCGAAGACCTGGCCGAGCCCGCCCGTCGCCAGGACGACGGCCCGCGCGCGGACCGCGCCGACGCCGCCCGGCGAGCCCTCGCCCATGACGTGCAGGGTGACGCCCGCGGCCCGGCCGCCGGACGTCAGGAGGTCGAGCACGAGCGCGTTCTCGATGACCTCGACTCCGTCGGCCTGCTTGAGCGCGGCGAGCAGCGCCCGGCTGATCTCCGCGCCCGTCGCGTCGCCGCCGGCGTGCGCGATGCGGCGCCGGTGGTGCCCTCCCTCGCGGGTGAGGGACACCGTGCCGTCGGGAGCGAGGTCGAAGTGGGCGCCCACGTCGATGAGCCTGCGGACGGCGCCGGGGCCCTCGGTGACGAGGGTCCGGACGGCCTCGGTGTCGCAGAGGCCGACTCCGGCGGTGAGCGTGTCGGCCAGGTGGTCCTCGGGGCTGTCCTCGGGCGCCAGCGCCGCGGCGATGCCGCCCTGCGCCCACCGGGTGGAGCCCGCGTCGAGGAGGGCCTTGGTGACGAGGAGGACGCGGCCGTGCTCGGACGCGCGCATGGCCGCGACGAGTCCGGCGATGCCGGATCCGATCACGACGACGTCGGTCTCCACGCTCCAGCCCGGCGTTCCTGCCGCGAGCTCCTTGATCATCGGGCCCTCCTCGGGGGTTTTCGTCAGTATGACACTAAACCCTTTCGAGGCATTCATCTGGGGTTGTCGGAATGGGCGCGGAACGTCACCGGACATGCGGGTTCCCGGTCCTTCGCCGCTCAGCCTGCCGTCCGGCTCAGCCCACGAGGTCAGGACGGAGGGTGTCGGTGCCCGGGACGGGCTCGGCCGGGTCGTCCCCGAGCAGGACGATCTTGTTGGCCCCGTCCACGTGCACGACCGACGGCTTGAACGCGCGCGCGTCGGCGTCGGTCATCGCCGCGTAGCTGATGATGATGACGAGGTCGCCCGGGTGCACCAGGTGCGCCGCCGCCCCGTTGATCCCGATCACGCCGGTGCCGCGCGGTCCCTCGATGACATAGGTCTCCAGCCGCGCCCCGTTGTCGATGTCCACGATGTGGACCTGCTCGCCGGGCAGCAGGTCGGCGGCGTCCATCAGATCGGCGTCGATGGTGACGGAACCGACATAGTGCAGGTCCGCCTGGGTGACCGTGGCGCGGTGGATCTTCGACTTGAACATGGTGCGGAACATCAGAACTCCAGGGGGAGGTTGTCGATCAGCCGGGTGGCGCCGACGCGTCCGGCGACGGCGAGGACAGCCGGACCGCGATGTCCGGAGGTGACGGGCGTGAAGTTCGCCGGGTCGGCGAGGACCAGGTAGTCCAGCAGCAGCGGAGGGTCCGCCTTGGCGGCCTCGGCGAGAACGGGTTCCGCCGCGGCCAGCACCGCCTCGGGACCGCCCGAGACCGCGTCGCGGCCCGCGAACAGCGCCCGCGAGAGCGCCAGCCCCGTCACCCGCTCCGCCTCGGACAGGAACCTGTTCCGGCTGGACAGCGCGAAGCCGTCCGCCTCCCGCACCGTGGGCACCGCGACGATCTCCAGATCGAGGTTCAGGTCCGCCACGAGCCGCCGGACGATGGCGAGCTGCTGCGCGTCCTTCTGACCGAAGAACGCCAGGTCGGGACCGACCATTCCGAAGAGCTTCGCGACGACCGTCGCCATCCCGTCGAAATGCCCGGGACGCGCCGCGCCCTCGACGATCTCGCCCATCCGCCCCGTCTTCACCGAGACCTCCAGCGGGCGGGGGTAGACGTCGTCCACGGACGGCGCGAAGACGATCTCCGCGCCCTCCTCGGCACAGATCGCCGCGTCGGCCTCCAGCGTGCGCGGATAGCGGTCGAGATCGGCCTGCTCGCCGAACTGGAGCGGGTTGACGAAGATGCTCACCACGACGTGGTCGGCCGCCTCCCGGGCGGCCCGGACCAGGCCCCGGTGCCCCTCGTGCAGCGCCCCCATCGTCGGGACGAAGGCGACCCGGCCCGGCAGCGCCCGGCGCGCCCGACGCAGGTCGGCGACGGTGTGAACGATCATCGGGGTCCTTCCGTTCATCGGGGGTCCGAGAGCGCGCCGAGCAGGCGCTCGGCGTCCTCCGGCTTGAGCAGGCCGGCGTCCAGAGCGAGGTCGGCCGTGCGCCGGGCGAGCGCCAGGTACGCGGCGACGGCGTCCGGCTCGGCCTTCGCGAGCGCGGCCACGTGATCGGCGACCGTGCCCGCGTCCCCGCGCGCGACGGGGCCGGTGAGCCCCTGCCCGCCGAGGCGCAGGGCGTTGTCGAGCGCCGCGCCGAGGAGCGGACCGAGCATCCTGCCCGGCTCCTCGACCCCGGCCCCACGGAGCAGCCCGGACGCCTCCACCACCAGCGTGACCAGGTGGTTCGCGCCCGCGGCGAGGCCCGCGTGGTACAGGGTCCGGTTCTCCTCCTCGATCCAGACGGGCTCGGCGCCCATCTCGAAGACCAGCGCCTCGGCGATCGGGCGGAGCGGCCCGGGCGCGGTGACGCCGAAGGAGATCCCGGCGAGGCGGTCGAGGTCGTCGGGCCGACCGGTGAAGGTCATGACCGGGTGCAGCGCCAAGGGGAGCCCGCCGGCGCGGGTCAAAGGGTCGAGGACGCCCGCGCCGTGCCGTCCGCTGGCGTGAGCGAAGAGCTTGCCTTGCACCGGGACCTCGGCGGCGACGATCCCCGCGGCGAGCCCGGCGATCGCGTCGTCCGGGACGGTCAGCAGCACAAGGTCCGCGGCCTCGACGACCTCCTGGGGCGCCAGGAAGGGCACCCCGGGCAGGACCGCTTCCGCACGCGGGCGGGCGGAGACCGCCGAGGCGGCGACGACGAGGTGCCCCGCGCGCTGCAGGGCGGCGGCCAGCACCGCGCCGACACGGCCGGCGCCGACGACCCCGACCTTGAGCCTGCCGGGTCGCTGAGAAGGCATTTCCATGAACGTTCCAGTCCTCGCAAGGGGTACCGGACGGTTGCGACAGCCAAGAGTACCCAACCCCCGGAGCGGCTCACCTGACACCCGTCCTGACCCGTGGTCACCAAAAGGTCGCTCCGGGGTCATAGCCACCCGCGCCCACCAGGGGCGAAGGTGGTTTCTGCCACACCACCATCACACACCGTGAAGGGAGCCGCCTAAGGAGATCTCCCGGATGGATTCAGGGGTCCTGGCGACCGCCGGTCCGGTGCTCACCCGGTCAGCCCGCGGGCGGCGGTCGCCCTGGGTTCGGCCTCCGCGAACCCGTCGAGGCACACCCCCCTGGACTGCATCAGCCACCCGAAACCGCCGAGCCCTCCGGGGTGGGTCAGCTCGGCGCACTCCCCCGCCCGCGCCAGGCTCCGCAGGTAGGCGCGGGGATCGGCCACCGCGAGCTCCCGCGGAGGCCGGTCGCCGGTCACGCCCAGAGCGCGCAGCGCCGCGCGCTGTGTGGTGAGGACCGTCGCCAGGGGAGCCTTCGGGAAGGCCGTCGCGGGCACGCCCCCTGCCTCCGCGACGTCCCGCCGTGCGGCCTTCGCGGCGGTTCCTCCGGTCGGCCTGGCGCCTGGAGGAACCGCCCCTCCCGCCGCGCCGAGGATGCGGTCCACAGGGGTGGCGCCCGGCTCGTGAGCCGAGGCCGAACCCTCCCCCGAACCTTCCGCTGAGCCCTCTTCCGAACGTTCCGCCGACATGCCCCGAGCCTGTTCGCGCTCGGCCGACACGCGGTCGGCCGGAGCCCGCCGCGCCGACTCGTTTTGGGGCGAGACATCCGCCTTCGTCGTGCCGCGGACCGCGGCCAGGGCGAGCGCGGCTTCGGCGGCGGAGTCGAGGGCGACATGTGCGGTGATGTCGCAGGTGCCGTCGGGGACGGGAGCGGTGCCGAGCCCGTCGCGGTAGCCGGTCAGGGTGGCCCGCCGGCTCGTCGCGTCGTGCGCGTAGTCGGCGGCGACGGCGAGGCCCGCGTCCAGCCGGTCGACCAGCTCCGCCCAGGCGACGTCCCGGGTGCGCCCGATCTCGGCGCGCTCGCCTTCCGGCCACCGTGAGTCCGGCCACCACCGGGCGAGCCACGCGAGGTCCGCGGCGTCAGGTTGCGCCCCGGCCCCCTCGCGGCCCGAGCCGTCGACGAGCACGAGCCGCGGCCCGTCCGGAGTGCGCACCGCGACGTCGAGGGGCACGTTGTCGAGCCACTCGTTGGCGACCACGAGCCCGGTGATCCGCGCGGGCGGCTCCGTCGCCCAGACCAGCCCCGGCACCGTCCGCGACGGCCGGGGCGCCACCTCGACGGCGGTCGCCAGCACCCGTGCGCGCAGTCCGTCCGGCAGGGCGGCGAGCACCCCTTCGGCCAGCGCCCCGTCGCCCGCCCCCATATCGACGAAGTCGAGCCGCGCGGGACTACCGAGAGCGACATCGACATCGGCGAGCAGCCGCGCGAAGGCCTCCGCGAAGCACATGGACACATGCACCGAAGTCCGAAAATGCCGCCTGGGGCTCTGCGTTCGGTAGAAGCCCTCGGAGCCGTACAGGGCCCCTTCCATCGCCTCGCGCCACCCGATCACGACACCAGCGTGGCACATCCGTGTCGCAGCAGACCCGCCAGATTCCAGGACGTACCGACCACGGAAGGTAAAGGGATGGTGATCCTTGCCCCCTAATCGAGTAATCGTGCTCGAATTAGCGACCCACTACCGGCGAGTAGCTGAATAACTACTCCCCGTGAGAGTTCGGGGCGGCATTGCTCCGATGCTTCGTCCACGTACCAGGAGGATCTCCTTCAATGTCGCTCAAGAAAATCGCCGGCACCGGTCTGCTCGCCCTCACCGCCTTCGGCGTGCTCGGCGGCGCCGGCCAGGCGTTCGCCAGCAACGGCGGTAACGACGGGCCGGAGAACAACAACAACACCGGCCTCCTCACGGGCATCCAGCTGATCGCCCCGATCTCGATCCCGATCAACCTCTGCGGCAACGGCATCGCGATCCTCGGCATCGCCAGCGGCTCCTGCACGGACAGCGGCGTCGTCGTCAAGAACGACTTCTAAGTCGCTCCTTGAACGGCCGGCGGTCCCGATGGGGCCGCCGGCCGTTCGCGTTGCAGCGGCCGCCTACTCGCCGAGGACGGGGTCAGCGAGCCCACCGCTCCGGCCGCGCCGCGATGGCGCGCGCCCGCATCGACCGCCCGACCAGGTCGTCGGCCATCTCCCGCGCGTCCAACGCGTCCCGGTCCACCGCCGCGACCTGCACCGGCCCCGGCGGCACATCGACGTGCACCGTCGCCCTGCCGAACAGTCGCTGCCACGGCGAGGCCGTCATCCGCACGGACTGCGCCCGCGCCAGCGCCACGACGTCCCATGTCCGGCAGACCCGGCCCCTGCGCGTCACGAAGACCTCGGGCGACGCGCCCGCCGCCGCGTGCCCCGCCGCCCCCTCCTTCAGCGTGATCCGCTCCAGCGCTACCCCGGGGAACACCTCGGCCACCAGCGCGAACGCCGCGAACGTCGGCGCGACCGGCACGAGAGTCGACGACAGCGCCTGCCGGTCACCGCCGTACCCCGCGACCGTCACCTCGACCCGCGCCCAGCCGAACGCCCGCCACATCAGCGGCTCCACCACCCGCACCGCCTGGATCCGGCCGGGCGGCACCGTCTGCGTCCGCGTCTCGAACAGGCCGTAGCGCAACCGCATGCCGTCGGGCGCGACCGAGAGGGTGAACTCGGTGTACATCACCAGCGGGGCGATCACCCCGCGCAGCAGCCCCAGCAGCAGCGGCACCGCCACCGCGAGCACCGCGAGCTCCTGGAAGACGATGCCGAAGGCCACCAGCGCGAAGAACAGCGCGATCGCCGCGAGGACCGGCACCTTGAACATCAGCGAGGCGAAGAGCACGCCCAGCGTCACCCGCCCGATCGGCCGCTCCGGCGCCTCGGGCGTGTGCGCCGGCAGCCCCGCGGCGAGCGCCAGCAGCTCCGCGCGCAGCGCCTGCGCCTCTCGCACGCCGAGATAGCGCAGCGTGATCTGCGCGGAGGTCCCGCCCGCGAGCTCCAGATGCACCTCCGCGAGGCCCAGCACCCGCCCGACGAGCGGCTGCACGACGTCCACGCCCTGCATCCGCGACAACGGGATCCGGCGGATGCGGCTCCGCACGATCCCCGCGTCCACCACAAGGTCGTCGCCTTCGATCCAGTACCGCAGCGCCCACCAGTGCCACGCCCCGACCCCCGCCGCGACCACCGCGACCGGCACCGAGACCGCGATGAACAGGATGACCCGCACGAGCGGGATGGTGACCGTCCCGCCGGACGGCACGACGAGCAGCCACAGCCCGATGAGGACCAGGTAGACGACGAAGATCGTGATCGCCCGCAGCGGGGCCGTCGCCCAGTGCAGGCGGCGGGCCCCGACCGTCGGCCATGCGGCGCGGGGAGTCATCGTCAGATACGCCGTCACAGACCCGACCCTTCGTCTCCGCGCCGCGCGAGCCTGTCGCGCAACTGGTCGGCGACCGCCGTCGGCAGGCCCGGGATGCGCGCGTCGGTGGTCGCCGCCGCCGTGTGCAGCCGGACGGTCGCGAGCCCCAGCACCTGCTCCAGCGGCCCCGACGTCACATCGACGAACTGCATCCGCCCGTACGGGACGATGACGACACGGCGCCCGAACACGCCGGACGTGATGACGAGGTCGTCCTTCCGCTCCAGGAACCCCCACGCCTGGAACTCCTGCTCGGCCGCCACCCACGCGAGCACGAAACCGAGCAGCACCGCGACCGACCACAGCAGCACCCCGGCCCCGCCCCCCGAACGCGAGACCACCAGCGCGCCCAGCGGACCGCCCACGACCACCACCGCGAGGGCCGACAGCCGCCTGTGCCAGCGGTAGCGGGGCGACAGCCTCCACCACCCCGCGCCTTGCGGAGGACCGAACGCCTCCTCACGGCTGCGCTGGCGGTACGGCTCCGGCGGAATCATCTGCGGCTGCTCGTTCATCGCGCCCCAGTCAACCCGAAACGCCGCTTACGCGACACCGCCGCGGAGCACCCGCCCGGCCCGGCTTCTGCGACCATGGCGTCCATGGAGACGCGCACAGTCGGAATCGGCGCCGGGGCCAAGGAGCTCGGCACCGAGGACATGGTCCTCAACATCGGGCCGCAGCACCCGTCCACCCACGGCGTGCTCCGGCTGCGCCTCACCCTGGACGGCGAACGCATCGCCGCGTGCGAACCGATCCTCGGATACATGCACCGCGGCGCCGAGAAGCTGTTCGAGGTGCGCGACCTGCGCCAGATCATCATGCTGGCGAACCGGCACGACTGGCTGTCGGCGTTCTCCAACGAACTCGGGGTCGTGCTCGCCGCCGAGCGGATGCTGGGCATGGAGGTGCCGGAGCGGGCCGTCTGGGCGCGCACGCTCCTCGCCGAGCTGAACAGGATCCTCAACCACCTCATGTTCCTCGGGTCCTACCCGCTTGAGGTCGGTGCGATCACCCCGATGTTCTACGCGTTCCGGGAACGGGAGGAGATCCAGCGCGTTCTGGAGGAGGTTTCCGGCGGGCGCATGCACTACATGTTCAACCGCGTCGGCGGATTGAAGGAGGATCTGCCCTTCGGCTGGATCGGACGGACCCGCCAGGCCGTCGCGCTCGTCCGCTCCCGGCTCGGCGACATCTCCGACCTCATCCTCGGAAACGAGATCTTCCGGGCGCGCACCCGCGGCATCGGCGTCCTCAGCCGCGAACAGGTGCTCCAGTACGGGATCAGCGGGCCGATCGCGCGGGCGTCCGGCGTCGACTTCGACCTGCGCCGCGACGAGCCCTACCTGGCCTACGGAGAACTCGACGTCCCCGTCGTCACCCGCACCGAAGGCGACTGCCTCGCGCGGTTCGAGTGCCTCCTCGACCAGACGCGGGTCTCACTCGACCTCGCCGACGCCTGCCTCGACCGGCTCGCCGACCTGCCGCCCGGCCCCGTCGACCAGCGACTGCCCAAGATCCTCAAGATCCCCTACGGCCACACCTACGCCTGGACCGAGAACCCGCTCGGCCTCAACGGCTACTTCCTGGTCTCCCGCGGCGAGAAGACCCCGTGGCGGCTCAAACTGCGCAGCGCGAGCTTCAACAACATCCAGGTCCTGCCCGAACTGTTCGAGGGACTCCTCGTCGCGGACATGATCGCCGTCCTCGGCAGCATGTTCTTCGTCGTCGGCGACATCGACCGCTGACGGGGGTCGCACTCCTGCGGCCGAGGCCCTCGACCGCTAGCGCTCGTCGTCGTCCTCGCCCTTGGGGATGCGGCAGCACCATTCGAGGAACAGGCCCGCGCCCGCGAGGACGACCGCCGACAGCGCTGTCGCGGCGCTGACGAAGAAGTCGTGCTGCCGCGCCGGATTGTCCAGATCCCCGGAGACATAGAGGACGAATCCCAGGAAGACCCCCGCGAGCACCGCCGCCGCGTGCGCGCTGGCCTTCCCCAGCACCGCCAGCCGCGCGACGCTCAGCGGATCGACGGGCCGGGCCGTCTCCGCCGACGACTTGTGCAAGATCTTGTTCCGGGTCCCGAACCCGATGAAGATCTCCCCGAACGCGAGCAGCAGGAACGTCGGCACCGCGGTCCACGGCAGCGGGGGAAGCTGCCCGTAGAAGGCGCGCAGCACCGCCCAGAGCACGAGAGCCGGCACCACCACCAGCAGGAGGAGCACCGACGGGCGGGTCGCCCTCACGAGGGGAGCTGAAGGGCCAGGTCGTCCCGCACGGTGACGACTTGATCGGTCAGCGCGGCGGCGAGGTCGGCCACCCGGCCATGCGGCTCCAGCACCGCCTCGGAATCGAGCTCCGCCCAGGGCGCCAAGACGAACAGCCTCTTGTGCGCGCGCGGGTGCGGCAGCATCAGCGCCGGATCGTGCGACGTGACACCCTCGTACACGACGATGTCGATGTCCAGAGTGCGCGGTCCCCAGCGGACCGCCCGCTCCCGGCGCATCGACTCCTCGATCGACAGGACCCGGTCCAGCAGCGTCAGCGGCGCCAGCCGGGTCGTGGCCACCACGACGACGTTGAGGAAGTCGTCCTGCTCGACCCCGCCCCACGGCGCGGTCTCGTACACGCGGGAGATCCCCCGGAGCGTCAGGCCCGGAGCGTCGAAGAGAGCGTCCACGGCCTCTTGGAGGTTGTCCAGGCGGTCGCCGAGATTGCTGCCGAGCGAGAGCACGACCCTGTGGTCGGAAAGCATGTGACCGCCGGTGAAGGTGCGGTCGTCTCCTGCGTTCATCCGCGGCTCCTGAAGATCGTGACGGCGACGTCGGCGAACGGGTGGGGGATCGGCGCCGCCGGCTTGTGCACGGTGACCTCGGCGCTGCGTACCCGCTGATCGGCGAGGCACACCTCGGCGAGCCGCTCCGCCAGCGTCTCGATGAGATCGACCGGTTCCCCGGAGACCACCTCCACCAGAGCCGAAGCCAACTCCCCGTAGTGGACCGTGAGCGTCACGTCGTCCTTCGCCGCCGCGGGACGAAGATCAAGACTGAGAATCGCGTCCACGACGAACTCCTGGCCGAGTTCCCGCTCGGCCGGCAGCACGCCGTGGTGGCCCCGTGCGCGCAGGCCGCGCAGCTCAATCCGATCCATCGTCGTCCGTTCCGTCGAGCACCGGTGAACCATGGTTCACCCAAAGGCGCCAGCGCCCCTCATCACGTACGAACACCTTGGTGGACACGACGCTTCCCCCGGCGATGAATCCCTCATCGTCCTCGTCGGCCGTGAGGATGTTCTCCTCGCATGTCAGGACTGCCTGATCACCGCGCACCTCGGTCCGCACATCGGTCAGGACGAACTGGATGTAGGCCGTGTTGGCCATGATCAGCGCCCACGAGCGCATGACCTCGTCGCGCCCCCGGAGCATCGTCCAACCCGGGTGCACGCACGTCACCGTGTCGGCCCAGTCGCCGTCCGCCCAGACCTCGTGCATGAGGTCCAGGTCCCCGTTCTCGAATGCCGTATAGAAGTTGGCGTTGGCGGCCTCTACCGCGGCTGCTTCATCCACGCGCTGAGCCTACGGCGGCGGCGACCCTCACCGCGTCCGCGTTCGGCTTCACGTTGTGAACGCGTACGCACCAGGCTCCTTCGAGCGCGGCGATCGCCGTCACCGCGAGCGTCGCGTCATCACTCTCGGCGAACGGGCGCGGCTTTCCGTCCGCGTCGGCGAGGAGCTTGCCGAGGAACCTCTTGCGCGACGCCCCGATCAGCACCGGGAACTCCCGGCCCAGCTCACGGGTGACGGCCAGCAGCCGCCAGTTGTGCTCCGGTTCCTTGGAGAACCCCAGCCCCGGATCCAGCACGATCATCGATGGGTCGACACCCTGCGCGATCACGTCGTCGACCCTGACCCGCAGCTCCCGCCACACATCCGCGACGACATCGTTGTACTGGGTCCGCGTGTGCATCTCGTGCCCGTGCCCGCGCCAGTGCATCACCACGTACGGCACCCGCGCCGCCGCCACCACCGGCGCCATGTCCGGATCGGCGAGCCCGCCGCTCACATCGTTGACGAGCCTCGCCCCCGCCGCCACCGAAGCCTCCGCCACCTCACCCCGCATCGTGTCGACGCTCACCGCGACCCCCTCGGCCGCCAGCGCCGCCACCACCGGAACCACCCGCCGCAGTTCCTCCTTCAACGAAACCCGCTGCGCCCCGGGCCTCGTCGACTCACCTCCGACATCAATGATGTCGGCCCCGTCCTTCACCAGTTCCAGCCCGTGCTTCACAGCCCGTTCCTGATCGAACCACTCCCCCCCGTCACTGAACGAATCAGGAGTGACATTCACCACCCCCATGACCAGACAACGATCAACATCAGGCAGCCCAGAAACCTTCATCCCCCCACCCTA
>NZ_BAAGPQ010000006.1:157833-381000 GCF_054783995.1 Actinocorallia aurea
AACCGCCCCCGGATGCCGAAAACACGGCGAAAACACATTAATCCCTATTCGCGAATCCTCCTCATTTGCCACAATACCGCGCAAAATAATTCCATAACCACCCACCGGCGCTTCTGCTTCAAGAATTGCCATTCGATCAACCCTCTGTCGGGAAAAACTCACAGAACTCCACCCAGAGTTCCTCAGTCGCCTAGACAACCGAGAAAGAACTTCATCAACATTCACAGGATGCTCGATTTGAATATAGGTAGTAATTGACTCGGAGTACGGGCTATACCTCACCCACCAGCCAGCTTTCTCGACGTTATCTCCGGGCACGGCACTTTGCGCATAATTTGAGCATGGCCCGGGCACCACAGTGGGACTCATTGAAAACTTGCCCACACCGATCCCCCTTTCCACCTCCCGTCCAAGTGCACCGACAATACGCACAGCATCACGTGGATGCACAACCATCAACACACTAGGATCAGATGGAACAATTCCAGAACATCCAGAAGTCAACGCTGCTACAGCTACGATCACACCGACTGTCCGGGTTGTCCTAGTCGCTTGACGCCTCCAGCTCGGGGTCATCTATCACCACACTATTCTCGTAAGTTCCCATGAAGACCCTAGCCTGATTATCGAGACTTACAGTATCCCTCCTCCAATAATCGCTATGGCCTTGGGTATCTGTAGCAAGAACATTTCCACCAAACTCCGCATCAGCAGGTGCGATGGGATGGAAATCTAGCGACCAGAAATTTTCTCGATTGGGGCGCCCGTGCCCAAACTTACCGATATCCGGAACGGCATCTCCGTAGGCTTCCTCAGCCCACACATGCTCTGCACCAATGCCCAACTCCTCAGCTGAGCCGACGCGCATCCCAGGGCTTCCCGCAACAATAATGTCGTCGACACTGAGCCGACCACCTCTTGCGGCGTCTCCGACCACGACCGACCCATAACTATGCCCGACTGCGGTGATATGAGGACGCTCATTATTGTGTGCACTTCTCAGCCCGTTAATAAACTCAACGAGCTTTGGCGACGCCTTTTCTGCATACATTGCACGCGGAGCATCTGCCACAATACCGTCCGGAGCATCGTACCCAAGCCACATAATCACCGATGGGTCTCCTGCGTAGCCATAACTCTTCCCCTGCCTCCAAAGGCTTACAGATCTATCAACATCACCCGATATGGCATCCAACTGAGCGGTCGTACCTGGCACAAATGTGGCAATATGGGAAGAGCGGTCTGGATTCCCAATCGAAATGATTACCCGACCATCAGAGCCCGGAGTTGAGTCCGCTACAAACTTCGGAACCTTATCTCCATAGGGTACAAACTTAGACATCTTGTCCCATTCTCCGGAATTGGTTGAATCTAGACCGAGAAGCAATATTTCGGTATCCGCCTGCCGAGATGCGGCGTCTAGGACTTCAGCGAGCGCTCTTAGTCGGGAAAGATCCCGCTTTTCGAAGGGGGTGAGGGATTCCGGGAGGCGTGATTGGAGGTGTTTGAGGCGGGTTTGGAGGGTTTGGCGGTTGGCTTTGTCTCGGGCTTGGGCGGGGAGGCCGTCGGTCCAGCCGATGGTGGAGGGGAAGGCGCGGGTGTAGAGGGACCGCTGGCGGGGGGTGAGGGCCTTCCACCAGGTGGCGGCGGCGGACGGGTCGGAGCGGGGGATGTCCATGGGATGGAGGCCTTGTTCGACCAGGGTCGTGTAGAGGGCCCGGTCGCCGGTCATGAGCGCTTTCATGAGGGTGTCGGCGGTGCGGACCCACGCGGCGCGGGAAGGGTCGGAGGCCAGGAGGAGGTCGCGGCGCCGGTGCAGGCCGGGGATTTCGGTGAGCAGGTCGGCGCCGGCTCTGCGGAGCCGCTGCGCGGGCCCGGTAGGCGCCCCGATGGTCGCGAGGTGCCGGGAGATCTCCTGCCCTGCCGCTATCCAGGCGTCCCCAGCGCGCTTGAGAGCCGCGCAGAGCGCGTTGATGCCGTCCGGGTCGCCTTCGGCGGTTCCGGCCTTCCAGGAGGGCGGTCCGGGTGGCCAGGGCAGCGCGGGCTCGGAAACCCGGACGGGAGGCGTGAGGGTCATCCCCGCCTCGTCCGCCCGGTGGACGGCGTCGGCGACCCCTCGACGGACGTCGCGGTGCCGGTCGGCGATCCGCTGGTGCAGGGCGCTGCCCGCAGGACCGACGAGCACGCCGGAGGAGAGCAGCCGATAGCAGGCGGCGGCAGCGGCGCATGCCGCCTCCCCCGCCGCGGCGATGCCCTGCCCCGCCCGCCGCACCTGGTCCCCCGTGACCACCCGGTCCCCCGCCGTTCAGCGCCCCGATGGACCGCATCCTCCGCGCCCCGCGCCCCCGCCGTCGGCCTCTTGACGTGATCCGCACCGCCCGCGGACCGATCCCGGACCACCGCATGACCTCCCGCCGACCTTCGACGCGCAAGGCGGGCCAATCCGCAACATGGGTATTTCATCCGCTCGGACGGAGATAGCGCGTCATGCCGCGAACGATGAAAGAAGTCATGCTTTCCACTGTGGGAAAGTGTCCGTTGAGCCGGAATCGCGTCAGGACAGCCGTGACTTTTCCACACAAGTGACCGAACGGGCGGCGGGAATCTCTGAATGCCCCTAGGGTCTTTTCCAATCGGTCTTCAACGGAAAGGACTGTCGTCAATGGGCGCGGATAGGCGCGGCGGAAATCTGGGGCAGATGGAGGAGCTGTCGCGGCTCTTCTCCAAGCACTCCAGGAACCTGGACAGCCTGATCAAGGATCTGAACGGCAGGACCGTCGGATCCAGTGAGATCTGGTGGGGGCCGGGCGCCGACCGTTTCCGTGGCGCGTGGGCGGAAGCCAAATCCGCATTCGACAGAATGGCGGTCGCCCTGGAGGAAGGCGCGGGCGACATCCGCCGTTCGCAGGCGAACATCGAGGCGGCCACCCGCTGAAAGACCGTACGCGGCGTCTTCGTGGAGGAGTCCCCCTGCTCCACGAAGACGCTCGCGGCATCAAGAACGGCCGAGAATGAGGCTCATCGCCTCGGCGCGCGTCTCCGCGGAATTACGGAAGTCCCCACGCACCGCGGAAGTGATGGTCTTGGCCCCGGGCTTGCGTACTCCGCGCATCGTCATGCAGAGGTGTTCGGCCTCGATCACGACGATGACGCCCCGGGGCTGGAGGTGCTCCATCAGCGCGTCCGCCACCTGGCTGGTCAACCGCTCCTGCACCTGCGGGCGCCGCGAATAGACGTCGACCAGACGGGCCAGTTTCGACAGGCCCGTGATCTGCCCCTTCTCCCCCGGGGTGTAACCGACGTGCGCGACGCCGTGGAAGGGAACGAGGTGGTGCTCACAGGTCGAGTACAGCTCGATGTCCTTGACCAGCACCATCTCATCGTGGTCGGCCTCGAAAGACGTCGTCAGGGCATCTTCGGGTCCCATGGCCAGGCCGGCGAACTGCTCGGCATAGGCCCGGGCCACCCTCGCGGGGGTGGCCCGGAGTCCGTCACGGTCGGGGTCCTCGCCGATCGCGTAGAGGATCTCGCGTACGGCTTTCTCGATCCGCGCGTGATCGAACTCCGGGGCAGCAGTCATAACGGACACTCTACGCGCTAATGCTATGTGTCCGATTCGCCGGACGGCAGTTCGACGACCTTCGTGTCCTTCGCGCCGTTCAGCGACAGTTCCTTCGGCGTCATGACCGGCGGACGGTCAGAGGGCAGACGCTTTCCGTAACCGGTGTAGGAGTTCTGCTTCGGGCGCTTGTGGATGGGTGCGAAGACGGCGAGGACCTGGTCCTTGCTCAGCGTCTCCTTCTCCATCAGCTCCAGCACGAGGTGGTCCAGCACATCCCGGTACTCGGTGAGGATCTCCCACGCGACGTCGTGGGCGCCCTCGATGAGGCGGCGGACCTCGTCGTCGATCGCGGAGGCGATGTCCTCGGAGTAGTCGCGCTCGTGGCCCATGTCGCGGCCGAGGAAGACCTCGCCCTGTCCGGTGCCGAACTTGCGGGCGCCCAGGCGCTCGCTCATGCCGTACTCGGTCACCATGTTCCGCGCGATCGAGGTGGCCTTCTCGATGTCGTTGGACGCGCCCGTGGTGGGCTCGTGGAACACGAGCTCCTCGGCGGTGCGACCGCCCAGCAGCATGGCGAGCTGGTCGGTCATCTCCGAGCGGGTGGTGAGGAACTTGTCCTCCATCGGCAGCGTCATCGTGTAGCCGAGGGCGCGGCCGCGCGGCAGGATCGTCACCTTGTGCACGGGGTCGGCGTTGGGCAGCGCGTGCGCCACCAGCGCGTGACCGCCCTCGTGGTAGGCGATGATCTTCTTCTCCGCGTCGGACATGACGCGGGTCTTGCGCTCGGGGCCGGCCATGACGCGGTCGATGGACTCTTCCAGCGTCGCCATGTCGATCAGCTTCTGGTCGAAGCGCGCGGTGAGCAGTGCGGCCTCGTTGATGACGTTGGCGAGGTCGGCGCCGGTGAAGCCGGGCGTGCGCCGGGCGATGACGTCGAGGTCGACGTCCGGGGCGAACGGCTTGCCGCGACCGTGAACGCGCAGGATTCCCTTGCGGCCTTCGAGGTCGGGGCGGTCGACGGTCACCTGGCGGTCGAAGCGGCCGGGGCGCAGGAGCGCCGGGTCCAGGATGTCGGGCCGGTTGGTGGCGGCGATCAGGATGACGCCGCCCTTGGCGTCGAAGCCGTCCATCTCGACGAGCAGCTGGTTGAGCGTCTGCTCGCGCTCGTCGTGGCCACCGCCGAGTCCCGCGCCGCGGTGGCGACCGACGGCGTCGATCTCGTCGATGAAGATGATGGAGGGGGCGTTCGCCTTGGCCTGCTCGAAGAGGTCGCGGACGCGGGACGCGCCGACGCCGACGAACATCTCGACGAAGTCCGAGCCGGAGATCGAGTAGAACGGCACCCCGGCCTCGCCCGCGACGGCCCGCGCGAGCAGCGTCTTACCGGTTCCGGGAGGGCCGAAGAGCAGGACGCCCTTGGGGATCTTGGCGCCGATGGCCTGGAACTTGGCGGGGTTCTGGAGGAAGTCCCGGATCTCCTGGAGTTCCTCGATCGCCTCGTCAGCGCCGGCGACGTCGGCGAAGGTGGTCTTCGGGGTGTCCTTGGTGATGAGCTTCGCCTTGGACTTGCCGAAGTTCATGACCCGCGAGCCGCCACCCTGCATCTGGTTCATGATGAACAGGAAGATCAGCACGATGATGATCAGCGGCAGCAGGCTGAACAGGAAGCTGAGCAGCAGGCTCTGCTTCGGCACCTCGACCTGGTAGGACTCGGTGTTGCCGGCGTTCACCTGCTCCTGGAGCTGAGTCTGCAGGCGCGCTCCCTGGCTGCCCACCCAGCTGGCCTGCATGTGCTTGCCGTCTTTGGTGGTGATCTGGATGACCTGGTCCTTGTCGATGATCTTCGCCGACTTGACCTGGCCCTTCTCGATCGCGGTGACGACCGTCGAGGTGTCTTTCTTCTCATAGGTCTGACTCGGGCTCATGCCCCAGACCACAAGAGCTGCGAGCAGACCGAAGAGAAGGACCCACAGCAGTGGTCCGCGGAAGTATCGCTTCACGTCCATATGTGCGGCACCCCAGGACGGGGCCCGTCCCTCCTGACCAACGTCTGCGGAAAGCTAGCTACTGAAGGTACACCGGACGATGCAGGGCATGCAGCCAGCGATCTCCCCAGCGTCTTGCCAACGAACGGGTGGACCGGGATGTTCCCCGCGATCAGCTCCCGTACACGTGTGGGGCGAGCGTCCCAACAAAGGGGAGATTCCTGTACTTCTCGGCATAATCCAGCCCATATCCCACGACGAACTCATTGGGGATATCGAACCCAACGTACCTGACGTCGAGTTCGGCCTTGACCGCATCCGGCTTGCGCAGGATCGTGCAGACCTCAAGGCTCGCGGGACGGCGTGTGCGCAGGTTGTCGATCAGCCACGACAGCGTCAGGCCGGAGTCGACTATGTCCTCGACGATCAGGACATGCCGCCCGGTGATGTCGGTGTCGAGGTCCTTCAGGATCCGCACCACACCCGACGACTTGGTGCCCGACCCGTAGGACGAGACGGCCATGAAGTCGACCGAGACGTGCGAGTTCAGCGCGCGCGCGAGGTCGGCCATCACCATGACGGCGCCCTTGAGGACGGCCACGAGCAGGAGGTCCTTGCCCGCGTAGTCCTCGTCGATCTGGGCCGCGAGCTCACGGATCTTCGCCTGGAGCTGCTCCTCCGGAATCAGCACCTTGGCCAGGTCGTTGCCCAGGTCTTTCTCTTCCACCCTCTCGCCCTTCTTCGCGGCCCACCGCTTCGGCCGGGCCCAAATGCAGCTTGCCATACCTCCGGATCGCCCGGAGCCCCCCCGGGAGGTCGGCACCGCGCTGCCCGTGCCACGCCGTGACCAGCCGGTCCATCGCCGTGACGTGAACGGCGCCCAGCGCTCCCGCCGGACATCCCGCCTCCACCGCGGCTCTGCGCAGAACCCTTCCCCGAACGGCCGGTGGCAGACCCTCCAGAGGCAGGACATCGAAGGTGTGGCCGACGACACGTGCGTCCTCCAGTGCGCGGGCCGCCCAGCCGTCGAGCGCGTCCGCGTCGGCCCGCAGCAGATCCGCGGTGCGCGCGAGCGCCTCGGGGACCCCGGGGCCGAGCACCTCGGCCATCCTCGGCAGGAGCGAGGAGCGCACCCGCGACCGCGCGTAGGCCGGATCGGTGTTGTGCGGGTCGTCCCAGGGCGTCAGCCCCTCGGCCAGGCACGCGCGGCGCACCTCCGCCCGGCTCAGGCCCAGCAGCGGACGGCGGTACAGGCCGCTGCGCGCCGACATCCCCGCCAGGGAGCGCGCCCCCGATCCCCGGGCGAGGCCCAGCAGGACCGTCTCGGCCTGATCGTCCAGGGTGTGCCCGACGAGTACCGCCTCGGCCCCCAGCTCGTGCGCGGTCTTCTCCAGCGCGGCGTAACGCGCTTCCCGGGCCGCCGCCTCCGGGCCGCCGCCTCCGCGGACGTCGACCGCCACCGAACCCGCCGGATCGAGGCCGAGCCCCCACATCGCGCGGACCACCCCGACGGCCCGTGCGTCCGACCCCTCCTGGAGCCCGTGATCGACCGTGACGCCGCCGGCCCGCAGTCCCGCCCGCGGCGCCTCGAACGCCAGCGCCGCGGCGAGCGCGAGCGAATCCGCGCCCCCGCTGCACGCGACGAGGACGAGCGAGCCCGGCGCGAGCCCGCCGAGTTCCGCCCGGACCGCGCCGCGTACCCGCGCGACCGCAGGATCAGGCCCCACCTTCGTCCTCCCCGAGCACTCCCGCGCCGCCCATGCGACGTGACCGGCCCCAGCGTGCCATGCGGCACGGACAATTCCGGGAACCGGTCCGGGACTCCGGGCTCAGGGCTCGGTGCCGCTGGGCTTCTCCAGCTCCAGGACCTCGCCCGGCAGGGACGGACGGACGACGCGCTCGATCCACGCCTGGGGATCGGCGATCTCGGCGATCGTCGGCAGGGTCTCCGGCGACTCCCACACGCGGTTGAACCCGGCCATGCCCACCTCGGCATGCACCCGCCGAACGAAGCGCGAGCCTTCGGCGTACTGCTTCATCTTGATCTCGATGCCCAGCAGCCTGCGGATGGTCTTGTCCAGCTTCGATCCGCCGCCGCGGCGACCGTTGAACTTGCTGCGGATCTGCGCGACGGTCGGGACGACACCGGGCCCGACCGCGTCCATCACGAAGTCGCCGTGGCCCTCGACCAGCGTCATCACCGCGGTGAGGCGGTCGAGGATCTCCCGCTGCTCCGGGCTCTGGATGGCGTCGATCAGAGTCGACTCGCCGCCGCGCACCGCGTCCGCGACGGCCTCGGCGGCGTCCTTGATCCGGTCGAGGAGCTCGCTCGGCGCCATGTCCGAGGCCAGGAGGAACCGGGTCATCTGGTCCTGGACGTACCCGCGCAGCCAGGGCACGCCGGTGAACTGGGCCCGGTGGGTCTCCTCGTGCAGGCACACCCACAGGCGGAAGTCGCGGGTGTCGACGCCCATCTCGCGCTCGGTCTGCACGATGTTGGGAGCCACGAGGGTAAGGCGGCCCGTCGGGGCGAGGCCGGAAGGGTCGGGCGGAAGGAACAGTTCGTACTGGCCGAGCACCCTGCTGGCCATGTAAGCCAGGATCGCGCCCATCTGCATGCCGGTGACCCGGGCGCCGACGAGGTCGACCGCGATGCCCACGGGTCCGGTGACCGTCTTGCGCTCGGACAGCTTGTCGACGAGCGGTTCGAGGACCACCCGGAAGCCGTCGACGTTCGCCTTGATCCAGCCCGGCCGGTCGACGATCGTCGCGGGCCGTGGATCAGGTGAGACGTCCATGCCGGTGAACTCGCGGACGTGCTCCTGCGCCACCGCGGACAGCTCCCGCAGTTCGCGGACCACGTCCTTGGCCTCCTCGGCGGAGACCTGCGGTCCCGGACGCACCAGGCGGGCCCCGGTCTGGACCGCCGTCCCCCAGTCGATCATGCCGCCCACGCCCGCTCCCTCCGCCGGGACCGGAACCCCGGATAGGACTCACTCGCGTTCTTGCTCCACCGTATGCGACCAACGCCCGGCCCCCCACAGACGTTCCCTTCCCGTTCGGCCCGCAACCGGTCGGGTCGGGCATCACCGCAGGTCACGGGCGGCCGCGGGCTCAGCAGGCGCAGGTGACCACGGTGTCGGCCAATTCGTCGAGCTCCGCGCGGGCCGCCGTGAGGTCCGCGGCATCGTTGGCCATGAAGGCGAAGGTCATGAGGCGCCCGGTGGAGTCGTAGGCGATCCCGGCGAGGGTCGCGACGCCGTTGAGCGTGCCGGTCTTGGCCCTGACGAACCCGGCGCTGGGCAGCCCGAGGAAGCGTTCGCTCAGGGTGCCGCTGAACCCGCCCACGGGCATGCCCGTAAGGACGGTGCTCAGCTCCGAGTGCTCTCCTGAGACGGCGAGGGCGACGATTCCGGCGAGGGCCAAGGGCGTGATCCGGTTCTGCGGGGAAAGGCCGCTGCCGTCCATGACCGCGACGCCTTCGCCCACCCCCAGCGAGCCGAGCACGTCGCGCACGGCCTGCGCGCCGCCTTGGAACGACGCGGGCAGCTTCTTCTTGAGCGCCACCTGGCGGGCCATCGCCTCGGCCACCTCGTTGTCGCTGCACTGCATGAGGTGCTCGACGAGCTGAGCGATCGGCGGCGAAGCGACCGAAGCGACCTTCTTGCCTCCCTGCCCGGAGGCCTGGCGCCCCACGGAGGCGGAAACCCCGAACTGGGCGAGATTCCGGGCGAAAGCCTGAGTGGCCGCTTTCGGCCCGTTCGCCGCGGGTGTGACGGTTCCCTCGCAAGGGTTCGGCGTGCTGCGCCCGTTGTCGACCATGAGGGCGCTGATCGGCGCGACGCTGCCCTCGGTGACGTAGGTCGGCTTCCACCCGGGGCCCATGGACGAGCCCTCGTAGAGCGAGGTGTCGTAGTCCACGGTGATCCGCGTTACTCCCTCGGCCTTGAGCGCCTCCGCCGTCTGACGCGCAAGGTCGACCACTGAAGCGGGCCGCGGGTAGGCCGCCGTCTTGTCCCTGGTCGACAGGGTCGGGTCCCCTCCTCCGACCAGGATCAGCCGGCCTCCCTTGCGCACCACCTCCGTGGTCAGCGTGGCCGAAGGCCCCAGGGCGGCCAGCGCCGCGGTGGAGGTGACGATCTTGGTGGTGGAGGCCGGTACGGCAGGCTGGGACGACCCCGCGTCGAACAGCTTCCTGCCCGTCTCGGCGTCCAAAACGACCCCGGTGATCTTGCCGTCGGCGTTCAGCGCGGTGAGGCGCGAGGCGAGTGCCGCTCCGGGAATCTTCCCGGCACCGGTACCCTGCTCAGTCTCGCCGGGATTCACGACCCGCCGTTCGGCCACCGCGGCCGGTTGCGGAGACAGTTCCCGTTCTGGTGTGATTTTCAGCACACCAGCACTCGCACCTACGGCGAAGACCTGGAGCAGGAAGAGCGTGACCACGGCCACCGGCCGGTCAATGGTCACCATGTTCGTGCCTCTCCCTCGTCCGGGCCTGCCACGTGAGTGCGAGATCCTTGTATACACACAACACCCCATGAGCCACGCATCAACGCGGCAGCTTCGGACCATGGCGACGGAGGAAAACAGTGGAATTCGACGTGACCATCGAGATTCCCAAGGGCTCTCGCAACAAGTACGAAGTGGACCACGAGACGGGCCGAATCCGGCTCGACCGCCTGCTGTTCACCTCCACGCAGTACCCCACGGACTACGGCTTCGTCGAGGGCACCCTCGGTGAGGACGGCGACCCCCTCGACGCGCTCGTTCTGCTCCAGGAGTCGACCTTCCCCGGTTGCCTCATCCTCTGCCGCACCGTCGGCATGTTCCGGATGACCGACGAGGCGGGCGGCGACGACAAGCTGCTCTGCGTCCCGGCGTCCGACCCCCGCTTCGAGCACGTCCGCGACATCACCGACGTGCCGGAGTTCGACCGCCTGGAGATCCAGCACTTCTTCGAGGTCTACAAGGACCTGGAGCCCGGCAAGTCCGTCGAGGGCGCCAACTGGGTCGGCCGCGTCGAGGCCGAGGAGGAGATCGTCCGCTCCCGCAAGCGCGCCGAGGAGCACGGCCACTGATCCGGCCCCGGAGCACCGCCGCCTGAACGGGCTCATCCGGGCCGGACGGCACCGATGAGCCCGTTGCGCCGCATGGACGAGATGCGGACCTTGGCCCCCGTATAGGGCGCCTCGACCATCCGGCCATCGCCGATGAAGATCCCGACATGGTGAATCGTGTCGGGATCTTTGGTGTTCTTGGCGAAGAAGAGCAGGTCGCCGGGGCGCAGCATGCTCGTCGGCACCTTCGGTCCGGACGCCCATTGGCTGCCCGTCCAGTGGTCGAGTCCGATGCCCGCCTTGGACCACGCGTACAGCGCCAGTCCTGAGCAGTCGAACCCGCGGATCTTGGCGCCGTGCGCGATGCCCTTGGACGGCCCCTTGGCCGTCCCGCCTCCCCACGAATAGGGAGTGCCGATCCACCTCAGCGCCTCGCGTACGACGGTCCGTCCGCGGCCCGCACCGCGCGCGCTGAGTCCCTCGTCCTCTTCGAAGCGCTGTACGGCGTCGCGGTCGAGCCGTCTCTCCGTGCGGGCTCTCAGCGCCGCCGTTCGGCGCTCGGCGAGCCGCTCGGCCCGGGGCCGGAGGCGGTCCAGCCTGCGGTAGAGGTCCTTGCGCAACGCGCCGATGCGTGTGGCACCGGCCTTGCGGGCCGCGATGGCGGCGATCGCTTCGCGTCGCGTACGCACGACCAAGGTGACGGCTTCGCTCTGCCTGACGTCGGCCTTCCTGGCCTGGTCGCGCAGGAGGCGCGACACCTTCCGGGCGGCCTTCATGCGGCGGCGCAGACCGTCCTGCTGCGCGGACACCACCTGGAGCATCCCCGCGCGCTCCAGCATGCCCTGCGCCCCGCCCGTGCCGCCGACCACCATCGCGATCCGCCCCACCGAGGACTCCGTGGAGGTGTAGGCGCCGGCGGCGTATCCGGAGTACTCCTTGCGCGCCGCCCGATACGCGGTGGCGGCGCTGCGGGCGCGGGCCCGCGCGTCCTTCGCGGCGGCCCTCGCACGCGCGAGGTGCACGCGCTCGCCATTGTGCCGCTCCATCGCCCACCCGGCTTCGGCCCCCAGCCGTACCAGCTCGGCGTCGGCCTGGGCGATGCGGGCCTTGAGCCTGCCCGCTTCCAGCGCCGGCGCGCGCGGGCCCGCGAGGTCCCGGACCGCGTCGTCCGCGACCGGGCGCTCCGCGGCGAGGACGGGGGTCGATCCGATGAGCAGCGCCCCCGTCATGACCACGACGAGACTTCGAGACGACGACCGCGGCACGTTCCACCTCCACGCTGGACACGCCACCGCCGGGCGGCGCTACGAACACGTCCTGTGGACATCCGTCACACGGTCACCCCCTACCCCGCGCGCTTCGGCCGCCACGCCGCCTTGTCACCTTCTTTTCGTGCCGCTGACCAGGGCCGACCGCCGATTCCGCACCATGTGCCGATATCTCGGACAGCCCGACGGCGGGGAACGCAGCCGACCCCGGCCGCCGGGCACGCGACCTCAGCCGATGCCGAAGAAGAGACTCGTCGGCGACGTCCAGGACCCGGCCGCGCCCTCCTTGCCCGCGCCTTTGCCCCCGCCCTTGGCATCGGCGTCGTGGTCCTCGTCCTCCTCCGGTGGGCAGTCCGACGGGGACACCTCGGGAGCCGGCTCGCCGGTCTGCGGTCCACCAGGAGGCGCGACGGCCGTCGGGGCGGGCGTGGCCGTCGGGTCCGTCGTCACGGGCGCCTGCGGAAGGGGGCCGTCCAGGGACGGGACGGACGGGGCGAGCGAAGGGCCCTGCGCCGCGTTGGCCGCGTCCCAGGTGACCGTCACGGAGACCCCGCCGAAGCGGATGGCTCCCCGGCCCGCCTTGGCCGAGCGGAACACCTTCACCTTGACGACGGCCTTCTCGTCCTTGGCGAGGGAACCGGACGGCTCCGAGAGCTTGATCGGCCCCTTCACCTTCGCCCGCCAGACGAGGTCGTCGTCTGCGGCCAGCTTCAGTTCGCCGTCCGAGCCGGCGCCTATGTGCAGCCGAAGAGGCGAGACCGTGAGACGGCCCGGGCCTCCGGGCTCCGCGGACACGCCTCCCTGCTCGATGCTCTGGGGCATCGGTACGGGCGGCACCACCGGAGGTGTGGCGATCGGCTCGGGAGTGGCCGACGCGTACGCCCCCGCCGGGAACGTCGCGGACAGCAGACCGTGACGCGGGACGGGTGGACGGGGCCTGTCGTCGACCGTCTCCGACGGCGTGGGCCGGTTCGTGGGGGAGCCGCCGGAGGCGATCGTGCGCACCTCGTGCCGGGGGTCTCCCACCATCCACCCCACGAAGGTGGTCCCCGCGACCAGCCCTCCCGAGAGGACGCCCACGACGAGGACCTTGCGCCACCACCCGTTCTGGGACGGAGCCTCCTCGACGGGCTCGGGCGCCGGGTTCCCCGGGAAGCCGAGGGCGTTGAAGTCGGTGCTGCGGGTGGCGACGAACAGCCGGTAGCCGACGAGGTCGGGATCGGTGAAGCAGCCCATCACCTTGGCGCGCAGCGACGCGGGCGGGCTCGCACACGGCACACTGGCGAAGATCTTCGTCGGCGAGATGGCGTCGGTCGGCCGGTGGCCCGCGCACTCCGGGCACGCTTTCACATGGGCCAGCAGATTCGCCCGGACGTTGGCGTCGAGTTCGCCGGCCACCCGCGCGGCCAGGAGGTCCGCACGGCCCGAGCAGCCCTCGGGCCCGAGCCGCGAGAGGATCTCCACGGTCAGCGCGCGCCTCAGGTCGCCCTTCGCATCGGCGAGCACCTCCAGCGTCTGGCGTTCGGGCAGGTCGAGCACCAGCGCGACCTGCGCGGCCGGGAGCCTGTGCCGGGCCTCCAGCTCCAGCGCCTCGCGCGGCAGCGGCTCGAGGGCCTGGACCGCCCGCCACGCGAGCATCTTCTGGTCCGTCTGGCCGGGGAGTCCGGTCGGGAGGTCGGGCTGCGCCTCGGCTGCCTCGGGGCGGCGCGCGCACTCGGCGCGGGCCAGGGCGAACAGCCAGGGCAGGAACGCCCCGGTGTCCTGAAGGCGGTCGGCGTGCGCCTCGGCGACTATGAAGGTGTCCCGCAAGGCCACCTGCGCGGCTTCGTCGTCGGTCAGCCGGAACCAGCAGTACGCGTACAGGCGGGCGGCGTACGCGTCATAGACCGAAGCGAGGGCACCGGGATCGCGTGCGCGCAGCGCCTCGACGAGCAGGCGGTCATCCATGGGGGAAAAATAAAGGCAGCGCCATGTTTCCCTCCACCGAATCCATGGAATTGCTCAGCCATTCCCATGCAGCATTCCGGGAATACACGGCATTCATCTCGATCTTCGCGATACGTTTTCTCCGGAGCGCGGTGACTCGACGGCTTCGCGTGGATGATCAGAATTCCAGGCGCATGGGCGGAAAAAGACGTTCCGCCGCCGCGGTGATCGTCGCCACCTGCGCCGACGTGAAGATGACGGGGTACGACCGCACGAATTCCGGAATCTCCCTGCCTCGATGGAAGAAGACCCCTTCATGCTCGAATCCGTCGGGCTCCACCTTTCCGGACTGGACGGCGACGAGCGGCACCACGTCGAACTCCCCGTCCAGATCCTCGGTGAGAAGGCGGCCGACCAGTTCGGCGGCGCGCGCCGCGGTGGCCTCGATCCCGCTCACGGCCTCCGCCCCTGCCCACACCCCGCCCTCGTCCACCCAGACGCGCGTGCCGCGCCGGACCCGGCGCGTGACGATGGCGTAGACGCCCGTCAGCCCGATCACGAGATGGTCGAGGTTCGTCGACGGGAGGTCCGGCACCGTCCGGTCGTGCAGGACGCTGTAGCCGCGCCCCAGGCCGCCGAGTTCCCGGCCCGTCCGGCGCTCGGCGCGCGCTCCGCGCCGCCACTCCGCCTCCGGCCCGGGCACCAGATAGCCGGCCCCGTAGTGCAGGGCGGTCACGCAGGCGCCCGAGCACACACCGATCCGCCAGTCGACGAACCCGGCCGTCATCACGCCGACCGCCCCGCCCAGCGCCCCGCCGACGGCGAGGCGCTCGACGCGCGAGGACAGCGTCCGGTAGCGCGCCCAGGCCGACGCCCCGGCGACCCCCAGTTCACTCCTGCCCACCTGGCTCACCCCCGGGGCAAGAGTCGTCGCAGGTGGGGCCGCATTCAAGGACTTCACGGCCGCGGGCAGGTGTCGTCTCGCCAGACCATGACAAGCCGGGCGGTGTTGACACTGCAATGATGACAGTGTCATGATTGCAGCATGGACGAATGGACGATCACACAGCTCGCGTCGCGGGCGGCCGAGGCGCTGGCCGACCTCGATGTGAACGGCCGCGTCCAAGAGGTGCCGAACGCCCGGCTCATCCGCTGGTACACCACGCTCGGCCTGCTCGACCCGCCACTGCGCCACGGCCGCACCGCCCGCTACACGCGGCGGCACCTGCTCCAGCTCGTCGCGGTCAAGCGCCGCCAGGCGGCGGGGCGGAGCCTCGCCGAGATCCAGGTGGAACTCCTCCAGGCACCCGACCAACGGCTCGCCCGGATCAGCGGAGAGGTCCCCGACGTCTCCTGGGGCGCGCCGGCCCCAGCCGCCGAGGAGACCGGGACCGCGCCGTCCGCGCGGCGCTTCTGGGCCGCCGCACCGGCCGCCGCACCGGCCGCCCACCCGGCCGCGGAGGGCGGCTCGCCCGCCGAGCTGTCACGCCCCGAGCCGGCAGAGCCCGAGAGCACCCCTCTTCAGGGGATCCGGCTCGCGCCCGGCGCGACCCTGCTCCTGGAAGGCGGGCCGCTCGCCGCGGACCAGCTGGAGGCACTGCGCCAGGCGGCGGCCCCGCTCCTGGCCGAGCTGGCGCGGCTCGGCCTGCTGCCACCCGAGGGGGTGGGTGCCCCCTCGTAACCCGGCTCGACGTCCGAACGAACGCCAGCGCGAAGGCAGGTTGCAGTGACAGTGCAGACAGAAGCCATGGGAGAGCACCCGTCCGCCGGGTCCGGCGTGGGCACGCTCCAGACGTCCGAGGGGGGCCTCCCCCTCACCTCGCTCGGCATCCACGCCGACATCACCGGACTGGCCGCCTCCGTCGAGGTGGTGCAGGAGTTCCGCAACTCCTTCGCGGTCCCGCTCGCGGCCACCTACGTCTTCCCGCTGCCGGATCGCGCCGCGGTGACCGGCCTCGTGATGCGGGCCGACGGGCACACCGTCCGCGCCGAGCTGCGCGAGCGCGGCGAGGCCCGGCAGGCCTACGCGGAGGCGGTCGCCTCCGGGCGGCGCGCCTCGCTCGCCGAAGAGGACAGGCCCGACGTGTTCTCGATGAGCGTCGGCAACATCCTGCCCGGCGAGCACGTCACCGTCCGGCTGTCGCTGAGCCAGCCGCTCCCGTACGAGGACGGCGCGGCGGTCTTCCGGTTCCCCCTCGTCGTCGCGCCCCGCTACATCCCCGGCAGCCCCCTGCCCGGCCCCGACGCGGGTCTCGGCGCGCACCCCGACACCTCCGCGGTCCCCGACGCCTCCCGGATCAGCCCTCCGGTCCTGCTGCCGGGCTTCCCCGATCCCGTCGCGCTCTCCCTCACCGCGCGCGTCGATGCCGCCGGGCTCCCCCTCGGCCCGCTCGACTGCACGCATCCGCTGTCCCTGGACTCCTCGGGCCTGGTCACCCTCGCGCACGGGCAGCGCCTCGACCGCGACTTCATCCTGCGCCTGCCGTACGGGGACCAGGCGGCCGGGCCGTCCGCGGAGCCGGTGGCCGGCCTCACCGAGTCGCTGCTTTTCACGCCCGACGCCGAAGGAGACGAAGGCACCTTCACCCTGACCCTGCTGCCCGCCGTCGAGGCCGACCCCCGGCCCAAGGACGTCGTCCTCGTCCTGGACAGGTCGGGAAGCATGCACGGCTGGAAGATGGTGGCCGCGCGCAGGGCCGCCGCGCGCATCATCGACAGCCTGCACGGCAGGGACCGCTTCGCGGTCTTCTCGTTCGACCACGCCGTGGAGACCCCGGCGGGCCTGCCCGCGGGCCTCGCCGAGGCCACCGACCGGAACCGGTTCCGCGCCGTCGAGCACCTGGCGAAGATCGAGGCGCGAGGCGCCACCGAGATGCTCCAGCCGCTGCGCGACGCCTTGGCGCTGCTGGGCGCCCCCGGCCGCGACCGCGTCCTGGTACTGGTCACCGACGGCCAGGTGGGCAACGAGGACCAGATCCTCGCCGCCCTGCCTCCCGCCGAACTCGACGGCATCAGGGTGCACACCGTCGGCATCGACCGCGCGGTCAACGCGGGCTTCCTCGGACGGCTCGCCGCCTACGGCCAAGGCCGCTGCGAACTCGTCGAGTCGGAGGACAGGCTGGACGCCGCGATGGAGCAGATCCACCACAGGATCGCCGCTCCGATCCTCACCGGGCTGACCCTGCACGCGGGCGAGGGCCTGGAGATCCTCGCCGAGACGGTCTCCCCGGCCCGTCCGGCGTCGGTCTTCCCCGGCGTCCCCCTGGTCCTCTCCGGCCGCTACCGGGGCTCCGGCAGGTCTCTGACGGCCCTTGCCCCGGCTGCGGCGTGGGAGCGCACGTTCGAGGCCGCCACGGCCGCCGCGTCCCCCGCGACGGCGTTGTGGGCCCGGGCGCACCTGCGCGACCTGGAGGACGGCTACGCGAGTGACCCGAGCCCCGAACGAGAGGCCCGGCTGGTGGCCGTCTCCCTGCGCCACGGGGTGCTGTGCCGCTTCACCGCCTACGTCGCCGTGGACTCCCGCGTCGTCACCGACGGCTCGACGCCCCACGAGGTGATCCAGCCGGTCGAACTGCCGCAGGGCTGGGAGATGCCCGAACTCCTGGGCGGTTCCCCGGACGGGATGGCGACGGCCATGCCCGCCTTCTCCATGCCCTCCCCCTCCATGCCGGCCCCGTCCATGGCTCCCCCCGGAGGCGCCGCACCGGGGTACGGTGCCCCACCGCCCGCCCCTTCCGCTCCCGCCGGGGCCAGGCCGAAGCCCCGCAGCGGCATGCGCCCGAGCGGACGCCCCGGCGGCCCGCCGCGCTACTCAGCACCGCCTCCCGCCCCTCCGGCCCCGCCCGTCCCTGACCTCGCCCCCCTGCTCTCCCTGGAGCTCCAGCGCCTGCGCGCGCTCACCGAGGCCTCCGACTCGGCGCGCCTCACCCACCTGACCGATCTGGTCACCCGCCTGGAAGCGCTGGCCATCCCGGAGTTGGCCACGCTCCTGGCCTCCTTCCGCACCCTCGACGACCCTCTGACCCTCTGGCCCCTCCTCGAAGAAGCCCTGTCCGCCCTCACCGCCCCCTCCCCACCCCGCCGCCCCTTCTGGAAGCGCTGACCCCGAACAGCCCACCCTCCAACCCCGGCCGAGCACCCACTCCAACGCCGCAAGAGTCGAACCCGGTCAGGTCGAGTCCGCTCCGCAAGCCCTCCCCAAACCAGCCGCCACAGACACAAGAACAGCTCGCTGGGCACCGACCCGGCGTCTCCGGCAGATCAGGGACCACCACCTTCGTCCAGAACACCGACACAACACGAACAAGTGCGCTCCCCCTGCCGGGGAGCCGCCCCTTTCCGTCAGAAATCCTCCCGGGGGACTCCTCACCCGCGGCGACCCGGCCAAGGGCCCTTCCCGGGGCGACCCAGCCCGGAAGCTCGGGGAGGACTCTCCAGGAGCCCTGCTCGGGAAAGCCGACCGAGGGGGAACCTCCCAGGGCGGCCCGGCAGGGAAGTCCCTTTCTGCGGCGACCCTCCCCGAGGAAACCTCCGGAGAGACCCTCCAGGGAGCCCTTCCCCCGGGGGAACCGACCCGGGGAGCCTCGCCTGGGCAACCTCGCCGGGGACCCTTCCCAGGCAGGACGACCTGCCTCGGGAAGCTCCGGGGATGACCCGAAGGGCACTGCACGGGTCCCAACCCCGGGTGCCCCCCGTGAGGGGCCCTGCCGGGGGATCTTGGGAGGGGTGGAGGTGGTGGCGGGCGGGGCGGCTGCGGGCGTGCCACGGGGTCAACCGGATTTGGGGGGCGGACCGGGGTGGGGTCGGACCGGTGGGGCGGGTTCTGTCAGGGGAGCGGGGTAGCTTCGGCGGGTGATGATGATCGGCGGGACACCCGTGTGGGTGGAGACGGACGGTCACAGGGAAGTTCGGATCAAGTGGGGGGAGCCGGACAGCGCGGCGGCGGGGCTTGCCGAGGCGCTCGGCGAGGCGGTCAGCCTGGCCGTCCGGCAGGGGGTGCCGCCCGAGCACCTGATCGAGAAGTTCCTGAACCTGCGATTCCTCCCACAGGGCGAGACCACCGACCCGGCCATCCCGGAGGCGACCTCCGTCGCCGACTACCTGGCCCGGCACCTCGCCCTGACCTGGCTCACCCCGGAGCAGCGTCGCCGGCTGGTCGCACCCGAAACGGACGCCGTCCGGTCGGACGCCCACCGCTCGTCCTGACGGGCTCTGCACCCGGCACCCGAAAGCGCCGCCCGGCCCCTTGCGATCCGGGCGGCGCCCACGACCCGCTCCCGGCGACGCCGTCCGGGCGGGCGGTTTCGACAGGTGCGAGCCCGACCCTGCGGTCCGTCGTCGGATCATCCAGCCCACCGGACGTGTCGACCACCTTCGGCCATCCGGCGGCGACGGCCGATCCGGCCCCTGCGGCACAGCCCGTGACCAGCGGTTGCACGGTCTTTCAACGCTTGGAGGCGGTTCCAAGCGTGCAGCCCAAGGAAATCCCAAGTGGTTCACAACAGGCGGAGAGGAGGATCGTCAGTGATACGAAACACTGGAGGATCTGATGAACGCCTCGCGTCTCGCGGCGCTCCTGCTGGCTGTGACGGTGACCGCCACCGGCTGCCAAGCGAGGGGCTACGCGCAGCCGATCGAGACCCCGAGCAGCACTTCCATCCGTCCATGAGGAAGGCCCGGGCGAACCCGGGCCTCCCTGGCGTCGATCTGCGGATCCGGGCGATCCGTCAGAGCTGCTTCTCGTAACCGGCGACCAGGACGCAGGTCGCCAGCCCCTCGATGGCCACCTCGAGCTCGGAGAGCACGGGGAAGGTCGGGGCGATCCGGATGGTCCGGTCGGCGGGGTCGTCGCCGTACGGGTGCGTCGAGCCCGCGGGGGTCAGCGCGACACCGGCCTCCTTGGCCAGTTCGACGACGCGCTTGGCGCAGCCCTCGGGGACGTCCAGCGAAACGAAGTAGCCGCCCTTGGGCTTGGTCCACGTCGCCAGCCCGGTGCCGCCCAGCCGCTCGGTGAGGATGCGCTCGACCGCGTCGAACTTGGGCTTGACGATCTCGGCGTGTCCCCGCATGTGCTCGGCGAGTCCCTTGGCGTCCTTGAGGAACTGCACGTGGCGGAGCTGGTTGATCTTGTCCGGGCCGATGGTGCCCTTGCCGAGGAACCCGGTGAACCACTTGATGTTCGCCTCGGACGAGCCGAAGAACGCCACACCCGAGCCGGCGAAGGTCACCTTGGAGGTGGAGCCGAACACGAAGACGCGGTCCGGGTTGCCCGCGTCGGCCGCGGCGGCGAGGACGTCGAGGATCTCGTCGTGGTCGTCGGTGAGGTGGTGGACGGCGTACGCGTTGTCCCAGAAGATCCGGAAGTCGGCGGCGGCGGTGGGCATGGCCGCGAGGCGGCGCACGGTCTCGTCGCTGTAGGAGGCGCCGGTCGGGTTGCTGTACTTCGGCACGCACCAGATGCCCTTGATGGAGGCGTCGCCGGCGACGAGCGCCTCGACGACGTCCATGTCGGGGCCCGCGTCGGTCATGGGCACCGTGACCATCTTGATGCCGTAGCGCTCGGTCAGAGCGAAGTGCCGGTCATAGCCGGGGACGGGGCACAGGAAGGTGATGTCCTGGTCGATCCAGCGGCCTTCGCCACCGGGCACGCCGTTGAAGAGCGCGTACACGAGGGTGTCATGCATGACGGCGAGGCTGGCGTTGCCGAGCGGCAGCAGCTGCTTGGCGGGGACCTGGAGGCCCTCAGCGAAGATCTCGGCCATCTCCGGGATGCCGGTCAGGCCGCCGTAGTTGCGCAGGTCCGTGCCGTCGGCGGACTTGTAGAGGCCCTCACCGGGCAGGGTCAGCAGCTCGTTGGACAGGTCGAGCTGGGCCGGCGCGGGCTTCCCCCGGGTCAGGTCCAGCTTCAGGCCGCGGGCCTTGAAGGCCTCGTAGTCCTGGCGAGCCTTGGCGTGGAGATCCACCACATTCTGAGAAGTCACAACGGGTCCCTTTGGGAGTTGCCGGTCCGGGCACCTGGCAGGATATCGCCCCTGGTGGTCCGGGCCCCTGAATAACCCCTGGCCTCCGGTCCCCGACGCGAGCGAACGGCACAATGGGGGCATGGCGTACAGGATCACCTTCGTGTGCACGGGCAACATCTGCCGGTCGCCCATGGCCGAGCACATCGTGCGGAGGCACTTCACCGAGTCGG
Source organism: Actinocorallia aurea (assembly GCF_054783995.1). NCBI lineage: Bacteria > Bacillati > Actinomycetota > Actinomycetes > Streptosporangiales > Thermomonosporaceae > Actinocorallia > Actinocorallia aurea. Next base: position 178,824 of record NZ_BAAGPQ010000006.1, read on the forward strand.
GCCTGGACGTCGAGGTCGACAGCTCCGGCACCGGCGGCTGGCACATCGGCGATCCCGCCGACCACCGGACGGTCCGCGCGCTCGCCAGGCACGGGTACACCAGCGCGCATTCGGCCCGCCAGTTCAGCCCGTCCTGGTTCGACCGCTACGACCTGATCGTGGCGCTGGACGAGGGACATCTGCGGGAGCTGCGGGCGATGGCTCCGTCGGCGGAGGCCCGGGAGAAGATCCGGCTGCTGCGCTCGTTCGACCCGCGCGCCGTCGATCTCAACGTCCCCGACCCGTACTACGGGCACGGCGCGGACTTCGAGGAGTGCCTGGAGCTGATCGAGGCCGCCGTCCCCGGCCTGGTCGACGCGGTCCGCGGGGCGTGAGCCTCCCCGGCCTCCCGGCATTCCGCGCTTGAGCCCTGACGCCATCGGACACCGTGGCCGAGATCTGCGGGATGACATTTCCTTTGAAAATCATTGAATCCCACCGATCTCAGTGCCGAGTTATCCACAGGCTTCGAGGCGTTTCGTTTTTCAGGGTGGCGAAGGTGCGACGATGGGCGGGCGTCGAGCGAAGGGGCTGATCACAGTGGACGGCAGGGCGAAGGTCAGGGCGGCAACCGTGGCGATCATGGCTTTGGCCACGCTGATGGCCTGCACGACCACGGACACTCCGGCTCCGGCCACCCCCTCCGAGACGTTCGCCCCGGCCGCGATCGCTTGGAAGGACTGCGGCGACGGCTTCCAGTGCGGCACCCTCGACGTCCCCGTCGACTACGCCGCGCCCGACGGGGAGAAGATTCCGCTCTCGCTGATCAAGCTGCCCGCCACAGGCACGAAGAAGGGCTCTCTGCTCACCAACCCGGGCGGCCCCGGCGGATCAGGGGTCAACTTCGTCCGGAACACCGGGAGGTCGTTCGGCGAGCCCCTGCTGCGCGACTTCGACCTGATCGGGTTCGATCCGCGCGGCGTCGGGGCGAGCGATCCGGTCCAGTGCCTCACCGACTCCCAACTCGACACCTATCTCGCGACGGACATGTCACCGGACACCGCCGCCGAGATGAAGAAGTTGGAGAAAGTCTCCAAGGGCTTCGCCGAAGGCTGCGAGAAGAATTCGGCGGATCTGCTGGCCCACGTCGGCACCAAGGACGCCGCCCGCGACATGGACGCGATCCGCGAGGCCGTCGGCGACGAGAAGCTGACATACTACGGCGCCTCCTACGGCACCTATCTCGGCGCCTGGTACGCCGAGCAGTTCCCGCAGAACGTCCGCGCCCTCGTCCTCGACGGCGCCCTCGACCCGAGCCTGACCGCGGCCGAGACCAACATCCAGCAGGCCAAGGGCTTCGAAACCGCGCTGCGCGCCTTCACCGAGGACTGCGTCAAACAGTCGGACTGCCCACTCGGCACCGACGTCGACGCCGGAATGAAGAAGATCACCCAACTGCTCGAGAAGGCCGACGAGCAGGCGCTGAAGAACAGCTCAGACGCGCGCGACGTCGACCAGTCGCTGGTCACCTGGGGCCTGGCCACACCGCTGTACCAGAAGGAGGCCTGGCCGATGCTGCGCATCGCGCTCGCCCAGGCGCTGAAGGGCGACGGCACGTCTCTCCTGCGCTTCGCCGATCTCCTCGTCGAACGCGAGCAGAACGGCACCTTCTCCAACCAGACTGAGAGCAACATGGCCGTGAACTGCGTCGACAAGCCCAACCCTGACCCGGCGGGCTTCAAGGCCGAGGCCGCGACCGCCGCCGCCCAGGCCCCGAACTTCGGCGAGTTCATCGTCTGGAACACCCTTCCCTGCGCCTACTGGCCCGTGAAGGCCGCCGAGGAGCCAAGGGCGCTGCGCGCCGCGGGTTCCGCCCCGATCCTCGTGGTCGGCACCACCCGCGACCCGGCCACCCCCTACCAGTGGGCGAAGAACCTGGCCTCCCAGTTGGAGAACGGCCACCTGCTCACCTACGACGGCGACGGCCACACCGCCTACCTCTCCGGCCCGAAGTGCATCCGCGACGCCGTCGACACCTACCTGACCTCCGCGACGCTGCCCGCCGACAACACCACCTGCACCTGATCCACCCGCCCCGCCCACAAGTCGCCGGAACCCTGTAGACTGCTACCCGCACCGCCCACGGCGGCGCTGCCGCCTTAGCTCAGTCGGCCAGAGCGACGCACTCGTAATGCGTAGGTCAAGGGTTCGATTCCCTTAGGCGGCTCACAGTGTGACCAGGGCGTTTACCCTTCGGGGTAGGCGCCCTGTTTGCTGCCCGGTTGCAGTTCCCGTTGCAGTTGCGGGGCTATCCCCACAGCGCCGACCCCATGCGGCCCATCCCGTCCTGGGCGAGCGCCGACGCAACGTGGCTGTACTTCTCCGTGACCCTGATGTCGGAGTGGCCCATGATCTCCTGGATCACCCGGATGTGAACGCCCATCTCCGTGAGGATCGTCCCGGCCGTGTGGCGCGCGTCATGAAGCCGGGCGTCCCGGACGTTCGCGGCGGCGAGGACGTCCTTCCACGCTTCCCAGTCGGCGCGGGGGTCAACCGGTAGGCCGTTGGGCTGAGGGAACAGCAGATCGTGTTCCTTCCACTGATCTCCCGCCCGCTCCCGCTCGGCGTCCTGCGCCTCGCGGTGCTTGCGCAGGAACTCGACCAGTTCGACGGGCAGCGGGATGATCCGGCGCCGCTTCCCCTTGGGGGCGGCAAAGACCATGCCGCCACCCTTCCGCTGCGGGCACTGCGCCGCGTGCCGGTCGCACTTGGGCGGGCATAGGCCCTTAGCGTCCTTCGGCACGCACACATGCCGCCGGCCGCTGGTGCGCTTGGCCTTCGCGCAGTTCCTCGGACACGGCCGCTTGTGCCGCGCCTCGCCGCAGGCGTGCGGGTCCGCGCACCCGTGCTGGCACTTCTGCCGCTGAAGCTGCCACCAGACCTTGACCGTCCCGGCGTCGAGGTCGACATACCGCCAGCGCAAGCCGATCGCCTCGCCCTGGCGCAGGCCAAGCGCAAGGCCGAGCGAGAACCGGGACCCGTTGCGCTGCTCGGCGACAGCGTCGAGGATGCGGCGGGCCTCAGCCTGCGACAGGGGTTCGATCTCCCCGTCTCCCGCGGCGGGCGCGTCGATCAGCTCGGCGACGTTCCGTCCAACCTTCTCCCGGCGCACCCCGACCCTGAGCGCCCTCGACAGGATTCGGTGGGTCTTCAGGACCGTCCCGGTGCCCAGCCCGCGGTCATAGAGCACCTGCCATGCGTCGTCCAGGTGCTCGGGCAGTAGACGGTCAACCCGGTGCTTGCCGAGCAGGGGCACGATGTAGAGCGCGTTCTTGGACCGGTAGTCGTCGAGGGTCCGGGGCGCCATCTTCCCCGACGAGACGAGCCGCACGCAGACCTTGTTTAGGTGCTCGTCCATGAGCTGTTCGACCGTCAGCGCGCGGCCGGCCCGGTCCAGCTTGCCCGCGTCCCGCTTCCGCTCAAGCTCGCGGACCTTCTTGGTCACCTCCGCCTCGGTCTTGCCCTGCCGGTGCCTGCGGTCCGGTGACCCGTCGGCCTTGACCCCCATGGTCACCCAGCCGTGCCACTTGCCGTCGCTCTCGCTGAAGTAGATCGACGACCGTCCGTCCGGCTTCCGCCCTCCGTTGGTTCGTTCGCTCAACCTGCCTTGCCTTTCGTTCCTGGCGGGAGCTTCCCGCGTAGCCGTGCCTCACGAATCCAGCCCCGGACGGTTGTCACGGGGACGCCAGAATGATCAGCCATCTCCTTTGCTGGCTTGCTGCTCATGTTGGAAAAGTTCAGGTAGTAGTGCGCGACCTGCTCGGCGAACTGCTCAGGGTCGGCATAGTCGCTTCTGCGGAGCGGCTTCAAGTGGGCCTTGATCAGCCCCATGGGGAACCCCGTGTCACTGCGCCGTAGAAGCTCCAGCTGACCAATCGGGATTGATCGAATGGCCCTGGCCGTCACCGGACCGTCCGCGAGGCACAGACCAGAGATCAGCCCGGACTTGCTGTCTGTCCCATCGCCCCATCTGACGTAGACCTTGAAGGTCTCCGGTGCCAGACCCTCAACCAGGTCCCACTCTTCTCCAAGCCGATCCCATAGATCGTTCTCTCCCGGCCTGTATGGGCTGATCGTGGCAGCGAAGGTCTCTTCGCCGAACCGCCCCTGAGGGGCTCCCGGCGCCCCGCTTGATGTTCGTTCCGATTCGCTCACGTTCACAAGCTAGCCCGCGCAAGCAGGGGAATCAACGTGCGGTCACGGACTCATGCACCCGTGCACGCACTTGCGAGAACCAACTCGAACGTGGTAGCCCTGGTCTCATCGAAGTGCGTGACCGCAGTTAGAGATGACTGCGATGACGCTCATGAGACGAGGAGTGTCATGACGGAGAGATCCCCGGCCCCACGCAAGCTGCTTCCGTGGTACCCCGATGCCGCTTCGGCCCTGGGCGGGCTCGGGCGCACGAAGACCTACCAGCTGATCAAGTCCGGTCAGCTGAAGAGCGTGACCATCGGCCGTCGACGCTTCGTCGACGCGCGCGACATCGAGGAGTTCATCGACCAGCGGCGCTCCGCGTCTACCGTCCCGGGCGGCGAGGCCGCCTAATGACCACCTACGAGACGAGGCCCGGCCCCGGGGGGAACGGGGCGGGCCTCGCAGAAGACGGGATGCCGGACGGGCGTTTCGTCACATCGAGCGTACTGCCCATCGGCCTCATTGAGCAGGCCCGCCAGCTCGTCGAGGACGTCGCGAGCCAGTCCGAGCGCGAGGAACGGGCGCGTATCGAGGGCTACACCGCGGGCGTTCGCGACGGCATCGACATCGGTGCCGAGCGGGAGCGCCAGCGCCAGGAACGGGCGGGCGCGATGGTGTGGAAGGCGGTTCAGGCGGCTCTCCCTTCTGGTCCGTCGCACGCCGAGCTTGAGCGTGTGCGCTACCCCGGGTACACGCCCGAGCGCCTGCGGGAGTTGCGGGAGGCGGCGCGGGAGCGCATCGGTATCCCGCACGGTGGCCGTGCCCGCTGGCCGTGCGGTCGCTGCGAGGGCCGCGGGTGGGTCCGGGGTGGTGGCGCGTGAGCGACGTGTACGACGAGGACTCCGGGTACTGCGCCGCGTGCGGCCGGCCCGATGCCCACGGGCACGAGTCCTGGTGCCAGTTCGCCGCCCCAGTGACGAACGGTGGCAAGGACGAGGGCAAGGCGCAGGACGGGGAGGGCCGCGGCCCGTCGCAGGCGTCGCAGTTGGTGAAGCTGGCGCGGGACCGGTTCGACATGTTCATGTCGAGCGACGGGCGGCCTTACGCGGTGCTCAAGCAGGGTGCGAACCTGGCGCTTCCGCTGCGCGGTAAGGCGGGGCTGCGGGCGAAGCTGGCGAAGCTGTACGCCGACGCGAACGGCGGTTCGGCCGCTCCGTCTGCGGCCGCTCTGTCGGATGCCGTGACCGTGCTGGAGGGGTTCGCGCAGGACGCTGAGGAACGTGTTCCCCAGCTCCGGACGGCACTGTGCGGAGACCGGATCGTGGTCGACCTCGGCACCCCGGACGGCCGGTGCGTGGTCGTCGGTCCCGGCGGATGGTCGAGGGAGTCCCGCTCCCCGGTGCTGTTCCGCCGGTCGGGGGCGATGCGCTCACTTCCCGAGCCGGTGCGCGACGGCGACGGCCTGGCCAAGCTGCGCCGACTGCTGAACATGTCGGACGAGTCGTTCCGCCTGCTGGTGGGGTGGCTGCTGGCCGCATTCATCCCCGACCTCCCGCACCCGATCCTCACCTTCCGCGGCGAGCAGGGAACGGGCAAGTCCAAGTCCGCACAGATGGTCATCGGGATCATCGACCCCTCCGGCGCACCGAAGCGCACAGCACCACGCGACCTCAAGGGGTGGGCGGTGCAGGCGTTCAACTCCTGGGGCCTGTGCATCGACAACATCTCGATCGTGCCGGACTGGCTGTCGGACGCGCTGTGCCGGGCCGTGACCGGCGACGGCATCGTGGACCGGGCCCTGTACTCCGATGACGACGTGGTGGTCCTGGAGTTCCGGCGCGTGCTGGCGCTGACCACGATCGACGCGGGCGCCCTGGCCGGCGACCTCGCCGAGCGCCTGCTGACGATCGAACTGGCCCTGATCCCCGACAGCGAGCGCCGCGAGGAAGCCGAGCTGGACCGGGCCTATGCCGACGCGCACGCCTCCATCCTCGCCTCCCTGTTCGACCTCCTCGCCGACGTCCTCAAGGCCCTGCCGGACGTCCACCTGACCGAACGGCCGCGCATGGCGGACTTCGCGCGCGTCCTGGCCGCAGTCGACCACGTCACCGGCTGGAAGACGCTGGCCTCATACCGGGACGGCGCCCGTAGCTCCGTCGCCGACGTCCTCGACGGGCAGCCCTTCATCCTCGGCGTCGCCGAGCTGGTCGACAGGAAGGGGGAAGCGGGGTTCCTCGGAACGGCTCAAGATCTCCTCGACGAGGTCAAGGCTCCCTCGACCCTGCCCAAGTCCTGGCCCAAGGACGCAACCCGGGCCGGTGGGCAGCTCAAGCGCCACGCCCCCGCCCTGCGCACGGTCGGCATCGACGTCGTCGAGCTGACCCGCACGAAGAAGGGCAAGCCCTGGAAGCTCACCGCGACCGCCGACCGCCTCAAGGAGGCCAGGGAGAGCGGTAACCAGATAACTCCTGGGACCGAGCAGCACCAGCTACACCAGACCCCCACCCAACCGGCCCTGACCAGCGAAAACAAGGGTGACGCTGAGGGGGTGGCGCTAGCGTCACCCCTCCCCGGCTCCGGTGACGCTGGTGACGCTGTCCCGGCCGGTGGTGACGCTGGGGCCCTCGCAGCTACACCCGCGCGCAATGGCCCTGAGCACCGCAAACAGCCGTCCGGTGTAGCTGGTGACGCTGGTGACGCTGAAAAGCACCCACGCTCACATGCCACGACCTGTGCAGGGTGCGGCAGCCGCCTCCCCGCGCGCCTCGGTGCCGTCGTCGACCTCGGTGACGGCCGCTACGCCCATCCCGACGACGAGTGCGAGCGCAAGGCCAGGGAGCACCAGTGATCAAGGCCGTCAAGAACCAGAAGGCCCGGACGAACAGCGGGACATGCGGCCTGTGCCGCGGTCCCGTGCTCGTCGGGCAGCGCGTGAGCCGGTACCGCGGCATGACGTCGTGGGTCCACTCCCGGTGCGCTGTGCGGCTCTGTGACGGGTGCGGCGCCCGGCTGAGCCTGACCCTCATCGCCGCGCAGGCCACCAGTCACCCCATGTGTGAAGGGAAGCCCGAATGACCAGCAACACCCCTGTGCCCGGTGTCGAAGACCTCTACCCGCACGTGTCCGTGCTCGTCGGGGGTGCCCTCGACGGGGAAGTCGTGATGAGTCCGCGCGTGATGGCCCTGTTCATGGCGCCGAGCGTCGAGGAGTTCACCGCGTTCTGGGAGGAGCACGGGCGCGACGTCGTCGAGGGCATCAAGGCCGGCCGCAACGAGTTCCCGGCGGACTGGCAGCGGGGCGCGCGGCGGCGGTCGGCCGAGCTGAGGGCCCGGTACGACTGCGCGGACTGGGTGGGGGTCCTGCGGGGCCTGCACCGGGAGTACGGGGTTCTGCCGACGGGGAGCCTGTGATCCCGCTCGTCCTGGTCGCCGATGAGGTCCTGTCGTCGCACCTGGCGCGGGCGCTCGCCGAGCACCTGCGCTGGTGTCGGCGCCAGGGCATCACGGCGCCCCCTGAGCTGGCCGAGATGGTCGAGGCGTTCTCGGCCAGGACCGGCCCGGCGCGGCCAAAGGTCGTCGAGGCGCACTCGTCGAACGACGCTGTGAGCGTGACGTACGAGGGTGCGGCGGCCCGGCTCGGGGTGTCGTCCCGAACCGTCCGCCGGATGGTGGCGGACGGAAGGCTGAAGCCGGTGCAGGTCGGCCGCCGCCGCCTCATCCCGGTGGCAGCGCTCGCCGACCTCGTCGAGCAGGGAGAGTGAGACGTGGACGGCAAGTCACTCAAGGGCTTCTCCGTGAAGTCCGAGGACCGCGGGGAGGTGGTGGCGGTCTTCTCGACGTTCCTCAAGCGGGATTCCGACGGGGACGTCACGCTTCCCGGTGCGTTCACCAACGGGGCCGAAGTGCTCATCAGCGCCTACGGGCACAAGTCGTGGGATGGGCTTCTGCCGGTCGGCCGCGGCCGGATCGTCACCTCCTCGACCGACGCGCGGTTGCACGGCCGGTTCTTCCTCGACACCACCGCCGGGCGCGACACCTTCACCGTGGTCAAGGAACTCGGCCAGCTCGGGCAGTGGAGCTACGGGTACGACGTCCTCGACCAGGAGTACGGCACGTTCGAGGGCAAGCAGGTGCGGTTCCTCAAGAGCCTGGCCGTGCACGAGGTGAGCCCCGTCCTCGTCGGCGCCGGCCGCGGGGTGCGGACCCTGTCGGCCAAGAGCGCCAGCACGGACCGGGCGGCCCTTCAGCGGGAGCACGAACGGTTCCTCCGCCATGAGGCCCGGGGGCAGCACCGCCGGTTCGTCGAGACCTCACAGCGGCTTGAGCTGTCGGCCATCCGGGAGCGCATCCGCGAAGACTCCGGGTTCACCTACAGCGAGTGCGCCGCGCCCTCGCTCGGCCACCAGGCCGCCGCCGAGATGATGATGCACACCACCGCGCGGGAACTCGGCATCGAGGCGCCCCTGCCCCGCCTGCTGTGGTTCAGCCCGGAGACCGCGGCCGAGAAGGCGTACGCGCGCAAGTACGGCTGCCGGGACTGGGACGCCATCGCCACCGACGTCCCGGTGCGCGGCGCCTACCGCAAGGGCGACCACACCGTGTGGATAGCGGCTGGCCTCTCCCATGCCGACGTCATGGCCACCGTGGCACACGAGATGCGGCACGCCGCAGGCGGCGACGAGCAGGCCGCCCAGGACTACGAACAGGGCTGGCACGCCCGACTCCCCCACCCGAACTAAGGAGACCCTCATGGCCCTGACCAGCAGCCGCCCCGCCCCCGCTACCCCCCGGCAGGGGGAGGGCGAGGGGTGCACCCGGTGCCGAGCCATCCGCAAGTTCGGTCGCTCCGGACCGTTCACGCCCGCGGAGTTCATGGCGCTCGCCGACCTCGTCGAGCCCACACCCGACCCGATCACGCTCGCGGTCAAGCAGGACCCGCGCGTCGTCGAGGCACTCGCCGAGTTCGACCGCATCAACGGCCTCTACCCCGCGGTCTACGACGCATGGCTCAAGGCCGCATCCGCCCACCACACCGCCTCCCTCACCAGGCCCAACGCCGACAAGGACCGCAAGGTCAAGCGGCTCGCGAGGGACATGGAGAAGGCACAGGAGCGCCTCGACCTCGTCCACAAGGCACTCGTCGAGACCCGCGGCCTGCACCAGGCGGCCCAGGTGACGGCACGGCGCGAACTGCTCGCGGCCCAGCAGCCGCCCGTCTCCCTCGCCTCGATCATCGACCTGACCGACCTCGACGCCTGACCGGACCCGCCCGGAGGGGAGGGGGAGGGGAGTTTCACGTGATCTTGGAGACCCCCAGGGACCCGGCGCCCCCGCTCCTCGCCATGCATGCGTGCTTACGGATCGATCAAAGGAGGGCGCCATGGCTCCCATGGGTGAGCGCGGTCAGGCGTTCTGGGACCACGCCACGGGCACGTTCGACCTCGACCGCCACGAGCTCGAACTACTCACGCAGGTGTGCAGGATGATGGACCGCGCCGACGCACTTCAGGCCGAGATCCTGGAGACCGGGCCCATGGTCGTGACGTCGCGCGGCGACCGGCGCCCCAACCCCGCCATCGGCGAGGAGCGCCAGATCTCCCTCGCCGTCGGCCGGCTGCTCTCGCAGCTCGACATCCCGGCCGAAGACGACTCGACGTCGCTCGCCTCCCCGGCCAAGGTCCGCGCCCGCCGGGCGGCCGAGCGCCGATGGGCCAACCGGCCCACCGGCAACCAGGTATCCGAGGCCGCCCGCGCCGCGGCTTCCGCGAGATGGAGCCGAGCATGAAGCGCAAGAGGACCAGCACCGGAGACGGGAAGCTGCCCGACGAGCTGCGCGCCTTCGAACTGGACGACTGGATCGACCGCTCCGAGCCCATCCCGGAGTCCTGGAACAGGCCCGGCGAGACGTACTCCTACCACCTCTTCCGCGCCCGGCGCCGATGGATCGACGCCCGGCGTGAGTGGGCAGCCGCCAACGGCACGTCGGTCCTCCAGATCCTCATGGACGAGCGCCCGCCCCGCCCCACCGGAGGATGAGCGCCACCGCCCGAGAACGCCCGTACCGAGCGCAGAGCCCCCGCCAGCAGATACCGCGGCGGGGGCTCGCGCCGTCCCATGGCCCGGGTAACCAGCCCGGAAGACGGCACTGTTCCAATCCGAAAGGAACAGGTCCAGCCTAGGGCGCGCCACGGCGCAGCACCTTCGCCTCAGCGCGCGCAGAACGTGTAGCTCTGGACCCTTCCCGTGTACTCCCCGGTGATCGACATGATGGGGATGTACGTGCTCCGCACCGTCATGCCGATGGGGCAGCCCATCGGGCCGGTCATCTCTGGGCGCGCGTCCCTACCCGGAGCCCCGGCCCTGCCCTGCGGTCCGGTAAGCCCCATCGGACCCTGCGGACCCTGCGGACCCTGCGGACCGGTCACGCCCTGCGGGCCCTGCGGAGGGTCGAAGGCGCCCGACGTCGACAGGATCACGTACCCGCCGACCAGGGCGAACACGGCGCCGATGAGCGCGCTCACGAGGTGCGCCCCGATCGTGTGGAGCCAGGGCATGCGGGGGGTGGCCATGGCCAGACGGTATTGATCTCCCTGCGCTGGGGCAGACTCCGTGTCCGGTTCGTCGCCGGATCGAGGCCGATTCCCCGCGGAGGAGGGAGGCCCGCCTCCCCTGCACGGGAAGCGGGCCCCTCATCGCACCCGGCAGAGCCCCCCATCGGCCGGCACCGGGTACGACGTCTCATCGCCAGCCGACCGACACACGGCACGCGGAGTCATATGTGCAGGTCAGAGGCTTGCAAGTGGATCATAGCGAACGCGTGTTCGATGACTCAGGGCGGGTAGGGACGGGCCCCGAACTACTTGACGCACTTCGGTCAGCACCGATCGCGGCGGCCTTCACTTCGGCCATCGATCCCGCCAGTGCTGCCACCACCAGGACGCCCCAGGGTCCTGCACTGCGTCGAGGGTGGCCACCAGGTCCACGAGCACGGCGGTCAGCCGGTCCCACTCCCACAGCCGGGCCTCGATCGCCTCCCAGTCCCGCAGGTGGCGCGCGACCATCTCCAGTCGCTCCGCGTCACCGGGCACCGCCTCGACGAGGTGGGGATGCTGCGCGAGCGCGTGCAGCGCCTCGGCCCGCCTCGCCGGGTCCTCTCCGATCGAGGTCGCGAGGTCGACCAGGACGCGCAGGTAGGGGCGAACGCCGTTGAGGTCGACCACGTCGGGGTGGTGCAGCTCTGCGATCACGACCCTGCCCCCGTGCCGTCTGCGGGCCGCTGAAGCGCGATGAGACGAGCCTCCGCCTCCTCCTGCCACCCCTCGTCGGCGGTGTCGCACAGCAGCACGTCGCCGTTCGCCCAGAGCCTCACGGAATCCTCGTGCGGCTCGGCCGTGACCGTGACCGTTCCGGCGGTCAGCAGCGGTGCCGCCAGCTCAAGCGGGAAGGCCGGCCGGTCCCTGCTCAGGTACGTCAGCAGCGCCGTCAGCGCCTGCAACTCGGCCAGGTTCACCGCGCGGCCCCGCAGCACGGACGTCCCTTGTCCATGTGGTCGCGCACGAGCTGCACATGGCAGGGGTGCCCGGCGGCGACGTGCTCGTCGGCGCGCGCCTCGATGACGAGCTGCTGGCGCAAGCCGCGGTCGGTGTCGGCCATCAGGGTCGGCGCGATGCCGGCCTCGAACTGCTCGGGCGTCCGCGGGGCCTTGCGGGTGGCCATCCACGACCCCTCGCCGCCTTCCGCCCTCCACACGTTGTACGCCGGATACCTCTCCTGAAGCTCGGCGAGGATCGTCTTCTCAGCGGATTCCGCGCGCACCATCGCGGGCCTCCCTGTCGTCACGGATACGTTGCGCTCAGTGAATCCCCGCCCGGATGCCGCGCGGGAGGGGAGACTGGGGGGAGTGCGAGGGGGTATCTCTCCCCCTCCCGGTGGCGAAGGGTGCGCGCCATGCCGGACATGATCACGGGTGCAGTCCTGCGGGAGCGCCGCGAGGACAAGGGGTGGTCCCGGCCCGACCTCGCGCGCAAGCTGCGCGCGGCGTCGCCGACTCCGCTGCCCTCGGTCGCGAGCCTCACCGACATGATCAAGCAGTGGGAGAACGGTCGGGTCTCCGAGCCGAGCAGGCTGTATCAGCAGCTCCTCGGTCAGCTCCTCGGCACGGCACCCACACCTCCTGCTGTTCAAAACTTTGAACAGAGCGGTCTTCCCACTCCGGTGCGGCATGACGGGCCCGTGGCGCCTGAACTCGTCGACTACTTCGCCGGTCAGCTCGGCGGGCACTACCAGGCCGATATGATGCTGGGCCCGCGGGCGCTCATCGGCACGGTGACGGCACAGAGCGACCTGTTGACCGAGCTGCTCGACGCCGCGGACGGGCCCGTCAGGCAGCGTCTCACCGAGGTGGGGACGGCCTACCGGGCGTTCATCGGGTGGCTGCACCTCGACGCCGGCGACGCCCCGGCCGCGGCCCTGTGGCACGGTGCCGCGCTGGAGCTGGCGCATCGCTCCATGAACCGGGACGCCGTCGCCTGCACCCTCGTCGACCTCGCCATGGCGCACACCGACCAGGGCCGCGGCGGGGCCGTGGTCGACCTGTGCCGTAGCGCCCTCACCGACGCCTCGCGGCTGTCTCCCGAGGTGCAGGTGTTCGCCCTCCAGCAGCAGGCGCACGGCGTATCCCTGCTCCCCTCCGACGACCGGCGCGCAGTCGACCAGCTCCTCGACGACGCCGCGGATGCGGTCGCCCGGGTCGACGTCGAGCAATGGGGCACCGCGTGCCTGCGCACCCCGAACTACGTCGAGATCCAGCGCGCCACCTGTTACGGCCGCCTCGGCCTCCTCGACGACGCCGCGCGCCTGTGGGAGCAGCTCATCCCCCCGGACACCGGACGGGCCCGCCGGGACGTCGGGGTGTGGACCGCCCGCCACGCGGTCGTACGGGCCCGAGCGGGCGCCGCCGATCACGCCCTGGACCTCGCCCGGACCGCCGTCCCCATCGTCAGCTCGACACGCTCGGCGCGCGCCCTGCGGGTCCTGGCCGACCTCGAAGACGCCATGACGCCGTGGCAGGATGCGCCCGAAGGCCGGGAACTGGCCGAGATCCTGGCACCGGTGAAAGGGGCATGATGGCCGAACCACTCACCCAGCAGCAGATCGAGGAACGCATCGCGGGCCTGCCCGGCTGGAGCACCGACGGCCGCAAGATCGAGGCCGTGTACTCCATCCCCCACATCCGCGGCGCCGCCTTCGTCTCGCACATCGCCGCGATCCAAGACGACCTCGGACACCACTCCAACGCCACCCTCGGCTACAAGACCGTCTCGCTCACCATCAGCTCCAGCGACCTCGGCGGACGCGTCGCCGAGCACGACGTCGAACTCGCCCGCCGAATCGTCGCAATCGCCCCGGCTCACGGCGCGGAGCCCGTAGCCTGACTCCGCGCGCACCAGCGCCGACACCCCGCCTGTTCGCTAGCCGGGCGGGGTGTCGCTGGTTCGTGTGGTGCGACCCCCTCGAAGGGGGCGGCAAGCGTTCTCCCCGAAACCCGTAACCGTCCTGGTCAGAGCGGTGATTCGGCGATACCGGGGGCGAAACCGGTTTCGGGGTGGGGTGAACCCTCCAAGTCCTCGTCGGTGCCGGTGGGGACGGTCAGGTCGTCGAGGCGCAGGCCCTTCGCGGACCCGCCCGCGCCGCGCTTGTTGACCTGGCGGGTGCGGACTCCGAAGGGGCGCAGTGCGGCGGCGAGCGTGGTGGAGCGCGCGGCCTGGTCCTGGTCGAGCCAGGGGGCGTAGAGGTCGGGGCGGAAGACGGCCAGGGCCTCGACGAGGCGGGCGGAGTGGGCGGTGTCCTCGCCCGCCGGCCACACCGCGGTCAGGTGGTCAACGATCGTGGCGTCCTCGGCATCTTGGACGTCTTCGCCCGCGGCCTGCCCGGTGACGGTTCCGGCGGCGACGCGCAGGGCGTGAGCGCGGCGCACGATGTCGACGGCCTCGTCCTGCCGGATGAACGCCGCGCGGGCGATGCGGGCGTTCAGGCCGCGGACGATCCACGCGGTACCGGCGTCGCGTTCGGGGTCGAACATGGTGCCGCGCACGCCGCGCTTGTAGGCGCCGGTCCCGGCGATCAGGTCGTTGGGGACGTGGCCGGTCACGGCGAGCAGCAGGCGGGTGATGGCATTGTCCGACACCCCGCGCGGGATCGACTTCGCGTCGGGCCGCTGCGTGGTGAGGACCAGGATGATCCCGTAGGCGCGCGCCTTCTTCACCAACCGGGCCGCGACCTCGGCCGCCTGGTCCCGGTATTCGGGGTGCTCGAACAGGGTGTGACACTCGTCGAAGATGGCGACCAGCGGGTGAAGCCCGAGGTCCCGGCGCGCGGCAAGCTGCTTGGTGGTCTTGCGGCCGTCCGGCACGTCGACCGCGGGCAGATCCTTGATGATGGCCTTGCGGCGCTTCATCTCCTTCTCCAGCGCCAGCAGCGCCCGGTACGCCGCTTCGCAGTGCTCGTCGTCGTCGCCGGACACGTACCGGTGACTCACGGGCTTGAGCGCGTCGAGGTCGCCGGACCCCTTCATCTCATAGATCCACAGCTCGGCCGTAGGGTCGAGCGCGGCGGCGAGGGCGATCACCAGGACCGCGGACGTCTTCCCGGACCCCATCACCCCGCCGATGAGGGCATTGGAGTACATCAGGCGCAGCGTGACCAGACGGCCGCGCGGGTCGTAGCCGTACGGGATCTCGGCGAACAGGTCTGCTTGGCCGGTCTTCATCAGCGGCCAGATCCGGCGGGCACCCTTGGCGGGGTCCTCGCGGGCGACCCACAGCACGAGCCGTCCGGGGTGGGCGTCGCGGTCACCCTCGGGCCACACGCACCCCAGCGGCCGGCGCATCGCCGCGGCGAGGCCCGCGCGCGCCTCCAACACCTCGTCGGCCTGGTGCGCTCCGGGTAGGTCGAGTTCGGCCCGCCACCCGGGCCCGTCGACGGCGATGGGCGCGACCCAGTCGGCCTTGCCCTTGATGCCGATGGCCTTCAGCGCGTTCTCGACCTCGGGCGAGTCCAGGCGCCGTTGCACCCGCACCGCGACGTACCGGTGAACGATCGGCCGGTCCGGCTCCGCCCCGGCGAGGCCGAGCAGCGCCAGCACCCCGGCCGCCACGCAGACCAGGCCCGCGCCCGGCAGTAGCAGGGCGGCGAGCGTGACGAGGGCGCCGACCGGCACGGCAACCACCAGGCTCCGCCTGGTCCTCGTCTTCACCGTCCGGTCGTGGGCGGCCTTCAACTGGAGATAGGCCCCGGTGTTGCGGCCGGTCGCCTCGACGGCCATCAGCGCCCTGCCCTCGGCGTCCAGCGCCCACCGGCCCCACGTGGCGACCAGGCGGACCGTGCCGCGCGGCGCCCTCGACCACAGGCGGACGGCGTAGACGGGCGCCCGCACCCCGTAGAACGCCGCCTCGCCGACGACGTAGCGGGCGGTGAACGCGGCGCCCTGCCGGAACTCGCCGCCCTGGGTCAGGTAGCGGGGAAGGACCGGCGGGCGGGCCTCCAGGCGGGCCCGGCGCTCGGCCATCCAAGCGCCCGGCACCGGAGCGGGCGACGGGTCGTCGACCAGCTCGGCCGAGACGACCTCTGCGTCCGCGCCCTGCTCGACCACGACCCGCGCGGACGGAACGACAGGAAGCGGGATGACGGTTCGGTAGTCGGTCATGATGGAGAACTCCTCACACACGGGGAGACCGGACCGGGGCGCATCTTTGGTCGGAGAGCCCCGGTCCGGGACTACGGGAATCGAGCGGCTACCAGGCCACGCGGGTCTTGTCGGCCGAGCAGACGACCCACCCGGTGGAGCCCTGCGCGCTGTCGTTGCCGAGTGCGTAGATCTGCGCCCACTCGCGGGTGCCGCCGCACACCGGGCAGGTGACGACCGTGCCGTCCGCCAGGGTGATCACAGCGCCACCCCCGCCAGGGCCGCGGCCTTCATCGCCTTGTCCACCCGGTACCGGGAGACACCGAACTCAGCACACACATCCTTGATCGTCCGGCCCGCACGGCGTGCCGAAACGATGGCCGAGTCCAGCCCCGTCACAGAGCCCTCACCAGCGGCGGCGCCCTCGACCGGGGTGTCGATCTCGCGGTCGACCTCGACCGGCGGGAACGGCGCGGGCGGCTCGTCGTCGGGCACCGTTTCGGCAAGGGTAGGGATCGAGCGAGCGGCGTCGACCACCTCGACGAGGTCGGCCTTCTCAGGGTCAACCCTGAGAAGCTCGGCGACCTCCTGGTCGAGATCTGCCGCGGCCGCCATCAAACTTTCGTCACGCCCAGCCGCGTGTGACGAAAGTCCGGAGCGCCGGATCATGCCCATCAGCAGCTCGGACGCCAGCACCAGCGCGACCGCCGGCCACCCCGCCACGATCGCCCCGACGAGCCCGTACCCGATCCCGTAGAGCACGTTGACGCCGAGCGTCGCGCCGATCCCCAGGGCGAGGGAGGCGTACGCGAGCCACGGTGCACGCTCCCCCCGGCGCGCGGAGTCCAGCATCACGAGCCCCGGCACCAGGACCAGGCCGTCGATCGTGAGGGGCGTCAGCAGGGCGGTGAAGCCCTCCTGCCCGTGGGCCTGCGCGACCTCCAGGGCGTGGTTGTAGGAGACGACCGCGGCCACCAGGCCGAGCGCGACCACCACCACGGCGGCGAGGATGCGGATGATCCAGTCCGTCTTCGTCATCGGCCGTTCTCCTCGTTGCTCATGTAGTGCGCGTAGGTGGTCGGGGGGTGCTCGGCGAGCCGGGCGGCGAAGTAGTCGAGGTGGACGTCCCGCATGCCCTCCATGGACTCGGCCAGGTAGCCGCGCAGGAAGATCGCCGTGTGCATGGCGCGGTCGGCCAGGACCCGCCTGCGGTTGTCCTCGTCGCCGCCCGTCGCCGGGTGTGGGATGTCGAGGGCGGCGAGCAGCAGGGCGAGCGCGCGCCGGTCGGGGGTCTGCTCGGTCATCGGGACTCCTCCGAGAACAGGCCCTCGACGAGCGCGACGACCTCGGCGAACGACTCGGCGAACTGGCGGGCCGCGGGGCTGTCGTCCTCGTCGGCGAAGTGCGCGAAGTAGCGAGCGGCCCCGAGCGGGATGCCGATGCTCTGCCCGGCCCCGAACTCCATGCGGATCTCGGTCATGCTCGGGTCGCCGCCCCGACCCTCGACGCTCGTGACGAGCAGAGCCTTGCCCGCGGCGGTGCAGATGGTGTTCTCGACGACGCTCACGCCAGCACCGCCGGGTAGCAGGTGGCGACGAAGCGGACCGCGGACACCAGCGCGTCGGCGAAGTCGAGCAGCTCGGGCAGGGAGTCCTCGCGGTCCTGGGCGAGAAGCACGTCGGCCGCGGTGATCGCCTGCTCGATGCTCAGGACCATCTCGGTCCCGTCGAAGTCCAGGACGATCCGCACCGTGCGGGCCTCGACGTAGCCGAGCGCGCAGGAGAAGAACCGCACCGCCCCGTCAGGCTCGGGCAGCGGGACGTACAGACCGCCGACGCGCTCGGCGTACACCCGGCCCAGCTCGGCCGCCACGTCGTCGAGGACGCCCGGCAGGGGCATCATGCTCACGACCTCGCGGCCGATCCGGTGGTGGAGCTCCATGCCGCCGCCCGGCCGCCGGTAAGCCTCGACCAGGCCGCCGCGAGGGGCCAGCCACTCGGCGCGCGACCGCGGCTCACGCTCCGACCGGGCCACGGCCGCGAGGAGACCGAGCACGTGCCCCGCCGGGATCGTCCCGACCGGGGCACTGTCCCGCTCATCCTCGACCGCACCGCCGAGCGCGTTGACGAACACGGCGGGGTCATCGCCGGGGAACTGCACGACCGACACGAGCAGGCCGGCGAACACGCGCGACGAGCTGTGCCCGCCCCGCATGTGCGCGGTCCGGTCGCACCAGTCCGGGCAGTCGCCGAACGGCTCTCTCGTGGCGTCGCCCTCGACGCCGTTAAGGTTCTTCATGGGTCGGACCTCCGTTGTCCGATCAAGGCCCCGCTCCGGTGTTACAGCACCGGGCGGGGCCGCTCTGTTGCGGGCCCCGCGAGGGGGTGTCGTGCCACCCACCATAGGGGGGTGTCGTGCCACCCGCAAGACCAAACCGGGGTAAGGTGGCACGACACCTCAGAAGGGAGAGGGATGCCCACCAAGGGGAACCCGCGCCGGACACTCCGCGTCTCCGATGAGCGCTGGGAGGCCGTCAAGGAGAAGGCCGCCGATCAGGGCAAGACCGTTGCGGACGTGTTGAATGACTGCCTCGATCGGTTCCTAGCCGACGAGGACTGCGGAGACAGCAGCTCGCGTTGAAACGCCGAGAAGGGGCCGCCGCCCCTCGGCAGCCGCCCCTTCTCCAGTTGCAATTCTGGTTGCAGTTCACCCCGTGACGGACACGTTCAACGGAGTACGCACACCCATTCTGACCAGGCACTGCGAACCTGACCGACACCGGGCGAACCATTCCCGATAGCACTCGTAATGCGTAGGTCAAGGGTTCGATTCCCTTAGGCGGCTCCATCGCAGAAGGGGCCCTTCCGGTTCGGGAGGGGCCCTTCTCCTTGGCGTGTTCGCCGATGCTTCTCTGAATCTGCTCTGAGGTGACCGGTCAGCGAGCGGGGGTATTGCGACGGCTGACCCGGGGCTTCGTACGCTCGCTCACTGAGGCCGGGCTGAGCGCCGCCTTTGGGTGTTGCGCGGCGGAGGGGTGAGGACGTTCCGGGGCCCGCCCGCGGGTTTCGAAGAAGTCCGATGCCCCGTCATCCTCCGGCCTGCGGACAACGGGTGCCGACAACGAACGTGGGCGTGGGCGGGACCCAGGCCGGGGTCCGGGAGTGGGCATGCGGGTCCGTGGGGGCGTTCGGGTGTGGTGGTTGAGGAGGCCCCTCCCGTCGGGGGAGGGGCCTGGAAGGTGGGTGTTCCCGGCCGCCGGGCCCCCGTTGCCGGGGCCGGGAACAGGGGTCAGCCGCAGTTGCCCCAGGACATGCGGCCGCCGCCGGCGCCGATGGTGTTGCTGGGGTTGGTGACGGAGCCCCAGTACATGACGCACTTGCCGGCGGCCGAGCCGTAGAGGGGGCCGGCGTACTGGCTGTAGTAGCCCTGGTCGTAGTAGCTGTTGCCGTTCTGGATCATCAGCTGGGCCGAGGTGAAGGACGCGGTGCCGACGTAGGCGGTCTTGACCGTCGTCACGCAGTTCTTGCCGGTCGAGCTGTTGTAGGTCAGGTAGACGCGGCCCCAGGTGTCGCCGTACTGGTTGTTCACCGGGGCGGAGGCGACCGTGGTGTAGCCGGAACCGCAGTAGGCCTCGGCGTAGGCGGCGGTCGAGATCGTGACGACGCCGGCGGTCGCGGCGACGGTCATGGCGCCGGCCGCGACGGTCTTCTTGAGCATGCTCATCGGAATCCGTTTCCTTTCGGGGTCAGCCGCAGTTGGTGCCGCGCTTGCCGGCCTCGGTGCCGGTGATGCGGCCCATCCAGTCGACGCACTTGCCCGCGGCCGAGACGTAGATCGGGCCCGCGTAGGAGGTGTAGTAGTTGCCGTCGTAAGCCGGCCAGTGGGTGCCGACGGGGCTCACGGACAGACCGGCCTCGATGAGGACGGCGGAGCCCACCGTGTTGCGCTTGGCGACCACGCAGTTCTTGCCCGTGGCCGAGCTGTAGGTCAGGAACACGGTGCCCTTGGAGCCGATGGCCGCGGAGTTGACGACGCTGTAGCCGGAGCCGCACTCGCCCCCGTAGGTGGCGGCGGCGGCCGGGCCCGCAGCGACGAGGGTCGCGGCGAGAGCGCTGACGGACAGGGCGGCGGTGGTGACGGTCCTCTTGACGTTCATAACAGTCCTCCAGGCGTTCGTGACGGGGCGGGACGGTCGGTCGGGTCAGCCGCAGTTGGTGCCGTAGCGGGTGCGGGACTGGGTGCCGATGGTGCCGCCCCAGTCGACGCAGGAGCCCGCCGCCGACACGTAGACCGGCCCGGCGTACGTGGTCCAGTTGCCCGGGTCGTCCACCCAGGTGGTGGTGCCGGAGCGGCGCAGGTAGGCGTCCATGGGGGCGGCGGCGCCCGGCACCTCGCGGATGGTGACGACGCAGTTCTTACCCGTCGAGGCGTTGTAGGTGAGGTAGATGGTGCCGCGTGCGTCGGGGAAGTCGTTCACTCCCACGACGTTGTAGCCGGAGCCGCACTGTCCTCCGTAGAGCGCGGCGGACGCGGGTGACGCGACGGCGAACACGCTTGCCGCCGCGGCCACCGTGAGGCCCAGCGCCGAGGTCTTCCGGGAGATGCGCACGACGAAGTCCCTTCGTTCGGGGTCGGTGCGCTCGACGCTGGCATGCCGGGCCGGAACCAAGCCAGTGATCTTCGTCCGGATCCCGTCCGACGGCTTCGGACGAACTCAGGACAAATAACCGCGCAGGTCAGCGGCTCATCCGACGCTTACGTCAAGGAAGATCGGCCGTTTGCCGGGGAACAGGGTGCGGCCTTCGAGGTCGACCATCTTCCAGTAGATCCGGCAGGCCGCGGGCTCTTCGGGAGCCTGCACGAGCACCCGGATGTCGACGCTCTGCCCGGGCGGCGTCGGCGGGATCTCGACCCGTTCCGGGGCATCGCACGCGGTCTCGTTCACGCGCATGAGGAAGCGGGCGTGCCATGCGACGGTCCCTGTGTTCCGCAGTCGCCAGACCTTCTCGAACCATGCGCCGGGTTCGATCCGGGTGCCGTCGGGGATCGTGATGTCGCCTTCGAAGACCGAGTCGTCGACCTGCATCCGGGTCTTCTGCGGGGCCGGGTCGTCGGATCGGCCGGGGAGTACGAGGACGGCTACGGCGACCAGCGCGGCGAGCGCCCCGCCGGCGAGGAGCGTGCCCGCCTGGAGCCGGGACCTCTTCGCGGGCGGCCTCCAGGTGGCCGGAGGCCCGGTCGTGGCGACCGGCACCTCGGTCTCCTCCCGCTCCTGCGCGGTGTCGGCGTCGCGCGCGACGGCTTCGGCGGCCTCCGGAGCGGACCCGACGGCGGTCTCGGGCAAGGCCCCTTCGGCGAGGGCCCGCGTGCGGAGCCAGTCCTCGTGCCATTCCCGCTCGGTCTCCTCGGGTTCCCTGCCGAGCCGGTCGACCGCGAGGACCCGGACGAACTCCCACGTCGTCCCCCAGCTCGGGAGGGTGCGGCCCTGGGACGCGGCGGCCAGCGTCGACTTCGACGCGGCCGCGCCCATCCGCGCGGACATCTCGGCGAAGGACGGGTCGCCGGCCTCCACCTTGAGCCGCCAGAGCCGGTCGGCGAACGCCGCGACCGGGCCCTCTCCGGGGTCGGGCCGTCTGGCCTTCCGCCCGCGCCGCCCCTGCCCGTCAGCCGCTGGTTCTCGCATGGCTCCCGTCCGGTAGACCGCCAAATCAAGATCGCGTGGCCGACGATACCCATCCTGAAGGCGTTGCCCGTCCCCTTCTGTGGGGATTTCTGCGCGCTTTCCCTTCCGGAAGGGTTCGTCCCTTATTTGCCGGAAGGCCCGTCGGGGCGGGGCGCCAGCAGCGTCGCGGCGCGGACACCCGCCTGGAAGCGGGAGTCGGCTTCCAGAACGGTCATGAGGGCGGCGACGCGGCGCCGGTAGGTGCGCAGCGAGGTGCCGAGGCGGCGGGCCGCGGCCTCGTCCGTCAGGCCCGCGGCGAGCGCGTCGAGGACGCGGCGGTCGTCGGGGGCGAGGTGCGGCGTCTCCGCACGGAGGTAGGCCGCGGGGTCTCCCGCGGCCGACCAGACCGCGTCGAACAGGGACAGGATGCCCGCGACCAGCGTCGGCGACGAGGTGACGGTGTAGGTGCGCGGGACGCCGGGGACCTCACGCTCCGCCATGATCATGACGCGCCGATCCAGGATGATCGTCTCGTGGGCGAGGGCCGCGGCGCTGATGCGGATCTGGGCGCCGCGCGACCGGACCTCGGCTAGATGGGCGCGGTCGGATTCGGTGGCGAGGGCCCGGGGGCCGAGGAGTTTGCGGGTCGCGAGGGAGCCGTGCCCCATCCGGTCGCGGACCGCCGCGCGCGCCGCCGGCAGCGCCCAGGTCGCGAGGTCGCGCGCCGCGCAGGCGAACTCCGTGCGGACGCCGGCGAACAGGTGCCCGGCGCGGGCGACGAGTTCGGCGTCGCCGCTGACGGAGAAGACCTGATCGTCTCGCATGCGCCCAGTCTGGCAGGTTACTGCCAGAAGGTCGCCTCGGCGGGCGCCGCAGGGGAAGGGTGAGCGGTATGACCACGACTGCGACCTTCGCCCTCGGCGGCGACCTCACCATCAACAGGCTCGGCTTCGGGGCGATGCGGCTCGCGCGCAGCTCCTTCCGCTCGCCCGCCCGGCCTTACGAGCAGGGCGTCGCCGTCCTGCGGCGCGCCGTGGAGCTCGGTGTCGACCACATCGACACCGCGGGGTTCTACGGCCTGGGGCAGACGATGGCGAACAGCCAGATCCGCGACGCGCTGCACCCGTATCCCGCGGGACTCGTCATCGCGACCAAGGTGGGCCCGCTGCGCGACACGAGCGGGCTGCCCACCGGCCAGGCCGGACCCGACGGCCTCCGCGCGCTCGTCGAAGCCGATCTCGCCGCGCTCGGCCTGGACCGCCTCGATCTGGTCTACCTGCGGGTGGGCGGCATGGACGGCCCGGGCGGGGAGTCGATCGGCGCGCGGTTCGAGGCGCTCGCGGCGCTGCGCGAGGAGGGCCTGATCGGGCATCTCGGGGTGAGCAACGTCGACGCGGCGCAGCTCGCCGAGGCACGGGCGATCGCGCCCGTCGCAGCCGTGCAGAACCCCGCCGGACACGGTGGCCTCCTCGCGGAGTGCACGGAGGCGGGCATCGCCTTCGTGCCGTTCTTCTCGATCGACTCCGGTGCCCTTTCCTCCGAGAGCGTCGCCGCCGTCGCCGCCCGCCACGGCGCGACGCCCGCGCAGGTGGCGATCGCCGCGGCGCTCGCCTCCTCGCCCGTCACGCTCGCGATCCCCGGAACGGGTTCGCTGGAGCACCTCGCGGAGAACCAGGCCGCGGCCGGGCTGAAGCTCGACCCCGAGGACCTCGAACTCCTGGGCTGAGTGCCTCGTCCTAGAGCAGGGTGAAGCCCCGGACGCCGCGCGGGACGTCCGGGGCTCCGTCCCCTCAGCGAACGGCTCCGCGACGGGCTGCCGGGCGGGATGCCCGGCTTGTGTCACTGGAAGGTGTAGCCCTTCGCGGCCTCGGAGGTGATGGGCTCGCCGACCGCGGTGAGGCCGCCCTTCACCGTCGAGTCGGCCTTCTGGATGAGCGAGACGCGGGTGCCGACGTCGCCGGGCTTGGAGAAGTCGAGCGGCGGCATCAGGCCCTTGGTGTCGAAGGCGCTCTGCGACTGGTGGGCCTTGTAGATGCCCTCACGGGTGAGGTCCTTGTTGTCGCAGGCCTTCTTCAGGGCCTCGCCGAACACCATCGCCGAGACGTAGCCGAAGGTGACGCCGCCGTCGAGCGCCTCGCCCGGGTGCTTCTTCTCGTAGGCCGCGACGAGGGCCGTCATGCCCGGCTCCTTGGAGTCGTTCGGGTAGGCGGCGGTGATGAGGTGGAAGTTGGCCTCCAGCGCGGGCTTGGCGGCGGTCGCGAGGAGCTGCGGGCTGAAGCCCGGGTTGTTGGAGAGGATCGGCACCATGAAGCCGCCCGCGGCGGCGACGCCCGCGAGGGACGCGGACTGGCGCGGGCCCGCGCTGATGAGGATCGCCTTGACGCCTTCGGCCTTCAGCGCGCTGACCTGCGAGGTCATGTCGGTGTCGGTCGGCTTGATGCGCTGCTCGACGATCTTCAGTCCGGCCTTCTCGGCGGCGTACTTGGAGCCCGCGAGGGCGCTCTCGCCGTACTCGCCCTCGAAGTACACGTGCCCGATCTTGTCGCCGGACTTGATGCCCTTCTCCTTGAGGAGGAACTCGATGCCGTTGATCATCTCGATCTCGTAGGTGCTGCCGACGACCTGGACGTACGGGGCCTTCAGCAGCGCGGACGGCCACGCGGCAGGGACCGTCAGGAGCTTGTCGGTGGCGACGTTCCCGGCGATCGCGGCCATGATGGGCGAACCGATGACCTGCGGCAGGCCCGCGACCTTCGGCTGGATCTCGGTGTAGGCGCCGACGGCCTTCTGCACGTCGTAGCCGTGGTCGCGCACGAGGACCTCGACATCGCGGCCGCACACGCCGCCCGCGGCGTTCAGCTCGTCGAAGTAGAGCTGCTGCGCCTGGGTGATGCTCTTGCCGAGGGTGGCGTAGACGCCGGTGAGGTCGGTGAGCGCGCCGAGCGTGATCTTGTCGGCGGTGACGCCGGGGCCCGTCTTGACGCCGTCGGCGCCGGTTCCGCCGCCGTCCTCGGTGGACTTGCCGCTGCACGCGGTCCCGGTGGCGGTCACGGCGAGCACGGCGAGGCCGGCGACGAGATTCCTGATCTTCATGGGGTGGTCTCCTTGCGGGGGGTGAGGGAGGGGAGCCGCAGGCCGCGCAGGCCCGCGGGGAGGAAGAGGACGATGCCGACGACGGCCGCGCCGTACAGGTAGCGGGCGGCGTCCGACGGGCTGATGCCGCCCGTTCCGGTGGGGGCGACAAGGGGCAGCGCGTCGCTGTAGCGGGTGAGCAGCTGCGGGAGCAGCGTCACGAAGGCCGCCCCGATGACCGCGCCGGACACCGAGCCGAGCCCGCCGATGACGATCATGGCCAGGTAGTCGAGCGCGAGGAGCATGCCGAAGTAGTCGGGGACGGCCCGCTGGAAGGTGAGCGCGAGCAGCACCCCGGCGAGCCCGGCGTACATGGACGAGAGGGTGAAGACCGCGGCGCGGGTGCGCGCCACGGGGATGCCGAGGACGCCCGCGGCGGTCTGCTGGTCGCGGATGAGGTTCATCGCGCGGCCCGGCCGGCCCTTGAGGACGCCCAGCGCGAACAGGGCGGCGAGGCCGAGCAGGAGCAGCCCGAGGAACCACAGCTTCTCCAGCGCGCCGAACGGGATGCCGAGGAGGACGAGGTCACCGGACCCGTCGAAGGTGAAGCCGAGCACCTCCATCGGCGGCACGGCCCGACCGTTGTAGCCGCCGGTCACGTCGTGCACGTTGAACAGGACGTGCTGGCCGAGGAAGATCAGCGCGAGGGACGCGATGCCCAGGTACACGCCGGTGAGGCGGCCCGCGATCGGGCTGAACGCCAGTCCCGCGAGCCCGGCGAGGGCGACCGCGCAGACCGCGGCGAGCACGGGTGGCAGCCCGAGCCCGACGAGGTCGCCGGTGTCCTCTCCCGCGAAGTACACGTAGCCGTACGCGCCGACGGCGAGGAAGAACGAGTGGCCCATGGAGAGCTGTCCGGTGGATCCGGTCAGCAGGTTCAGGCCGATCGCGCCGATCGCCGCGGCCATGACGAACAGGCCGGCCTGGAGCCAGAACAGCTCCAGGTAGAAGGGCGGAAGCAGCAGCAGGAGCAGCGGGAGGTACTTGAGCCTAGACACGGGAGACCTCCCGGGTGCCGAAGAGGCCCGACGGCCGCACCAGCAGGATCACGATCATGACGACGTACGGGGCGACGTCGCCGAGGCCGCGGCCGAAGAACGTCAGGTCGTTCTGGTAGCCGCCGACGAGCGCCTCGGTGACGCCGATGAGCAGCCCTCCGACGAGCGCGCCGGTGACGGAGTCGAGTCCGCCGAGGATCGCCGCGGGGAACGCCTTCAGTGCCGCGAGGGAGCTGGTCCGGTCGAGGCCCGGTGTCGGGAAGGCGGTGATGAAGACCGCGGCCACGGCCGCGAGCGCGCCGGCGACCGCCCAGGCCGACATCGAGATGCGGCCGAGCCTGATGCCCATGAGCGCGGACGTCTCGGCGTCCTCGGCGACCGCGCGCATCGACACGCCCCAGGGGGTGTACTTGAAGGCGAGCAGGAACAGCGTGATGAGGACGGCCGCCACGACGAGCGCGGCGATGCGGGTCTGCGCGATGGTGACGCCGCCGAGGACGACGACCCTGTCCTGCCAGGGGTCGCCGAGCGACATCACCTCGGTGCCGAGCCTCCTGCTGAGCTCGGCCATGAGCACGATGTCGATGCCGATGGTGGCGATGGCGACGACGTCGCGGCGGGCCTTGGCGCGGCGCAGCAGGACGAGTTCGATGAGCGCGCCCGCGGCCGCCGCGGCGGCGACGCCGACGACGAGGGCGCCGAGGAAGCCCAGGTCCTCGTGCAGGACCGCGGTGACGTAGCCGCCGAGCAGGAGCAGCGAGGCGTGTGCGAAGTTCACGACCTCGGTGGCCCGGAAGATGACGACGAAGCCGAGCGCGATCAGCGCGTAGACCGAGCCGAGGCTGAGCCCGTTGATGAGCAGTTCGATGAGCCTGGTCATGAGGCCTCCTCTCCCAGGTAGGCGCGGAGGACCTCGGGATCGCGCTGCACCTCGGCGGGGGTGCCGGAGGCGATGCGGCGTCCGAAGTCCAGGACGGTGACGTGGTCGGCGAGCCGCATGACGAGGCCCATGTCGTGCTCGACCAGCAGGATGGAGATGCCGAGGGACTCGCGGACGGCATGGACGAGTTCGGCCATCTCCAGACGTTCGGTGGCGTTCATGCCGGCGACGGGCTCGTCGAGCATGAGCAGCCGGGGCTCGCCGCACAGCGCGCGGGCGAGCTCGACCCGCTTCTGGTCGCCGTACGGCAGGGCGCCGACGGGTGAGGCGAGCCGGTGGGCGATTCCGGCGAAGTCGGCGATCTCCCGGGCGCGCTCGCGGTGCAGCCGCTCCTCGCGCAGGGCGCCCGGCCAGCGCAGACCGGCCCGGACGAGCCCGGCCCGCATCAGCCTGTGCCTGCCGAGCATCAGGTTGTCCTCGACGCTGAGCAGCGGGGACAGCGCGAGGTTCTGGAACGTCCGGGCGATGCCGAGCGCGCCGACGCGGTGCGGCGCCATCGAGGTGAGTTCGCGCCGGCCGAAGGTGACCTTGCCGGACGTCGCCCGGTAGACCCCCGACAGGACGTTGAAGCACGTCGACTTCCCGGCGCCGTTGGGGCCGATGACGGCGTGCAGGGTGCCGGGCGCGACGGTGAAGCTCACCGAGTCCAGCGCGACGATCCCGGCGAAGCGGACGGTCAGTCGGTCGACCACGAGTTCGGGCACTTCACTCACCTGCGGCACCTCTCCCCGCCGGCTCCCATTTGGCGATGCCGCGCCTGGTCCGGAAGACCGGGGCGGGCTCGTCGGACACGCCGAGGTAGCGGCGGCGCACCTCGTCGCTGGCGGCCAGTTCGGCCGACGGTCCTTCCAGGGCGACCTCGCCGACGTCGAGCACGTAGGCGTGGGTCGACAGCCGGAGGGCCAGCGCGGCGTTCTGTTCGACCAGGAGCACCGAGGTGCCCTGGCGGTTGATCTCGGTGATGGTCCGGGCGATGTGCTCGGCCATCTTCGGGGCGAGCCCGAGGGTCGGCTCGTCGAGCAGCAGCACCTTGGGGCGGGCCATCAGGGCCCGGCCCATGGCGAGCATCTGCTGTTCGCCGCCGGACAGCAGGGACGCGCGCTGGGCGCGCCGCTCGGCGAGGATCGGGAAGAGGTCGAAGACGCGCTTGCGCACCTCGGCCGGGGCGTGGAAGCCGCCCGCCCGCAGGTTCTCCTCGACCGTCATCCGCCCGAAGACCCGGCGCCCCTCGGGCGCCTGGACGATGCCCTCGGCCACGATGCGGTGCGGCGCCGCCTTGGTCAGCCTGGTCTCGGCCGAGCTGATGTGCCCGCCCGTCACCAGGCCGCCGTGGAAGCGCAGCACCCCGGAGATCGCCCGCATCAGGGTCGTCTTGCCGGCCCCGTTCGCGCCGAGGACCGCGACGACCTCGCCCTTCGGCACCTGGAGCGACACGCCGTGCAGCGCCCGCACCGCCCTGCCATAGGAGACCGTCAGGTCGCGCACGGACAGGGCTGTGCCGTCTCGCACGGCTGACGTCTTCACATGATCCTCCTCACAGACGGTGCGAGGATGATGCGCGTCCGGCGCCCGCCGAGGCGATAGGCCTCCGACCCTTATGTGCCGGGCGTCCTGTGCGTACGCACAATCCACAGGCTGTGGACTGCGGCCGACCAGGGACGACACCCGACCGCTCCCCACCGGCCTGTGCGGCCTGCCGAAGGGCCTTGGGCAGCGGCACAACCGGGCCCGCCAGCCGAGTGCGGGCCGCCATGGACCGGGCGGGGCCGCCGCGCCAGCATCGGACCGGTGAGCGAACCGAGACTTCACCTGTGGCTGGCCGAGCGGTTGCCGGACCTGGCGTCGCGGCTCGTGGACGAGTTCGGCAGACGGGTCCCGTTCTACGCCGAGCAGCCGCGCGAGGTGCTCGACGGCCAGCTGCGCCCGGCGATCGAGGCGAACCTGCGGATCGCGGTGGGGACGCTACGCGAGCAGCGCACCTTCACCGTCGGCGAGCGGGCCGAGGTGATCGAATGGTCGGCGCGCAGGGCCGAGCAGGGTGTGCCGCTGGAGGCCGTGCTCACCGCCTACCACCTGGCGATCGAGCTGTGCTGGCAGGCGCTCGTGGAGGAGGCGGCCGAGGAGGAGGCCGGCGAGTTGGGCGCGCTCGCGCTGCATTTCTTCGCCTATCTGCGCGCCGTGGTGCCCGCCGTCGCGCTCGCGCACGCGCAGGAGGGCAGGGAGCGCTACGGGGAACTGCGCGCCGCCCGCCGGGCCGTGCTCGACGCGCTGCTCGCGGGCGCTCCTGCCGACGAGCCCGCACTGCGCGCCGGGGTGCCGCTGGCGGCGGCCTACGACGTGCTGGTGCTGCGCGGCGATCCCGATCCCGACCTCGCGGCGGCGCGCCAGCTGACGCGGCAGGTGCAGTCGGTGCTCGACGCGCACGCCGAATCCCCTGTGCTCGCGGTCTTGGACGGGATCTCCGGCACCGCGCTCCTGCCCGCCAAGGGCGAAGGCCCCAACGCGGGCCGTGCGCAGCGCACCGGGCCCGCCGACGACGGCGCGGCCGACCCGCTGGCGCGGCTGGTGGACCGGATCGTCGTCGCGACGGGGAGGGCCGTGACCGTCACCACCGCGCCCGCCCCGTGCGCCGAGGCGATCCCCGGGGCACTGCGCGAGGCCGCCGAGGTGGCCGAACTGGTGCGGCGGCTGGGCAGGCCGCCCGGCCTGTACCGGATGACCGATGTCCTGCTGGAGTACCAGATCGCGCGTCCCGGCAACGGCCTCGCCCAGCTCGCGGCCCGCCTCGACCCGCTCGACGACCGCCCCGAGCTCATGGAGACGCTGCGCGTCTACGTCGACCAGGGGCACAACCGGCGCCGCTCCGCCGAGACCCTCCAGGTCCACCGCAACACCCTCGACTACCGGCTGCGCGGCATCGCCTCGCTGACCGGCCTCGACCCTTCCGGCCCCGAACTCGCCGCGGCGCTCACCGCGCGCGCCCTGCGCTGACCTTCCGCACACCTTCCGGCAGAACCACCACACGAACCCCATCGCCACCACCTCGAGAGATCTTCCGCGACGTCCCCCCGGACGTCCACGCACCAGTCTGCGCGATTCTCTTCAAGATCGCGCAGCGGCCTGTGGACAACTCATTCGCCGCCGCCGCGGCGCGGCGGCCGCAGCAGCGGGAGCAACGGGAGGAAGCGGCGGCGGCGCAGCCTCCGGGCCGAGGCGATCAACTCGGGCAGGGGCATCGCGTTCTCGGCCGGGGTCCGGGGATGGGCGGGCACGGTCGGCCTCGGCCGTCCGCGCAGCGTGATCGGGGCCCCGGTGTCCCAGCGGAACCGCTCGGGTTCCGAGGCGTCCTCCAGCACCCGGTCCGAGGCCAGCACCCGCGCCGGCTCGTTCTTCGCCAGGTCGCTGAGCCGCGCCGCCTCGTTCACCGGGTCGCCGATGACGGTGTACTCGAACCGCTGCTCGGCGCCGATGTACCCGGCGACGACCTGGCCGCGGGAGATGCCGATCCCCGCCGTCACCTCCGGCACCCTCTCGCGCAGCAGCACGGCCATCTCGCGGCCGGCGGCGAGCGCGTGGCCGCCCGCTCCCGGCAGCGCGGCGGGCGCGCCGAAGATGGCCAGCGCGGCGTCGCCCTCGAACTTGTTGATCCAGCCGCCGTTGCGGTTCACGCAGTCCACGACGACGCCGAAGAAGAGGTTGAGCAGCGCGACCACCTCGTCCGGCGGGCGCTCGGCCGCCATGCGCGTCGATCCGGCGAGGTCGACGAACAGCACGGCGACCTCCTTCTCCTCGCCGCCGAGGGAGATGTCGGAGTTCAGCGCGAGCTCCGCGACGTCGCTGCCGACGTGCCGGGAGAACAGGTCCTGGAGCCGCTCGTGCGCCCGCAGACCGGTGACCATCGTGTTGAAACCCGCCTGGAGCTGGCCCAGTTCACTCGCGTCGAAGACGGAGATCTCGGTGTCGAGGTCGCCGCGCGAGACCCGCGCCATGCCCTCGCGTACGGTCTTGATGGGGTCGCCGACGGCCTGGGACACCCACCAGGTGACCTGGAAGCTGATCGCCAGCGCGATGCAGCCGAGGACGAGCCCCGACCGGGCCGCCTCGTAGGAGTCGAAGTCCGGGTCGGTGAGCGCGACGATCGCGATGACGATCAGGCCGAGCATGGGCACCGCGGTGCCGACGGCCCAGGCGATCATGGCGCGGGTCCGCACCCGCGAGAACAGGTGCTGGCGCGGGGGCTTGGCGGCGAGGACGAGGGCGGCGGCGGGCCGCAGCAGCCGCTCGGCCATCAGGTAGACGAGGGCGATGGTGGTGATGCCGCCGAGGAGGCAGGTCATCCCCATCTTCAACGCCATGAGCGGCCCGTAGAAGGAGTTGAGGATCGTCCAGCCGGTCGCTCCCGCGACCCACAGCGCGCCCTGGATGAGGCTGAGCCGCGCGGGACCGAGCAGGACGGCATTCCGCTGCTCGGCGTCCGGTGTCCCTCGCTCGCTCACCAGACGACGGATGGGGGCGAAGACCTTGAGCGCCCACCAGACCGCGAACGGCACGGCGACGACGGGGTAGCCCACGAAGGCGATGAGGTTGACGATGTCCGCGTTGGGGTGGAGCTTGTCCACGCCTTCGGGGTTCGGCAGCACGAGCAGGACGAAGACGAGGACCACGGCCGCGCCCACCGCGTTGGTGCAGACGATGGCCGTGGTGAGGATCCACCGGACCCGGATCTCCAGGAGGCTCGGCACGCCGGGCATGCCCGCGAGCCTTTCCTGCAGGGAGTCGAGGCTCTGCGCGATCTGCTCTCGGTCCACCCGATCACCTCCGCGCGCGTCACTCTACGCACCGGCGCGGGAGGAGAGAAAGGCCGCAGGTCACAACTTCGCGGTCGGCTTTTAGCGCGTTCGCGCACTATGGCGGATTCCACACGAGAGTTCAGCAAGTGAGTGCGTACCAGTCAGTAATATATGCGGGACTTCCACGGAGGACCTCCATGACCGCCTCGCCCGTGACCACCCCGCCGCCCGGCGCCCAGATCCCCGCACAGGACCTCGGCCGCATCTCGCCCGACGACCTCATGTCGGCCGGCATCTACGACGGCTGCTTCGCCTGCGGCAAGGACGTCGCCGACGGCCTCAAGGTCGAGCGCACCTCGTCCGACGGCACCGCCGTGTACGGGCACTTCCATGTCGGCGAACGGCACCAGGGCGCCCCCGGCCTCGCGCACGGCGGCCTCCTCGCGACCGCGATGGACGAGATCCTCGGCACCGCCGCCTGGAGCCTCGGCAGGATGGCCGTCACGGGCCGCCTCGAGACGGACTACCGCAAGCCCGTCCCCGTCGGCTCCACCGTCTACCTCAAGGCATGGTGCACGGGCGTCGAGGGACGCAAGATCTACCTGCGCTCCGAAGGCAGGCTGGACGCCCCGGACGGGCCCGTCGCCGTCGAGGCCGCCGCCCTGTTCGTCGAGGTGCCCGCGGTGCACTTCACACAGGAGCGCTAGCGCCGCGCGGACGCGACGGCCGGTCCGGGAACGTTCCCGGACCGGCCGTTCCGCGTTTCGGAGCAGCGGGCGGCGCCCTACTTCGCCTGTTCGGGCAGGCGGACCTTCGCGAGCTGCCTGGCCTGCGCGACGAGGCGGTCGCCGCTGTCCCACACCTCGATGTCCTCCTCGATGAGGCCGCCCGCGAGGTTGCGGCTCTCGGCCTGCACCCGCAGCCAGCCCGGCGCGGGCATCGCCCGGAGGTGCACCGTCAGCTCCAGGGTCGGCACCCAGCCGCCGAGGGCCATCTCGAAGGCCACGGGCGGGAGCGCGTCGACGGTGTAGAGCAGCATGAACGGGTCGGGTTCCGTGCCGTCCGCCAGGCGGAGCCAGCTGCGCAGAAGCCCGACGCCGGACGGCCTCCCCTGGGCCCAGCCCGCGGTCGCCGGGTCATGCCGGACCTCGGTGTGCCGCATCATCGTGACGACGTCGGCGAACTCCTTCGGCGGTGCGTAGCACTCCTCCGCGGGCGGGAGCACGGGGGGCTTCGCGGTGGTGCGCACGTCGTCCGGCAGCTCCGCCAGGTCGGCGTAGGCGGCGAGCACCCTGATGCGTTCCTTGCCGTCCTGGACCAGGCTGGCCATCGCCGTCGTCTGGGTGCGGCCCTCCCTCAGCGTCTCGGTCTCGATGACCGCGGGACCCGGCGTCGCCGCACTCAGGTAGTGCGCGGTGATCGTCAGCGGGTGCGGGTGCCTGAGCGTGCCGCCCAACGCGCGCGCCACGAGGGCGAGGAGGTAGCCGCCGTTGGGCGCCGGTCCTCCGGTGCCCCACTCCGCGGACACCTCGGCGGCGATCCTCCCGTCGACCAGGGTGCTGGTCGTGTCCGCCACGAACCTCGACATGGCCCTCCTCCTCAACCCGAAGAAACCGAGTGTAGTTCGGTTCCTGTTCCGGCAGACGCCCGGGGCGCTACCGCTCCGACCGCGGATCGAGACCGGAACGTGCAGGTCGAGGCGCTAGCGTGCGCTCATGCGGCTCACCGGAATCATCTCCCCCGACCTCCCCCTGCTCGTCGTCGCTGCGGACGAGGAGGCCGCCTACCTCGACCGGGAACTGCCCGTCCTCCTCACCGGCATCGGCAAGGTCAACGCGGCGGTGGCGGTCGCCGCGGTCCTCGCCCGGCACCTCCCCGCGGAGATCATCAACCTCGGGACTGCCGGAGCGCTGCGCAGCGGCGTGCGCGGCACGCACGAGGTCGCGCGGGTCATCCAGCACGACCTGGACGGCAGGGGGATCAGCGCCCTCACCGGGCGCCCGACGGGGGAGCCGCTCGAACTCAGGTCCGAGGGCCTCGTGCTGGCGACCGGCGACGTCTTCGTGTCGTCCGAGGACGTCCGGCTGCGCCTCGCCGAGGACGCCCACCTCGTCGACATGGAGGGCTACGCGGTCGCCGCCGCCGCCGCGGCCGCGGGCGTGCCCGTCCGGCTCGTCAAGCACGTGAGCGACGGCGCGGACGACGACTCGGCGAAGACCTGGAAGGAGTCCGTGGACGACTGCGCCCGCGACCTCGCGGCCTGGGTCTCCACCCACCTGTAGCGAGCGCGGACGCCGAAGGCGCGCCCCGCAGGACGCGCCTTCGGCCGGAGGGTCAGATCCGGTCGGCGGGGATCACGCCGAGCCGTCCGGCCTGGAAGTCCTCGAAGGCCTGCTGGAGCTCGGCCTGGGTGTTCATGACGAACGGGCCGTAGTGCGCCACGGGCTCGCCGATGGGCAGACCGCCGAGGAGCACCACCTCCAGGGCGGGCCTGTTCACCTCCTGCTCCGCGGAGGCCGCCAGAGTGAGGCTGGAGCCCTTGCCGTAGACGGCGAGCTGCCCGCCCTTGATCGGCCGGTGCGCGGTGCCGACGGTCCCCTGGCCGGAGAGCACGTAGGCGAGCGCGTTGTACGCCGGGTTCCACGGCAGGGTCACCTCGGCGCCCGGGCTCACCGTCGCGTGGATGAACGTGATGGGCGTGTGCGTCATGCCGGGGCCGTGGTTGCCGTCCACCTCGCCCGCGATGACGCGGAGGAGGGCACCGCCGTCAGGTGTGGTGAGCAGCTTGATGTTGCCGCCCTTGATGTCCTGGTAGCGCGGCTGGATCATCTTGTCCTTGGCCGGCAGGTTGACCCAGAGCTGGAGCCCATGGAAGAGGCCGCCGCTCATGACGAGGGACTCCGGCGGGGCCTCGATGTGCAGGAGGCCGGAGCCGGCGGTCATCCACTGGGTGTCCCCGGGACCGATCTTGCCGCCGCCCCCGGCGGAGTCCTGGTGGTCGAACTGCCCGTCGATGAGGTAGGTGACCGTCTCGAAGCCGCGGTGCGGGTGCCACGGGGTGCCCTTGGGCTCTCCCGGCGCGTAATCCACCTCGCCCATCTGGTCCATCATGATGAACGGGTCGAGGTGCCGCATGTGGACGCCCGAGAAGGCACGACGCACAGGGAAGCCCTCGCCTTCGAGGCCGCTCGGGGCGTTGGTCACACCGAGCACGGGGCGCGGGGTGTCGGCGGCGGCGTCCGGCACGGGCACACGCGGCAGGGTGAGCGGGTTCTCCACGGTGACGGCGGGCATGTCGTCCTCCTTCTGGCGGAAGCGGTTCCACCGGCTATAACTGATTGAAGTTTAAACATATTCCGGCGGTGCGGACCAGGACCCGGGACGATCTCACTGGGCGATCGGTCACGAATGGACTGCTTTTCGGGGGCAGTGTGACAAACGCGAAGGACGTTGCGTTACCTTCTGACAGACGTGACGGAAGGCTTGACTCCATGCGACAACGTGATCCTCTTCCCCTGTCCGGACCTCGACCGGGCACGGTGCGGCCGGGCGGACGGACCGCCCGGACCAGGAGAAGCGTCCTCGAGGCGGCTCTCACCGAGCTCGTCGAGGTCGGCTACTCGCGAACCGGCGTGGAAAAGATCGCGATCCGGGCGGGCGTGGCCCCGTCCACGATCTACCGCCGCTGGGGCAGCCTCGAAGGGGTCGTCGCCGACGCGGCGCAGGCCGTCATGGAAGAGAACCTCACCGTTCCGGACACCGGGAACCTGGAAGGCGACCTCATCTCCCTCACCCGCGCCATCGTCGAGCTGTTCAACACCCCGCCGTACCGCGCATGGATGGACGTGCTGGTCGGCTCGGCCCTCGGGCACGGTCCCGCCCGCGAGACCTTCGCCACCTCGACCCTGCGCACCCGCGCCGAGATCGGCGCGGTGATCGTCGAGCGGGCGGTGCAGCGCGGCGAGGTGCCCCCCGACACCGATGCCGCGGAGGTCGTCCGGCAGGCCGCG
Organism: Actinocorallia aurea; assembly: GCF_054783995.1. Classification (NCBI taxonomy): domain Bacteria; kingdom Bacillati; phylum Actinomycetota; class Actinomycetes; order Streptosporangiales; family Thermomonosporaceae; genus Actinocorallia; species Actinocorallia aurea. The sequence continues at coordinate 214,214 of NZ_BAAGPQ010000006.1, forward strand.
GCGCCCCTGTACTACCGGCTCTACATCTCCTGCGAGCCGGTGGAGGAGGTCGACACGAGGCGGGCCGCGGCGGTGGCCGCCTCGGCGGCACGCCAAGGGCTGCTCCGCAAACCGGTGTGAAAGACTGACCGCGCTCAACCCTCGGCTACCCCGGACTCCCCTTGACCAAGGCTCCTTACCGTCTCGCCCGTGCGGCGGCCTTCGCGGCCGTGTGCGTGAGCCTGACGCTCACGGGCCACTGGGCGGCGTCCGGAGACCCGATAGATCCCTGGACCATCGCCGTCGCCTTCTTCGGCGTCACCGGGGTGGCCCACCTTCTGGCCGGGCACGAGCGTGGTCTCCCGCTCATCCTGGGTGCGCTGCTGGGCGGGCAGTTCGCTCTGCACTCCCTGCTCGCCACCGATCACCACAGCCCGCTCACCGAACCCGACGGGTCCGTCAACGGGCACATGATGGCGGCGCACGCCGCTGCGGCACTGCTGTCCGCCCTGTGGCTCCGCCGCGGCGAACGCGCCTTCTGGGCGCTCGCCCGTCGCCTCGTACCGCCGCTCCGTCTTGTCCCCGCCCGGGTGCCCACACCCGTCGAGCCGGGCAGGCCCGCCTGCTCCGAGCGCCAGGGACTCCCCAAGACCGCGCTGCTGCGGCACTGCCTCGTCCTCCGCGGACCTCCGAACGGCGCCTTCACCCACTGAAGTCCTTTCCGTTCGCGTCAGTCACGTGGAGTACACGCATGTCCAAGAACACCCGCCGGGCCTCACTCGTCGCCGGCGTCGCCGCCCTGACCCTCATCGGGGTCTCGGCGCCCGCCCTCGCGCACGTCTCCGTCCAGCCCGGCACCGCCGAGCAGGGCTCCTGGTCCAAGGTCACCTTCCGGGTCCCGAACGAGCGCGACGACGCCTCGACGACCAAGCTCGTCGTGAAGCTGCCCGCCGAGTACCCGATCGCGTTCGTCTCGGTGAAGCCGGTCCCCGGCTGGACCGTCGAGGCGCCCAAGGCCGAGCTGGCCAAGGCCGTCGACACCGGCAGCGGCGAGATCACCGAGGCCGTCTCGCAGATCACCTGGTCCGGCGGGAAGATCGAGCCCGGCCAGTTCCAGGAGTTCGACGTCACCCTCGGCCCGCTGCCGACGACCACCGACGAGCTCGTCTTCAAGGCCGACCAGACCTACTCCGGCGGCGAGGTCGTCAAGTGGGAGGAGCCCACCGAGGAAGGCGCCGAGGAGCCTGAGCACCCCGCGCCCGTCCTCCGGCTGACCGCGCCGGCCGAGGACTCCGACGGGCACGGCGGCATGGCCGTCTCGGCCGCGGCCGAGCCCACCGACGGCGACGACGACGGGCAGGACGGCACCGCGCGGCTGCTCGGCGGCCTCGGGATCGCCGCCGGTCTCGTCGGACTCGTCCTGGGCGGCCTCGGGTTCGCCCGGGGACGCCGCGCGGCGTGATCGGCCTGATCTCGCGTGCCGCCGCGGCCGTCGCCCTCGCGGCGGCCGCGGTGGCCGGCCCCGTCGCCATGGCGGCGCCGGCGAGCGCGCACACGAGCCTGACGGGCACCGCGCCCAAGGACGGGGCGGTCGTACCCGCCCCGAAGAACGTCGTGCTCACCTTCGGCGACTCGGTGATCCTGCCCCAGGTCGTCCTCACGGACGCCGCGGGCAAGGAGTTCGGCGGCAAGCCGAAGGCCGCGGGCGACAAGGTGACCTTGCCTGTGCGCAAGGCTCTACAGCCCGGCGTTCACCACGTGTCCTGGCGTGCCGTCTCGCCGGACGGGCACCCGATCCAGGGCGAGTTCTCCTTCACCGTCGAGGGGGACGCCGCGGGGGCGGCGGCGCCCTCCGCACAGGGGGAGAAGGAAGGGGGCGGTCCCTGGACGTGGATCGTCCTCGGCGTGGTCGCCCTCGTCCTCGTCGGGGGAGGCCTGTACTGGGCCTCGTCCCGAGGCGACGAGGAGTAACGCCCTTTCGTGCCCGTCCCTCACCTTCACGGGGCGGGCACGAAGACGGCGAGCCGTCTGGTGTGCTTGTCGAAGACGAGGGGCGGAGCCGAACGCCTGATCTCTCCGTCGTGGGAGACCAGGAGCCGCTTCTGCGCGGGCATCACCTTCACCGACTTGGCCGTCCACTTCTCGTAGCCGAGTCGACGGCTCCCTGTGAGAACTGCCGCGAATGCGCCCGCCTTGCCCAGTCGTCTCCGGGCGGAGACCACTCTGACGTCGAGGAGCCCGTCGTCCAGGCGCCCCCGCGTGGTGGGGACCGTGCCATGTGAGCGGTACTCGCAGTTGCCTACGAAAGCCAGCCACACGCGTCTGCTTCGGCCGTCCAAGGACGCCCGGACAGGGGTCGTGTGGCGCAGCGCCCGCAAGGTGGAGACCGCCAGCGCGGGCCACTTCCCCAACCTGCGCTCCAGCTTCTCTCGCCGCCGCACGACGTCCGGGTAGATCCCGAAGCCCGCGTTGTTGAGGAACGGCACCCCGTTCACCGTGCCCACGTCGACGTGGGAGAGGTTCCCGCTCCGGTAGGCGTTCAGGGCGTCGGAGACGGTCTCGATGCCCAACGACCGGGAGAAGTGGTTGAGAGTGCCGACGGGGAGGACGAGCAGGGGAACGCCGTGCCTCAACGCCGCAGCGGCCCCCGCACCCACGGTGCCGTCTCCCCCGCCGACGGCCAGGACCTTCGCGTTGCCGGCCGCCTTCTCCAGGCGTTCTTCCAGGTCCCCTTCCGTCTCCAGGACCGCGCCCGGGAGTTCCTCGCGCAGGTACTCCGCCGCCCCTTCTGCGCCGTTCACGACGACCACGACGCCCTCGCCGGACGGGGTGACCTGCTCGACCGTCCGGTCCAGCGGCACCACTTCCGCCGGGACCGAAACCGGCCACATCAGACGCGTCACCAGGGCGGCGGCGAGTCCCGAGGCCGCCCCGGCCAAGACGTCTCCGGGATAGTGCGCGCCGGTGTAGACCCGGCTGAATCCGACGGCGGCGGCGAGCCCGGCCACGGGCAGGACGGTGCCGCGCGAGCCCTCCATGGCGACACCGGCGGCGAACGCGACGGCGGACGCGGTGTGCCCCGAGGGAAACGACGGAGATCGCGGAATCCGATGCAGCCTGACCTGCGGAACGTTGTCCAGCAGCGGCCTCCGGCGCCGGAAAAGCTGCTTGCCCACGATGTTCACGGTCGGACTGGCCAGCGCGATCCCGATCAGCCCGCGGGTCGCCGCCCGGCGCAGGGACGGCCGCCCGGTGGCCGCGAGTCCCGCCGCGACGAGGTACCACAACTTGCCGTGATCGGCCAGGCCGGACAGCCTCGGAAGAACGAACTCCAGGCCGCGCAGCTTCGCCGTCGCGACCCTGTCGAACGCGTGTTGATCGATTTCGGCCAGACCCATGTGCGACGTATTCCCCGCCGGACAGGTCTTTCTACCGTGTCACCCGTCACTGCCTGTGTCATGATCTGACGATCTAGACAAGGAAGGGAGCTCCATTTTGACAGTCGAGAGCCTGCTCACCGCATTTCGCACGATCGACGTCCAGGCCCGCGGTCGGCTCGACCTGGTCGGCTTCACCCTGGTGCTGGACGAACTCGGGCTGACCTGGAGCAAGGCCGAGACTCAGGAGCGCTTCGAACGCGCTGACGCCAACCACGACGGCTTCATCACGCTCGACGAACTCCAGGCCATGCTCGACACCCTTTGATCGCGTTGTCCACAGGTTCGGCCCGGACCGACCGGCCGGATTCGTAGACTTGCCGGGTGACTTCCCCCGGCGTACAGGACGCGGCCGACGTGCTCAAGCGCGTCTTCGGATACGACTCCTTCCGGCCTGGCCAGCAGGAGATCGTCGACCATGTCGTCGCCGGCGGCGACGCACTCGTGCTCATGCCGACCGGCGGCGGCAAGTCGCTGTGTTATCAGATCCCGTCCCTGGTCAGACCGGGCGTCGGCGTGGTGATCTCACCGCTGATCGCCCTGATGCAGGACCAGGTCGACGCCCTGCGGGCGCTCGGCGTGCGCGCCTCCTTCCTGAACTCCACGCAGAGTTCCGCCGAGCGCAGGGACGTCGAGCAGGCGTTCGTCACCGGGGAACTCGACCTGCTCTACCTGGCGCCCGAGCGCCTCCAGCTCGACGGCACGATCCGCCTGCTGGAGCAGGGCAAGATCTCCCTCTTCGCCATCGACGAGGCGCACTGCGTGTCCCAGTGGGGCCACGACTTCCGCAAGGACTACCTGCTGCTGTCGATGCTGCACGAGCGCTGGCCCGACGTGCCGCGGATCGCGCTCACCGCGACGGCCACCGAGTCGACGCACGCCGAGATCACCGAGCGCCTCGGACTCGCCGAGGCCAGGCACTTCGTGGCGAGCTTCGACAGGCCCAACATCCAGTACCGGATCGTCCCGAAGAACAGCCCGCAGAAGCAGCTCCTGGAGCTGCTGCGCACCGAGCACCAGGGCGACGCGGCGATCGTCTACTGCCTGTCGCGCGCCTCGGTCGAGCGGACCGCCGAGTTCCTGGTCGCCAACGGCATCCCAGCGGTGCCCTACCACGCGGGCCTCGACGCCCGGGTCCGCGCCGAGAACCAGGCCCGCTTCCTGCGCGAGGACGGCCTGACGGTCGTCGCGACGATCGCGTTCGGGATGGGCATCGACAAGCCCGACGTCCGGCTGGTCGCCCATCTCGACCTGCCGAAGTCCATCGAGGGCTACTACCAGGAGACGGGCCGCGCGGGCCGAGACGGACTGCCGTCGACCGCGTGGATGGCCTACGGCCTTGCCGACGTGGTGCAGCAGCGCAAGATGATCGACTCCTCCGAGGGGGACTTCGCCTTCCGCCGCCAGCAGACCATCCACCTGGAGGCGATGCTCGCCCTGTGCGAGACCGTCACGTGCAGGCGGAGCCAGCTGCTCGCCTACTTCGGGCAGCGCGGCTCGGCCCCGTGCGGCAACTGCGACACCTGCGCGGCGCCACCGGAGTCCTGGGACGGCACGATCGCGGCGCAGAAGCTCCTGTCGGCGGTGTACCGGCTGAAGAACGAGAGGAACCAGAAGTTCGGCGCGGGCCAGATCATCGACGTGCTGCTCGGCAAGGAGACGGAGAAGGTCCGCCAGTACCGGCACGACCAGCTCACCGTCTTCGGCATCGGCACCGAGCTGGGCGAGGCCGAGTGGCGGGGCGTCGTCCGCCAGCTGCTCGCGCAGGGCCTGCTGGGGGTCGAAGGCGACTACGGCACGCTGGTGCTGACCGAGGCGAGCGGCGAGGTGCTGGGGCGCCGTCGCGAGGTGCCGATGCGGCGGGAGCCGGCGAAGGCCGCGCGGCCGGCGAAGGCGGCGAGGTCGAGCACGCCGGTGGAGCTGCCGGAGGAGGCCAAGCCGCTGTTCGAGAGGCTGCGCGCGTGGCGGGCCGCCACGGCCAAGGAACAGGGCGTCCCCGCGTACGTCATCTTCCACGACGCGACGCTGCGGGACGTCGCCGGAAGGCGTCCTGCCAGCCTTGCGGAGCTGGGGACCATCAGCGGTGTGGGCGAGAACAAACTGAACAAGTACGGCGAGCAGATCATCGCGGTCGTCGCCGAGGAGGGCTGAGCCTGCCCCGCGGCGGTCAGCGGAGCTGGGCGAGGAACTCGGCGTTGGAGCGGGTCTCCTTGATCTTGTCGAGGAGCAGCGTCATGCCCTGCTGCTCGTCGAGCGCGGTGAGCATGTGGCGCAGCTTCCACGAGGCGGCGAGTTCGGCGGGCGACAGGAGCAGCTCGTCGCGGCGGGTGCCGGAGGCGACGAGGTCGATCGCGGGGAAGATCCGCCGGTCGGCGAGCTTGCGCGACAGCCTCAGCTCCATGTTGCCGGTGCCCTTGAACTCCTCGAAGAAGACCTCGTCCATGCGCGAGCCCGTCTCGACGAGCGCGGTGGCGAGGATCGTCAGGGAGCCGCCTTCTTCCAGGTTGCGGGCGGCGCCGAAGAACTTCTTCGGCGGGTAGAGCGCGCCCGCGGCGACGCCGCCGGCGAGGATCCGGCTGTTCGACGGCGCGGCGAGGTTGTGCGCGCGGCCGAGCCGGGTGAGGGAGTCCAGGAGGAGCACCACGTCGCGGCCGCGCTCCGCGAGGCGCTTGGCGCGCTCGACGGCGAGGTCGGCGAGTTCGACGTGCTCGGCGGCGGGCCGGTCGAACGTGGAGGCGATGATCTGCGCGCCGGGGACCTTGCGCCGCAGGTCGGTGACCTCTTCGGGCCGCTCGTCGACGAGCAGGACGATGAGTTCGCATTCGGGGTGGTTGGCCGTGATCGCGGTGGCGAGGGCCTGGAGGATGATCGTCTTGCCGGCCTTGGGCGGGGCGACGATGAGCCCGCGCTGGCCCTTGCCGATGGGCGCGAGCAGGTCGATGATCCGTCCGGCGGGGGACGGGCCGAGCGTCAGCCGTTCCGTGGGGAACAGCGGGGTCAGGTCCTCGAAGGCCGTGCGTTCGCGGCGGCCGCCGTCGACGGTCGCCAGGACCGCGGTGCCGCCGCGGGTGCGGGGCCGCGCGGTGCCGGTGACCTGGTCGCCGGAGCGCAGCGCGTGCTTGTGGACGAGGGCGAGCGGGACCTGGACGTCGTCGGGCGAAGGGGCCAGGCCGCGGACGCGCAGGTGGGCGTTCTTGGCGCCCACGGAGAGGATTCCCGAGACGGGGACGGTGCTCCGCACCGCGGTTTCTTCGGTGATGGTCATGCGTGCTTCCCTAAGGGCGGGCGCGCCGGAGCGGCGCGCGGCGGGGGGATCGCGCCGGGTCGGTGCCGGGCGCGGGTGGGCACGGGCCGCGGAAGGCGGGCGGTGCCGGGAAAGAAAGAACGAGGGGAGGCGGCATACCGTGACACGGTTTGAGAAGCGCTCTGCCTCCCCTTGAAGAAAGCACACATCGGGACGGGGTGTCAACCCATCTTGGCGTGGTCCCAGGAGCTGATCTTGGTCGGTTCCAGGATGACGGCGACGCGCTTGGCCATGGCCCTGCCGACGCCTTCGACGAACGCCCTGTCGACCGCGGAGAGGTCCTCGGGAACGGGCAGCCCGGCCATGCGGTGGGACACGACGGTGCCCACGGCCAGGAGCACGTCGCGGTCCTCCACGACCCTCGCGGTGCCGGTCAGGCTGGCTCCGCGCAGCTCGTTGTAGGCATCGCCGCCCTCGACGAGGCAGGTCATGACGGGGTTGCGGCGCAGGTTCACGACCTTCTGCGAGGTGCCGTAGGTCGTGAAGGCGATCTTGCCGTCATAGAGCGTGTAGAACATCGTGACCAGATGCGGCGCCCCGTCCTTGCCGATCGTGGCGATCTGCACCTTGGACTGCTGGGCGAGGAAGTCCGCGAGTTCCTCGTCGGACATCCTGATCTTGTCGCGTTTGCTCACACCGGCTCCCGAATCACGTTCTGGTAAAGCTCAAGCCAGCGTACGTCCGGCGACCTCCGTCACACCAGCCCCCGAGGCCTCGGAAAAGTTATCCACAGGGCGCCGAACGATCTTGACAGAGATCACGCAGAGTAGGCGCATGGACATCAAGATGAGTTTTCTGGAGCCCCTCCCGCATGCGGCCGGGACGGTCCACGACCTCGGCGTCGACGCCGACCGGCTCGTCTTCGGCGGGGCGGCGCTGCACGTCCTGCGCCGCAAGGAACTGGTGCTCGACGTGCCGTTCCGCGAGATCGGGGCGATCGATCTGCCGGCCCGGCGCTCGGTCGCCGCGCTGCGCACCCGGTATCCGAAGGCCTACTTCCCCTGGACCCAGGAGGAGGACGCCCGGCTGCTCGGCCGACTCGGCGAAGGCGCCCAGATCGAGGCCTTGTGCGCCGAACTCGGACGCGGCCGCAACGCGGTGCTGGCCCGGCTCGTCAAACTCGGGGTCTTCGGTGTCGGCTGACCGGCGCCCACCACCCCGGTCGTGATGGTCGAATGGGGAGATGGACCAGCGAATGCTGGGGAAGGTGCGGGCTCTGCTGCAGAAGGCGGAGTCCACCGAGTTCCCCCGGGAAGCCGAGGCGCTCACCGCGCGGGCGCAGGAGCTGATCGCACGGCACAACCTGCAGGCCGCGCTCCTTGAGGCCGGGCAGGGCGGCGACGGCGGCGGGCCGCTGGCCCGCGTCGTCGCCGTCGGCCAGCCCTACGCGGCGCCGAAGGCGACCCTGCTGCACGTGGTCGCCGAGGCCAACCGCTGCCGGGCCGTCTGGCACCGCGAGCGCGGCGAGGCCACGGTGCTGGGCTACGCCGAGGATCTGGCGGGCGTCGAGCTGCTGTTCACCTCGCTGCTGGTGCAGGCGACCTCGGCCATGGTGCGCGCGGGATCGCGGACCGACGGCCTTGGCCGCTCGCGCACCCGCTCGTTCCGGCACGCGTTTCTTTCGGCGTACGCGCTGCGGATCGGCGAGCGGCTGAGCGAGGCGGCCGAGCAGGCGGTCGGCGAGGCCCGCGCGCCCGGCCTCACCGTGGTGCTGGCCTCGCGCGACGCGGCGGTCCAGCGCTCGGTCAGCGAGCGCTTTCCCCGGCTGCGGCGGTTCCGCGGCGGCGGCGCGTCCAACCCCGACGGCTGGGTGCACGGCCGCGCCGCCGCCGACCGTGCGGCGCTGGGCCGCACCGCACTAGCATCGGACCATGAGTAACCGGACGGACACCGATCGTTTCCTTCGGGTCACGCTGGACCTCGTCGTGGAGGTCACCGACACCGCCTCCCTGCGGGAGACGGCGCTGGCCGACCTCAGGCTCCGGCAGCCCGATCTCGCCGAGTTCGAGGAGCAGCACGACCAGATCACCGCGGACGAGACGGGCGCCTCGGCACTGCGGTGGCTGATCAGCCCCGAGGCCGTCCTCGGGCTCGTCGACCGGATCGAGGAGATCGACCCGGTCGAGGCGATGCTGGAGATCAGCGAGTCGGAGGGAGGGCTGGAACCGCTCGACGAGTGACCGACCCGCGAGGGCGCCCGTCGTCAGGCGCGGCGCAGGTTCCAGACGGTCTTGGAGTAGTCGGCGCCGTCCTTCACGGTCTGGCGGATCGTCAGCTTCTTGGACGTGCAGGTGTACTTGGCGGCGCGGGGCACCACGCCCTGGTCGCCGCCGGTGCGAACCGCCTTCGCGACGCTGTGCTTCTGCGTCACCAGGCCCGCCTTGACCGTCAGGAGGGCGTCGCCCGTCGCCGACTTCGCCTTGCCGGTGATCGAGCCCTTGGCCGAGCCGCTGAAGGCGTTGTTCATCCGCAGCGTCTTGGTCAGGGTCAGGGTCGCCTTCGTGGGGACCCCCTTGACCGCGCCCGAGCCCGTCAGCGGCTTGGAGCCGGTGAAGGTGTAGGTGGCCTTGCCGGTCTTCGCGAGCGCGAGCTTGATGCCCTTGCCCCCGCTCAGGTCGAACTCGAGGTCGGCGGTCTTGATCTCGGCGGACGCCGAGGTGACCGTCCACTTGCCCGTCCAGCACTTCGCCGCCGCCGAGGCGGGGGCACCGACGACCGCGGCACCCGCACATCCCATGGCGAACACTCCGAGCACCGCGATTGCACGCATGTGACTTTCCCCTCATGAGAGCGACATTCCGGGCACCTTAGAACAAAGCGATTCGGCGGAGAAGAGGAATGGGACGATGGGCGGATGAACGATCCCGAAGCGTTGGTCACCGCGGCGATGGAGGCCCAGCTCAGCGGCGATCTGCGTGCCTGGGACTCCGCGACTGCTCTTCTCGCCGCCTCGCCCGCCGCCGACGCCGCGCTGCTGTCGGCACTCGCCCGGGTCCGCAAGGACGCCGCGGCCCGCGGCTGGACCGAGGAGGACCTGCGGCGGCATCTGACCCGGTTCCGCTCCCCCGCCCACGCCGCGATGCTCGACGCGTCCGCCCTCGGCTCGCGCGAAAGGCTCGACGCCGTCGGCAGACTGGTCGAGGTGCTGTGCACGCTCGCGCGGCTGCCGCGCATCGCCGTGCTGAGCCGGACCGCGCGCCCTGACCATCCCGCGCTCGGCCGGATCCGGGCGCTGCTCGCCAAGGCCGAGTCCACGGGCTTTCCCGCCGAGGCGGAGGCGCTCGTGGCGCGGGCGCAGTCGCTGATGACGCGGCACAGCCTCGACCGGGCCGCCCTGGACGCCCCCGAGGACGCCCCCACCGGCGTCCGGCTGGGGGTCGACGGCCCCTACGAGGAGGCGAAGGCGACACTGCTGCACGTGGTCGCCGAGGCCAACCGCTGCCGGGCCGTCTGGCACTCGGAGCTGGGGTTCGCGACGGTCCTCGGCTTCCCCGCCGATCTCGACGCGGTCGAACTGCTCTACACGTCCCTGCTCGTGCAGGCCGACGCGGCCATGCCCAAGAACGGCTCGCGGCGGGCGTTCCGGGAGAGCTTCCTCACCTCCTTCGCCCACCACATCGGGGAACGGCTGCTCGCCGCGGCCGAGGCCGAGACCGCCGCCGAGACGGATCTGCTGCCGGTCCTTTCCCGGCGGGATGAAGCCGTGGACAAGGCTGTGGATACCCTTTTCCCCGAGCTCACCTCCGTCAGGTCGCGGCGTGTCCGCGACGCCGCGGGGTGGGCCGAGGGCAGAAGGGCCGCCCGCGAGGCCGACCTGAGCTGACCACTTTTATGTGCTTGTTACCTCTCTTAGATCTAGGGTGACCGCGTGACGTCTGCCTCGACCAACAGGTCCTTCTTCAAAGAGCTGCCTTTTCTCGCGGTGACCGCGGTGGTTCTGGCGCTGCTGATCCGGACCTTCGTCCTCCAGACGTTCTACATCCCGTCCGGCTCCATGGAGCGCACCCTGCACGGCTGCGAGGGGTGCACGCGCGACCGGGTGCTCGTCGAGAAGGTCAGCTACCTGGTCTCCGACCCGCACCCCGGCGACATCGTCGTCTTCCGCGGCACGGGCGACTGGCCCGAGGAGGACCTGATCAAGCGGGTCATCGCCACCGAGGGGCAGACCGTCGAGTGCTGCGTCGAGGGCAAGGTCGCGGTGGACGGCAAGGCGATCGACGAGCCGTACCTCTACCAGGACGACCACCGCGCGTTCGAGAAGGTGACCGTTCCCGACGGCATGCTCTGGGTGATGGGCGACCACAGGTCCGGCTCCTCGGACTCCCGCGACCACGGGTTCGTGCCGGTCGACTCCGTCGTCGGCCATGCCCGCATGATCATCTGGCCGGTCACCCGCTGGGACTGGCTCTAGCTCTAGGACTTGGTGGAACGCAGGCGGGCTCCCGGGTTTGGAGCCTGCCTGCGTTCTCCGCTTCAGCAAGCACAGGCGGGCTCCCGGGTTTGGAGCCTGCCTGCGTTCTCCGCTTCAGCAAGCACAGGCGGGCTCCCGGGTTTGGAGCCCGCCTGCGTTCTCCGCTTCGACGAGCGCGGGGGACACGTGGTCGACGGCATATGCCGAGCGCGTCAGATGCCACTGGCGGCTGCGCGCTGATCGCGTGCCATGGGAGGTGATCCGGAAGGAGCCGCCTCCGATGGCCGACTTCATCGCGCACGTGCAGGTCCCGACGTCTCAGGAACTCGCCGTGGTCCTCCCCCTCTTCCTCCTCGTCTCCCGTGCCCTTCTGGGCCTCCTGCGCGCGGCGCTCAAGGCCGCGGCCGTCTTCGTCTTCTTCGTCGGGCTGCTCACCGTCGCCGGGTGGCTGATCGGGTGACGCCCCGGGGGGACGTCACCCTGGACGGGCGTCAGGACACGGGCTGGGGCTCTGCGGCGGGCTCGGGGTAGTAGCGGGCGAGCGCCCACCACCCCCCGGCGAGGAGCACCGCCGCGACCGGCCAGGCGGCGAGCTCGTTCGGGGGGACGTCCCACGCCCAGCCTTGGGCGGCCAGCCCGCAGTAGGCGGCGGCGACCGTGAGGAACGCGCCGGCGACGGGCAGGTGGGGCAGGTACCGGAAGGAGAGATCGATGGCGATCGCCCCGGCGAGGAGGAAGAACGGCCACACGGACTGCGGGAACCCGGTGGCCTCGAGCAGCAGCCCCGTCACCGCCCGGTAGGCGAGGTATCCGGCGGTGATGCCGGTGGCCGTCCAGCGCAGCCCGGTGAAGCGGCGGGCGAGGACCAGCACGAACATGACGCCGGCCGCGGTCCACAGGGGGTAGATCCACGTCGAGACGGGCTGGGCGAACTGCTGGACCATGGTGTCGTCGACCGGCCGGCCCATCTGCTCGGCGGCGAACTTCAGAAGGCTCGGCTCGGCCTCGGGATCCCCCGCGTACCAGGCCTTCAGCGCGTAGACGCCGTACTCCTGGTGCAGCGCCGGGAACTGCCAGTTCTCCAGGAAGAAGGCGAAGAAGAGGGCCCGCATGACGCCGGAGGAGCACCGGATCACGCCGATGAGCATCAGCGCGGTGCCGATGTAGAGCAGGGCGTGGGACGGGCTCCACGCGGTGATGTCGAGGCCGTTGACGCGGTGGTTCACCACGTCGATCGGAATCGCGATCATGAAGACCGCGGTGCCGAACACGACGAACCGCTGGGCGATCTTGTCGAGGCCGTAGCCCGTGTAGAAGTGCACGCCGACGAGGGCCAGCGCGAGGAGGGTCCCGGCGCTGTTCAGGAGGTGGGGCGGCGCGAAGTCGTCACGCAGCCATTTGAAGTGCCAGGAGACATCCCAGGACGATCCCACCAATTTCAGGCTGAAAGCCACTATCCATGAGCGGAAGAGAAAATCTCGGAGGTCGTCGGGCGTCTCGCGACCCGGATTTCCTCTGGTCAGTGCATTGAGGGAGACCGGCGTGAACATGCGGCAATAGTGCCGTTCACCCGGCGTCGTGACAATGGTGAACCTACGGATGGGTCTGGGCGTCACTTCTAGGACCGAAGATCCCGTACTGCGCACATCCAGTGCGCACCCAGGGAGGTGTTCACGTTGTCCCCCCGCATGTCCTCCGCGGAGTTCCGCTCCGTCTACCAGGCCCTTCCCGACGACCTTCAGACGCGCGTCGGCCGCCTCCAGCGCTATGTCCTCCTCAGCCTGGACTGCGAAGGATGTGTGCGCGTCGGTGTTCTCACCCGGCTGGCGCTGCGATCCGCGGCCGCCGGCGCCGTCGAGGAGGCCGCGGCGGTCCTCGCCCTCGCCGAGCGGATCCTGCCCGGCGAGGAGCACACCCACCCCGTCTCCATGGCGGCCCACAAGCCCCGTACGGCCCCCAGGAAGCGCCCGGAGCACCGGACCGGCCAGATCGGCCGCTGGGCCGGGACGCGCCCGCTGGTGGCCGCCACGGACGCCTCCTGGAAGGACGGGTACGGCGGGACGGGTTTCCTCACCACGGACGGCCACTGGGGGTTCGGCGGGTGGCGCACGGTGCCCCAGGACCCGGCGGGACCGTCGAAGATCCTCGTCACCGAACTGCGCGCGGTCCGGCTGCTGCTCGCCGAGGTCGCGCCCGGCACCGCGATGACCGTCCTCGTGGACAGCCGCGCCGCGCTGGACCTCCTGCGCAGGTGGCGGCGCGGCGACACCCGCGCGCTGCCCGCCGGATGCTCGGCGCCCGACCTGCCGCCCCTCGCCCGGTCGCTCGCGCGCAGCCCGGGGCTGCGCTTCGAACACGTCAAGGCGCACAGTGGGCACCTGCTCAACGAGGCCGCCGACGCGCTCGCGTCCATCGGCCGCCGCCACACGGCGGGGACGCTGGCCGTCGGCGAGGCCGAGGAGCGCGCCGTCGGCCTCGTGGACTCCTTCCTGCGCAGCTGGAGCGAGCCCAGGCTCTCCGCCTGAGCCCTCAGGTCTCGGTGGGCACGTGCAGGAGGCCCAGCAGACGACGGCGCAGCACGGCGAAGCCGTCCATGTCCACCGACCGCGGATGACCGAGGTCCACCTTGATCTCCTCGGCTATCCGCCCCCCGTCCAGGACGAGGAGCCTGTCGGACAGGAGCAGCGCCTCGTCCACGTCGTGCGTGACGAGCAGGGCGGCGAAGCCGTGGGACTCGTGCAGCCTCGCGAACAGCGCCTGCATCTTCAGCCTGGTGAGCGCGTCCAGCGCGCCGAAGGGCTCGTCGAGGAGGAGCAGTTCGGGCTCGCGCACGAGCGCGCGCGCGAACGCCACCCGCTGGGACTGCCCGCCGGACAGCTCCGACGGCCACGCCTTCCCGCGGTCTTCGAGGCCGACCTCCTCCAGCGCCTTGGCGATCCGCGGCTTGGCGTCCTTGCCCCGCACGCCGAGGCCGACGTTGTCGGCCACCCGCTTCCAGGGCAGAAGGCGGTGCTCCTGGAACACCACGGCCTTGGACCCCGAAGTGCGGACCTCGCCTTCGGCGTCCTGGTCGAGTCCCGCCAGCACCCTCAGGAGGGTGCTCTTCCCGGAGCCGCTGGCGCCGAGCAAGGCGACGACTTCGCCGGGTTCCACGAACAGGTCGACGCCCGAGAGCACGACGGTGCCGCCGAACGCGCGCCGTACCCCGGCCGCCTCTACGACGCCTGAAGACCGCGCCTCCATGCGAGGACCCTCCTTTCGGCCGTGCGCAGCAGGAAGTCCGAGACGAGGCCGAGCGCCGCGTAGACGAGCAGGCCCAGCACGACGATCTCGGTCTGGCTGAAGTCGCGGGCCTCCATCATCATGAAGCCGATGCCGCTGACCCCGTTGACCTGCTCGCCGACGACGAGGCTCAGCCACCCGGCCGCGAAAGCGAGCCGCAGCCCGAGGAACAGCGAAGGCATCGCACCGGGCAGGATGACGTGGCGGACCCGCTCGAACGCGCTGAGCCCGCAGGTGCGGGCCGCCTCGACGAGCCGTTCGTCGATGTCGCGGATGCCCGCGTAGGTGTTGAGGTAGATCGGGAAGAACGCGCCGAGCGCCACGAGGGAGACCTTGAGGGACTCCCCGATGCCCACCCAGATGATGAGCAGCGGCACGAGGCCCAGGTGGGGCAGCATCCGAGCCGCCTGGATGACCGGGTCCACCAGGTCGTCGCCGATCCGCAGCAGGCCCGCGACCGCGCCGAGGACGAGCGCGAGGACACCGCCGATGAGCAGGCCGGTGAAGGCGCGCTGCAGGGACTCCATCAGGTGGAGGCCGAGTGTGCCGTCGAGGGAGAGCCGCCACGCCGCCTCGAGCACCTCGCTCGGCGGGGACAGCTTCTCGTGCGGGAGGACGCCTGTGCGAGAGGCGCCCTCCCACACGGCGACGAGCACGATCGGAGTGATCAGCCGTCGCGCCTTCATCACTGCAGCAGATCCGTGAAGCGGTCGTCGATCCGGGACTTGACGTCGACCTTCGCCGGAATGAGCCCGAGGTCGGCGAACCCGTCGGCGATCTCCTGGAGTTCGTCGCCGATGGCGGGGGTCACCGGGGAGAGCGCCTTGGCGCTGCGCTCAAGCGCGCGGGCGGCCACGGGCTCTTCCAGCTTCAGTTCGGGCGCGATCAGCTTGAGCCGCTCGTCCGGGTTGGCGATGCCCCAGTCCGTGACCTCGCGATAGGCCTTCACGTACTCGCGGATGAGGTCGCCCTTCTCCTCCAGCGCCTTCGGCGAGACGAGCAGGTACTCGCGGTTGTTGGCGAGGCCCGTGGCGTCGGCGAGGACCTGGACGCCCTCGTACTGGGCGAGGGAGAAGTACGGGTCCCAGATGATCCACGCGTCGACCTGGTCGTTGTCGAACGCGGGGCGCGCCTCGGCGGGCTTGAGGTACTGGACCTCGATGTCCTCGATCTTCATCCCGTTGGCCTCAAGGAGCTTCACCAGGAGCCAGTTGACGTTCGAGCCCTTGTTGAGCGCGACCTTCTTGCCCTTGAGGTCCTTGAAGGACTTGTAGCCGCTCTTCTCCTTGACGAGGACGGCTTCGCCCTGCGGGACCGGCTCCGACGTCGCGATGATCTTGAAGTCGGTCTGCGCGGCGGCGGCGAAGATCGGCGGGGCCTCCCCGGTCTGGCCGATGTCGATGGCGCCCGCCTTGAGCGCCTCGGTGAGCGCGGGGCCGCTCTCGAACAGCGACCACTGGGCGTCCGCAGCCGCGCCCTTGGCCTTGACCAGGCTCTGGCCGCCGAATCTCTGGTAGCCGATCTTCAGTTGCGCGGCGCCCGACTCCGTCTCCTCACCTCCTCCGCAGGCGGTGGTGAGGCTGCCCAGGAGGGCGAGCACGCCGATGAGGACGGTCAAGCTGCGGCGCATGGGGGGCTCCTTGTGGGAACGCTGCAATTTCGCCGCAACCTAACCATATAACCTACCGTTTGTATAGGTTTAGTGGGTTTTGGCAGATGTCATCCCCGTGGACCTGACCAGCGTCGCGACGATCCCCGCCTGGAGCGCGAGCTCGCCGAGGTTGCTGATCCAGAAGTGGGCGAAGCCCACCCCCGCCGCGACGAACATCGTCACCGCGCCGACGAGCAGCCACGGGAAGCCCGCCTTCCGCCAGACGACGACGCCTATGGCGATCAGCACCACGATCGTGGCGATCGCGGCCATCGGCGGGCCGCTCGGCTCGGCGTGGACGTAGCGCAGGGCGTCGGCGTAGGTCTCGGGCTTCAGGTGCAGGCCGAACGCCTCGGTGACGAGGCCGACCACGACGAGGGCCGCCGCGAGGATCCCGGCGCCCACGAGCACCGGGGTGCCGACGGACACGCCCAGCCGGCGCGCGAGGAGCACCCCGACCACGACGAGCAGCGGCGTGAACAGGGCGTGGATCCAGTACCGCGGGATGTTGACGGCTTCGAGCGCGTCGCCGTAGCCGAGGACGGAGCCGATGGCGATCGCCCCGTTGTCGTAGGCGAGACCCAGAGTGAGGACGGCGAGGGCGATGCCGACGGGGGTGCGTGTACGTGCCGCCACGACGGCGAGGGCAAGGAGGCAGAGAAAGACGACGGCCATGAGGACGGAGACCATGGATCACCCATGTTTCCTTGAGAGAAACGGCGTATCCACCGGGACCCTAGGTGGACCCGGACTCCCCGGGCAAGCCCCTAGGCGCCGCCCGTCGCGGGTTTCAACGCGGGCCACCACGCCAGGAGGTCGTCCGGATGGTAGACCGCGTCGAGCGTCAGCAGGCCCGGCACCTCGGGATGGCGGCGGCCGGCCTCCCAGGTCCGCTGCCGGGACGGCGGGTCGAGCACCAGCACCCGGGAGTCGCCGAGCAGCGGGATGTCCGCGGGGACCCCCTCGTTCCAGACCGCCTCGCCATGCCCGTCCGCCAGGTCCCACCACCCCTCCACGGGCGGCAGGCCGGGTACCGGATCGGCGTCCCCGTACGCGGCGACCCACCCCGGATGCGGCGCGCGCCCGGGCACCTCCGCGCCCACGAGCAGCCCGGCGAGCAGCGTGTGGAGCTGGAAGTTGTCCGTGACGCCGCGCATCGTCACCGTCCAGCCCCGCCGCGACGGCCGGTGCAGCACCAGCAGGGATTCGCCGTCCAGCACCCGGCGCAGCTCCTGCACGTCGCGCAGCGCCTCGCAGTGGACGATCGCGCGGTCCACCGCCTCGTCGAAGTCGGCGACGGCGGCCCGGGTGGCCGGAGAGTGCAGCAGCAGCGCCAGCGCGCCCTGCGCGAACCGGGGCAGCGCGTACCAGCACTGCATCGAGATCATCGCCCGGTCGCCCATGAGCGCCCGGGTCCGCTCCCAGACCTGCGGCGCGGGGCCCGCCGCGGCGGGCGGCGGGCGGCCGCCCCAGGCCTCGGCGAACGCGAGCGCGCCCGCCGCGACCCCGCCGAGCCGCGCCACCAGGGGGATCCCGTCGGCGTCCGCGCCGCGCCCGGCGAGCGCGCCGGCCAGCACCGCAAGCCAACCGCCGCGCTCGGGCAGCACCTCGGCGGCCGTGTCGACGAGCAGGTTCGCCGCCGCCGTCATCTCGTCCTTCGGCGCGTCCGCGGCCAGCGGCATGACGCCCTCCAGCCGCTCCCTGAAGTCCGGCGTCCCCGCACGCGCGGCCGCGGCGAGCGAACGGCAGGCACCCAGCAACATGACGGCTCCCCCGAAGACGGCGACGGCTGGCCTGCGGGCATGGTCCATCCACGGGTGACGGCGTTGCCCGGACGCTGCTCGGATGGTACGTCAGACAAGACGTCCAATGACGGGCGCGACGGTCGGAGCCCGACCGATCGACACGGAAGGGGGCGGCATGGACATCGTGCTCGTGCAGGGGGACATCACCGAAGCGCGGGTCGACGCGGTGGTCAACGCCGCGAACTCGTCGCTGCTCGGCGGGGGCGGGGTCGACGGGGCGGTGCACCGCAGGGGCGGGCCCGCGATCCTCGCCGCGTGCCGCGAGATCCGCGCCATCACTCATCCCGAAGGGCTTCCCACGGGCCACGCCGTCGCCACCGTGGCGGGCGATCTGCCCGCGCGCTGGGTCATCCACACCGTCGGCCCCGTCTGGTCGGCCGCCGTAGACCTCGCTCCCCTTCTGGCGTCCTGCTACCGGGAGTCCCTGCGCGTCGCCGACGAACTCGGCGCCCGAACCGTCGCCTTCCCCGCCGTGTCCGCCGGCGTCTATGGCTGGCCCATGGACGACGCCGCGCGCATCGCCCTCACGACGGTCCGGACGACCCCGACGAAGGTCGCCGAGGCGAGGTTCGTCCTCTTCGGCCCGGAGGCCTACGCGGCCTTCGACGCCCATCTCCCCCGCTGACGCCCCGGCCGCGAACTCCCGGCTCAAGACCTCGCCGAGTCCGTGGATCTCCCCTGTCTGGAATCCGAGTTGGCACTAGTGCGCGGCATCGCCTAAGCTTTTCCACGTTGCCCCGGAGCGAAGCGCAAAGCCCCGGGAGCAGCACCAAGGTCCTGTGGAGCAGTTGGAGTGCTCGCCACCCTGTCAAGGTGGAGGTCGCGGGTTCAAGTCCCGTCAGGACCGCCTTTCTTTATCACGGCCAGGTAGCTCAGTTGGTACGAGCGACCGCCTGAAAAGCGGTAGGTCGGCGGTTCGACCCCGCCCCTGGCCACCAGCTCAGAGACCCAGTCCGAGTCATCCGGACTGGGTCTCTTGCTTTGTGGGCATCTGCTCGGTGCGGTCTCGGCGTGCGGCTGCGGATTCATGGCCTCGATATGTGGGGCAGGTCACCGAACCTGGGTGGTTTGGGGACAAAAAGGCAAAAAAGTGTTGGTGTGGTGGGTTCGGTCGGGCCGTCGGGGCAATGGGGACCTTGTAGCTACTCAAGTCCGACGTGGAGGTGAGTGATGGCCCGGGAGCCGCGGAAGCAGATCGTGGACGACGCAGCCGAGACCACGACGCGAGGTGCCGCACCGATGGGCGCAGGCGGGTCCTCCCCGGCGACGGGGTCCTCCCCGGCGACGGGGTCCTCCCCGGTGGCTGGGAAGGACGAGAGGACGGGATCGAGTGCGACGCTGAGCGGATCACATGCGCCCGAGCCGGAGTACTACAACCTGCCGAGGGCCCATCAGGGGACGGGACACCCCCACGGGAAGACGTCTTCGTGGGTGGTGGTCGGGGTGGCGCTCGCGGCGCTGGTCGTCGGGGCGATCGCGTTCGTCCTGCACGCTTGGGTGCTGATGTGGATCTGCGCGGTCGTCGCGGTGCTGTGCTTCCCCGCGGGCCTCGCCGTGAAGATCATGGACGACACGGTGAGCTGGGGCGCGCCGACGCCCGGGAGCATTCCGCGCGGCGAGATCATCCGCGGCGCGACCCGGATCCACGACCGCGACCGGGACACCGAGCTCCGCGACCGGGAGGGCACCGCGCGGCGGCGAGTGAAGCAGCACCACTGATCCCCGAGCCGTGAGCGCACCGCGCGGCGGCAGGTGAAGCAACCCACGCGCGGGGCGCAGAGCGCCCAGGCGCCCGACAGGCCTTGAGGCCCCGCGGAGGCTTCCGCGGGGCCTTCAAGGTCTTCTGGGGGCCGTACAGGGCGGCTGGTGGCACGTCGTCTGGCGCTGGTCGGAAAGCCCCTGGCAGGTGCGGCATGCATAGGTGCGGTGCCCGCCCGTCGCGGGCGAGCACCGGCAGGGCCGCCAGCCCACGAGGACCCGGCCCGGACCGAGCCGGTGGCCGTAAGGGCAGGTCGCCGGGATCCCGTCGGCCCACGCAGGTCGCGTTTCCATGGCCACTGAGCCTATCGAGCAAGTTTTCGAAACCAGAAGGCCGGTCCCGCCTACGATCAGAAGGTCACGGACTCACCGATGCCGAGGCGGACGTACTCCGAGCCGATGAGCCCGCCCAGGATCGAGTCCGTGACGGTCGTCCCGATGTCGCTCAGCAGGACGTCGTGGATGGGGTGGACGCGGATCGGCGCGACCTTGTTGATGAAATCCGCGGCCTCGCCGAGCTTGAGCCAGGGCGCGCTCACGGGCGCGAGCAGCGTCGAGACCGGGGCCTCGGGGACGGTCAGCGCGTCGCCCGGGTGGAAGATCCCGTCCACGAGGAAGCCGACGTTCTCGATCACCGGAATGGAGGCGTGGATCACCGCGTGCTCCTCGCCGATCACCGCGAAGGAGAGCCCTGCGGCCTCGACCACGTCGCCGTGGCGGACCGCGGTGAACTCGAGGTCGCCGAGCGGCTCGGCCAGCGACGGAGGCCCGTAGATCGCCAGGTCGGGGCGCTTGCGGCGCAGGTCGCGCAGGGCGTCGGGCTGGATGTGGTCGAAGTGCATATGGGTGATCAGTACCGCGTCGACATCGGCGAACGGCTCCTCGCCCGAGAACGCTCCCGGGTCGATCACGACCCGCCCCTCGGACGTCTCAAAACGGACACAGGCGTGGGTGAACTTCGTCAGCTGCATGATTCCATCATCACGAATCGCCCGATGCCGTCCGCAGCCGCCCCGGGGATCGGTACCCGAAAGGATCTGAGTAGGAGAGCGGATACGCGGGACGGGCCGCGGCGTGCACCATCACGGGCATGGACCACGCATCAGTCCCCCCGCGCGGATGTCCCGCCTGCGGCCTTCTCGTCGCGGATCCGGCCGCCGGGCGCTGTCCCGCGCCGCTCTGCGGGTCGCCTCTGGAAGGCCCCGTGGCCGAGGAACTGAGCACGCTGCGGGCGGAGCTCCTCGCCCTCGACGAGCGGGAGGCGGCCCTGCGCGCGGAGTTCGCCGGCATCGGACGGCGTCGCGGCGAGCTGTGGACGCGGAGGTCCGCCCTGCTCGGCGGGGTCCGGCAGGGCCGGGAGCTGGGCGGCCGGAGCGCTCGCGACCTGCTTCTGGTGGCCGGGGCGGGGCTGACCGGCCTCGCCGCCCTGGTCTTCACCGTGGTGAGCTGGGGAGCGCTCGGGCCGGGCGGGCGGGCCGCGGTGCTCACCGCGCTCGCCGCCGTGGCGCTGGCGCTCCCGTGGCAGCTGGCGCGGCGCGGTCTGCACGCCACCGCCGAGTCGGCGGCGGCGATCGGCCTGCTGCTGACGCTGCTCGAGTGCCATGCCCTGCTCCGCGCGTTCTCAGGGGCAGACCCCGAAGGTTTCCGCGCCGCCGGCGCGCTCGTGATCACCATGCTCTGGTCTTCGTACGCGCGCTGGGCTCCGGTGCGGCTTCCGGGTGCCGCGGCGGTGGTCGCCGCGCAGTTCCCACTGCCGCTGATCGTCGCGGCGCTGGACGGCGGAGCGCTCGCCCATGCGGGCGCGTTGCTCGGCAACTGCCTGCTGGGGCTGCTCCTGCTGCTGCGTCCGGTCCCCCCGCGCGTGCGCCGGGCCGGGATCGTCTCGGCGTCGATCTCCTTCGCCGCGGTGCTCGGCATCCTCACGCTGCACGGCCTCTACGGGACCGGCGGGGAGATCGAGGCGACGCTGAGCCTGATCCCCTTCCTACTCGCGGCCGTTGCGCTCGCGTCCTTGTGGACGACTCGGGTGCACGACCTCTTCGCGGTGGCGGGTGCGCTCGCCTGCGTTCTCGCGGTCGCCCTCCCGTTGGGGAACCTCGCCTTCCGCGACCACTTCCCAACGGCCTTCGCCATCGCCGCGCTGGCCCCTCTCACCCTGGCCGCCCTTCTGCCCGACGCTCTGCCCCGCGCCTTCGGGCTCGCCTCCCGGACCGGGGAGAACTCCTACAAGGCCATCGGGTGGATCTTCCTCTCCGCCGTCGGTGTGCTGGCGGCCTCGGACCTGATCCCCGTGCTGCTCTCCCGGTACGAGACCGCCTCGGGGTGGACGCCCGGGCTGTTCGCCGCGGTCGCCGCGGGGTTCGCGCTGGAGCGGCTGCCCGCGCCCGCAGCCGCTGCCGCAGCCGCCGCCGCTGCCGCGCTCCCTTCAGCCGCCGGCTTCGGGACGACGACCACCGCGCTGTGGTTCGCCGGGCTGTTCCTCGTGGTGCTCGCCCTGGCCTCCGGGCGCCGCGCCGCGAGCCCGGCGGAGGGCCTGCCGGTCCTGGCAGCCGCCTGGACGGCCGCCGAGCACGCCGGGCATGGACTCTCCCTTCCCGTGACGGCCGGCACCCTCCTCGCCCTGATCATCGCCTCAGCCCGGGCCCGCACGCCCCTCATCCGCGCTCTGACGGGCGCGGGGGCCGCCGTCTGGGCCGGGGTCACCGCCCACCACGCGTTCGAGGTGGTGAACTGGGACGTCCCCGTCGAAGCCCTCACCCTTCCCGTCGCTGTGGGAGCCCTCCTCCTCGGCTGGGTCTGGCGCGCCTCCTTGCCCTCCTCATGGGCGACGTACGGTCCGGGGCTCTCCTTGGCCTTCCTCCCGACGCTGTTCCTCCTCGCCGAAGACCCCGGGCTCACCCGTCCCCTCCTCCTAGGCGCGGGATCCCTGGCCGTCCTGCTCACGGGCGTGCGGCTGCGGCTTCAGGCCCCGGCCGTCATCGGCGCCCTCACCCTGGGCCTGGACGCCGCCGACACCGCGGCTCCCTACGCCGTCCGGGTCTGGGAGGCCGTCCCGCAATGGCTGCCCCTCGGAAGCGCCGGGCTGCTCCTGCTCGTCGTGGGCGCCACCTATGAGCGGCACCTCGCGCGCGCCCGGAGGCTCCGCGCCTCCCTCACCGGCATGCGCTGACGCCTCAGGACTGCCGGGGCACCGCGCGCGGCCCGGCGGGCAAAGGGCCGTGCTCCTTGCCGGTCCCGCCGCACATCCGGCACTCCTCGTCGACCCGCACCCAGCCGATCACCCCGTCGGCCTCCCGGCGCGGCATCTCCGGCCGCCACCAGCCGGTGCCGAGGCAGAACCGGCACGGCACGTCCGGCCTGTCGCACCAGGCGCACGGGTCGAGGCCGCAGCGGTCGGGCGTCACCGGCACCGTCCCGTGCCGTCGCAGACATGGCAGTTCTCGACGCTGTCGACCCAGACGACGCTGCCGTCGGCCTCACGCCGGGGCCTTTCGTAGGTGACCTTCCCGGTCCCCGCGCAGTGGCCGCACGGAGGCGGTTCGGAATCCCGGGCCAAGCGGCACACCCCCAAGGTCGCGGACGGCTCGGGTCCAGCATGACCGGCCGACCGCCCCGCGTCCACCGGCCCGGCGCACACCGTCGCCCTAAGGCCTGGGAGAATCGGTGACCGTGTACGCACTGCTGTTCTCCCAGGTCTTCCGCCGGATCGACGCCGAGCGCGTCCACCATCTGACGATGCGCGCGCTGCGCTTCGTGGACTCGGTGCCCGGACTCGCCGCGCTGCTCCGGCGCGTGCTGGGGCCGCAGGGCCCGACGGTCCGGGCCTTCGGCCTGGAGTTCCCCGGCCCGCTCGGCCTCGCCGCCGGCTTCGACAAGGACGCGGTCGCCTACGAGGCGCTCGGCGCGTTCGGCTTCAGCCATGTCGAGGTCGGCACGATCACCGGCGAGCCGCAGCCCGGCAACCCGCGCAAGCGGCTGTTCCGCCTGGTGCCCGACCGGGCGATCATCAACCGGATGGGCTTCAACAACGGCGGCGCCGCCGCGGCCGCGCCCCGGCTGCGCCGCCCGCGGCGCGCGATCGTCGGGATCAACATCGGCAAGACCAAGGTCGTGCCCGAGGCCGAGGCCGCGGCGGACTACGTGAAGTCCACCCGGCTCCTCGCCCCGCTCGCCGACTACCTCGTGGTGAACGTCAGCTCGCCCAACACGCCGGGGCTGCGCGACCTCCAGGCCGTCGGGATGCTCCGGCCGCTTCTCACCGCCGTCCAGGAGGCCAAGGGCAGCACGCCCCTCCTGGTGAAGATCGCGCCCGACCTCGCCGACGAGGACGTCGACGCCGTCGCCGACCTCGCGCTCGAACTCGGCCTCGACGGGATCATCGCCACCAACACCACGACCGGCCGCGAGGGCCTGCGGGGCGACCCGGCCATCGCCGCCGAGACCGGCGGCCTGTCGGGCGCGCCTCTCAAGGCCCGCTCCCTTGAGGTGCTGAAGCGCCTCAAGGCCCGCACCGGCGACCGGATCACCCTGGTCTCGGTCGGCGGCGTGGAGACCGCCGACGACGTCCGGGAGCGGATCGCCGCCGGCGCGACCCTGGTGCAGGGCTACACAGCGATGATCTACAACGGCCCGCTGTGGGCCTGGCGGATCAACCGGGAGCTGGCCCGCAGGCCCTGACGGCCGCGCTCACCCCGTCGCTCACCCCGTCACCTCGAAGAAGCCGTCCGCGACGAGTTCGGGCAGCACCGCGTCGGCGTGCGCCCGGACCGCGTCCTCATCGACCTCGGTGAGCTGGGCGATCGCGCCGAGCAGCGGCTCCAGTGGCAGGGAGCCGTCGCAGACCCCGGCGAGGGCAGCCTCGGTGGTGCCGACGCCCGTGGCCCGGCGCAGCCCCGACGTCTGGCGCAGCACGATCCGCTCCGGGTCCTCGGCGCCGGGCCGACCGATCTGCTCCTGCACCACGCCGTCGGCGGTCTTCAGCCGGGTGAAGGGGTGGTCGGCCGCCGCGACGGAGTCCAGGACGGACTCGACATAGGCCCCGACGGGCTGGTCCACCGCGTGCCGCAGCTCCTCCACCTTGATCGACCCGCCGCCCTCGCGCAGGGTGATCCAGCCGAAGCCGATCCCGGTGACGTGTTCGCGCTCGAAGTAGGCGAGCCAGGCGTCGTAGCGCTCCCGGTACTCGGCGGAGCCCGCCTCGCAGGAGTCGCGCAGCCACAGTTCGGCGTATTCGGCGGGGTCCTGCACGTCGCGTTGGACGACCCAGGCGTCGCAGCCGCTGATCCAGTCGGCGACGCGCTCGTCCCACGGCTCACCGTCGATGTGCAGCCAGTTGGCCAGGAGCTGGCACCAGCCGCCTTCGGTGAGGTGGTCCGGCGCCTGCTGGACGAGGCGGCGGCAGACGTCATCGCCGGCCATCCCCGACTCGCGGTAGGGGAAGCGCCCGTCCGGGGAGATCACGAAGGGCGGGTTGGAGACGATGAGGTCGTAGCGCTCGGGCACGGGCTGGAAGAGCGAGCCGAGCCTCAGTTCGGCGTCCATGCCGGACAGGTCGAGGCTGAGCCTGGCCAGCTCCAGCGCGCGCGGGTTGGTGTCGGTGGCGGTGATCCGCCGGGCGCGGTCGGCGAGCAGGAGCGCCTGCACGCCCGAGCCCGTGCCGAGGTCGAGCGCGCTGTCCACAGGCCGGTGGACGACGAGGCGGGCCAGGTTGTAGGAGGCCCCGCCGACGCCGACCACGTGGTCGGCGGCGAGCGATCCCGGCGCGTCACCGGGCCGCACCTTGAGGTCGGAGACCGCGTAACGGGTCGGGCCGGACCAGTCCAGCGGCTCCACGTGCAGCAGCGGCACCAGCAGGTCGCCGTCGCGCCCGGCGAGCCCGGTCCCGACGAGTTCGGCGACGGGCAGGTCCGCCGACACGGGCACGGGTTCCTGGACCCACAGGAGGGTGGTCAGCGCGGCCAGCGTCGAGGGATCGCCCTGGACGGCGCGCAGCGCGGGCACGATCTGGTCGCGCGCGAGCGCGGCGCCGGCCACCGGACCGAGCAGTTCGCGCACGCCGTCGACGGTGTATCCGGCCTCGTCGAAGCAGGCACGCAGAGTCTTCAGCACCCGCTCATCCTGCCGGACGCCAAGGCCTCGCGCGCGCCTAAGATCGACGGCATGGACCCGCGACGGATCATCGGCTCCCGCAGAGCCCGCGTCATCGCGGCGGTCATCGCGGTGGCCGCGGTGCTCTTCCTGGCCCCGACGGCGTGGGCGCACGCCTCCACGAGCGGCAGGATCACCGACGCGGCGGGCGCGCCCAAGGCGGATGTGGCGCTGGTGCTGGGCGCCGGGCTCGACCCGGACGGCACGCCCACCCCGTTCCTCGCCCGGCGGCTGGACCGCGCGATGGAACTCCTGGAGCAGGGCAAGGCGAAGGTGCTGCTGCTCAGCGGGGACAACAGCCGGACCGCCTACGACGAGCCCACCGCGATGCGCGACTACCTCGTCGCCCACGGCGTCCCGGCCAAGGTGATCGTGCTCGACCACGCCGGCTTCGACACCTGGGACTCCTGCGTCCGGGCACGGAAGATCTTCGGCGTGACGCGCGCGCTCGTGGTGAGCCAGTACTTCCACCTGACGCGGGCCGTGGCACTGTGTCGGCGCACCGGCATCGACGCGTACGGCGTGGGCGACAGCCCACCATGGCCGACGCCCAACTTCTACGGATATGTGCGTGAGATCCCCGCCACCCTCAAGGCGATGGGCGACGTCATCCTTCGCAGGGACCCGAGATTCCTCGGGCCCCGCGAGGATGGAGTGGATCATGCGCTCCGCGGATGACGATGGAGATCCCGCCCCGGAGGCAGGACAGCTGAGGCGAAGACAAGACTGAGCACGGCCCGCGCGAGCACGGAACGCGGCTCGGGCCGTCAACCCGCTGAGCTGTCCTTGGGCTGGTAATCCGCGTAGTCCGCGTACTTGTCGACCAACTCGTCGTCGTAGGAGTCGTCGATCTCCGCGGGCTGCGCGGGTGATACTCCCAGCTCGTCCGAAAGGCGGTCGAGGTCAGTGTGGCCGCCGTTGTACTTCAGCTGGCGAGCGACCTTAACCTGCTTGGCCTTAGCTCGGCCTCGCCCCATTGGCTCGACCCCCTTGATGGTCAGGGCTTCTACTGGCCCTATCGCTACGCTTACGCACACGCGCTGACACGTCTGAGCCGTGCGTCAGCTACGGGTACAACCGTACCCGTTTTACACGCGGCTCGGTACGTGTCCAGACGGTGGCGCCTGCCTTTGCCGTGGTGGCAGCCAGTCTAATGGGACCCGGACACCGCCCTGACCTGCGGCGACGGCCCCCCGAGCGATCATTTGACAACTCAGGGTTAGTTCAGCCAGATACCCCTCAGCCGCCCGACTTCGGACATTCTGCGCTCGGCGAGCCGGTCCGCAGCGACCGCGGGGGGAATCCCCTCCCCGTCGGCGAGGGCGAAGATCCGGCCTGTCGTGTCGAAGATCTTCTCTGCCCTGGCACGTGCGCGTTCCATGGAGAACCCGTGCACCTCGTCGGCGACCTGGATCACGCCGCCGGCGTTCACCACGTAGTCGGGCGCGTAGAGGATGTTCCGCGAGGCGAGCGCCTTCTCTATCCCGGGGTGCGCGAGCTGGTTGTTGGCGCCGCCGCACACGATCACCGCGCGCAGGACCTCCACCACGTCGTCGGTGAGCGCGTGGCCGAGCGCGCACGGCGCGTAGACGTCGATCTGCGAGGCGACCAGCGCCGCCGAGTCGGGGACGACGACGGTGCCGGGGTGCCGGGCGACGACCTTGGCGGTGGCCTCGGGGTCGATGTCGCAGATCACCAGGGCCGCGCCGTCGGCGGCCAGCAGTTCGGCGAGGCGGTGGCCGACCTTGCCGACGCCCTCGATGCCGACGGTCCGGCCGGCGAGGGTGGGCGCGCCCCAGACCCGCTCCGCGGCGGCCCGCATCCCCTGGAAGACGCCGAGGGCGGTGAGGATCGAGGAGTCCCCGGCCCCGCCGTGGGCGGTGGTGCGGCCGGTGACGAAGGAGGACTCGCGGGCGACGTGGTCCATGTCCTCGCTGTAGGTGCCGACGTCGCAGGCGGTGACGTACCTGCCGCCGAGGCTCTGGACGAACCGGCCGTAGGCGCGTAGCAGGGCCTCGCTCTTGTCCGTCCGGGGGTCGCCGATGATGACGGCCTTGCCTCCGCCGTGGTCGAGGCCCGCCATCGCGTTCTTGTAGGTCATGCCGCGCGACAGGTCCAGGACGTCGGCGAGGGCCGCCTCTTCGGAGGCGTAGGGGAAGAACCGGGTGCCGCCGAGCGCCGGGCCGAGCGCGGTGGAGTGGATCGCGATGATCGCGCGCAGGCCGCTCGCCTCATCGGCGCAGAAGACGACCTGTTCGTGCCCCTGGAAAACGGTCACGGGATCAGCCTAAGACCGTGCGGGGAGTCCCCGGACCATGGAGACCCCGCGAATCCCCTCCGGCAACGGGGACCTGACGCCCCAGCTATCACCACAGAGAGCCACTAAGCGCCTCAGAGCTGCCATCTCCGGCGTTTCGCGACCAAGCCCATGATCCATGACCGACCGCCCAGAGGGAGCGCCGCAGCACGCTTTTCGGGGCCGGACAGGCCCGGAAACGGCGCCACCCGCCGATCACGGGCGTTGTCCGCGTTCCGGTCGGCACCGATCCCGAGCCGACAAGAAGGGCAAAGTATCGGTAAAAACCC
This sequence comes from Actinocorallia aurea, assembly GCF_054783995.1. Classification (NCBI taxonomy): domain Bacteria; kingdom Bacillati; phylum Actinomycetota; class Actinomycetes; order Streptosporangiales; family Thermomonosporaceae; genus Actinocorallia; species Actinocorallia aurea. The sequence goes on from NZ_BAAGPQ010000006.1 coordinate 242,574, forward strand.
CTGCTCAGCGCGTCATCGCCGAGGTCCGGTGACCGTTCGCAACGACCGGGTCGGGACAAACTCCCGCAGAAAGTTCTCGATTCCACACGCCATGGCACCATACGTGTCGCTAGAATCACTCAGCGTAACCCAGTCACCACGAACACGCAGATTTGAGCCGGGGGCTTGCTTACTGCGGTGAGTGATGGCAAGGTTACACCTTGTGATGTCATAGTGGCTCGTTCCGGGCCATAGGGGACATCGGTAACCCGCGCGAAAACCAGATCGCAGGATCGGCTGCCAGACGGTCCACGGAGGAGAGGCCGCACCATGTCAGCACGTACACCAGAGGCAGAGCCCTTGCTGACCCCGGCAGAGGTGGCGACGATGTTCCGGGTCGACCCCAAGACGGTCACGCGGTGGGCGAAGGCCGGCAAGCTGACGTCCATCCGAACCCTGGGTGGGCACCGGCGTTACCGCGAAGCCGAGGTCCGCGCGCTGCTTGCGGGCATTCCGCAGCAGCGCTCGGAGTAGGACGTCAGCCGCCGGGCCATCGAACCGATGGTCCACCGGACAGGCCGTCGAGCAACCCCCAGGGGTCTCGGCGGCCTGCTCGTCTCAGCCCGCGCGGCGCTGCTCGGCCAGCCGGGCCAGGGCCTCGGCCAGTTCCGGATCCGACTCGGCGGCCTTCGCCAGCGTGACGACGATCTGGTCGACCAGAAGTGCCTCGACCCGTGACCGGGAGAGGTCGCGGTGCTCCAGCCAGTCCAGCGCGGCGGTCTCCACGGCGGTCATCCACATCCGCAGCGTGACGCGCAGGACGGGACCCGGCTCGCCGTCGGAGATCTCGCGGCTGATCCGGCCGAGGAGCAGCGCGCGGGTGCCCTCGACGATCGCGTTCACCTCGCCGGAACCCGACGCCGCCCCGCCGCGCACCATCGCGAGATAACCCGTGGCGTGGTCCTCGACGAACCGGAAGTAGCGGCTCAGGGAAAGGGCGAGCCGCTCCAGCGGCGTGCCCTCGGTCGGCGCCTCGAGAAGGTCGCCGAGCTGCTTGGCCGCGCTGCGCAGAGCCGCGAGGTAGAGCTCCTGCTTTCCGCCGAAATAGTGGTAGACGAGCGCCCGTGACGCACCCGCGGCGGCCGCCACGTCGTCGATGGAGATCTCTTCTGGGGGCCGGCGGCTGAAGAGGTCGAGCGCCGCCTCGATCAGCTCGTCCCTGCGCGCGTCGACGCTCAACCGCCGACGGGTCCTTCTCTCCGTACCCGCGTCCGACGCCGCCTGCTCTGCCACCATGGCAGCGTATCCGAGCCCGGGAGGCCCCTTCTCCCGCACGCCCTCCGGTGGGAAGGGCATTTTCGGACACCCGATCACGACCGTATAAACATACCCGTTACACGCGGTTACGGGGTCGCTTGGCGCAGCGCGGGGGCAGCATGGCATCTTCTTCTGTGTGAAGTAACTGCGATGGCGGCAGGCCCTGCTTTTCTCCCCCCGACAGGAGAGCCATGTCAGCTGAAGAAAACGCCCCGCGGCCCGATCCCAGCGTGCCCCGGCAGGCGTCGAGCAAGCCGACGATCCGCAATGTCGCCGAGCGCGCGGGCGTCTCCAAATCGCTGGTCTCCCTCGTCATGCGCGGATCACCCCACGTGAGCGAACGGCGTCGGCAGGCCGTGCTGAAGGCCGCCCGGGAACTCGGCTACCGGCCGAACGCCGTCGCGCGGAGCCTCGTGGAGGGGCGCACCCGCCTCATCGGCGCCCTCGTCGCCGACCTCCACAACCCGTTCTTCGCCGAGACCCTGGACGGCCTCCAGGAGAGCCTGCACGGAGAGGGCCTGCGGATGCTCGTCGGCTCCGGCCGCTGGGACCCGCTGTTCGAGGCCGAGGCCGTCGAGGCGTTCCTGGAGATGCGCGTGGACGGCCTGGTGCTGCTCAGCGTCGTGCCCGACTCCCTCAAGGAGGCCGCGGCGTCGGTCCCGGTCGTGGTCGTCGGTGAGCGCGACGTCGAGGGCGTGGACATCGTCGTGGACGACGACGAACTGGGCGCCAGCCTCGCCGTCGACCATCTCGTCGGCCACGGACACCGCAGGATCGCGCACATCGAAGGCTCCCCGTCCGGCACCGCGCGCTACCGGAGGGCAGGCTACGAGGCGGCGATGGCCCGGCACGGGCTCGCCGACCACATCGTGGTCGAGGCCGGCGACTTCACCGAGGACGGCGGCCACCGCGCGGCCCGCGCGCTGCTGGACCGGCCGGAAAGACCGACCGCGATCTTCTGCCCGAACGACCTCGTCGCCACCGGCGCCCTCTCGGCGGCCGACGAACTGGGTCTGCGGGTGCCCGAGGACGTCTCGATCGTGGGCTATGACAACACCCACCTCGCGGCGATCCGGCACATCTCGCTGACCAGCGTCGACCAGCCCCGCCGGGACATGGGCCGGGTGGCCGCCTCGCTGCTGTGCTCGCGGATCGAGGACGCCGCCCGCCCGGTCCGCCAGGAGCTGGTGATGCCGCATCTCGTGGTGCGGTCGACGACGGGCCCCGCACCGCTGTGAGCGGCCCGGTCCCGAGCCGTCCAGCGAGGTGGAGATCTTTCCGGGCCGGAGTAAGGGACTGCCCAACTCTGGCTTGAAGGGCTGGCCTCCCGCCTGGGGCCCCCGTTTGATGGGTGCCGTTCGGCAGGAACGTCCAGGGGGGTACATCCGTGCGTGATCCGGAGTTGGTTTCCTGCGCCCAGCGCGCCGCGAGTGAGCTGGAGCGGGCCTGGCAGCAGTGGCGGCACGCCCGGGGCATGGTCGAGAGCCCTGCCCCCGAGTCGGTCGCGAGCTATGTCGCCCACTCGATCGACCATCCGTGGGGCAGGCCCCGGGTGGTGCTCGGGCTGGACGCCGAGGAGGCCAGGGCGCTCGCGGCACTGCTGGGGCGGGAGGAAGCCGTGGTGTGACCACATGCGGAGGGGTGTTCGTGGGACCGGCCACCCCTCCGCCGCCGTTTCCCCATAGACTGGGTCGGTTCATAACGAACCGATCACGGGGAGTCGATCTTGGTTACGGGACGCAGGGCACTGGCCGTCCTCGGCGCGGCCGCGATCTGCCTCACCGCCTGCGGAAGCGGCGACGAGAAGGGCTCCGCGCCCGCCGAGCCGCCCACCGTCAACGGGCAGGCCACCGAGGATCCGGGGCAGGGGCGCGCGGCGCATCCGGTCGACGGCCAGACGATCGTGCTGGACCCGGGCCACAACGGCGGGCCGGTCAAGGGCACGCAGGTCTTCGTGGGCAACGGCTACAAGTCGTGCGACACCTCGGGCACGTCCACCAAGGCCGGCTACACCGAGCACGCGTTCACCTGGGACGTGGCCAACCGCGCCCAGAAGGTGCTGGAGAAGCGCGGCGCGAAGGTCTACCTGACGCGCAAGAACGACACGGGTTCCGGCCCCTGCGTGGACGAGCGCGCGAAGTTCGGCAACGCCAAGAAGGCGGGCGCGGTGATCTCCATCCACGCCGACGGCGCCACGACGAGCGGGCACGGCTTCCATATCATCGCGCCCAAGCCCGTCCCCGGCTACAACGACGGGATCGTCAAGCCGTCGCTGCGGCTGGCCAAGGACATCAGGGCGTCGTACAAGAAGGGCACCGGCATGCCCTTCGCCACCTACCTGGGCGACGGCAAGGGCCTCACGATCCGCGACGACCTGGGCGGACTCAACCTGTCGACCGTGCCGAAGATCTTCATCGAGACCGGCAACATGCAGAACAAGGGCGACGCCGCCAAACTGAGCGACCCGAAGTTCCGGCAGAAGATCGCGGTGTCCCTCGCCGACGGCCTGGACTCCTTCTTCAAGAACTGAGGAAGGAGCGAGCCCGCCCGGGTTCTACCGGGCGGGAGCCTGCTGGACGGGCGGAAGCGGGTCAGACCAGGACGGCGCGGCCGGAGCCCTCGGTGATCTCGCCGAGCACCCACGCGGGCAGCCCGCGCTCGGCGCACAGGGCCAGGGCGGTGTCCGCGGCGTCGGCCGGGACGATCGCGGCCATGCCGACGCCGAGGTTGAAGGTCCTGTCCATGTCGGCCTGCTCGACCTTGCCGTGGGCCGCGAGGATCTGGAAGATCGGCGGCACCGTCCAGGAGTCGCGGCGCAGGACCGCGTCGACCCCGGACGGCAGGGACCGGGCGAGATTGGCGGCGAGGCCGCCGCCGGTGATGTGCGCGAACGCGTGGACCAGCCCGGCGCGGGCCAGCGCGAGGCAGTCGAGGGCGTAGATCCGGGTCGGGGTGAGCAGTTCCTCCCCGACGGTCCCGGACAGATCCGCGGGCGCGTCCGCCAGCGACAGCGGCGATTCGCGCAGGATGTGGCGGACCAGGCTGTAGCCGTTGGAGTGGATGCCCGAGGAGGCCAGGCCCAGCACGACGTCGCCGGCCGCGACCCGCTCCTGGCCGAGGATCTCGTCGGCCTCCACGACGCCGGTGGCGGCGCCCGCGACGTCGAACTCGTCCGGCTCCAGCAGGCCGGGGTGCTCGGCGGTCTCGCCGCCGACCAGCGCGGTGCCGGCCAGGACGCAGGCGTCGGCGATGCCCCCGACGATGTCGGCGATCCGCTCGGGGACGACCTTGCCGCAGGCGATGTAGTCGGTCATGAACAGCGGCTCGGCCCCGCAGACCGCGAGGTCGTCGACGACCATGCCGACGAGGTCGTGGCCGATGGTGTCGTACCTGCCGAGGCGGCGGGCGAGGTCGACCTTGGTGCCGACGCCGTCGGTGGAGGTCGCCAGGAGCGGCCTGCGGTACTTCAGCAGCGCCGAGACGTCGAAAAGGCCCGCGAAGCCGCTGGCGTCCTCGACGCACTCGGGGCGGCGCGAGCGCGCCACCCTGGACTTCATCAGCTCGACGGCGCGCTCGCCGGCGGCGATGTCGACTCCGGCGGCCTCGTACGTGCTCATGAATCGCTTTCCTTCGTGCGGAAGCGCGAACGCGCCTGTCTGGCGCGTCCGCGGTGCGGACGCCTCGGGCGGCTGCCCTCCGGCGGCTACGGCGTGACGGTCTCCAGGACGTGCTTGCCCCGGGCGGACTCCTCGACCGGGATCGGGTAGACCCCGTCGAAGCACGCCCGGCACAGCCGGTCCTTGGGCTGCTCGGTCGCCTGGACCAGGCCGTCGAGGGAGATGTACCCCAGGGAGTCGGCGCCCAGCGAGGCGCGCACCTCCTCGACGTTGAGGTTTCCGGCGATCAGCTCGGCGCGGGTGGCGAAGTCGATGCCGTAGAAGCAGGGCCAGCGCACCGGCGGGCTGGAGATCCGGACGTGGACCTCGGCGGCGCCTGCCTCGCGCAGCATGCGGACGATGGCGCGCTGGGTGTTGCCGCGCACGATCGAGTCGTCGACGACGACCAGGCGCTTGCCCTCGATCGCCTCGCGCAGCGGGTTCAGCTTGAGCCGGATGCCGAGCTGCCGGATGGTCTGCGACGGCTGGATGAAGGTGCGGCCGACGTAGGAGTTCTTGACGAAGCCCTGGCCGTAGGGGATGCCGGAGGCCTCGGCGTAGCCGATCGCGGCGGGCGTTCCGGACTCGGGCGTGGGGATCACCAGGTCGGCCTCGACCGGGTGCTCCTTGGCCAGCAGTCGGCCGACCTCGACGCGGGTGGCCTGCACCGAGCGGCCGGCGATGGAGGTGTCGGGGCGGGCGACGTAGACGTACTCGAAGACGCAGCCCTTGGGGCGGGGCTCGGCGAACCGCTCCGAGCGCAGGCCGTCGGCGTCGATCGCGATGATCTCGCCGGGCTCGACCTCGCGGACGAACTGGGCGCCGATGATGTCCAGTCCCGCGGTCTCCGACGCGACGGCCCAGCCGCGCTCCAGGCGGCCCAGGACGAGCGGGCGGATGCCCTCGGGGTCGCGGGCGGCGTACAGGGTCTGCTCGTCCATGAAGACGAGGGAGAAGGCGCCGCGGGTGTGCGGGAGGATCTCGTGCGCGGCGGCCAGCGGACCGCCCTCACGGGTGGCCAGGAGGGCGGTGAGGACCTCGGTGTCGGTGGTGGCGGTGAGCTCGCCGGGGGCGAGGCGGGCGGCCAGCTCCGGGGTGTTGATCAGGTTGCCGTTGTGGGCGAGGGCCAGCGAGCCGCCGTCGGTGGAGCGGAAGGTCGGCTGGGCGTTCTCCCAGGTGGGCGAGCCCGTGGTCGAGTAGCGGCAGTGCCCCAGCGCCATGTGGCCGCGCAGGGTCGACAGGACGGACTCGTCGAAGACCTGGGAGACCAGGCCCATGTCCTTGAAGACGACGATGCGGGCGCCGTCGCTGACGGCGATGCCCGCGGACTCCTGGCCCCGGTGCTGGAGGGCGTACAGGCCGTAGTAGGCGAGCTTGCTGACCTCCGCGGTGGCGGCGGCGTCCGGCGGCACCCAGACGCCGAAGACGCCGCAGGCGTCCTGCGGTCCCTTATCGGAGGGGTTCAGTTCATGACTGAGACGTCCATCGGCACGGCGCGACATGACAGCCAGTTTAGGGTCTGTGAGCTGATGCTTTTAAGCGACCCTTGCCCGTGCGTTCCCCGGACCGGACCCGGTAGGGGGAACGCTGTGCATCATGACGTCGCCCGGCCCCCGCAGCTCGGCCGGGGCCTCGCCGCGCGGCCCCGGACTCACCGCCCTCCTGCTGGGCGTCCTCGGGCTGCTGACCTTCTGGATGTGCGGGCTCGGCATGCTGCTCGCGGTCGCGGGGATCTGGTGCGGCGCCCTCGCGGTGACCCGCGGCAGGGGCCGGGGTTTCGGCTATGCCGGAATCGCAGTGAGCGTGCTCGCCCTGGCGGTGGCGGGCGCGGCGTTGGTGTGGTTCGGCCGCCAGGCCGCCGAGTGCAGCGGCCGCTACCAGACGCCCTTCGACCGCTCGGCCTGCCTGGACGCCAGGTTCCCGCTGCTCAAGGCCCATCAGGAGTGACGAGCGGCAGGAGCTCGGACAGGTCGGCGCGGGTCCCGGTGGCGCGCACCCGCCCGTCGGTGACGGCCTCGGCCCAGGCGGTGGTGCCCGCGGCGAGGCCGACGAACGTCCGGGCGTCGGTCTCGACGACGTTCGGCGGGGTGCCCCGGGTGTGCCGGGTGCCTTCGACGCACTGGACCGCCGCGTAGGGCGGAATCCGTACTTCGACGGATTTACCAGGCGCTTTCTTGGTCAAAAGGGAGAGAAGGTACTTCACCGCCGCCTTCTCCACCTTGCGCTCGGGGACTTCGCCCGACCCGTACGCCGAGAGCGCCTGCGCCAGCGCGTCCTGACCCTCGATACTCCCCCCATTCACGCGGACGACGTTACACGCGGCCGCTCGGACCGGTAGAAATATGCCGGTTAGGTCGATCTTTCGAGGTGTTGACGATGTCCGACGTCCTACCGCTCCAACCCGGCGACCCCGGTCGGCTCGGTGACCACGTTCTGGAAGGCCGCCTCGGTGAGGGCCGCCGGGGCGTGGTCTTCCGCGGTGTCGCCGACGGCCCGCCCGTCGCGGTCAAGCTGCTGCACACCAGGCTCGGCGGTGACGGCGGCGCGCGGGCGGAGTTCCTGCGCGAGGCCCTGGCCGCGCGCGAGATCGCGGGCACCCGGGTGTCCCGCCCGCTCAGCGCCGACGTGGCGGGCGACTGGCCGTACGTGGTGAGCGAACTCGTCTCCGGGCCGTCGCTCCAGCAGATGATCGTCTCGACCGGCCGGGGGGACCGGGCGACCGTCGAGCGGCTGGCCGTCGGCATCGCCCTGGGTCTGGCCTCCCTGCACAAGGCGGGGGTCGCGCACCTGGACCTCAAGCCGTCCAACGTGATCATCACTTCGGACGGGCCCGTGCTCACCGACATCGGCGTCACCCGCGCGCTGGCCGCGGGCGGGGTCCCGGCCGACCCCGGCATCCCCTCCTACCAGGCACCGGAGCAGCTCACGGGCGCGGGCGTCGGGCCGGGCACCGACCTGTGGGCGTGGGGCGCGGTGATCGCCGCCGCCGCGTCCGGAAAGCCCCCCTTCGGGGAGGACAGGGCCGACACCGTCGCCGCCCGCGTCACCTCCTCCGAGCCCGAACTGCACAAGCTCCCCGACTCCGTCCGCGACCTCGTGATCATGGCGCTGAGCAAGGACCCGTTCCGGCGCCCGACCGCCGAGACCGTCCTGCAGACCCTGCTGCGGCGCGGCCTCGAACTGCCCCCGGCCCAGCAGGCCGAGGCCGAGGCGCTGCTCGCCGCGCCGGTGCCCGCCGACCCTTGGTCGTCCCTGCCGCCCGCCCGGCCCTCCACCGACGTGCGGACCGCCACCGGCTCCTTCGCCGCGATCCCCGCCGCCGGCCCCCCGGAGCCACCCCCGCCCCCACCCCCGCCCCCGCCGATCCCGTCGGCCGACCTCGACGACCCGTTCGCCGGGCCGTATCTGCCGCCCGCGCCGGCCCGCTCGGACTGGCCCGAGCCCGCTCCCGCCGCGCCCGAGCCCGAACCCGTCCCCGCGCAGCCGCAGGCCGCCACCGCCCTGTGGGAGCGCCCGCCCGCGTCCCCGCCCGCCTCCGGCACGGGCATCCCCGCGCCGGCGCGCGCGGCGGTCGCCCTCTTCGACGGCGGACCCAGCAAGAAGGTCGGCGCGCTGGCCCTGGCCGCGGTCGTCGGCATCGTGGTGCTCACCCTCGCCCTCGCCTCCAACGGCGACGACGAGAAGCCCGAGACCGAAGCGGGCCCGCCTGTCGCCACCGCCCCCTCCGCCGCGTTCTCGGGGACGTGGGAGGGCATGGCCACCAACCAGTCGGGCGCCAAGTTCAGCATCCGCGTCACCTTCGACGGCGAAGGCCGTGCCACCGCGAAACTCGGCGTGGGCGGCTGCGTGGGCAAGCTCACCAAGACCGGCGGTGAAGGCGCGGCCCTGAACATGGCGTTCAAGCGGACGGCCGGACAGTGCACCCCCGGCACTGTCACCATGACCGACAAGGGCGACGGCGGCCTTCAGTACCTCTGGGAGATGAAGCCGGGCAGCCAGCGCCGCTACGAGGCCCTGCTCAAGCGCCCATGATCTGCCAGTTCGTGACCGTCACGTGATGTTTGGGTTTACCCTTTGCGGGATCGGCCCCCGATCCGCAGTGGGCGAGAGGAGACGCGTGTGACCCCCGTCCGGCGCCGCGCGGGTACGGCCCTGCTGGCCATCGCCGGTGCGCTGATGCTCGCCGCCCCCTCCTCAGGCGTGCCCGCCGCCCTCCCGTCCGACCCCGACAAGCTCGCCTCCCTCACCAAGCAGATGAGGGAGCTCGACAAGCAGCTCGGCGGCGAACTGGAGGAGCTGAAGGGCATCCAGATCGAGGCCAAGAGGGCGATCAAGCGGCAGGAGGACCTGTCCGACGATCTGGACAAGTCCCGGAACGTCGTCTCACGCCTCGCTTCGAGCCGGTACATGGCGGTCGGCATGGACCCGACGCTCGCGGTCCTCCAGACGGGCGGCGACCCCGGCCAGATCCTCGCCGGCATGGCGATGGTGGAGCACCTGTCGACCAACGAGGCGAACCGGACCAACCAGATCCAGGACCTCGTCGACAGGTACACCGAGGCCGCCAACGAGGCGAAGCTCAAGCTGAAGAAGATGGAGGACACCGTCTCGGATCTGACCAAACGCAAGGACAAGATCCGGACGTTGATCCAGAAGTACCAGCCGACCCCGATGGTCGGGAACAGCGGGCTGACCACCCGTCTGGTCACCCTGCGCACCGCGATCCTCGACGAGTTCGGCTCCTTCCCCATGATCGGCTGCCTCCGACCGGGCGACCCGCAGGACCACGGCACCGGCCGCGCCTGCGACTTCATGGAGAGCACCGGCGGCTCCATGCCCACGGCCGACCGCGTCCAGCACGGCGACGAGGTCGCGGCCTGGGCGATCAAGAACGCGTCGAAGTACGGCGTCAAGTACGTGATCTGGAAGCAGCGGATCTACGACATGCGCTCACCGGGCTGGGCCGCGATGGCCGACCGGGGCGGCATCACCGCCAACCACTACGACCACGTCCACATCTCGGTCTTCTGAGGCCGCTCCGGCCGTCGGCACCCTCGGGCCCGCCTCTCCCCTCGCGAGAGCGGGCCTGTGCCGTCTCCGGACGCCTCAGGGCCTTCCCGGGCATCACGGCCGGTCCGACGCAGGCCGGAAAGCACTCCGCCCTCCCTCCCCTGCCAGTGAAGGCGGAGGAGGAAGGGCCGGGGGGTCGCTCAGGACGTCACTGCTCCATGAGGGCCGGGATCGTCCGGGTGTGCGCCTCGCGCAGCTCGTGCAGCGGGATCGTGAAGGCCCCGTCCACGGTGTAGGAGTCGCCGCCGACGACGCCGATCGTGGTGATCGGCACGCCCGCCTGGGCGCAGATGTCGACGAACCGGGACTCGGCCTCCGGCCGCACCGCGACGACGGCGCGCGCCACCGACTCGGAGAACAGCTCGACGAACGGGTCTCCCTGGAAGGCCACGCGCACGCCCAGGCCGCCGCGCAGCGACGCCTCGACCAGCGCCTGGGACAGGCCGCCGTCGGAGACGTCATGGGCGCCGGACAGCAGGCCCTCCTGCGCGGAGGTGATCAGCACCGAGCCCAGCGCGGCCTCGGCGGGCAGGTTCACCTTCGGCGGAGTGCCGCCGAGGTGCCCGTACATCACGTGCGCCCACTCCGACCCGCCGAACTCGTCGAAGGTCGTGCCGAGCAGGACGAGCTTGTGGCCCTCGGCCGCGAAAGCCATGGCCGTGCGCCGCCGGACGTCCTGGTGCACGCCCAGCACGCCGATGACCGGCGTCGGGTTGATCGGCACGTCGTTCGTCTGGTTGTAGAAGCTGACGTTGCCGCCCGTCACCGGGATGCCGAGCATCAGGCACGCGTCGGCGAGGCCCTCGGTGGCTCGCGAGAACTGCCACATGACGCCCGGGTCCTCCGGCGAGCCGAAGTTCAGGCAGTTGGTGACCGCGAGCGGCTGCGCGCCGGTCGCCGCGACGTTCCGGTAGGCCTCCGACAGCGCGAGCTGGGCGCCCGCGTACGGGTCGAGGCGGGTGTAGCGGCCGTTGCCGTCCAGGGACAGCGCGACGCCCAGGCCCGTCTCGTCGTCGAGCCGGATCACGCCGGCGTTCTCCGGCTGCGCGAGCACGGTGTTGCCGAGGACGTAGCGGTCGTACTGGGACGTCACCCAGTCCTTGGCGGCGAGGTTCGGGGAACCCGCGAGCCACAGGACGGTCTTGCGCAGCTCGTCCCGGTTCGACGGTCGAGGCAGCTTCGTCGGCACGTCGGCCTGCAGGGCGGCCTGGTCGGCGGGGACGGCGACGGGGCGCTCGTACACGGGGCCGTCGTGCGCGGCGGTGCGCGGCGGGATGTCGACGATCACCTCGTCGTGCCACGTCATCACCAGGCGGCCGGTGTCGGTGACCTCGCCGATGACGGTCGCGGGCACCTCGTACTTGGCGCACACGGCCATGAACGCCTCGGCGTTGGCGGGCGTGACGACCGCCATCATGCGTTCCTGCGACTCGCTCATCAGAATCTCCTCGGGCAGGAGATTCGGGTCGCGCAGCGGCACCGCGTCGAGCCGGACGCTCATGCCGCCCGAGCCGCCCGCGGCGAGTTCCGTGGTGGCGCAGGAGACGCCCGCGGCACCGAGGTCCTGGATGCCCTCGACGAGGCCGGCCTGGAACAGCTCCAGCGAGCACTCGATGAGCAGCTTCTCCATGAACGGGTCGCCGACCTGGACCGAGGGCCGCTTGGCCTGCGACTCCTCGTCGAACGTCGCCGACGCCAGGACCGAGGCCCCGCCGATGCCGTCGGGACCGGTGTAGGCGCCGTACAGGATGACCAGGTTGCCTTCGCCCTCGGCGGACGCCCGGTGGATGTCCTCGTGCCGCAGCACGCCGATGCACAGCGCGTTGACCAGCGGGTTGTCCTGGTAGCACGGGTCGAAGACGGTCTCACCGCCGACGTTCGGCAGGCCGAGCGAGTTGCCGTAGCCGCCGATGCCGCTGACCACGCCCGGCAGGACCCGCCGGGTGTCGGGGGCGTCGGCCGCGCCGAGCCGCAGGGAGTCCATGACGGCCACCGGACGCGCGCCCATCGAGATGATGTCGCGGACGATGCCGCCGACGCCCGTCGCGGCGCCCTGGTAGGGCTCGACGAACGACGGGTGGTTGTGCGACTCGACCTTGAAGGTCACCGCCCAGCCCTGGCCGACGTCGACCACGCCCGCGTTCTCGCCCATGCCGACGAGCAGCGCGTCGGTCTTGGGCGCCTTCTCGCCGAACTGGCGCAGGTAGATCTTGGAGCTCTTGTAGGAGCAGTGCTCCGACCACATCACCGAGTAGATCGCCAGCTCCGACGCGGTCGGGCGGCGGCCGAGGATGTCGCGGACGCGGCCGTACTCCTCGTCGTTCATCCCCAGTTCCTTGTACGGCTGGGGCTGCTCGGGGCTCGCCTCGGCGCGCGCGACGCTGTCGGTGCGCGGCGCGGCCGGGTTCGGCGCAGGGGTCGATTCGGGGGTCAGCTCGGTCACTTCGCTCATGCGTTGATCAGGCCCTTGACGATCGAGGTGAAGAAGCCGAGCCCGTCGGTGGTCGGGCCGGTCAGGGACTCCACGGCGTGCTCGGGGTGCGGCATGAGGCCGACGACGTTGCCCGCCTCGTTGGTGACGCCCGCGATGTCGCCGAGCGAGCCGTTGGGGTTCACGTCCACGTACCGGGCGACCACCCGGCCCTCGGCCTCGAGTTCGGCGATGGTCTCCGCGGAGGCGGTGAAGCGGCCGTCCATGTTCTTCAGCGGGACGACGATCTCCTGGCCCTGGGCGTAGTCCGAGGTCCAGGAGGTGTCGGCGTTCTCGATGCGCAGTCGCTGGTCGCGGCACACGAAGTGGCCTCCGGCGTTCGGCATCAGTGCGCCCGGCAGCAGGTGCGCCTCGGCGAGGACCTGGAAGCCGTTGCAGATGCCGAGCACCGGCAGGCCCGCCTTGGCGGCCGGGATCAGCTCGTCCATCAGCGGGGCGAATCGGGCGATGGCGCCTGCGCGCAAGTAGTCGCCGTAGGAGAAACCGCCTGGCAGCACGACCGCGTCCACGCCTTCGAGCGACGTGGACGCGTGCCACAGTGCTACCGGTTCACCCCCGGCGATGCGTACCGCGCGTTGCGCGTCCCGGTCGTCGAGCGAACCGGGAAAAGTGATGACGCCCACCCGGGCCATCTGCACTCCATTGGGTATCCTCGGCCGCCCAGGTCAGGGCCTGCCGTCTCACGCCCAATTTACCGGGCGCTGTGCACCAGTTCGGATTCGAGGCGGCGCATCAGCGCTTCGTCGTGCCAGGTCAGCCGTTTGCGCATGGCGACGCGCACGCCGTCGGGCCGCGCGTCGAGCGTCAGGTCGTCGACGAGCGCGCGCATGATGTTCATGCCGCGCCCGGATTCAGCGAGGTCCCCCGTCTCCGCCGGACGTCGCATCCCGGTGCCGTGATCGGTGATCCGCAGCACGCAGTTCTCGTCGTCTATGGTGCCGTCCACCTCGTACTCGACGGTCGTGGAATGCCGGACGACATTGGTGCACGCCTCGGACGCGGCGACCAGGATGTCGTCTATGCAGTCCTCGGACACGCCAAGTCCGCGCAGCGCGTCACCGAGTACGCGGCGGATGACGGGAACACTCATCGCCTCACGGGGCAATGCGAGTGAGAACTTCATGTCCACCAGGCCCACCTCGGAGAACTCGGACGAAGCTAACACTTCCCCGCGCCCTGTGCCGTAATCGCGGACCTGACGATTCTTTGGTTTAGGCATTGTTGGAACGGAACAACGCCTTGCGCCGCACTTGGCGTTCGATCTGCGTTTATTCCGCGTGCACTTCGAAGTTCTCGATGACCGGGTTCGCCAGCAGCGTCTCGGCGATCTTGCGGACCTTCTCCAGGGCCACCTCGTCGACCGGGCCGTCGACCTCGATCTCGAACCGCTTGCCCTGGCGGACGGCGGCGACGCCCTCGAAACCGAGCTGCGGAAGCTTGCGGGCGATGGCCTGGCCCTGCGGGTCCAGGATCTCCGGCTTGAGCATGACGTCGACGACCACTCGGGCCACTTGTGATTCCCCCTCGTGCGGGCGAGGTGCCCGCACCTGATCAGTAGCTTTGGTATTCATGCGGTTGGACCGCATCGAAAAGCGTACGGCACCTCTGCCGCACTCCCCCCAGGAGCCTCCATGGATGTCTCAGACCTCACCCCTGCGGAGCTCCGTGTCTGGCATGCCTTCCCCACCGGGGAGCTCGTCGACCTGACTCCGAGCGGCGATGAGCCCACCGAGGCGGCGGGCCAGTGGGGGCCGCACCGGCGTGTCCGGGCGGAGGTCATCGCGGCGCTGCTCACCGGCGCGCGCGAGCCGGAGCCCGGCCGGGTGCCCTCGATCAGGTTGGTCGGCGCCTACATCACCGACCTCCTCGACCTCGGCCACGCCCAGGTCGGCGTGCCGCTGTCCCTGACGGCGTGCGTGTTCTCGGAGCCGCCGCGGCTCTACTGGGCGCAGACCCAGTCCGTCCACCTGATCCAGTGCCGCCTGCCCGGCCTGGTCGCCTCGGGCACCCGCGTGGACGGGCACCTCTGGCTGGAGGGCAGCGTCTTCGACGGCGGGCTCTGGCTGGACGGGGCGCACATCAGCGGCATCCTCAACCTGAGCGGCGTCCAGCTTCCCGTGCCCGGCGGCGACGCCCTGCTGGGAGACAGGCTCCAGGTGGAGGCCAACGTCTACTGCGACCGAGGGTTCCGCGCCGAGGGCGAGGTCCGGCTCCCGGGCGCCCGCATCGGCGGCCAGCTGATCTTCCGCGACGCCACCCTGCGCAACCCCGGCAGGCCCGCCCTGTACGCGTCCCGCCTGGACGTGGCCGCGAACGTCTTCTGCGACGAAGGGTTCGTCGCGGAGGGCGAAGTCCGGCTGCGCGGTGCCCGCGTGGGCGGCTACCTGTCGCTGGTCGGGGCCCGGATCACCAACTCCGGGCGGGCGCTCAACGCCGACGACCTCAACGTCGACACCGACGTCTACTGCTCCGACGACTTCACCTGCATCGGCGAGGCGAGCTTCGCCGGCGCCAAGATCGGCGGCCAGCTCAGCTTCAAGGGCGCTCGGCTGGCCAACCCCGACGGCGTCGCCCTGAGCGTCCAGCGGCTGACGTCCGAGGAGCTCCTGCTGCGCCCGGCCGTCCCCGTCGACGGGGTCGTGGACCTCTCCTACGCCCGGATAGGCGTCCTGCGCGACGACTCCATGACCTGGGCGAACTCCCTCCAGCTCGACGGGCTCGCCTACGAGACCCTCGACCCGCCGCTCAACGCCAAGGCCCGGCTCAACTGGATCCGAAGGGACCGGGACGGCTACCAGCCACAGCCTTACGAGCGCCTGGCGGCCACCTACAAGACGCTCGGCCTCGACGCCGACGGCCGGACCGTCCAGCTCGCCAAGCAGCGGGACAGGCGCAGCACCCAGTCCGTCCTGCACCGCGGGTTCGGCTACCTCCAGGACATCCTGGTCGGCTACGGCTACCGGCCCTTCCGCGCCCTCGCCTGGCTTGGCGCCCTCCTCGCGGCCGGAACCGTCATCTTCTCCCTGCACCGCCCCGAAGAGCTCGACCCTGACCAGAACCCGCATTTCAATGCGTTCTTCTACACCCTCGACCTTCTTATCCCTCTCGGATCACTCGGGCAGGAAGGGCTCTTCTCCCCCGAAGGCGCCTACCAGTGGGTGGCGAACGTCCTCGTGGCCGCGGGCCTGATCCTCGGACTGACCGTCGCCGCCGGGGCGACCCGCGCCCTGTCCAGGGAGTAGCGGGGTCCGAGGAGCAGGCAGGGTCCAGGAAGCGGGCGGGCTGCCCTTCGCGGGTCAGGAGAGGGCGAGCAGGCGGAACGGGTCCTCCAGCATGTCGCCCACGCCGCGGAGCACGGCCGAGCCGATCGCGCCGTCCAGGACGCGGTGGTCGAAGGACAGCGCGAGGGTGGCGGCCTTGCGCGGCTTGACCTTGCCCTTGTGGACCCATGGGGTGTCCCGGATCGCGCCCACGGCGAGGATGGCGGTCTCGCCCGGGGTGAGGATCGGGGTGCCCGCGTCCACGCCGAAGACGCCGACGTTGGTGAGCGTGACCGTGCCGCCCGCGAGGTCCTCGGGCGTGGCCTTCCCCGCGCGCGTCCGCTCGGCGAGGCCGGCGAGCGCCGCGGCGAGCTCGGGCAGCGGCAGCGTGTCGGCCTTCTTGACGTTCGGGACGAGCAGGCCCCGGTCGGTGGCGACCGCGATCCCGAGGTTCACGTGCTCCGGCACGACGATCTCGGCGCCGCCCTCTCCCTCTGTCCAGGCGGCGTTGGCGAGGGGATGCCTGCGCAGGGCCACCAGGAGCGCCCGTGCGGCGAGCAGCATCGGACTGAAGTGGATCTCGGCGAACTCGGGCTGGGCGCGCAGCTTCTCGACCATGCGGACCGTCCGGGTGACGTCCACCTGGAGGAACTCGGTGACGTGCGGGGCGGTGAACGCCGAGGAGACCATGGCGGCGGCCATCGCCTTGCGCACCCCCTTCACGGGAACGCGCACGCCTCCTTCGGCCTCCTGCCGCTCCGCAGGGGCCGCCAAGGGCGCGGTGGGCGGGGTAGGCGCGGTGGGGGCCATGGGCGGGCGCTCGCGGGCGGGTGCGGGCGCGGCGGCGCGGACGTCGTCGCGGGTCACCGAGCCGCGCGGGCCGGTGCCGACGACCGCCGCGAGATCCACGCCCAGGTCCTTGGCGAGCTTGCGCACCGGCGGCTTGGCCAGCGCGCGGCCCGTGGCGGCTTCGGCACGGCCGAGCCGCGCGGCCGGCGGCTCTCCTTGACCGTCCCCGTAGGAGGCCGGCTCGCCTTGGCGTGGCGCCGCGGGCCGTGCGGGACCGCCCCCGGGCCGTCCGGAGGCGGGCCCGCTCTTGCGCGGCCGCCGGTGCGTCGCACCCGGTTTCACCCCGTATCCGACGAGCACGGGCGTCCGCGCGGGCGGCGCCTGGGACGACGCGCGCTCCGCCTCCGCGGGCGGGCTCTGTGCGGGTGGGCTCTGTGCGGGTGGACTCTGCGCGGGCGGGGCCGCGGCCGCCTCGGCGTCGGCCTCCTCTACCCCGATGATCGGTGCGCCGACATCGACGGTCTGGCCCTCTTCAGCCAGCAACTCCCGGACGATCCCGGCGAAAGGGGACGGAAGTTCGACGATCGCCTTGGCCGTCTCGATCTCCACGATGGTCTGGTTGACCTCGACCGCGTCGCCCGGCGCCACATGCCACCGGACGATGTCCGCCTCGGTGAGCCCCTCGCCGACGTCGGGCAGGTTGAAGTACTTCACCATGCGCACGTCCGATCCACCGCGTCGAGAATCCGGTCGAGGTCGGGGAGGTAGTGGTCCTCCAGCCGGGAGGCCGGGTAGGGCGTCGCGAAGCCGCCGACGCGCAGGACGGGCGCCTCCAGGTGGTAGAAGCAGGCCTCCGTGACGCGCGCCGCGATCTCTCCGCCGAGGCCGCCGAACACGGGGGCCTCATGGACGACGACGCACCTACCGGTCTTCCGCACGGACGCGTAGAGCGTCTCGGTGTCCAGCGGCGAAAGGGAGCGGAGGTCCACGACCTCCAGAGACCGCTCGTCGGCTTCGGCGGCCTCAAGGCAGGTCTTCACCATCGGCCCGTACGCCAGCAGGGTCGCGTCGGTCCCCTCCCGGACGACCCGGGCATCGCCCATCGGGGCCGCCGGCGCCTCAGGGTCGACGACCGCTTTGTCCCAGTACCGGCGCTTGGGCTCGAAGAAGATCACCGGGTCGGGGCAGGCGATCGCCTGCTGGATCATCCAGTAGGCGTCGACCGGGTTCGCGCAGGCCACCACCCGCAGCCCGGCGGTGTGCGCGAAGTAGGCCTCGGGCGACTCGCTGTGGTGCTCGACCGCGCCGATCCCGCCGCCGCAGGGGATCCGCACCACGACGGGCACCTCCACATGGCCCAGGGAGCGCAGCCGCATCTTGGCGAGCTGGGTGATGATCTGGTCGGCCGCCGGGAAGACGAACCCGTCGAACTGGATCTCGCAGACCGGCCGGTACCCGCGCAGGGCCATCCCGATCGCCGTCCCGACGATGCCCGACTCGGCGAGAGGGGTGTCGATCACCCTTCCCTCGCCGAAGTCCCGCTGGAGGCCGTCCGTCACGCGGAAGACCCCTCCGAGCTTGCCTATGTCCTCGCCCATCAGGACGACCTTGGAGTCGTCCTCCATGGCCCGCCTGAGGCCCGCGTTCAGCGCCTTGGCCATCGTCAGCGTCTGCGCTCCGGCCTCTCGGGCCGTCGTCTCCGGTGCCGTCACCTCAGTCATGGAAACCCGCCAGGTAGGTCTCGTAAGCGGCCTGCTCTTCTTCCAGCAGCCGGTGCGGTGCCGCGTAGACCTGCTGGAAGAGCGCCTGCGGAGGAGGGTCGGGAAGGGCGAGGCACGCGGCGCGCAGTTCGACGGCGGCCTCGGCCACCTGGACCTCGACCTCTTCGAAGAAGGCGGCGTTGGCCAGGCCCGTGCGGGAGAGATACGCCTTCACCCGGGCGATCGGATCCTTCAGCTTCCAGGCCTCGACCTCGTCGGAGTGCCGGTAGCGGGTCGGGTCGTCGGTCGTGGTGTGCGCGCCCATCCGGTAGGTGAACGCCTCGATGAGCGAGGGCCCTTCGCCCGTCCGGGCACGGTCCAACGCGCGGCGCGTCACGGCGAGGCAGGCCAGGACGTCGTTGCCGTCCACCCGCACTCCCGGGAAGCCGAACCCTTGGGCGCGCCGGTAGAGGGGGATGCGCGTCTGCCGCGTCAAGGGCTCGGAGATCGCCCACTGGTTGTTCTGGCAGAAGAACACGATCGGCGCGTCGTAGACGGCTGCGAAGACGAACGACTCGTTGACGTCGCCCTGCGAGGTCGCCCCGTCCCCGAAGTACACCAGGGCCGCGTCGGCGAGGGCCGTCTCGCCCTTCTCCGCGAGGGCGTGGGCGTCGCGCTGGATGCCCATCGCGTAGCCGGTGGCGTGCAGTGTCTGGCTGCCGATGACGATCGTGTAGAGGTGGAACCCGAACTCCTTGGGGTCCCAGCCCGCGTGGTTGACCCCGCGGAACAGCTTGAGGATGTCCAGCCAGGGCAGCCCCCGGCAGTACGCGACACCGTGCTCGCGGTAGGTGGGGAACACCATGTCCGCGGCGCCCAGCGCGCGCCCCGAGCCGATCTGCGCGGCCTCCTGGCCGAGGAGCGAGGGCCACAGCCCCAGCTCTCCCCGCCGGGTCAGCGCGACCGACTCGACGTCGAGGGCCCGCACGAGCACGAGATCCCGATACAGCTCGCGCAGTTGCTGGTCGGAAAGGCTCAAGGGGTAGTCGGGGTGCTCCAGCCGCTCGCCTTCGGGGGTCAGGAGCTGGACGAGTTCGGCGTCCCGGGCGGTGTGCGCGTCTACTGTCACGGCCGCCTCCTTCCTTGAAGGAGGCCTACCCGCCTGACCCCGTCTCAGTCCTTGAGACGCCGCAGTGCACGGGGTTTTTCCTCAGTCGTCGCCGTCATGGGAGGTGTCGCGCCCGGCGGGCCCGTTCGCCCGCGGCGGCCCCTCGCTCCCGAGCTGCCGCGCGAACACGAACTGCAGCAGGAACGAGGCCCCTCCGACGATCATGAGGATCACCCCGATCGCGTTGAGGTCGACCGGCCCGAGATCCGCGTTGACCGCGAACTTCAGGATCGCGCCGAGTGTGATCACAAAAATCGCCACGCCAAAGCCCACCGGCCGGACCCCTCTCGCGCGAACATCCGTCTTCGGTAAAGCCTCTGTACCCACCCAGGCAAGATCCATGATCGCCTCAGCCGTCCAATCTGCGCCACCAGATGACACTTCGGTCACAGCCCGTCCGGTCCCGAGGGGCCGCCACCCCTCGACGATGGCCACGCGCCGGTCGGCGAGCCTTTCCCGGGCCCGGGAACGCGGCAGCCCCCGCCGAGGGCGATCGGCGGGGGCTGACGGTTCCCTCAGAAGGAACTGGTCGTGCGGGCTCTAGAAGGCCGACTCCGGCAGCTCCATGACGTCGAGGGTGGTGTTCTCGGCCATGAGGCGGTCGGAGGTGATGCGCGGCAGGACGTTCGCGGCGAAGAACTGCGCGGCGGCGACCTTGCCGGTGTAGAAGTCGCGGTCGGCGGCGGAGACCTCGCCCGACAGCTTCTCCAGCGCGACGGTGGCCTGGCGCAGCAGCAGCCAGGAGACCACGGTGTCGCCGAGGGCCAGGAGGAGGCGGGTGGTGTTCAGCCCGACCTTGTAGACCTCCTTCGGGTTCTCCAGCGAGCCGAGGGCCGCGTTCACCATGGCGCCGAGGATGCCCTCGGTGTCGGCGACGGCCTGGGCCAGGAGCGCCCGCTCGGCCTTGAGCCGGCCGTTGCCGGACTCGGACGCCGCGAACTCCTTGATCTCGTTCGCGAGGACGTTCAGGGTCGCGCCCTGGTCGCGGAGGATCTTGCGGAAGAAGAGGTCGAGGCCCTGGATCGCGGTGGTGCCCTCGTAGAGGGTGTCGATCTTGGAGTCCCGGATGTACTGCTCGATCGGGTAGTCCTGCAGGAAGCCCGAGCCGCCGAGGGTCTGGAGGGACTCGGCGCCCAGCAACGCGTAGGACCGCTCGGAGCCGAAGCCCTTGACGATCGGCAGGAGAAGGTCGTTCATCTTCTCGGCCTGCTCGTCGTGCCGGCCCTCGTGCTTGGCGATCTGGACCGCGTCCTGGTAGGTCGCGGTCAGCATGACCAGCGCGCGCATGCCCTCGGCGTAGGCCTTCTGCGTGAGGAGCGAGCGGCGCACGTCCGGGTGGTGGGTGATCGTGACGCGCGGGGCGGTCTTGTTGGTCTGCTGGGTGAGGTCCGCGCCCTGGACGCGCTCCTTGGCGTACTCCAGCGCGTTCAGGTAGCCGGTCGAGAGGGTGGCGATGGCCTTGGTGCCGACCATCATCCGGGCGTACTCGATGACCAGGAACATCTGGCGGATGCCGTCGTGCTTGTCGCCGACGAGGGTGCCGACGGCCGGGTGCTTCTCGCCGAAGGTGAGCTCGCAGGTCGTGGAGACCTTGAGGCCCATCTTCTTCTCGACGTTGGTGACGTAGACGCCGTTGCGCTCGCCGAGCTCGCCGGTCTCCACGTCCACGTGGTACTTCGGCACGAGGAACAGCGACAGGCCCTTGGTGCCGCCGACCGCGCCCTCGGGGCGGGCGAGGACCAGGTGGTAGATGTTCTCGGACATGTCGTGCTCGGCCGAGGTGATGAAGCGCTTCACGCCCTCGATGTGCCAGGTGCCGTCGGGCTGCTGGATCGCCTTGGCGCGGCCCGCGCCCACGTCGGAGCCCGCGTCGGGCTCGGTCAGCACCATGGTCGCGCCCCACTGGCGGTCCACGGCGATCTGCGCGAACTTGCGCTGCGCCTCGGTGCCCTCGTTGAAGAGGATCTGGGCGAAGCCGGGACCGGAGGAGAACATGTAGATCGCCGGGTTCGCGCCCAGGACCTGCTCGGCTACGGACCAGATGAGCGACCGGGGCGCGTTCGTGCCGCCCAGCTCGGGGCCGAGGTCGAGGCGGAACCACTCGGCGTCCATCCACGCCTTGTAGGACTTCTTGAAGGACTCGGGCATCTTGACCTCGCCGGTGGCGGGGTCGAAGACGGGCGGGTGCCGGTCGGCGTCCTCGAAGGAATCGGCCAGCGGGCCCGTGGCGAGGCGGTTGACCTCGTCCAGGATGCTGCGCGCGGTGTCCTCGTCGATCTCCGCGAACGGGCCCGTGCCCAGGACGCCCTGGCGGTTGAACACCTCGAAGAGGTTGAACTCGATGTCCCGAAGGTTGGCCTTGTAGTGCCCCATGGGTGACACCCCGTCTAGCTCGTCGGCGGTGCCCATCGGCCCGCTCTACCGGTTAGTAACTACCATGATGCTACCCGTCAGTAACCGGTGACAAGCCTCGGGGCGAACCCCGTTCGGGTGTGACTCATACCACACTACTTGTCGGAGATCATCAGGAACGTTGGGTATGCGCGGAACGACTAAAAGGACAGAGTTCAACGGGAGCCCCCAGCCCGCTACCTAGGAGAAACGACACAGTGGTCTTCAAGAAGCTTCTCGGCGCCCTCGGGGTCGGTGGCCCCTCCATCGAGACCGTCCTGCGGGACTCGAACGTCCGGCCCGGCGGAATCGTCAGCGGCGACATCCACCTCATCGGCGGCGACCGCGAAGCCGACATCCTCGGCGTCAACGTCGCGCTCGTCACCCGCGTGGAGGTGGAGAGCGGCGACAGCGAGTACTCCCAGAACGAGAAGTACGCCAAGGCCCACCTCGCCGGCCGCTTCGAACTCCAGCCGGGCGTCCGCCACAGCTTCCCGTTCCAGCTCGAAGTGCCGTGGGAGACCCCGCTCACCCACATGTACGGCCAGCCGCTGCGCGGCACCACCGTCGGCGTCGCCACCGAGCTCGAGGTCGCCCGCGCCGTCGACGCCACCGACCTCGACCCGATCGCGGTGCACCCGCTGCCCGCGCAGGAGCGCATCCTGGCCGCCTTCTCCAGCCTCGGCTTCCAGTTCCGCAACGCCGACTGCGAGAAGGGCCGCATCTACGGGGTCAACCAGCTCCTGCCCTTCTACCAGGAGATCGAGTTCTACCCGGGCTCCCGCTACGCGCACGCCTTCAAGCAGCTCGAGGTGACGTTCGTCAGCAACCCGGCGAGCACCGAGGTCGTCCTGGAGCTGGACAAGCGCACCATGTTCGGCGAGAGCCACGACAGCTTCCTGCGCTTCACCGTCCCGAACCAGGGCTTCGAGAACAGCAACTGGGAGCAGAGCATCGACGGCCTCCTCCAGCAGGCCGGCCGCAAGCGCGGCTGGTTCTAGCCCCTTGCCGGGAGGCCCCCTGAACAGCGCCGAACAGGAACTGTGGGACGCCTACCCGCGCGGCGAGCTCGTCGATCTCACCGGCCGCCCCGACCGCGAGGTCGGGGCGGCGGTGATCGCCCGCCTGCTGCTCGGCGCGGTCCCCCGCGAAGACGGGTACATCCCCGCGGTCCGCCTGCGCGGCGCCCTGATCACCGGTCTGCTCGACCTCGCCTCAGGCGACGTCGACTGCGAGTTCGCGCTCACCTCTTGCGTCCTCGACACGACCCCGTCCTTCGGCAACACCTCTATCCGTCGGCTCATGTTCCTCGACTGCGCGCTTCCCGGATTCGCGGGCGCCGGGCTGCGCACCGAGGCGGCACTGCGCTTCACCGGCTCGGTGATCGCGGGCCAGCTGACGCTCGACCGGGCCCAACTCGCCGGCGGGCTCGTCCTCAACGGGACGACGATCACCGCGCAGAACGAGAACTTCGCCGTCTTCGCGGGCGACATGGCGGTCGAATCAGGCCTCTTCGCCAGGAACGCCCGCATCGAGGGCGGGATGCGGCTCGCCCGATCGCGCGTCAACGGCGGCGTTTTCCTGGAGGGCGCCGAACTGCTCAATCCGGGCAGATTCGCGCTGGACGGCCAGAACATCGTCATCGGGGACGCGTTGGAGTGCTCCCACGGCTTCCGTGCCGACGGCACCGTCAAACTGCGCGGAGCCCGCGTCGAGGGGACCCTCTCCTTCGACCAGGCCGCGCGGCTCAGCTCCCCCGGCCGCCTCGCGATCCAGCTCTCCCACTCCGACGTCGCCGAGCTCATCCTGACCCCCGCCGCGCCGATCGAGGGCATCGTCTCGCTGTCCTACGCGAAGATCGGGGTGCTGCTCGATCGGACCGACGTGTGGCCCGCGCAGCTGCGGCTGGACGGCGCCGTCTACGAGTCCCTGCGCGTCGGCGATCCCGAGGCGCGGCTGGACTGGGTCGACCGCGACCCCGACGGCTTCCGCGCCCAGCCTTACGAGCAGCTTTCGGCCTGGGCCCTGCGCGACGGCCGCGAGGACCTCGCCCGGCGCGCCCAGCTGATGAAGTTCCGCCGCCGTCGGCGCTCCCAGCCCCTGCGCACGCGGATGTGGGGCGCGCTGCTCGACTACACCGTCGGCTACGGCTACCGCCCGTGGCTCGCCGCCGCGTGGCTCGCCGCGATCATCACCGCGGGGACCGCGATCTTCACCGCGATCCCGCCCCGCCCGATCAAGGAGGCCGCCGAACTCCCGGACTTCCAGGCGCTGATCTACGTCGTCGATCTCCTCATCCCGATCGGCGCGTTCGGCCTGCGCGGAGCCTGGGATCCGGTGGGCTGGACCCAGTGGGCGGCGTACGCAATCATCGCTTCGGGGTGGATTCTCGCAACGGCACTGATCGCGGGCGTGACACGGGTTCTGCGGCCCGCCTGAAGGGGGAGAAGTGGGCACGTATCTGATCACCGGGGCGACCGGCGGCATCGGTCTGGCGACCGCGGAGCTGCTGCGCGAGCACGGCCACGACCTGGTGCTGACGGCGCGGTCCCCGGAGCGGCTGATGAAGCTCGCCGGGCAGTTCGCCGCCGCTCCCTACGGGCAGACGCAGGGGTGGGCGCTCCCGCAGTCCTCAAAGCCCGCGGGGCAGGCCGTCCGGACCGTCGTCCTGGACCTGGCCGAGCCGCGCCGGATCGAGGCGGCCCTTGCCGTCGCCGACCTTCCGGGCAGGCTCGACGGAGTCGTGCACTCCGCCGGGGTCTGCGATCTCGGCACGGTCGCCGACCTGGACGCCGACACCTGGATCGACCAGCTCATGGTGAACCTCGTGGCCGCCGCCGAACTCACCCGGCTGCTGCTGCCGTCGCTGCGGGCGGCCCGCGGGCACGTCGTCTTCGTCAACTCCGGCGCGGGGCTGCGCGCGAACCCGAACTGGGCGGCCTACGCGGCCAGCAAGCACGGTCTGAAGGCGCTCGCCGACTCCCTGCGCGCGGAGGAGTCCGCGCTGCGCGTCACCTCGGTCTACCCGGGCCGAACCGCCAGCGAGATGCAGCGGAAGGTGCGCGCGCAGGAGTCGGGCGCGTACGACGCCTCGAACTACATCCAGCCCGCGACGGTCGCGCGCGCGATCGTCGGCACGCTGGAGACTCCGCCGGACGCCGTCGTCACCGACCTGTCCCTGCGCCCGAACGCCTGACCCGTCGCGCCCGTCAGGCACGGTCGCGGCGGCGCAGCAGGAACGCGGCGATCAGGCCTCCGACGAGTCCGAAGAGGTGGCCCTGCCAGGAGATGCGCGGGCCGCTGGGGAAGACTCCGTAGATGATGCCGCCGTACAGGACGACCACCGCGACGGCGACCAGCAGGTCGAAGATGTGCCGTTCGAAGACGCCCCGGCCCAGCAGGTAGCCGAAGTAGCCGAAGACCAGGATGCTGGCGCCGAGCGTCTCGGAGTTCGGCGGCCCGGTGAACCACACGCCGAGGCCGCCGACGATGATGACGATGAGGCTCGTCATCAGGAACTTGCTCATTCCGCGCAGCGCCGCGAGGAAGCCGAGGGCCGCGAACGGGATCGTGTTGGCGATCAGGTGGTCGAAACTGCCGTGCAGGAAGGGCGCGGTGAAGATCTGGGGGAGATCTCCGGTGTGGCGGGCGCGGATCCCGTACTGGTCGAGCTGGTTGCCCATGAGCTGGTCGGCGAGCTCCAGCAGCCACATTCCGGCGAGGACGGTGAGCACGAGGGCGGCGGCGGCGAGCGCGCGGGTCGCCTGGGTGCCGAGTTCACCGGCAGCACGCCTGCCGAACGCCCTACCTTTTTCACCCATCGGGGGCTATATCCTTATCCGTCGTCTCGAATCGACAACGTCCGGCCTACCCGATTAGTCCCTAGGGCTACCGTCGGAGATACCGCCGCTCTTCAGGCGTCGTGCCGCCCCAGATCCCCGCGGGCTCCCCCGCGCGCAGGGCCCAGTCGAGGCACTCCGCTGCCACGGCGCAGCGGTAGCAGATGCGCTTGGCCTCGGAAACCTGCTCACGGGCAGGGCCGAGCTCGGTGATCGGATAGAAGAGTTCAGGGTCGGAGCCCGCGCACTCGGACAGGTCGGTCCAGTGGTCGTCGGCTTCCTTGCGCACCGCCAGCGGGTTGGCCGGGTCGCGGTACATGGTGGTCTTCAAGGTCCACGCCTCCTCGCGTGTATCACTACGTGATACCACCCAATGTAGTACTACAACTCGTAGTACTACAAGCGGACGTTACGGCAAGGCCACGTGAAAGCAACACAAGCGTGTCCCGATACCCTGCGTCCCATGACAGGGACCCGCAAGCCGCCGGTTTTCCGCGACGCCACCCACGCGGACCTGGAGAAGATCGTCAAACTGCTGGCCGACGACGTCTTGGGCTCCACCCGCGAGTCCCCGGAAGTCAACGAGCACTACGAGGCGGCCTTCGCGGCCATCGAAGCCGACCCGAACAACCGGCTCATCGTCGCCGACCTCGACGGAGACGTCGTGGGCACACTCCAACTCACCTACATTCCGGGCCTCACCTACATGGGCAGCTCCCGCGCCCAGATCGAGGGCGTGCGCGTCGCCGGCGACCTGCGGGGCCACGGCGTCGGGCACGCGATGCTCTCCTACGCCATCGAGGAAGCGCGTTCCCTCGGCTGCCGCGTGGTGCAGCTCACCAGCGACAGGCAGCGCCCGGACGCGATCCGCTTCTACCAGAAGGTCGGCTTCCGCCCCTCCCACATGGGCCTGCGGTACCTGCTCGCCGATCACGACTGACCCTCCCCCCGTAGAAACACCTCCCGAATAGGATTCGGTTTCATGGTGCAGCTCGTCGTGCAAGAACTCGGATCCGTCAGCTTCGTCGAGACCCCCTCCCCGGACCCCGGACCCGGCCAGGTCCGCGTGGACGTCGGCGCGGCGGGCATCAACTACGTCGACGGGCTCCTCATCCAGGGCAAGTACCAGATCAAGCCCCCGCTCCCGTTCACCCCCGGAAGCGAGATCGCCGGAACCATCAGCGCGGTGGGCGAAGGCGTCGAAGACCTCGCCATCGGCGACCGGATCCTGGCGATGTGCGGCTTCGGCGGGTTCGCCTCGCAGATCGTCATCCCCGCGAACGTCGCCGTCCAGATGCCCGAGAAGCTCGACTTCGCGCGCGCCGCGACCTTCACCCAGTCCTACTGCACCGCGCTCTTCGCGCTGCGTGAGCGCGTCGGCCTGCGGCCCGGCGAAACCGTCCTCGCGCTCGGCGCGGGCAGCGGGGTCGGACTCGCCGCCGTCCAGGTCGCCGTCGCGCTCGGCGCGCGCGTCCTCGCCGCGGCCTCCAGCCCCGAAAAGCGCGACCTCTCCCTCGCCGCGGGCGCCGAAGCCGTCGTCGACTCCGCCTCCCCCGAAGCCGTCAAGGCCGCCGCCCGCGACTTCGCCGAAGGCGGCGTGGACGTCGTGTTCGACCCCGTGGGCGGCGACCTCGCCCCCGCCACACTGCGCGCCCTGCGCGACTTCGGCCGCTACACGGTCATCGGGTTCACCGCCGGCATCCCCTCGGTGCCGCTCAACCAGGTGCTGCTGCGCAACCGGAACGTCGTCGGCGTCGACTGGGGATTCTGGGCGTTGAACAACCCCGTCGCGCAGCGCGAGCTGCTGGAGGACGCGCTGGCGATGGTCGCCGACGGGCGGCTGGACCCCGTGGCCCCGCAGGAGCGGCCCCTCACCGGGATCGAGGGCGCGCTCGCCGACCTCGCCGCCCGCCGCGTCGCCGGCAAGATCGCACTGATCCCCTGAGGCGCTAGCGGAACCCGGCCCGGAACGCGACGCAGACCGGGACCCAGGCGGCGACGTCGAACACCGCCGGATCCCACGCGTCGGGCAGGACCTCGTGACGCCAGACGTAGGCCAGCGCCCGCCTTCCGTCGGTGAGGTCGATGGTCTCGACGGTGTAGTCGTCGTCCTCGTAGGCGTGCAGGATCTCCAGCTCCGTCTCCGACAGTCCCTCGACCACGAGGCCTTCGGCGATGCCCTCACCGGTGACCATCCCGGGATAGGCGACTCCCGGAAGGGCGGCGACCCGCCAGCCGTCCGCGCTCGCCGGGGACAGCCGGGGCACCCTTCCGAGGAGCGCTTCGAGGATCTCCGGGAAACGCAGGGTGCCGTACACGAAGAGATCGGGCATGAGCCCCAAAATAGCCGGTGGAGAGGAAAGCTCATGATCAGGAAGTTCCGGCTCGACGACGAGCACGCGGTCTACGACATCTGCCTGCGCACATCGTCGGACCCAGACGGCTACGACGATCCCCGACTCGTCGGCCATGTCTACGCGGGGCCGTATCTGCGGTTCTCGCCCCAGTTCGCCTCCGTGGTCGACGAGGGGACGGTGCTCGGCTACATCGTCGGGACGCCCGACACCCGCGAGTTCGAGGAGCGGTGCCGCCAGGAGTGGTGGCCGATGCTCCAGAAGCGCTACCCCGACGACCCGGCCGACCCGAAGACGCCCGACGAGCGAATGATCCGGACCATCCACCACTTCCTCCCCGCGCCCGAGGAGATCGTCCGCGACCACCCGTCCCACCTGCACATCAACCTGCTGGACGGCACCCGGGGCAAGGGGTACGGGCGGGCGCTGATCGAGCGGCTGACCGACGAACTCGTGGAGGCGGGGTCGACCGGCCTCCACTTCGGGGTCGATCCGGCCAACACCAACGCGCTCGCCTTCTACGAGGCGGTCGGATTCGCCGAACTTCGCCGGGACGTCCACACGGTGTGGATGGGCCGCCGCTTCTGACCAGAACCGAGCAGATTCCGGCCGCTCTGCCCCGTCCGGGAGGCTTGCTCCGGGGCGTCCCTGGCTAGATTCCCGGTATGACTGCGGTGCTTCTGGACATCGACGGCGTCCTGGCCGTCTCGTGGCAGCCGATCCCGGGTGCCGTCGAGGCCGTCGCGAAGCTGCGTGAAGACGGACACGACCTGCTCCTGCTCACCAACACCACGTCCCGCACGAAGGCCCAGATCACCGGGGCCCTCGTCGCGGCCGGGTTCCCGATCGGCCCGGACGACGTCATGACGGCGACCACCGCGACCGCGGCCCACCTCGCCGAACGGCATCCGGACGCCCGGGTCTTCCTGCTCAACGGCGGCGACGTCACCGCCGACCTCCCCGGCGTCCGACTCGTCGACGAGGACCCGGACGTCGTCGTGGTCGGCGGCGCCGGACCCGACTTCGACTACCCGACCGTGAACCGGGTCTTCGGATTCCTCAACGAAGGGGCCCACCTCGTCGCCATGGCCCGCAACCTGTCTTGGCGGACCGCCGACGGGCTCAGTCTCGACGCGGGCGCCTACCTCCTCGGCTGGGAGGCCGCGGCCGGCGTCCGGGCCGACGTCGTGGGCAAGCCCTCGCCTACGTTCTTCCACGCCGCGCTGTCCCGCCTCGGCGCCGAGACCGGCGTCATGGTCGGCGACGACCTCGAAGCCGACGTCCTCGGCGCCCAGCGCGCGGGACTCACCGGGGTCCAGGTACGCACCGGGAAGTTCCGGGAAAAAGATCTCGCGGCGGCCCCCGTGCCGCCCGATCACCTCATCGACTCCGTGGCCGACCTGCCCGATCTCCTCGATTCCCTCGGCAGATCCTGATCGGCCGCCTTCGTTCCGCAATCACTTCCCCAGTCATTTCCGACGCTCCGCGGGACGTCCTTTCCTTAGCCGAATCCACCGCGACCGGCTATACGCGAGATGCGTTTCGGCCCACCGGAAAGTCGGAAAGCGCCTACCATCCTCGCCCCGGATGCCCGACGCCCCCGCGACCCGCCGGGCACGCCGCCCAGAACAGGGAGAACGCCACCGCATGGCCGCTGACCTGCTCTATCGTGCCTGGCGACCTCTTCCTGCCGCGATGTACACCCTCATCGTGTCGCCCGGCATACTTCGCGCCCCAGCCGATATCCACCCCGCCGCCACGACACTCCCACCGCAATGCGAAAACGCCGAGCTGCGCGGCGACACCGGTTTGGGCATTAACCGATGACGGGCGCGGCCGATGGGTCCGTCGCTATGCTGCGAGACAGCCGACGACCGTTCACATGCCCCGACCGGGCCCCGATTCGGTCTTTCTCTCATTGATCTCAGGGAAGGGAGACAACCAATGCGGCAACAGTGCGGTGCAACTCCGAAAGACGACAGCGACGTACATTCACCAGGAAAACACCCGCCTTCACCCGCCGACCGGAACACCCCCGCTCACGGTGCGCCGTCGAGACGGCGCACCGGCTCGGCGGGAGCCCGCCCATGACGGCCGAGACCGCCGAGACCTGGACACCGGCGGGCTGGTGCCTCCTGTTC
Source organism: Actinocorallia aurea (assembly GCF_054783995.1). Lineage (NCBI taxonomy): Bacteria > Bacillati > Actinomycetota > Actinomycetes > Streptosporangiales > Thermomonosporaceae > Actinocorallia > Actinocorallia aurea. The sequence continues at coordinate 272,729 of NZ_BAAGPQ010000006.1, forward strand.
TCCTGCGACGTGATCTCCTACGGCGACGCGCGGCGGACCGACGAGGTCCAGAAGTTCCTGCGCGACAACATGTACCGGGCGCTCGAAGCGAGCTTCTCCCACGCCCGCATCCCCTTCGGGGACATCTACCTGGAGGACCGCGGCGACGGCGTCATCGCCGCGGTCCCCGCCGACCACGACCCGGCCCTGCTCGTCACCACCGTGTTCGACGGGCTGAAGGCGCACGTCAAGAGGGGCAACCGGCTGGCGAGCGAGATCGCGCAGATGCGCCTGCGCGCCGCCGTCCACCTCGGCGTCGCCCGGCACGACGGCCGCGGCCTCGTCGGCACCGACGTCAACCACCTCTGCCGGCTCCTGGACGCCCCGTCGTTCAAGGAACTCGTGGGCCGCACGCCCTCGCCGGTCTGCCTCATCACCAGCGAGCGCTTCTACGACGACGTCATCCGCAAGGACGTCGGCGTCATAGACGTGGAGGAGTACCACCACCTCCACGTCTCCCTCAAGGAGACCGACTGCCCCGCCTGGGTCCGCCTTCCCTGAGCCCGTCTTCCCTGACCGCCCGTGTTCTCCGACCACCGCCCGGCGCGGTTTCCCGGCCCCTTCCCCCCGGGAGACCGCGCCGCGAGGCCGCCCGCCCAGACGATCCCCGCACCAAGGTCGGAAACGGGCCGGTGCCGACGTGGGTTGTCCATGACCTTCGGCATGGGTTCGGCCCAGCAGGTTGACGAGATCATTGCCGTCCCATGGGCGGAGATCTAATCCATTCCGGTAATCCGCTGCAAAGCCGTGCACTCCCGGTTATCGTTTGGTTCCGCTACGGAGTTGTTCGGCTACGGTAAGCGAGCCAAGGGGGCGGGATGGCGGCGGCGACGATACGGCCCGGCGTGGAGCGGATGGGCGGTGAGTGCGCGCTCATCGCCGGGGATCAGAAGTTCCGGCTGCTCAGAGCCAGATTCCAACGACTGGTGATCAGATTCGCAGGCGTCTTCCTCGGGTGGTACCTCCTCTACATAGGCCTCTCGGCGTTCGCGCGCGGCTTCATGGCGCGGGACATCATCGGAAACGTGAACGTCGCCCTCCTCTTGGGCATCCTCCAGTTCGCCTCCACCTTCGGCCTGGCCTGGTACTACTCGGCCTACGCCCGCCGCATGCTGGACCCCCTCGCCGCCCAACTGCGCGCCGAGTCCGACCACCGGATCCACACGGCCTCCTGGCGCCCCACCACCCCAGGGCCCAAGCACCCCACCGACCCCGACCCCACAGCCGACGCGGAGGCCGAGCCCACCACGGCCGACCACTCCACCACCAGCACGGCCGAGGCCCCCTCACCAAGCCCAACCCCCCGTGCCTCCGCGGGAGAACTCGACACACTCACGCGACACCCCACCCCAGGCCCGGCCGCAACCGCCGCCGGCGCCACCGGCCCGAGCACGCCCCGGCACCCCCGCACCGACCGCGGCGCCCCCACCGCTCCGCCTGCGGCGCCCCCGCAGCCCCCCGCCGACCGCAGCTCGGCGGCACGGCGGGCGAACACATCGCACCAACCTTCCACCGATCGCCGCGTCGCCGGTCGCCCATCTGCGGCACCGCCCCAGCAGTCCCCCACCGACCACGGCATCCCCGGCGGCCCGGTAGAGCCGAAGCCACAAGCCCCCACCCCCGCCACGCAGCCAGGACCGCCGCCCCCCTCCGACCACCGCACCACCACAGGTCCGCTCGCCAAACCACCCCAGCACCTCACCCCACGCGACACCCCCGCAAACCAGGCGGACACGGCCCGCCAACTCCCACCCGACCACCGCACCACCACAGACCCACTCACCGCTCCACCCCAGCACCTCACCCCACGCGACACCCCCGCAAACCCGGCAGACGCGAACCGGCAACTCCCGCCCGACCACCGCACCACCACGGGTCGGATCGCAGCACCACCACAGCACGCCGCCGCCGATCCGGCAGGGGCGGGACCTCACCCTTCCCTCGGCCTGGCGGAAGCGAAGCCACAGCCGCGGCCGCCGTCCGACCGCAGTGCCACCGCGAGTCCGCTCGCGGCGCCGCGACAGCACCTTGCCGGACGCGGCGCCGCCGCCGGTCCCGGAGAGGCGAAGCCGCAGCCGCCGTCCGACCACCGCACCGCCACAGGTCGGTTCGCGGGGCCGGCGCAGCACCTTGCCGGGCGTGGCGCCGCCGCCGGTCCGGGACAGGCGTCGGAGCAGCCTTCCGCGGGGCCGGGAGCGGCGGGGCCGCAGGGCTCCGCTGGGCGCGGTGACGCTGGAGCGCCGTCGTCGCGGTCCGTCGACCGCCGTGTCGCGGGCGGGCGGGGCGGCGGGGCGTCGCAGCCTTCCACCGACAGGCGGGTCGCGGGGCGCGGCGTCACCACCGGAGGTGCCTCGTGATCGCCGCGGACGGCAGGATGCTGACCCTCGGACTCTTCGTCGCGTTCATCCTGATCACCCTCGGGATCACCTTCTGGGCGCGGGCCACGACCCGCGGGACCGACGACTTCTACGCAGGCGGACGCGCCTTCTCCGGGATGCAGAACGGCATCGCCCTGGCCGGTGACTACATGTCGGCGGCCTCGTTCCTCGGCATCGCGGGCCTCATCGCGCTCTCCGGGTACGACGGCTTCCTGTACTCGATCGGCTTCCTCGTCGCGTGGCTGCTCAGCCTCCTGCTGGTCGAGCTGATGCGCAACGCGGGCCGCTTCACCATGGCCGACGTGCTGTCCTACCGGGTAAAGCGGCAGCCCCGGGTACGCACCGCCGCCGCGATCTCGACGGTCGTCGTCTCGGTGTTCTACCTCCTGGCGCAGATGGTCGGCGCGGGCGCGCTCGTCTCCCTGCTGCTCGGCATCCGGCCCGGCGAGGAGTTCGCGGGCGTCTCCGCCGACGCCGCCCAGGTGCTGACGATCATCGTCGTCGGTGCCGTGATGGTCTTCTACGTCATGTTCGGCGGGATGAAGGCCACCACCTGGGTGCAGATCATCAAGGCGGTCCTGCTGATCGCCGGCACCGTCGTGCTGACGGTCCTGGTGCTCAGCAGGTTCGGGTTCAACCCGAGCACGATGCTCGGTTCGGCCGCCGAATCCAGCGCCCGCCCCGAGGACTTCCTGGAGCCCGGCGGCCGCTACGGCCAGGACGTCGAAGGCGACATCCTGCGCTCGGTCCTCAACAAGCTGGACTTCCTCAGCCTCGCGCTCGCCCTCGTCCTCGGCACCGCGGGCCTCCCGCACATCGTCGGCAGGTTCTTCACCGTCCCCGACGCGCAGGCCGCCCGCCGCTCGGTGAACTGGGCGATCTTCCTGGTCGGCGGTTTCTACCTGATGACGCTCGCGCTCGGATTCGGCGCCGCCGCGATCGTCGGGCACGAGGCGATCACCGAGCAGGACCCGGCGGGCAACACCGCGGCCCTCCAGCTCGCGCACGCGCTCGGCACCCACTTCGGCGGGCAACTCGGCGGCGACATCCTCCTCGCCTTCATCGGCGCGGTCGCGTTCGCCACCATCCTCGCGGTCGTGTCCGGCCTGGTGCTCGCCTCCTCCACCTCGCTCGCGCACGACTTCTTCGGCCAGGTCCTGATGTTCGGACGGCCGAGGGAGTCCCAGGAGGTAGCGGTGGCGCGGGTCTCGGCGTTCTTCATCGGAACCCTGGCGATCCTCCTGGCGATCATCGCGCGCAACCTCAACGTGGCGTTCCTCGTCGCCCTCGCCTTCGCCATGGCCGCCTCGGCGAACCTCCCCGCCATCGTGCTGTCGCTGTTCTGGCGGCGTTTCACCTCGGCGGGCGCCGTCGCCGGCATCTACGGCGGCCTCGGCGGCTCTCTCGTACTCGTCGCCTTCTCCCCCGTGGTCTCGGGCAAGGTCGACCCCGTGACCGGGCAGAGCCTTTCGCTGCTGCCCACCGGCATCGACTTCGCCGTCTTCCCGCTGGAGAACCCCGGCCTGGTCTCCATCCCGTTCGGCTTCCTCTGCGCGATCCTCGGCTCCCTGTTCGGCTCCGAGCGCGCGGAGCCCACCGCCTACGAAGAACTGTCCGTCCGCTCCCTGACCGGTGTCGGCTCCCACCAGCCGCCGGACCGTGCTCCCAAACACCAGCGCACCCCCTGACCGACCCCGAACCCCGCGCCGCGATGCGCCCGACCCGTGTGCCCGACGTCCTGAGACGCCGGGCACACGCGTTTTCCGGGACCGCGCATCCGGCCTGATGAGCACAGATTACGCTGCGCGACAAGACCTCACCGAGAATGTTTTCGATCTGTGGATAACCTCGCGCACCGCCATCTAGCGTGGGGCGGATGTCAGCGATGTGGACGGACGGGCCCGGTGTGCTGCGGCTGCCGTCAGGCCTGACGATCCGCGGCCGGGGCCTGCGCCGGCCGGCCCCGGAGGGCGGGCAGCGACCCGATTTCGGCGTCTACCTGCTCGGCCGCGCGCCCCGGAACGCCTGGGAGACCCGCTGGGTGCGGTGCCCCGACTTCCGGAACCCCTCAGATCCCGCGGACGCCCGCGCCGCTTTCCGCCTCGCCTACGAGCGCGCCGCCGACCGTCGCGTCGAGGTCGGCTGCGGCGGCGGTGTGGGGCGGACGGGCCTCGCGCTCGCCTGCCTGGCGGTCCTCGACGGGGTTCTCCCTGAGGAGGCCGTCGCCTACGTCCGCGCGCGCTATCACCCGCGTGCCGTGGAGACCCCCTGGCAGCGGCGCTTCGTCCGCCGCTTCACCTGAGCGGACGAGCCTCATCCCGCTGTCGAAGAGCTTCAGGCACGACAGCAGGAGCCGGGGGTCCTTGTAGGTGCGCATGCACTCCTCATCGGCCGTCAGGTACCGGCGTTTCTTCTTCTTCGGCTTCCGCACGGGCTGCGCGGGCCGTGTCTGCTCATGCGTCGCGCGCGGGGCCGGTGCGGGCTCGGCCGGCGCCGAAGCCCTCGGCCGCGGGAAGGAGGGCGGCTTCGGCCGGTCGCCTTCGCGTACGGGAGGCCGCTTGGGCAGTGCCACCGGAGGGTCGCCCGGATCGACGGAGTCGTCGGGGAACGCATCGATGATGATCGGCCCGCCCGGCGGTTCCGCGGGTGCGTCGACCAGTGTGGGCAGCACCGGATTGGGCCGGGAGGGCTCCGTCGGCGTGTAGTCGACGACCACGGGAGGCCCCTGCTCCGTCCGGTCCGCCGAGGGCCGGGCAGAGGCGGCCCGCGTGGCGGCAGGAGTGGGCGGCGGGTCGAGGACGAAGGTCCAGAAGAGCACGGCGCTGCCGGAAAGAAGAGCCGTCGAGGCGGCCACCCGCAAGGCGAGATCCGCTCTCCGGCGGATGTTGGCGCGGTGGGCGAGTTCGTCGCGGCACCAGCTCGGGAGTTCGGGGACGGGGTCCGGGGCCAGGTCCGGGGCGATGCCCATCGCGGTATAGACGTCCATGCGCGCGACCCAATCAACGGCCGCGGCGACCCGCGCCCCACTTGGAACGACGATTACCGGGTGCGCGCACTCCCACGGGCTAGCGTGCGCGGATGGGCACGTTCAGGGAGTCGGAGAGGCTCGTCAACTTCACCGACGCGGTCGTCGCCATCGCGCTCACGCTCCTGGTCCTCCCCCTGGTCGACGCGGTCGGCGAGGGCGCGGGCGAGGAGAGCGACGCGCGCGGGTTCCTCATGTCCAATCAGCGGGCGATCTTCGGATTCCTGCTGAGCTTCGCCGTCATCTCCCGGCTGTGGATGGTCCACCACCGGCTGTTCCAGCACGTCCGCGCCTATGACGGACGCCTGATGGGGGCGAACCTCGCCTGGGTGCTCACGATCGTGATCCTCCCGTTCCCGACCGAGATGACCAGCACGTACGACACCGACGACAGGTTCACTGCGGGCGTCTACATCGGCACGATCCTCGCGGCGAGCGCCTGCCAAACGATCATGGCAGCCGTCATCCGGGGCACGCCGGAACTCCAGCGTCCGAGCCTGCCGCTCACTCGGGACGAGTTCCTCGGCGCCGCCACGGCGACCTGCCTTCTGGCCCTCGCCCTCCTGGTCTGCTCGCTCGTCCCGAACGTCACGTACTACGCCCTGCTCCTGCTCTTCCTGTCCCCGCTCGTCATGCGCTTCCTCTCCCGCGGCGAGGACCCCGCGCGGACGGCCTGACGCGCCGCGGCCTTGACGATGTTCTGGGGCATCCTGCCGAAGATGGCCCCGTGGAACGGCGTCAGGACCTTCCAGTACAGGTGGCCGAGGAGGCCGCGGGGATGGAAGACCGCTCGCTGGCGCAGCACGGTACGACCGTGCACCTCGTGGACGCTCAACTCCAGCCAGGCGAGGCCGGGGAGCATCATCTCCGCGCGCAGCCTGAGCAGCGTGCCGGGGACCACTTCCTCCACCCGCCAGAAGTCGAGCGCGTCCCCCACCCGGAGCTTCTTCGGATCGCGCCTGCCGCGCCGCAGCCCCACTCCGCCGACCATTCGGTCGAGGAATCCCCGCAGCCTCCAGGCGACGGGGAGCGAGTACCACCCGTTGTCGCCGCCGATGCCTTCTATGACGGCCCAGACGGCGTCCCCGGGCGCGTCCGTGACGGCGACGCGCTCGTCCACGTAAAGGCTGCCGCCGGCCCAGTCGGGGTCGCTCGGCAGCGGGTCGCTGGGCCGTCCCGGGGTCGAGGCCGACGACCACCTGGTGACCACGGACGCCTCGCGGATCCGGCGCAGGGCGAGCTCCACGGACCGGTCGAACCCGATCAGGCCCTCCGGCGGGTCCGGGACCAGTGCTCGGATCGCGTGGTCCTGGCACACCACCTCGGTCCGCAGCCCTTCCACCAGCGGACGGGCGATGGCCCTGGGGACGGGTGTCACCAGCCCCACCCAATGGCTCGACAAGGAGGGCGACAGTACGGGCACCGGAAGGATGAGCCGTTTGGGCAGTCCGGCTATCGCGGCGTACCGCTGCATCATCTCCTGGTAGGTGAGGACGTCCGGTCCGCCGATGTCGAAGGAGCCTCGCACGATCCCGGGGATGGACGCGCACGCGGTGAGGTAGCGCAGGACGTCCCGCACGGCGATCGGCTGGATCCTGGTGTGCACCCACTTGGGCGTCACCATGACGGGGAGCCGCTCCGTCAGGTAGCGCAGCATCTCGAAGGACGCCGAACCCGAGCCGATGATCGTCGCGGCGCGCAGGACGATCGCGGGGCATTCCCCGGCGAGCAGGATCTCGCCGACCTCGTTGCGTGAGCGGAGGTGCGGGGAGACCTCCCGGCCGGTGCCGAGTCCGCCCAGGTAGATGATCCGGGTAACGCCGGCCCGTGCGGCGGCGGCCGTGAACGTCCAGGCCGCGTCGCGGTCGCGTTCGGCGAAGTCACGGCCCGCGCCCATGGCGTGCACGAGGTAGTAGGCGACCTCCATGCCGTCGAGGGCGGCCCCTATCTCGGCCGGGTTGAGGACGTCGGCCTTGACGCACTCGACATCGCCCGCCCAGGGCTGCCCGCGCAGGTTCCCCGGCCGACGGGCCGCGCACCTCACGGTGTGGCCGGCCGCGAGCAGTTCGGGCACCAGCCGACCACCGATGTAGCCGGATGCCCCCGTGACCAGGACCCGCATGCCCCTCACCCCTCCATACTCGGAGTACCAGGACATCAACTCTAAGTCACGGTACTTCACCCGATCCCGGGCGGGACCCCGGTGCCGCCTCAAGGGCGGCACCGGGAGTCCTCAGCGGTCGGAGGTCGTCAGAACGGCCAGGGCGAGGGCGAGGACCACGAGTCCGGCCCAGGAGAGGGGCGGGAGGTACTCCCCCAAGACGACGACGCCGAGGAGGGCCGCGACGGCGGGCTCGGAAAGAGTGAGGACCGTGGCCGTCTGCGCCGAAGTGTGCCGAAGGCCGATCCCGAAGAGCCGGTAGGCGAGGAAGCTGGTGAAGAACGCCAGGTAGACGGTGACGGAGGCACCCTCCCCTGTGGCGATCCAGCCGGGTCCGGTGGCGAGGACCAGCGGCAGGACCAGCAGGGCGGCGCCGCCGAACATGGCCCCCATGACGGGGCTCGACGCCTCGCCCTCGGCGATGAGGCGCCCCGCGACGAGTGAGTAGGCCGCATAGGAGGCCCCGGCCAGGAGCGCGAGGACGACCCCGACGAGGTCCACCTGCGCTCCGGAGGCGTCGAGCGCGGGCCCGAGGACCAGTGCGCCGCATCCGGCGACGGCGACGCCGGTCGCCCACATCCAGCGGGACGACGGGCGGCCCTGCCCGAGGCACCAGCCGAAGAGGCCGGCGAACACCGGCGCGCTGCCGAGCGCGATGACCGTGGCGACGGCGACGCCCGTCATCGAGACGGCCGGGTAGAACGTCACCGGGTACCCCGCGACGGTCACCGCGCCCAGGAGCAGCAGGGCCTTTCGCGCGGGGGTCCCGCCGACCGCCAGCCGCAGCGAACCGCGCGTGGTGGCGAAGAGCAGAAGGCCGCCGAGCACCAGCGCGGCAGAGCCGACCGCCGCGGCGTTCGCCCCCGCGGGGGCGAAGGACGCCGCCGTGCCCGTGGTCCCCCACAGCACTCCCGCGGCGAGGATGGGCAGCGGACCCGAGACCAGACGGGCCGCCGGGGCAGGGGAGGAAAGGGGAAGGGAATTCTGGTTCTGCATGAAAGGCACTTTCCGTCTCGAAGGCTTTGGCGGAGGAGAGACGGACGGCACGCGAAAGCACCGGCCCACCTGGCCGGATTCCACCGAAGAGGCTTCAGCCCGCTGCGTCCGTCAGACGGCGAGAGGGGGAAGCACCACGTGCCAGTACCTGTTCACATCGGCAGGATACACATCCTTTCCCCTCGAACCTCTGCGTACCGAAGATCGTTCGAGGCGGGACCTGCCGCTCGTCTCAGCACGGATGCTGCGGGCCCGACCCCGGGATCTGCGCGCGGCCTATGGCCAGGTACTGGGCGGGGGCGTGATCGACCTGAAGCGTGGTGTGCGCGATGCCCAGGTCGTGGAGAAGGGCCTCCAGCTCGGCGCGGACGGCGTGGCAGTCACGGCCGGGAGCGACGAGAACGTGTGCGGAAGCCGCGGGCATGCCCGAGGTGATCTGCCAGATGTGCAGGTCGTGGACCTCGCTGACGTAGGGGCTCGCGGCGAGGAGCGGCCCGACCCGCTCTGGCTCCAGGCCCGCGGGCGCGGCCTCCAGAAGGATCCTTCCGGACTCGCGGACGAGCCCGACACCCGCCTTGACCATCAGCACCACCACGACGAGGGTCGCGATCGCGTCCGCCCGCACGAACCCGGTCGTGACCATGACCAGGCCGGCCACGGCGGTGGCGATGAAGGCGAACAGGTCGTTCAGGATGTGCTGGAACGCGCCTTCGACGTTCAGGCTCGACCGGTTGGCCTTGGAGAGCATCCACGTGGCCAGGAGGTTCACCGCGACCCCGACGAGCGCCGTCACCAGGACGAGGCCGCCGCCGACCTCCGGAGGCGCCAGGAAGCGGCGCACCGCCTCGTAGGCGAGCCAGGCCGCCAGCAGGAGCAGGGTGAGCCCGTTGGCCTGCGCGGAGAGGATCTCGGCCCGCTTCAGGCCGAAGGTGTAGCCGCCTTTCGGCGGACGCGCGGCGAGCCGCATCGCGATCAGCGCGAGCACGATCGACATGGCGTCGGTGAGCATGTGCGCGGCGTCGGACAGGAGCGCCAGCGACTGGGCCACCAGGCCGACGACGACTTCGCCGGCCATGAACGCGGTGATCAGCGCGAGCGCGGCCGTGAGCCACTTGCGGTCGGCATCCGCACCCACGGCGTGGCCGTGGCCGTGCCCGTGGGCGTGGTCGTGCACCGCGGTGCTCATGCCAGGCCCGCCGGGATCTCGTCCGCGGCGCGCACCGCCCGCCCAAGGCCCGAGTCGCGCTCGGGGTGCCCTGTGGCAGGGGCGTGGCCGACATGGGTGAGCGCGACGTCCAGGAGCATCCGCACATGGGCGTCGGCGAGCCGGTAGTAGGCCATCCGCCCCGACCTGCGCGAGGTCACGACCCGGTGGGCGCGCAGGAGCCGCAGGTGGTGGGAGGTCGCCGACTCGCTCGCCCGCGCGACCACCGCGAGATCGCACACGCACATCTCCCCTTCGAGCAGCGCGACGAGCACCCGCAGCCGCCCGGGATCGGACAGCAGGCCGAAGACGTCGGCGAGTTCGACGACGTCCTCGTCTCCGGGCATGGCCTCGGCCACGACGGCGACCCGCGCGGGATCGACGACCCGGACGGCGCAGCCGTCCACGATCATCTGCTCATCTGAACCATTGCTCATATATCAAGGCTAGCCCGGCACCCCCTGCCGTGTCACGGCCTACCCGACATCCGCCGACGTCCAACCGGCGCGGCCCGGCGATCGGAGGCTGCGGATGCCGCACAACGAATCCTTCGCTACTGGAGGCAAATAGTCCATATTTATGAGCCATTGCGGCTTATTAATGTTCGATCTTCACGAAATTCGGCCTGTGGACAACTCATTTCGGGGAGTACGACATGGCACTGTCGAGGGAGTGGTCGGTCGAGGCGGGAGGTGTTCCGGTGATGGTCTGGACGGCTGTGGCACGGGTGCGGGAGGCGGGGTTCGCGGCGGCTTCTGCGCTGCTGGGCGGAATGGGGGAGCGGTGTGCCGAGAAAGCCGGCGAACGGTCGGTGAACCGCGCGCCGGAAGAGAGGAGTGCGCATGGGCGGAGAACGCGGGGGCACGCGACGGGTCATCCTCGGACGGGGGACCTGGCCCGAGGCGAGCCGGATCGCGGAGATCCTGCGGGCCGAGACCGTCGGCGGCGCGCTGCTGCTCGCGGGCGCGCTCCTGGCCCTGGCCTGGGCGAACTCACCGTGGAGTTCTTCCTACGCGGCGGTGCGCGAGTTCACCGTCGGACCGCAGGCTCTGCACCTCCACCTCTCCCTGGAGACATGGGCGGCCGACGGCCTGCTGGCGATCTTCTTCTTCGTGGCCGGTCTGGAGCTGAAACGCGAGTTCGTCGCGGGCGACCTGCGCGATCCGCGGAGAGCGGCCGTGCCGGTGGCGGCGGCGTGCGGCGGAGTGGTCCTGCCCGCCCTGGTCTTCCTGGCGATCACCCGGGCCACTCCGGGCGCGGCCAAGGGCTGGGCCATCCCCACGGCGACCGACATCGCCTTCGCCCTGGCGGTGCTGGCGATCCTCGGCCGCTTCCTTCCGACGGCACTGCGGACCTTCCTGCTCGCCCTCGCGGTCGTCGACGACCTCATCGCGATCGTGATCATCGCGATCTTCTACACCGCGGACCTGGCGGTGCCGCCCCTGCTGGCCGCGCTGATCCCGCTCGGCCTGTTCGCCCTGCTGGTGCAGCGCCGGATCCGCTCCTGGTGGCTGCTGCTGCCGCTCGCCGCCGCGACCTGGACCCTCGTGCACGCCTCGGGCGTCCACTCGACGGTGGCGGGAGTACTGCTCGGATTCTCGGTGCCCGTCCTGCGGAGCCGGAAGGCCGGAGGTCCCGAGGCGGGTCCGGGCCTGGCGGAGCACTTCGAGCACCGCTTCCGCCCGCTCTCGGCGGGGGTGGCGGTCCCGCTGTTCGCCCTGATGTCGGCGGGCGTCGCCCTCGGCGGGGCCGCCGGGCTGGAGAGCACGATCGCGGATCCGGTGGCCCTGGCGGTGTTCACAGGACTGGTCCTCGGCAAACCGGCCGGGGTGATGCTCGCGACCTGGCTGGTCTCCCGGCTCAGCCGCGCCGACCTCGACACGGACCTGTCCTGGCTGGACGTCCTCGGCCTGTCGCTGCTCGCGGGGATCGGCTTCACGGTGTCCCTGCTCATCGGGGAGCTGGCCTTCGGGACGGGCGAGACGGCGGACCACGTCAAGATCGCCGTGCTGGCCGCCTCGCTGACCGCCAGCCTCCTGGCAGCGGCAGTCCTGCGCCTGCGCAACCGCGCCTACCGCCGCATCCACGAGGAGGAGACGCGCGACGACGACCATGACGGCATCCCGGACGTCTACCAGCGCGGCTGACGGCTTCGAAGCGGCGGAGCACGTTCCCGATCGCCGTCCGGCGGCTCATGAACCGGCCGGACGGCCGACCCGGAGCCACCGGACGTTCGGGACGGACGTGGCCGGCGAAGAGAGGAGCGCGTTCCGAACGTCAGAACACCGGGGTGCCCGCGCGGACCAGCTTCCAGTTGAGGACGTGGAAGTCGGCGGCGTCGATGACGCCGACGGCCGAGGCGTGGTCGATGAGGGCCTGGCGGATCTCGACCTGCCGGTTGTAGACGACCGGCGCGGTCGTGATGTGCGGGAAGCCGCCGCCTCCGGACTGGCGGTAGTTGTTGACGGCGACGACGAACTCCTGCGCGGCGGAGACGGGAACGCCCGCGTAGGCGAGGTTCACGATCCGCGCGCCCGCCGGCTGGGAGATGTCGATGTCGTAGGTGACGCCCGAGAGCTGGTCGTACAGGTAGTCCGGCACACCGTTCGCGTTCGTCAGCGTGGCGGTGTCCACGGGGGCGCCGACGGGGAGCCTGGTGAAGTACTTGGCCGAGTACTCCAGGTACTCCTTCACCTGCGCGCCCGTGAGGACGCTGCCGAGGAGGGTGTTGTCGTAGATGTACAGGCCGGCGATGTCCCGGATGGAGACGTCTCCGGCCGGGAAGACCGCCGTGCGGGAGAAGGGGGCGCAGATGGAGAGAACGGGCAGCGTCTCGTAGGCGGTCCCGGCGAGGCCGTCCTTGACGGTCCGGGCCTGGACGTCCTGGATGAAGTCGAGGATCGGGGTGTCCTTGTAGCAGGACTCCGCGGTGCTCAGTTCGGCCACGGAGGTCGCCACGACCTGGTTGACGTAGGCGACGGTGGTGTCGTGCTGCGGCTTGATCAGCGCGACGATCGCCGGGTCCTCTTCGACGGTGTTGGAGTTCACGGTGATGGCCGACTTGGCCGTCACCGTCCAACCGCCGCGCTTCGCCGGGGCCAGCGTGAAGTCCATGACGGACAGGCGTCGCCCCCAGTAGGACGGCTCCGACAGCAGGACCTCTGCGCCGGTCTCCTTGTTGAGGACGAAACGCTCGGCGACCTCCCGGTGGGAGTGTCCGAAGAGGATCGCGTCGATGCCCGGCACCTGCTCGGCGACCATCGCCGAGGCGTTCTCCACGGGGAGGTCGTCGCCGTACGAGGAGAACCCGTTGTCGCCCGCGTGGGCGGTGACGATGACGACGTCGGCCTTCGCGCGCAGGACGGGCACCCACTTGCGGGCGGTCTCGACGAGGTCGAGGAAGCGCAACTTCCCGTCGACGTAGGCCTTGTCCCAGATCGCGACGCCCGGGTTGGTCAGCCCGAGCACGCCGACCTTCACCGTCCTGCCGTGCCCGACGCGCATCTTCTTGATGACGTAGGGCTCGTAGGCGGGCACGTCCTTGGCGGCACGAACGGCGTTGGCGCCGAGGACCGGCGCGTCCATCTGGCGGATCCACAGGTCGAGCAGCGGCAGCCCGTAGTTGAACTCGTGGTTCCCGAGGGTCACGGCGTCGTAGCCGATGGCGTTCATCGCGCGCGCCATCGGGTGCTCCACCCGGGTCTCGGTGATCGGTTCGACCTTGGCGTAGTAGGTGGCCAGGGGTGTGCCCTGGATCGTGTCGCCGGAATCGAACAGGAGGGTCCTGCCGCGGCCCCGGTCGGCGCGGATCTGCTCGACGAGGCTGGAGATCTTCGCCAGGCCGATGTCGTTGTGCGCGCTGTCGTCGAACTCGGCGTTCTTGAAGTAGTCCCAGTTCAGGCAGCATCCGTGCAGGTCAGAGGTGCCCATCACGGTGATCGTGACGGACTCGTCGCCTGGCGCCTTCGGCTCGGCCCCCGCCGCCCCTTGCCACCCCGCGGCGGCCAGCGCAGCCGCCGCGCCGATGCCCCCTACCGCCTGCCGCCGCGAGATCTCGACCCCGTCCATGCCCACCAGCCTCTCGAACGCACTCCGGACGCAAACACCACGACCGTAGCCCGCCCGAGCAGTCATACGAATGATCAGGTTCTGCCCAAGCTCCCCGACTCATCTGGCAACCTCCGCCCTCGACGCCCGGTCGGCACCGGGATCAGGCCGGAGGGTCCGCCGGGCAGGGGCGGGGGCTCTCGGAGCCGGGCGAGACGCTGGGGTGCGGTGCGGTCCCCCAGGCCCGCAGGAGGCGTGTCGGCACAGGAAGATCGCAGTCGCCGAACGCGCCTCTGTAGCGCCAGGGCCCCGTGCCCGTCCGGGTCCAGAGGTGGAAGCCCCTGACGAGGTAATAGCGGTCGTCCTTGGGCTTCTTCCCGAACACGACGCCGTAGTAGCCGGTGGGCCGCTCGCTCCCGATCCCGGCCACGTCTTCGCCTTCGGGAGCCTTCTTCGCCGCCTCGGCCGCGGCCTTCCACGTCTGGGCGCTGATCTCCAGCGGCCAGACGGTGCCCGGGTCGTCCCGTTCGTCGGCCGGGACGTCGGGAGACGGGCTGATCGGCGCCACCGTGGCCGTCGGCCCCGGCGCGGCCTTGGTAGAGGGCTTCTCCCCGGCGAACATGCCGCATCCGGCGACCGAGCACAGCGCCGTCAAGGCGATCAGCGTTCTCCAGACGGGCATCGCGCGCATCCGATCATGAGGGGATGCGCAGACCGTACAGCACGGGCATCTCGGATCGGAACGCTCACGCGGAGCCGTCCGGGTGGGCGGCTCCGCGAGTGCGGGTCAGGCGGGCAGGAGGGCGTCGAGGTCGGCGCGGATCTCCTCGGGCGTGACGGTCGGCTCATAGCGGCGGATCACCGCGCCGTCCGCGCCGACCAGGAACTTCGTGAAGTTCCACTTGACCTCGTCGGTGCCGACGGCCTCGGGCCGGGTCTTGCTGACGTGCTCGAAGAGGAAGCCGTTCGCCGGGCCGAAGTCGCCGGGAGCGGCGGCCCGCAGGTGCGTGTAGAGCGGGGCGGCGTCCGGCCCGTTGACGTCGATCTTCGCCAGCACGGGGAAGGTCACGTCGAACTTCACCGAGCAGAAATCCTGGATCTCCGCATCGGTGCCGGGCTCCTGGCCGCCGAACTGGTTGCAGGGAAAGCCCAGGATCTCGAGGCCGCGGCCCTTGAACTCCCGGTACAGCGCCTCCAGGCCCTCGTACTGCGGGGTCAGGCCGCATTTGCTGGCGACGTTCACGACGAGCACGGCCTTGCCCGCGAGTTCGGCGAGGTCGCGCCGGGTGCCGTCGGCGGCCGCCACCTGGAAATCGTGCACGCTCATGGAGGTTCTCCTCACTAGCCCGTCAACAGATCCCTCGACACTAAACGAAGGCCCGGCCTCCGCCGGTCAATGCACCAGCGCCAAAGGCAACGAGCGCAGGCCGGCGACCACCGAAGAACCGTTGTGGCGCGCGGGCCCGGTGCGTTCCAGCGTGCGATACCGGGTCGTCAGCTCGGTCAGGGCGAGGCGCAGTTCCATCCGGGCCAATGCCGCGCCGAGGCAGAAGTGCGGACCGAACCCGAAGGCCAGGTTCAGCGCTTCGGAGGTCCGGGTGACATCGAAGGCTCCCGCTGTAGGACCGAACGCCGAGGGGTCGCGGTTCGCCGCGCCGTAAAGGAGCATCAGCTTCTCGCCCTCACTTATCCGGGCCCCGCCGAGCTCCACGTCCGCCGTGGCGGTGCGCAGGAAGTACACCACGGGCGACGTCCACCGCAGGATCTCCTCGACCGCCCCCGGGATCAGCCCGGGGTCCGCGCGCAGCAGCCCCCACTGGGCGGGGTCGTCCGCCAGCGCCAGGAGGCCGCCCGACAGCGCGTGCCTGGTCGTCTCGTTGCCCGCGACGAAGAGCTGGATGAGGAACATGACGAGTTCGCCGTCCGTCAGCCGCTCCCCGTCGAGTTCGAGCACCGCGAGCTGCGAGATGACGTCGCCGCCCGGATCCGCGCGCCGCGCGTGCGCCTGCTCCACGAGGTACAGGCCGCACTCCATGCGCAGGGAGGTGCGCTCCTCCTCCGGCAGCTCCGACGCCCCGGGGACGAACGCCTCCGACCAGGCATAGAACCGCGGCCAGTCGTCCTCGGGAATGCCGAGCAGAAGGCAGATCACCTGCAGGGGCAGGGGTACGGCGAACTCCCCGACCATCTCCTTCGGCTCCGCGTCGAGAAGCGTCCCTACCCGGACGCGTACAACGTCCTCCAAGCCGCGCAGGACGGAGCTGCGGAACGCGGGCGCCACCAATCTCCGGTAGCGGGTGTGCTCTGGCGGATCTGTATGCAGGAGCGTAGGCGGTCGCTCGTAGGTGACGCCCAGTTCCTCCAGAAGGATGCCGTCCCGGTTGCGGAAGGAGGCCGCGTCCGTCACCGCCTTGAGCACGTCCGCGTGCCCGCCGACGATCCAGAGCGGCAGCTCCGGATGACGTACGGGGCCGCGCCCGTGCAGTTCGGCGTAGAAGTCGGCCGGGTGCCCGTCCGTGTAGTAGCCGTCGGGGAAGCCCTTCATCTGAGGACGGCCTCTGGACGGGGGATCCCGAACGCGTCGCAGAGCGCGTAGTACGCCCCGATCAGGGTCTCGGAATCGACGACTCCGGCCACCGTCCCGTCTTCGGCGTACTCCACGTAGGCGCCCTCCACCATGAAGAGCACGTCGGTGTCTTCGAGCACGGTGAGCGTGTGCACGGAACCGGGCGGTTCGTGGATGAACGTCCCGGCCACGTAGTCCACGCCCTGTTCCGCGTAGCACCACCGGCCGGAGAAGGTGAATCCGTTCACCGGGCCCGTGTGCTTGTGCGTCGGGAGCCGGTAGCCGGCCTTGAACCTGTTGCGCACCGCGAATCCCGTGGGGGTGGCCCGCAGGAGCTGGATTCCGACGTCTCCCGCGTACACCCACGGGACGTCCGCCTCGTGCACGTGCCCTACCTGAAGCGCCTCCACACCGACTCCTTTCGTCCGAGCAAACGCTAGGTTGTGCACCAAGCGGGCGCAAGGGCACCACGGAAAAGGTCCTTCTGCGACAATCAGCCCGGTTGAGTGCTCAGGGAACGCCGAGCGGTCCCCTTGCCCCAGGAGGCACCAGTGGCGACGCTCGTCGCGGAGAAGAGCCGGACAGACCGGCTCGGGTGGGCCTGGCGCGTCCTGGTCTGCATACTGCTGTTCCTGTCCGGGCTGACGACCAGCACCTTCCAGGTCGAGCAGGAAGGGTCGCTGGCCCAGCTCTACGAGGACGTGCGGTCCGGGCGGGCGGAAGAGGTCGTCTACCGCTTCGAAGAGGACCAGGACGGCTACGACCTCGCCGTGCACTGGTCGACGAGCCCGTTCACCTGGTACGAGCACCTCGAGGGCGGCAGCAGCGGACCCGTCCCCCCGCAACTCCTCGAGGCCTTCCCCGAGGACTTCTCAGGTCCTCAGGGCCACACCTTCCCTGAGGACCTGGCCATTGCCAACAGCGTCGGGCACGTCCGCGTCGAGCGCACCGACGGCTACGACCGCACCCGCGCCGAGAACACCTTCTGGGTCAGCTCCCTCTCCGGCTGGTGGAAGGTCCCCATCCTCCTCATCGCGGTGGCGCTCTTCACCGTCATGCTCCGCACCCGCGACCACCGGTACGCCAACCGCTGGGCCTGGTTCTGGCTGTTCCTGTGCACACCGGCCGGCATGATCGGCTACCTCCTCCTGGAGCGCAGCCCCGGCATCGAAGCCGCGGCCCCCCGGGCGACCCCGCCCATGAAGGGCTACCGCGGCTTCGTCTTGGGCGCGATCCTCTTCCCGCTCCTCTTCGCCGCCCTGGGCTTCGGCGTCGGCCGACTGCCGCTCTAGGCCACTTCCGCCGCGGGAGCCCCGGCACCCTCCCGTCCCACGGAGCCCCGGAGCGAGCCAGAGGCGAGCAGATACTGCGCCGCGATGTACGTCAGCATCACCAGCACGCCGTGCATGGGCAGCTCCCGGTCCGCGATGCCGAAGGCGATGAGCGAGTCCGAGACCAGGAACAGCGCGCCGCCGACGCCCGTCCGGACACCGTGGACCGCCGACACGACGGCGGTCGACGTCAGCAGCAGCGAGTACACCGCCACCGGCACCTGGAGATCGCCGAGCCCCGGCCACAGCACCCCGACGAGGACCGCCCAGACCACCGCGTACGCGCCGGCGATCAGCCACCTCCGCCGCCCGTCGGCCGCGAACGACCGCCCGAAGAACACGACGTAGCAGACGTGCGCCGCCGCGAAGAACCCCATCCCGACGATGAACAGCCCGTCGAACTCCAGCGCGATGTCCCCACCCGCCGAGAGCAGCAGCCCCCACACCACGAGCCGCGCCCCACCCCGCCGCCACAGCCACCACGCGAGCACCGGCATCAGCAGCGCCTTGGTGACGAACCCCGCAACCCCCCACTCCGCCCCCACCGCCACCAGCTGAACAACCCCCAGCCCAAAGAACAACCCCAGCCCGACCCCGGACTCCGTCCAGCCCCGCCCGCCACCTTTAACACCCACACCCGACAAATCACTCATGGCCGGATACTAAAGCCACCCTCACATCCAACCCACCATCGATCCACCCTCGGCCATCCCCGCCCCTGGACCGCCACATGTCGCCCCAGCGAGACCAGATCACAGTCCGATTGCCACGATCCTGGCGAAAACGACCGCCGCCGCATACAAGCGGATGAACTCGGCCCCACAGTCGACGAGAGCCCAACCCACGCACCCCTGCACACCAAGACCGCAGCCCTGGCCCCTAATAAGCCTGGCCATCACCGAACGAGGCACCTGGCACACCAACGAGCCCACCGCAGCCTCGGACATCACCGACCGAGCAGCCGCCTCCAAGCCACCTACTAACCCCGCAACAACAAAGACCCCACTCCGGATCTCCATCCCGAGCGGGGCCTTACCAAGCAGAGCGGATGACGGGAATCGAACCCGCGTGGTCAGCTTGGGAAGCTGGAGTTCTGCCATTGAACTACATCCGCGTGGTGGGGGTTGAGGCCACCGGGAGTAGGTTAGCAGGTTTGGGGGTGTGGTGGGAGTGGGGGCGGGGGGCGGTAGCGTTGGGCGGGTGTTGCTCTCTGATCGGGATATTCGGGGTCTGGTGGAAGCCGGGCAGGTCGGGATCGAGCCGTTCGATCCGGGCATGGTTCAGCCGTGCTCGGTGGATGTGCGCCTCGACCGGTACTTCCGGGTGTTCGAGAACCATCGGTACCCGCACATCGACCCCGCCGAGGAGCAGAGCGATCTGACGCGGCTCATCGAGGTGGCGAAGGGCGAGGCGTTCATCCTGCACCCGGGTGAGTTCGTGCTGGCGTCGACGTACGAGCTGTTCGGGCTGCCGCACGACGTGGCCGCCCGCCTTGAGGGCAAGAGCTCCCTCGGCCGGCTCGGGCTGCTGACGCACGCGACGGCCGGGTGGATCGACCCCGGGTTCTCGGGGCATGTGACTCTGGAGCTCTCGAACGTCGCGACGCTGCCGATCAAACTGTGGCCCGGCATGAAGATCGGGCAGATGTGCCTGTTCCGGACGTCGTCGCCGGTCGAGCACCCGTACGGGTCGACGAAGTACGGCTCGCGGTACCAGGGCCAGCGCGGGCCGACGCCGTCGCGCTCGTACCTGAACTTCCACCGCACCGAGATCAAAGACTGACGCGAAAACCGCGAAAAAGGGGAGCCCGCGGGCTCCCCTTTCGCGTCTCCGCCCGAAGAAGGCCCGGGTCGGAGCGCGAAAGGCGAAGCGCCCGCCCCCCAGAGGGACGGGCGCTTCGCCTTATCGGCTGAGGGTCACTCGGCGGCGGCGACCGCGGGCTCGCCCTTGATGCTCTTCAGGAGCAGCTGGGCCACGTCCACGACCTCCAGGGACTCCTTGGCCTCGCCGGAGCTCTTCTTCTCGTTGATGGCGTCACCGAGCATCACGAGGCAGAAGGGGCAGGCGGTGGAAACGGTGTCCGGGTTGGTCTCCAGGGCCTCGTCGACGCGCTCGGTGTTGATGCGCTTGCCGATGCGCTCTTCCATCCACATGCGCGCGCCGCCGGCGCCGCAGCAGAAGCCCTTGTCCTTGCAGCGGTGCATCTCCTGCGTCTTGACGCCGGGGACCTTCGCCATGATGTCGCGCGGCTGCTTGTACACCTTGTTGTGACGGCCCAGGAAGCACGGGTCGTGGTAGGTGATGTTCTCGTCGATCGAGGACACCGGAACGAGCTTTCCGTTGTCGACGAGGTCGGCGAGCAGCTGCGTGTGGTGGACGACCTCGTAGTGGCCGCCGACCTGCGGGTACTCGTTGGCGAGGGTGTTGAAGCAGTGCGGGCAGGTCGCGACGATCTTCTTGACGCCCGCGTCGTTCAGCGTCTCGACGTTCTGCTGGGCCATGCCCTGGAACAGGTACTCCATGCCCAGACGGCGGGCGGGGTCACCGGTGCAGGCCTCCATCGGGCCGAGGACGGCGAACTTGACGCCCGCGGTGTGCAGGAGTTCCGCGACGGCCTTCGTGGTCTTCTTCGCGCGGTCCTCGAGGGCGCCGGCGCAGCCGACCCAGAACAGGTACTCGGCGTCCTCGGGGATCTTCTCGTCGATGACCTCGACCTCGAAGTCGAGTTCCTCGATCCACTCGAGGCGCTTCATCTCGCCCATGCCCCACGGGTTGCCCTTGTTCTCGAGGTTGCGCAGCATAACGCCGGCCTCGGACGGGAAGGACGACTCGATCATGGCCTGGTAGCGGCGCATGTCCAGGATGTGGTCGATGTGCTCGATGTCCACGGGGCACTGCTCGACGCACGCGCCACAGTTGGTGCAGGACCACAGGACGTCGGGGTGGATGACGCCGTCTTCGCCGACGAGCGGCTTGTCGACCTGCATGGCGAGCTTCTGCTCGTCGGTGAAGGCCTCCTTCTGCTCGTCCGTGGCGAGCATGTAGGGGGCCTTGGCGAAGGCGTGGTCGCGCAGCTCGAGGATGACCATCTTCGGCGACAGCGGCTTCTCGGTGTTCCAGGCGGGGCACTGGGACTGGCAGCGGCCGCACTCGGTGCAGGTCGCGAAGTCCAGGAAGCCCTTCCAGGTGAAGTCCTCGATCTTGGACCGGCCGAAGAGGTCCTCGTCGGGGTCGGCCTCCTCGAAGTCGAGGAGGGAGCCGTCGGGCTTGGTGACGGGCATCGCCGCGCCGAGGCCGTTCGGGCGGCGCTTGAACATGACGTTCAGCGGCGCGATGAAGATGTGGAGGTGCTTGGAGTTCACGACGATGACGAGGAACACCAGCGCCACGCCGATGTGCAGCAGCAGGCCGACGGAGGCGAGGACCTTCAGCGTGGTCTCGCCGAGGCCGTCGAGCAGGAGGCCGACGCCGTAGGAGCCGAAGGCCGCCTTGCCGAACGGGAAGTACTCCTCGCCCGTGACGGTCTCCAGCGCGGCGAGGGTGCCGCGGAAGAAGAACATCGTCCAGATCACGTTGGCGATCATGAAGAGGATCAGCCAGGCGCCGCTCAGGTGCGAGCCGGAGAACCGGGACTTGCGGCCCAGCTTCTTCGGCGCGTTCTTGATGCGGATCGCGGTGAAGGTGATCAGGCCCAGGGCGCACATCACGGCGATGAAGTCCTGGATGAAGCCGATCGGGCCCCAGGTCTGGAGGAACGGGATGTGGGTGTGCAGCCCGAACAGCAGCGCGATGCCCGCTTCGAGGTACACGGTGGCGAGCAGGAAGAACGCCCACATGACGAAGAAGTGGGCGAGACCCGCCACGGTCCACTTGAGCAGCTTCTTCTGCCCGAGGACCTCGGTGACCTGTCCTTCGACGTCACCCTTGGGGTCGCGCTTTACGCTCGCCACGCGGTCAGGGGCGGGTTGCCCGCTCTTGAACAGCTTGACGAGGAAGGCCACACGCTTCCCGGCGAGCGCTAGCGCCACCGCCGTTCCGGCAAGCCCGATGATCAATGTGATCAGGAACACTGTTCCGTCCTCCTGGGGTACGGCCATTGGCTGAAAGCGTAGGGCTCGCCGCCAGCTCGTTCTCACGCGGGTCCCGAATTGTACCGACGGGTAACTTACCAAGCCAGAGCCGTGCGCTCGCACCGTAGTGGAGCGGTCAACGCTTGAGGTACCCCGCGTTTCCCGTTCGTGACACTACAGACCTTGGATTGGGCGATTTGTGACGTTAGTCTCAGCGGCGCCCCCATCCCCAGGAGCACGCCGAGGCCGAGCCGCCTCAACCGGTATCCCACCCCCCAAGGAGCCGTGTCCATGCGTCGCCTCATCGCCTCCGGGCTTGCCGCGGTGGCCGTCGCCCTCGGCCTCGCCGCGGCCCCCGCGCAGGCCGCCAACGAGTACACCCCCTCCGAGGCCGACTTCGCAGACTGCCCGGCCAAGCCCGCCGGCGCCTCCGACTGGACGTGCTTCGTCCTGACGGCGCTCGACGGCCAGTTCCGGCTGAAGAACATGAAGGCCCGGATCAACTCCCCGTACCGCCTCACCATCGGGCAGGGCACGGTGAACGGCGCCAAGACCGCCGTGCTCGGATCTCTGAAGGGCGACCCCATCCCCTTCGTGACGGGCGTCGTCGGCGGCGGTCCGCTGGAGATCCCCGACCCCACCGGGTGGCAGGTCCAGATCGAAGCCACCGGGGAGGTCTCGCCCGGCGTGCTCGTCCCCTCGAAGGTCGGCCTCAAGGCACGCCTCATCGGCGACGGCCTCGGCGCCAACTGCTACATCGGGTCGAACGCCGCCCCCGTCGTCATCGCCCCGCGCATCCAGTGGACGCTGCCCTGGATCGTCGACGGCAAGCTCCTCACCAAGGCGAAGGTCTACGACGACGTCTTCGCCATCGACTGGGCGACCGGCTGCGAAAGCCAGCTCCCCAACGTGTTGATCGGGGCGGCGAACGCCACGAGCAACCACTTCGACGCCACGTGGGCGATCCGCCACAAGACCTTCTAAGGACGCTGCGATGAGATTCCGCCGTACCGGGGTCGTCCTTGGCGCCCTCGCCCTTGCGCTCGGCCTTACCGCGCCGGCTTCCGCGGCCGAGCAGTCCTACGTGCCTTCCCCCGCCGACTTCGCCGACTGCCCCGCCCAGCCCGCGGGCGTCACGGAGTGGAACTGCTACGTCTCGATCGCCCTGGAAGGCGGCTTCACCCTCGGGACGAAGAAGAACATCCGCATCATCCTCGACAAGCCCCTCCGGGTCACCGCGGCCGAGGGCAAGGCCGCGGACGGCTCGACGGTGACGGCCTGGGGCGGCATCACCCAGCCGCAGAACCTCAAGGTCGTGACGGTCCTGCCCGGCACGAACGTGATCCTCTCGACGCTGCCGGAGATCGAAGGCCGGCTCGTCGGGGTCGGGCTGAACCGGCCCGACTCGATCCACGAGTTCAAGGTGAAGTTCCAGCTCTGGAGCCCGGGCGGGCTGCTCGGCCAGAACTGCACGATCGGCACGGACGCCGCCCCCGTCGTCCTCAAGCCGCAGAGCACCGCCACCCTTCCGTGGTTCTTCTGGCTCACGCCCGGGATCAAGATCTGGGCGAACGACGACCAGTACGCCCTTCCGGCGTCCACAGGCTGCTCCACCTACCCGCTGCTCGGACACCCCGACGACCTTCTCGGCCTCCCCTCCGCTTCCGGCGTGAACTCCGCGAACTTCGTCTGGGCGGTCCGGCAGAAGAAGTACTGACCTCCGATCCCTCCGACGGGGCCGCATCCAGGTCCCCGACCAGGCCGAACGGGCCCGCTCGCCTGACCCCCGACAGGCGAGCGGGTCCGTTCTTCGTTTCCCGGACGAGCGGGTACATCCCGGAATAGGCTGCGTCACACCGATGTTCCAGCAAGTAAGTTGAGCGAGCTTGACTCAACTCATTTGACAGCAGCGGGCGCGCGGGGCATTCTGGGACCCGTCAGAGCCCCGATGAGACAGACGGAGGAAGCGGACGATGGCACGTGCGGTCGGTATCGACCTCGGGACGACCAACTCGGTCGTCGCGATTCTGGAGGGCGGCGAGCCCACCGTGATCGCAAACGCGGAGGGGTCGCGGACCACGCCGTCCGTCGTGGCCTTCGCGAAGAACGGCGAGGTGCTCGTCGGTGAGGTCGCCAAGCGGCAGGCCGTCACCAACGTGGACCGGACCATCCGCTCGGTGAAGCGTGAGATCGGCACCGACTGGAAGGTCGGGATCGACGGTAAGGACTTCACCCCGCAGCAGATCAGCGCGTTCGTGCTCCAGAAGCTGAAGCGCGACGCCGAGGCCTACCTGGGCGAGAAGGTCACCGACGCGGTGATCACCGTCCCGGCCTACTTCAGCGACCACCAGCGGCAGTCCACCAAGGAGGCCGGCCAGATCGCGGGGCTCAACGTCCTGCGCATCATCAACGAGCCGACCGCGGCCGCCCTGGCCTACCACCTCGAGCGCGAGGGCGAGGCCACCATCCTGGTCTTCGACCTCGGCGGCGGCACCTTCGACGTCTCGCTGCTCGAAGTCGGCGACGGCGTCGTGGAGGTCAAGGCCACGAGCGGCGACAACCACCTGGGCGGCGACGACTGGGACAACAAGGTCGTCGACTGGCTGGTCACCAACTTCAAGAACGCCCACGGCGTGGACCTCTCCAAGGACAAGATGGCGCTCCAGCGCCTGCGCGAGGCCGCGGAGAAGGCGAAGATCGAGCTGTCCTCCTCCTCGGAGACCACGATCAACCTGCCGTACATCACCGCCTCGGCCGAGGGCCCCCTGCACCTCGACGAGAAGCTGACCCGGGCGGAGTTCCAGCGGCTCACCTCCGATCTGCTCGACCGGTGCAAGGCGCCGTTCCAGCAGGTCATCAAGGACGCCAAGATCACCGTCGACAAGATCGACCACGTGGTCCTGGTGGGCGGCTCGACCCGTATGCCCGCAGTGACGGAGCTCGTCAAGGAGCTGTCCGGCAAGGAGCCGAACAAGGGCGTGAACCCGGACGAGGTCGTGGCCGTCGGCGCCGCGCTCCAGGCCGGCGTCCTGAAGGGCGAGGTCAAGGATGTCCTCCTGCTCGACGTCACCCCGCTGTCCCTCGGCATCGAGACCAAGGGCGGCATCTTCACCAAGATCATCGAGCGGAACACCACGATCCCGACGAAGCGCTCGGAGACCTTCACCACGGCCGACGACAACCAGCCGTCCGTGGAGATCCAGGTCTACCAGGGCGAGCGCGAGATCGCGGCGTACAACAAGAAGCTCGGCACCTTCCAGCTCACCGGCCTGCCCCCGGCGCCCCGCGGCGTCCCGCAGATCGAGGTGGCCTTCGACATCGACGCCAACGGCATCGTGAACGTCTCGGCCAAGGACCTCGGCACCGGCAAGGAGCAGTCGATGGTCATCTCCGGCGGCTCCGCGCTGCCGAAGGACGACATCGACCGGATGATGCGCGAGGCCGAGCAGTACGCCGAGGAAGACCGCCGGATCAAGGAGCAGGCCGAGATCCGCAACCAGGCCGAGACCCTCACGTACTCGACGGAGAAGTTCGTCAAGGAGAACGAGGACAAGCTGCCGGAGGACCTCAAGAAGGAGGTCACCGACGGCATCGCCGAGGTGCGCAAGGACCTCGAGGGCACCGACACCGACGCGATCAAGGCGTCGGCCGAGAAGCTGGCCCAGTCGTCGCAGAAGCTCGGCGCGGCGCTCTACGCCCAGCAGCAGGCCGACGACTCCGCGGCCTCCGCGCCCGGCGCCGACTCCAACGCGCAGGACGACGAGGTCGTGGACGCCGAGATCATCGACGACGACAAGGACACCAAGTGAGCAGTTCTCAGGAAGAACCGGTGATCCGCGACTCGCGGCGCATCGATCCTGAGACGGGCGAGCTGCGGACCCCTTCCACCGAGGAGGAGTCCGCGGCTCCGGCCGACGAGGCGGTCGATGAGGCCTCCGCGGAGTTGCGCGAGCAGCTCGAGGAGCGCACCAAGGACCTTCAGAGGCTCCAGGCCGAGTACGTGAACTACCGCAAGCGGGTGGAACGCGACAGGGTGGCCGTGCGGGAGCAGGCCATCGCGGGCGTGCTCACCGATCTGCTGCCGATCCTCGACAGCGTCGACAAGGCCCGCGAGCACGACGAGCTCGTGGGGGCCTTCAAGTCCGTGGGCGAATCCCTGGAGACGACCCTCGGCAAGCTGGGGCTGGAGCGCTACGGGGCGGTCGGCGATCCGTTCGATCCGAACGTGCACGAGGCCCTGACCCACGTCCCGTCCGCGGATGTGGAGGAGGAGTCGGTGCTGGAGGTCTACCAGCCCGGATACCGGATCGGCGAGCGCGTCGTCCGGCCGGCCCGTGTGGTCGTCGCCGGACCGCAGGCCTGAACTGACACCTGTCCCGGGGGCGGTGGCCCGCCCCCGGGACCAGATCCGAAGCACATTTCGAAGGGGAGCCGGTGAGCACCAAGGACTACCTTGAGAAGGACTATTACAAGTCCCTGGGTGTCGCCAAGACCGCCACCCAGGACGAGATCAAGAAGTCCTACCGGAAGCTCGCTCGCAAGTACCACCCCGACGCCAACAAGGGCGACGCCGAGGCCGAGGAGCGGTTCAAGGAGATCTCCGAGGCCTACGACGTCCTGTCCGACGACAAGCGCCGCAAGGAGTACGACGAGGTCAGGGCGTACGGGGGCGGCGCGTTCCGCGGCGGGGGTCCGGGCGGCGGTCCGCAGGGCTTCGACCTCAACGACCTTTTCGGCAACGCGCCGGGAGGGGCCGGGGCGGGCGAACGCCTCGGCGACCTCTTCGGCGGGCTGTTCGGCCGCGGCGGCGGCCAGACCCGCACCACCTCGGCACGCCGGCCGCGCCGTGGCCAGGACGTCGAGTCCGAGGTGACCCTGACGTTCAGCGAGGCGCTCGACGGCATCACCGTCCCGCTGCGGCTGTCGTCCGAGGCGCCCTGCCAGACGTGCCGGGGAACCGGCGCCAAGGCGGGCACCCTGCCACGGGTCTGCCCCTACTGCGACGGCACCGGCCAGGAGACCCGCAACATGGGCGGGTTCGGCTTCGCCGAGCCGTGCAGCCACTGCCACGGCCGCGGCATGGTCGTCGACGACCCGTGCCCGACCTGCAACGGCAGCGGCCGGGCCATCGGCACCCGCACGATCCAGGCGCGCATCCCCGCGGGCGTGAAGGACGGCCAGACCATCCGGCTCAAGGGCAAGGGAGCGCCCGGCGAGAGCGGCGGCCCGGCGGGCGACCTGCTCGTCAGGCTGAAGGTCTCCGGCCATCCCGTCTTCGGGCGCGACGGCGACAACCTCACCGTGAACGTCCCGGTGACGTTCCCCGAGGCGGCCCTCGGCGCGGAGATCCTGGTGCCGGTGCACGGCGGCCAGCCCGTCAAGCTCCGCATCCCCGAGGGCACTCCGAACGGCCGGACCTTCCGGGTCCGCGGCCGGGGCGCGACCCGCCGCGACGGCACCAAGGGCGATCTCCTGGCGACCGTCGAGGTGAACGTGCCACAGAAGCTGTCGGACGAGGAGCGCAAGTCCCTCACCGAGCTTTCGGAGACCCACCGCGGCGACGACCTGCGCCAGAGCCTGGTGCAGCAGGCGAGGGAGGGGTAGCAGTGGAGTTCCCCGACGACACCCCGGTCTACGTCATTTCGATCGCGGCGCAGCTGTCGGGCCTGCACCCGCAGACACTGCGCACCTACGACCGTATGGGGCTGGTCTCCCCAGGCCGGGCGTCCGGCCGTGGCCGCCGGTACTCCGCACGCGACATCGCCGCGCTGCGCGAGATCCAGCGGCTCTCCCAGGAGGAAGGGGTCAATCTCGCGGGCATCAGCAAGATCCTCGAACTCCAGCGCCAGAACGACGAGCTGAGAGACGAGTTCGCCCGGCTGCGCAGGCTCGTCGAGGAGCTGGGCAACGAACTCGAATCCACCCGCGCCGTCGCCGCCAGACTCGCGCAGATGCGCGGGGAAGGGCGCGGAGGCGACCTGGTCCCCATCCGGCAGACCGGGGTCGTCCTCTGGCGGAAACAGCAGGACTGAAGGCCTATCAACGCGGGGGTTGATCCATGGACTACAAGCTGACCAACAAGAGCCAGGACGCGGTCTCGGTCGCGGTCCGCCGGGCGGCCTCGGAGGGCAGTCCGCAGGTCGAACCGGCCCATCTGCTGGCCGCGCTGCTCTCGCAGAGCGAAGGCACGTCGGTGCCGTTG
This sequence comes from Actinocorallia aurea, assembly GCF_054783995.1. Taxonomy (NCBI): domain Bacteria; kingdom Bacillati; phylum Actinomycetota; class Actinomycetes; order Streptosporangiales; family Thermomonosporaceae; genus Actinocorallia; species Actinocorallia aurea. The sequence goes on from NZ_BAAGPQ010000006.1 coordinate 300,748, forward strand.
CTGGAGGCCGTCGGGGCGGATCCTTCGGCGATTCGCCGACGCACCGAGGAGATCATCGCGGGCCTGCCGAAGGCGCAGGGCTCGACGGTGGCGGCGCCCCAGACGTCGCGGCAGCTCCTCGCCTCGCTGAACACCGCGGCTTCGCGCGCCCGCCAACTCCAGGACGAGTACGTCTCCACCGAGCACCTCCTGGTCGGCCTCGCGACCGACGGCGGCCAGGTCGCCGAACTGCTGCGCGAGTACGGCGCCTCTCCCGACGCGCTCCTCGACGCGTTCGAGAAGGTCCGCGGGCACGGGCGCATCACCAGCGAGAACCCCGAAGACACCTTCCAGTCTTTGGAGAAGTACGGCGTCGACCTCACCCAGAAGGCGCGGGACGGCAAACTCGACCCGGTCATCGGCCGCGACTCCGAGATCCGCAGGACCGTCCAGGTGCTCTCACGGCGCACCAAGAACAACCCCGTGCTCATCGGCGAGCCCGGCGTCGGCAAGACGGCCGTCGTCGAGGGGCTCGCGCAGCGCATCGTCACCGGCGACGTGCCGGAGTCGCTGCGCGACAAGCGGCTCATCTCGCTCGACCTCGGCGCGATGGTCGCGGGCGCGAAGTTCCGCGGCGAGTTCGAGGAGCGGCTGAAGGCCGTCCTGAACGAGATCAAGGAGTCCGAGGGCCAGATCATCACGTTCATCGACGAGCTGCACACCGTCGTCGGAGCGGGCGCGGCCGAAGGCGCGATGGACGCCGGCAACATGCTGAAGCCGATGCTGGCACGGGGCGAGCTGCGCATGATCGGCGCGACCACGCTGGACGAGTACCGCGAGCGGATCGAGAAGGACCCGGCGCTGGAGCGCCGCTTCCAGCAGGTGTTCGTGGGCGAGCCGTCCGTCGAGGACACCATCGCGATCCTGCGCGGGCTCAAAGGCCGCTACGAGGCGCACCACCAGGTCCAGATCTCCGACTCGGCGCTCGTCGCCGCGGCGACCCTCTCGGACCGCTACATCACCTCCCGGTTCCTGCCGGACAAGGCCATCGACCTCGTCGACGAGGCCGCTTCCCGGCTGCGGATGGAGATCGACTCCCGTCCGGTCGAGATCGACCAGCTCCAGCGCACGGTCGACCGGATGAAGATGGAGGAGATGGCGCTCGCCAAGGAGTCCGACGAGGCCTCCCGGCAGCGGCTGGAGAAGCTGCGCGCCGACCTCGCCGACAAGCAGGAGCACCTGCACGGCCTCGTCGGCCGTTGGGAGCAGGAGAAGGCGGGCCTGAACCGGGTCGGCGAGCTGAAGAAGAGGCTCGACGACCTGCACAGCCTCGCCGAGCGGGCACAGCGCGAAGGCGACTTCGAGACGTCGTCGCGGCTCCTGTACGGCGAGATCCCGACCCTGGAGAGGGAGATCTCCCAGGCGTCGGAGGAGGCCGAGACGCGCGGCGCGATGGTGAAGGAGGAGGTAGGCCCCGACGACGTCGCGGACGTGGTGTCGGCGTGGACGGGCATCCCCGCAGGGCGCCTCCTGGAAGGCGAGACGGCCAAGCTGCTCCGCATGGAGGACGTCATAGGCGACCGCCTCATCGGGCAGCGCGACGCGGTCATGGCGGTGTCCGACGCGGTCCGACGCTCCCGCGCCGGCGTGGCCGACCCGGACCGTCCGACGGGCTCGTTCCTGTTCCTCGGCCCGACCGGCGTCGGCAAGACCGAGCTGGCCAAGGCCCTCGCGGACTTCCTGTTCGACGACGAGCGGGCGCTGACCCGGATCGACATGTCGGAGTACTCCGAGAAGCACAGTGTCGCCCGGCTCGTCGGAGCCCCTCCCGGTTACGTCGGGTACGAGGAGGGCGGGCAGCTCACCGAGGCCGTACGGCGCAGGCCTTACAGCGTGGTGCTGCTGGACGAGGTCGAGAAGGCCCACCCCGAGGTCTTCGACCTGCTGCTCCAGGTGCTCGACGACGGCCGCCTCACCGACGGCCAGGGCCGCACCGTCGACTTCCGCAACACCATCCTCATCCTGACCTCCAACCTCGGGTCGCAGTACCTCGTCGACCCGGCGCTGACGAAGGAGGCACAGCGGGAGGCGGTCATGAAGACCGTCCGGATGGCGTTCAAGCCGGAGTTCCTCAACCGGCTCGACGACGTGATCGTCTTCGACGCGCTCTCGCAGGACGAGCTCGCCCAGATCGTCGACCTCCAGGTCCACCGCCTGGCCGACAGGCTCGCCGACCGGCAACTCTCGCTCAAGGTGTCGCCCGACGCCCGCGCCTGGCTCGCCCGCACAGGCTTCGACCCGGCTTACGGAGCGCGTCCGCTGCGCCGCCTCGTCCAGACCGCGATCGGCGACCAGCTCGCCCGCGGCCTCCTGTCGGGCAGCATCCGCGACGGCTCCGAGGTCACCGTCGAGGTAGACCCCGCCACGGACAAGCTCGTCGTCCGCTCCACGGTCCCGCTCAGCAAGCGCTGACTCCTTTCGAAGCCCGCCTCTCCACCCCGGGGAGGCGGGCTTTCCCATGTCCGCCCGCCGCGCCGGAAGGCACCCGATTCCGTGCGGGAAATGCACACGACCCGCCCATTCCACAATTCCAAGAAAAAGGGGTTGACACCTCGCGCGGCCCGTGGGTAATGTTCCCGGCATGGAGATCTGATCCCTTCCGGTTGAGCCGCCCAGCGGCTCCCGCGGCACGGTGAGAGCCCTCAGGCTGCCCTTAGCGCCCGCCACCATGGCATCCCACACGTGCGTCTTTCCCTGAGATCGCTGCGCTCGGCTTCCGCCGGCCTCCCGTCGGCGCGCCGTTTCGCAGGCGTTCCCTTTCACCGGACCCTTTTCCGGAATTCCTTTGTGCGTCGACGCCGACAGGTCGATTCAGCGCGCCCATGGGACGCGGCATTGCCGCCTTCTCTTTTTGTCGCGCTCTTTTCCGCCTCCGCCGACGCCCGCGCCGCCGCGCCTTTTCGAGGAGTCGCCCATGCCTGCCGCCCTTCCTGCTTCCGCCGCCGTGACGTCCCGCTCCGCCGACCGCCAGGAGTCCCGCATGCCCTCCGCCGCCCGCCCCGCCGCCGCCCCGGAGCAGCCGCTCATGCCCGCCGCCGACGACCGCCAGGAGCTCCGCATGCCCTCCGCCGAACAGCCGACCGCCGCTGCGTCCCCGGTGATCGCGGACGCCTTCCCCACCGCGCCGCTCGGTCGGCTCGCCTTTTCCGCCCTCGCGCCGAACGCGCTCGTCCCGTCCGAGGAGGCCCCTGTGTCCGCCAAGCCCGACACCGCCCGCAGGTCCGGCAAGAAGACCGCGCTCAAGCGCGCCGACCGCCGTGCCGCCTCGCTCGCCCAGCGCTCCCGCGGCAACGCCCGCACGCTGCCGACCCGACGCATGAACAACCGCGCCGGCCGCTGAAGGCACGCCGTTCGCACCGCCCGGGAAGTCTCTCAGCGCCCGCCCGCCGGACCCCGGTGGAGAGCCGCTGACCGGACGGCCACCCTGTGCAGGTGAACCCTCGGCTGCCCGTGCCCTGCTTGGAGGCACGGGCGGCGCCGCCCCCTCCGCGAACCCGTGATCGGACAGAGCACGCCTCTGTCCGGTCAAGGTGCCGCTCGGCGTGCCCGCACCCGGGTTCGGGGTGCGGGCATGTTGGTTGTTCGGGCGGGGTGTGTGGACGGGCGGCGAGAGTTCCGGTGCAATGGGGGGTATGACGGGATTGGTGCTGGGGCCCCTGCTGCGGTGGGTCGGCGAGACCGGGGCGACGGTCTGGGTGGAGACCTCCGAAGCCTGCGAGGTGACCGTGCTCGGCCGGACCGAGCCGACCTTCGCGGTGCACGGGCACCACTACGCGCTGGTCGACGTGGACGGGCTGGAGCCCGGCACCGCCACCCCGTACGAGGTGCGCCTCGACGGGCGGCGGGTATGGCCCGAAGCGGGCAGCGAGTTCCCGCCGAGCGTCATCCGGACCGTCGATCCGAAGCGCCCCGCGGCCGTCGCGTTCGGCTCGTGCCGGGTGGCGCCCGCGGCGGCCGAGACCCACGGGATCGACGCGCTGAGCGCCTTCGCGCACACGCTGAAGAACGGCGCGGCCTTCCCCGACGTGCTCCTGATGATCGGCGACCAGGTGTACGCAGACGGCACGGGCGAGCGGATGCAGGCGTTCATCCGGGGCCGCCGCGACATCTCGCTGCCGCCCGGCGACGAGATCGCCGACTTCGAGGAGTACACCGAGCTGTACCGCCTCGCCTGGACGACCGACCCTGCCGTCCGCTGGCTGCTGTCGACGGTGCCGACCCGCAGCGTCTTCGACGACCACGACGTCCGCGACGACTGGAACACCTCCTACGCGTGGCGCAAGAGCATGGACGCCGAGCCGTGGTGGCGGCGGCGGATCGTCAGCGGGATCGGCGCCTACTGGGTCTACCAGCACCTCGGCAATCTCTCGCCCGAGGAGCGGCGGGCCGACAAGGTGCTGGCCGCGGTCCGCGGCGCGGCCGACGGCGGCGCCGCACTCGACGAGTTCGCCGACCTCGCCGACCGGGAGCCCGCCACCGCCCGCTGGTCCTTCCGGTTCGACCTGGGCCGGACCCGCGTGGTCGTCGTGGACAGCAGGGCGTCCCGGCTGCTCACCGCCGAGCGCCGCGCCATGCTCGACGACGCCGAGCAGGCCTGGCTCGACGCGCAGCTGACGGGCGGGGTCGACCAGCTCCTCATCGCCAGCTCGCTGCCGTTCCTGCTGCCCCCGGTGATCCACTACGCGGAGGCGTGGAACGAGCCGGTGGCCGAGCGGAGCCTCGACGGGTTCGGCGAGAAACTGCGCCAGTTCGCCGACCTGGAGCACTGGGCGGCGTTCCGCACGAGCTTCGAGGCGGTCTCCCGGGCCGTCCTCGAAGTGGCGCACGGTGTCCGGGGCGTCCCGCCGAAGACGATCGCGTTCCTCGGCGGCGACATCCACTACAGCTACCTGGCCAAGGCCGAGGGCGGCCTCCCGATCTACCAGGCCGTCTGCTCCCCGTTCCGCAATCCCCTCGCCGGCCCCTTCAAGTGGGCCAACCGCCTCGCGTCCCTGCGCCTGCTGAGCGGCCCCGCCCGCCTCTTCGCCAAGACCACCGGCGTCCGCCGCCCCCCGTTCACCTGGCGCCTGACCGACGGCCCCTGGTTCAAGAACGCCATCGCCACGATCACCCCCGACTCCGTCGTCTGGCAGACCCCCACCTCAGCGACGTCCCTGCGGGCCCTCCGATCCGCCCCGCTCGAACCGCGCTGAGCCAGGGAGGATCGACGCCGAGGAAGTTATCCACAACTTGTGGGCGGCGGCTCCGGGCCCGGGGCCCGTGATGTCTACTGGAGATCAGATGGCGAAAGTCTGTTCGAAGGGGGTCGCCATGGGGGGATGGGGCGCAGTCTGGTCGGCCGTGATCGCCGTCTTTGTCTTTCGGCAATACGGAGGAGAGGGGCGCTTGGCCCGTCCGGTGGTTGTCTGGGGCTTCTTCGTCTTCGATCGGAGGGTCTGCATGCGACGGAGTCTGGCCGCGTCGGCCGCGATGTGTGCGATCGCCTTCTTGACCTCGGGTGTGCCCGCGACGTCGGCCGCCGCCAAACCGCCGCCCGGCCTGGGCTCGGCCCTCAGCGGCATGGTGGCGGGACTCCCGGTCCTGGGCCCAGCCGTCGACCCGTTGGCCGGCGGCCTGTCCGGCGGCCTGAACCACAGCTCAGGCCTGGTGCCCAGCCTCTAGGCGGCGTGAGAGCAGACGGGTCAGGCGTCCAGGAGGGCGTCGTATTCGTCTTCGGGGCGGCCGAGGTCGACGCGGGCGCGGAAGCGGAGGCGCAGGAGGCCCTCGAGGCTTTCAGCGGCGTCGCCGCGGGTGCGCTCGGGGAGCGCGAGCACGAGGTCGGCACCGTGGGTGGACCAGGTGTGGGCACCGAGGAGGTCGCCGTGCTCGTAGAGGATCTCGGCGACCGACCGGTACACCTCGGGATCGGTCGGGGCGCTGTCGCGGATCTCGGCGAGCAGGCCGATCGCTCCGGCGTTGTCGCCGAGCTTCAGCAGGGCGTCGGCGAGATAGACACGGGCGTCGCCGTAGGTCTCGCCGCCGTCTTCGATGGCGCGGCGGTACACCTCGGCCGCGTGGGAGTGGTCGCCCGCGTGCTGGAACTGCTCGCCGGCGCGCAGGAGCAGCATCGCGCGGGTCAGGCCCTCGTCCCGGGTCGCGTTGTCCGCCCAGTCGGCGAACGTCAACGCCGCGGTGCGGTGTTCTCCGGTCCGCAGGCTGTCGAACTCCAGGTCGTCGAGATCGCCTTCGGTCACGTGGGTCACGGCTTAGACGTTACCCGCGCTCCCCCGGCAAAACCGGGAGATTACTCAAGATCGACGGAAGTGGCGGGGAGGGTCACCGACGGGAGCGTTCGAGCGCGTCCCAGAATCCGCGGCGCAGCGAGTGCCGGACCTCGTCGTGCAGGAGGAAGTCGATCGGCAGCGCCGAGCCCTGGAGCAGCCTGGCCTCCAGGTCCGAGGGCATCCGCGGCTTGCGGGCCAGCACGGCCTCCAGCCAGAGCGCGGGGGCGTCGCGGGCGACCGACTCGCCGAAGTCCTGGCCTTCGGTGTGCGCGGCCTTCACCGCGTCCGAAAGGCTCGGCCCCTGCGCGGGCGCGGGCTGCGGCACCGCGGGCAGCGCGGGCGAGGCCGTGAAGGCCGCCGCCGCGGGAGCCGCCGTGTAGCCGACGGGCGCGGCGGGCGGCGGGGGCGTCAGCGGATAGGACGAGGGCAGCGCGCCGTAGGGCGAGCTTGATCCCGTGGAGCCGAACTGGGAGGAGGGGGCGGTGCCGAACGACGCGGCCGCGGAGGACTGCGCCGGGGCGGGCGCCGCGAACGGGTTGGGCGTGATCGCACCCGAGGTCAGGTAGCTCGGCTCGGGAACCGGGGTCGCGTAGCTCGGCTCGGACACGGGGGACGCGTAGCTCTGCTCCGGAACCGGCGTCGCGTAGCTGGGCTGCGCGGGCGCGGGAGCCTGCGGCGCCGACGGGCTGGAGAAGGGGATGCCGCTGAGCACATGGGAGCCGGTGGAGGACGGCGAGGAGAGCTGCGGCGTGCCGATCGCCGCGGGCGCGGCGGCCGGTGCGGGCGTGATCGGAGCGGCGGGAGCCGAGTGGGCGAGGCCGTTCGCGAGGGAGGAGAGTGCGGAGCCGTTGGGGGAGGCCGCGAGCACGCTCGCCAGGGAGGCGGGCATGGAGGAGGGTATGGACGAAGGCATGGCGGCCGGCGGGGAGGCGGGCATGGACGGCTCGGCGCTCGCGGTGTAGGCGGCATAGGGGCGCAGGTGCCCGGCGCCGATCTCGATGAGGTCGTCGCACTCCTGGCGGAGCACCCGGGAGATGGTCCAGTTGCCCTCGACCGCGACGTGCACGACGGTGACGCGGATGCCGAGGTCCTGGGCGTCCTGGAGCACGGTGGCGAGGTCCTCGTCGCCGCTCACCACGACGGCGTCGGCGATGGCGCCGTTGCGGGCGAGGGTCATGAGGTCGCGGTGCAGTTCGGCGTCGACGCTCTCGCGGCGGCCCGGACGGCTCCGGCTCAGCCGCAGCTTCAGCCCGGGAAGGTCGGCGAGCGCCTCCTGCTCGGGAGTGCGGCGGCCCTCCACACTGGTCTCGTACCAGTAGCAGCGCAGCAGGGGCATCCCGGCGCGCTCCCGGGCGAGGTCGCCGAGCAGCTGGAGGAGCCCTGCGAAGTCCCAGGACACCTGCTCGCGCTGGCGGACTCCGTGCACGGCCATCCCGCCGTCGGCGAGCAGGTAGCCGGCGTCTACGAACAGCGCACAGCGTTCCACAAGGCAACACCTCTCCGACCCCGAGTGGAGGTCTGCGACCCGAATCGACCCAGCTCAGAGCCCGGGCGGCTCCAGCCTAATGAAAGCCACTCCCGCCGTAAGCCGTTCCGGCGATTCGTCATCCTCTTACCGTGCCCGTACCGGGCGCAAGGGTGAGGACGCAGGTGGAGTGGCCGAAGACGATGGCTGCGCGGGGACGCTACCAGCCGTTCCGGACGGCCTGTTAAGGAGTTCACATCTTCTTTACGGCGGATCTCGACAACGGTCAGCTTCGCAGCGGAGCCGTTACCGTCACCACACCGGCGACATAGGCGTCGGCCTTGGTGCTGAGCACGATCGACGATTTCCCGCCGAGTTCCGCGCTGTGCCCGATCACGTCGACGCCGAAGGCCAGGGGCTGCCCGATAGCGCCCTCCGCGACGCTCTTGAAGGCGTTGGGGCCGCCGAGCCTCTTGCCGTCCAGGGTGATCGCGTCGTCGGCGAGCTCCTCGTCGCCCTCCCAGGCGACGAAGCCGAGTTCGGACGGGACCGCCGCGGGCAGAAGGCCGTCCAGCGGCACCTGGAGGGTGTCGGCGCCGGTGGGGCCGAGCGCGCGCGCTCCGTCGAGCACCATCGCGCGGCTGAGCGGTGCCGAGACGTCCTCGGCCACGACGACGAGGCTCCAGCCCGCGTAGTGGCCGACTCCTTCGCCGCCTTGCACGTCGGCGACGGTCCACTCGCCTGTGCCGCCCGCCTTCACCTGGGCGGTCACGTCGGCGAAGGACTGGTAGGCCTGGTAGCCGGGGAGGTCCACGACGTCGGTCTGCTCGGTCTCGACGGTCTTGTAGCCGCCGGACGGGCCGCTCAGTTTGGCCGTGGCGCCTTCCCGCCCGGTTCCCGACCAGTACAGACCCGCGAAGAGGACCCGGCCTGGCAGGGCGAGCCGCGCGGAGCTGGAGCGGGTGGTGGCGGGGTCGGCGTCCGTGTCCAGGGAGGACATCGGCCACAGGTCGTTGTCGAGCCTGGGGCCTTTGCGCTGCCTTGCCTCGGCGCAGCCGTGCTCGGCCTCCCGGCAGCTCAGCAGGGCGTTGCCGACGCGGTGGACGCGCACCCGCCCGTCGACCGCGTACCGCGCGGGCAGGCCGGCGGCCAGCACGCCCGCCTTTCCGCGGGCCGTGACGCGGGTCCCCGAGGAGCGGACGGCGACGGACGGGGCCACGCCGCGCGGGGCTCCCCGCGCGACGTCGACGTGCAGATAGGCCGCCGAAGAACGGCCGGCGGGCAGGCCCGCACGGGTGCATCGCAGCTCGGCGTCCTCGGGACGGCAGGACCAGCCGTCGCCGAAGGGCGCACGGGCCGCCTGGAACCGCGGAGCGGAGTGGGAGATCCGGACCGGGGCCGTTCCGGTTCCGGTGCCGTCGAGGACGACTCCCTGCGGGAGCGTCACGTCGGCGACGATGCCTCCGGACGCGCCTCGGCCCTCGTTCCGCACGGCGAGGGCGATGATGCCCCGGCTGCCGGGCACGAGCGCCCCCACCGTCCCGATCTCCGCGCGCAGCACCGGGGAGGGCGCCGACGGCGCGGACGTGGCGGCCGGAGTCGCTGAGGTGCCCGGGGCGGCCAAGGACACGGACGGCCCCGCGGGCCGGCCCGGCCTGTCGGGCACCGCGAACGGGAAGGGCATGGCGGAGGGCCGGTGCTTCGCCGGCTCGGTGCCCGCGGCTGAGTCGGCGGGCGCGCCGGGCGCGGGGGCCCCGACGGCCGGTGGCGCCCCCGCACCCGGCGCGGACGGCGCCGTGTTCGAGGCGGGCCAGGCCATGCCCGCCGCGGCCAGCAGCGCCGCCGCGACGCCCGCGCCCGCGGCGGTGCGGCCGCGCCGCGGGGCGCGGCCCCAGAGCAGGCCGAGCGCGGCCAGGCCGCCCTTGGCGAGGTAGGAGGACGCGGCGAGGCCGAGGACGAGCGGGCCCACGACCGAGCCGAGGCCGTCGTTGAGCGAGGAGAGCTCGTCGTAGACGCCCTGGCAGACGGGGCATTCGCGCAGGTGCCTGTCCATCCGCTCCCGGCCGCGCGACCTCTCGGGTTCGCGGACGAGCGCGGGGAGCATGTCGAGCACGGCCGCGCAGGCCGCGTCCCTGCCCACCGGGGCGTGCATCCGCAGATAGGCGCGCCGGAGCCCTTCGCGGGCGCGGAGCGCGAGCACCGCGGTGCCGTTGGCGCTGAGCCCGAGGATCTTGCCCGCCTGCGCGGGCTTCTCCCCCTCGACGACCGTGTGCCACAGGACGGCCTGCCAGCGGTCGGGCAGGGAGAGGTACGCCCGGGCGACCAGTTCGTTCTCCAGCCCTGCCAGTGCCGGATCGACGAACGGAACGCCCGGGTCGTAGCTCTCGATGGCGTCGGTGCTGGTCTCGCGGGAACGCCGCCGGTAGCGGTCGACGACGGTCCGGCGCAGCGAGGTGAGCAGATAGGGCCGGAACGCGTCCTCCGGGCCTCCGCCGCGCTGGAGCACGGCGAGGACCCTGGTGAACGTGTCGGCGACGGCATCGTCGGCCTCGGCGTCACCGTCCACGAGCGATCGCGCGAGACGTCGCGCCGCGTCCTTGTGCCGTTCGTACAGCACCCCGTACACGGCGGTGTCGCCTTGCCGTATGCGCTCGATGAGCTCGGCGTCGCTCGGCCCGACGGCCTTCTGCTCCCCCATGGCACCCCCTTTGCAGCCGCGCAGTAATCTATTGGCTACGGACAGTGCTTAGGGGTGTTTCCGCGAACCGAGTCGTGACCCGTGGTCGCGACGATCTTTACCGAACTTCTCCGCCGCCTCGCGAACGCGCCACCAGCGGGCCCCGAGCAGGCCCCCGAACATGCGACGAGCGCGGCACGCCGTCCGTGCCGCGCTCGTGGCGCCCGCCCGCAGGCGGACCCGTCACAGTTGGGCGATCATCTTGCTGAGCGCCTCCGAGAGGTTCTCCGGCTCCGTGTGGGTGGTCTCCCAGGCACGGGCCCTGGCCGCCTTCAGCCGGGCGTCGTCGGGCGACGTGGCGAGGAAGCAGCAGGGCGCGTCCGGCCAGTCGCCGCCCGGGGCGGGCAGGTCGGCATCGAGGAAGACGTAGCCGCCGACCAGCCGGTGTGCGGCCTTCTGGGCCCCTGCGAGCGAGGGCAGCAGCGGTCCGGCGCACCCGTACCCGACCAGCACCAGCGGGGCCTCCGGGGCCGCCGCGGCGATGGCCAGTGACGAGCCCGCGACGTAGCGGGCGCCGGTGGCTGGATCATCGGTGGGCTGCGGAACGACGACGTGCAGCCCCTGTGTGCGCAGTTCGTCGGCAAGCCCGCCGGGAAGCGGTGCGCCGAGGAGGACGAGAGTGCCTGGCGTCATGCACCCATCGTTACATCCCGCACCCACCCGGGTGCCGACCGGGACCCCGTCGACCCTAGTCTTGACCTGTGAGTGACCGCGAAGAACTGCTGCAAGAGATCAAGACGAAGGCCGTCGTCCACGGCGACTTCACCCTTTCCTCCGGCCAGAAGGCCTCGTTCTACGTGGATCTGCGCCGGGTCACCCTCGACGGCCGCGCGGCCCCCCTCGTGGGCCGCGTGATGCTGGACCTGACCACGGACCTCGGCTACACCGCCGTCGGCGGCCTCACCCTGGGCGCGGACCCCGTCGCCACGGCGATGCTGCACGCCGCCGCCGCGCGCGGCCAGACGCTCGACGCGTTCGTGGTGCGCAAGGCCGCCAAGCAGCACGGGATGCAGCGCCGGATCGAGGGCCCGGACATCGCGGGCAAGCGCGTGCTGATCGTGGAGGACACCTCGACGACCGGCGGATCGCCGCTGACGGCGGTCGAGGCGGCCCGCGAGGCCGGGGCGACCGTCGTCGGGGTGGCCACCGTGGTGGAGCGCAGCGCGGCCGAGCCGATCACCGCGGCGGGCCTGGAGTACCGCTACGCCTTCGACCTGGAGTCCCTGGGCCTGTAGGACGCGCCTCCCGGCTCGTCTCGCCGGGGTCCGGTCAGTCTTCGACGCTGCGGACCTCGGCGGAGCCCTTGACGAAGGAGATCGTCACCTCGCCGGCGGGCAGGTCCATCGCCTTGCCCCTGACGTTGACGCGGACGGCCGAGGAGTCGCCGATCGTGACGTCGACGTCGGGCCACAGCACCTCGCGCAGGTCGCCCTTGACGAAATGGCCGCGCCAGTAGACAGGGGTGTTCCCTGGGCCGGCGGCGAAGACCTCGACCTTGCGCACGAACTTGATCGTCGCGTAGACCGTGCGGTCCTCGTCGGTGGCGGCCTTGTCCAGCGGAGTGGTCGATCCGGCCTCGGCCACGGAATCGGTGGGTCCCACCGATTCGGATTTCATGGAACTCACCAGGGCTGTTCCGCCGACCACCACCAGACCGAGGGCGAGCGCCACGCCCACGGCGATGATCAGGATGTTGACGAGACCACGAGGGTCATTACGGTGACGGCCCACGAGATGAGACTAGCGACACAAGTGGGGTCCAGCGAACGAAACCGCACATCCGTGACCCACGAGACCAACCACTGTTCACTACCCCAGTCACGGCTTTTCACTCGACCCGCACTTCAAGGTCGAACCACGCAGCGCAGTCAAACCCCATCCGGAGCGCCACCGAACGCGTACGAGATAGTAGGAGGCAGAGGCAGACCATCGCCGCACCCTCCTGCGGCACCACCGTGCGCGCACGGTGGCTGACCTGCCCCGGATGAGAGGAACACAGCATGCCCATCGCCACTCCCGAGGTCTACGCGGAGATGCTCGACCGCGCCAAGCAGGGCGGGTTCGCCTACCCGGCGATCAACGTGACCTCCAGCCAGACGCTCAACGCCGCCCTGCGCGGCTTCGCCGAGGCGGAGAGCGACGGCATCATCCAGGTCTCGACCGGTGGAGCGGAGTACCTGTCCGGTTCCCTCAAGAGCATGGTCACCGGCTCCGTCGCGTTCGCCGAGTACGCCCGCGTCGTCGCCGCCGAGTACGACGTCAAGATCGCGCTGCACACCGACCACTGCCCCAAGGACAAGCTCGACGGCTTCATGCGGCCGCTGATCAAGATCTCCCAGGAGCGCGTCGCCCGCGGCGAGGAGCCCCTGTTCCAGTCGCACATGTGGGACGGCTCGGCCGTGCCGCTGAAGGAGAACCTGGAGATCGCGGTCGACCTGCTCGCCGAGTCCGTCAAGGCCCGGACGATCATGGAGATGGAGATCGGCGTCGTCGGCGGCGAGGAGGACGGCGTCTCCCACGAGATCAACGAGAAGCTGTACACCACCGTCGAGGACGCCCTGGAGACCGCCGCCGCGGTCGGCACCGGCGACCACGGCCGGTACATCCTGGCCGCCACCTTCGGCAACGTGCACGGCGTCTACAAGCCGGGCGCCGTGAAGCTCCGCCCGGAGGTCCTCAAGGACCTCCAGGACGCCGTCGGCGCCCAGTACGGCAAGGACAAGCCGTTCGACCTGGTGTTCCACGGCGGCTCCGGCTCGTCGCTGGAGGAGATCCGCGAGGCCCTCTCCTACGGCGTGATCAAGATGAACATCGACACCGACACCCAGTACGCGTTCACGCGCCCCGTCGCCGGCCACATGTTCAGCAACTACGACGGCGTCCTGAAGATCGACGGCGAGGTCGGCAACAAGAAGCTGTACGACCCGCGCTCGTGGGGCAAGGCCGCCGAGGCCGCCATGTCGGCCCGCGTCGTGACGGCCTGCGAGGACCTCCTCTCGGCCGGCAAGAAGATCAAGTAGGGCCCTCGGCGGTCTCACCAGGGACCCTGCGGACCAGAGCGGGGGCCGGGATGCCTAGCATGCGGGTATGAGCCAGAACCTGCTGGGCGGCCCGGCCCCCACCCTTCTTCCCGACGAGCCCGAGGCCGCGAAGCTCCTCGCCGACGGCGTCGAGCCGCACGAGGTGGCGGCCAAGTTCCCGACCTACCCGGCGGCCTGGGCCCTCCTCGCCGACACCGCCTTCGAGCGCGGCGACGTCATCGAGTCCTACGCGTTCGCCCGCACCGGCTACCACCGCGGCCTGGACGCGCTGCGGCGCAACGGCTGGAAGGGCCACGGGCCGGTTCCGTGGGAGCACGAGCCCAACCGCGGCTTCCTGCGCTGCCTGGCCGCACTCGGCCGCGCAGCCGCCGCGATCGGCGAGGAGGGCGAGGCCGAGCGCTGCCGGACGTTCCTGCGCGACTCCAGTGAGACCGCCGCGCAGGCTCTGGCCTGACCTCGCAGTTTCCGTGCCGGACCGCTCCGGGTAGTATCTGATCGCAAGAGGCCCCTTGTTCGCTTGCGATCAGGGGCTTTTCTATTGGCCTTGAAGGAGATCGTCAGATGCCGGCCATCGTGCTCGTCGGTGCTCAGTGGGGCGACGAAGGCAAGGGAAAGGCGACCGACCTGCTCGGCGGGAAGGTCGACTACGTCGTCCGCTACCAGGGGGGCAACAACGCCGGACACACCGTCGTCATCGGGGACAAGTCGTACGCGCTTCACCTGCTGCCGTCGGGAATCCTGTCCCCTGACGTCGTGCCGGTCATCGGCAACGGCGTCGTGATCGACCCCGGGGTGCTGCTGCAGGAGATCGAGGGCCTCGTGGCCCGCGGCGTGGACTGCTCACGCCTGCTGATCTCGGCGAACGCCCATCTGATCATGCCCCACCACCGCGCCCTGGACAAGGTGTCCGAACGCTACCTGGGCAAGGCCCGGATCGGCACCACCGGACGCGGTATCGGGCCCGCCTACGGCGACAAGATCGCGCGCATGGGCGTGCGGGTGCAGGACCTCTTCGACCCCGGCATCCTCCAGAAGAAGGTGGAGCTGTCGCTGCGGGAGAAGAACCAGGTCCTCACCAAGGTCTACAACCGGCGCCCGATGCTGGTCGAGCCGATCGTCGAGGAGTACCTCGGCTACGGCGAGCGGCTGCGCCCATTCGTCGCCAACACCGAACTGGTCGTCAACCAGGCGCTCGACGCCGGAAAGGTCGTCCTGCTGGAAGGCGCCCAGGGCACGCTCCTCGACGTCGACCACGGCACCTACCCGTTCGTCACGTCGTCCTCGCCCACGTCGGGCGGCGCGTGCGCCGGCTCCGGCGTCGGACCGACGAAGGTGACGGGCGTCATCGGCATCCTCAAGGCGTACACGACCCGCGTCGGGTCGGGACCGTTCCCGACCGAGTTGCTCGACGACATGGGCGAGTACCTGCGCACCACCGGCGGCGAGTACGGCGTCACCACCGGCCGCGACCGTCGCTGCGGCTGGTTCGACGCGGTCATCGCCCGGTACGCCGCCCGCGTCAACGGCGTCACGGACTTCTTCCTCACCAAGCTCGACGTGCTGTCGGGCCTGAAGGAGATCCCGATCTGCGTCGCCTACGACGTCGAGGGCGTCCGGCACGACGAGATGCCGTCGAACCAGACGGACTTCCACCACGCGAAGCCCGTCCTCGAGGTCATGCCGGGCTGGAACGAGGACATCACCGGCGCCAAGACGTTCGACGACCTGCCGCCGAACGCCCAGGCGTACGTCCGGCGGCTCGAGGAGCTGTCGGGCGCCCCGATCTCGGCGATCGGCGTCGGCCCCGGCCGAGACCAGACACTCACACTGCGTGACTTGATCTGACGTTCTGCGGGCTCGCCCGCAGGTGTCGCGTCCTTCACACCCCCCGATCGAACGGCTGCTAGAAGGCTTCTCCTACGCTGGCCAGGAGTTGTTCTTCCACCGGCAACCGGCACGATCGGGGGGTGTTACATTACTGTGCGTAATCTTGGCCGTATGGACCGACGTGTCGAACTCCAGGGGCATCGCGGTGCTCGCGGCCTTCGTCCCGAAAACACCCTTCCGGCCTTCGCCCACGCGCTCGCGCTCGGGGTCGACGCCGTCGAGTTCGACGTCGGGTTCTGCGCGGACGGCGCCGTGGTGCTGCACCACGACCAGACCGTCTCGTCGCTGACGGCCCGGGACACCGCGCCGGCCTTCCCGGGGGATCCGATGTTCCCGTACGTCGGGCGGCCCATCCGGACACTGCGGCTCGACCAGCTCAGGACCCTGGACTGCGGGATGCGCGCCGACGATCCCGCCGACCCCTACCGCCGCACCGCGCTGGCGCTGCCCGGCACGCCCCCGGCGACGCTCGCCGAGGTGTGCGCGCTGCTCGCCCCGGCGGAGAGCGTGCGGCTGTGCGTCGAGTTGAAGACCGACCCGTCCTGGCCGGACGCCGAGGTCGGGGTCTTCGTCTCCGAGGTGCTGGCCGTCCTCGCCGCGCACGGCCTGCTGCACCGGACGCGGCTGCTCGGCTTCGACTGGCGGTTCCTCAAGCACACGCGGCGGCTGGCGCCGTCGGTGGCGCGGGTCGCGCTGGCCGAGCCCCCGACCCTCACCGACTCCTCCTGGCTGGCCGGCGCGGACCCGCGCGATCCGGCCCTGTCGGCGCTGTCCGAAGGCGCGACGATCTTCTCGCCGCAGTACACGATGCTCGACGAGGCCCTGTTCGAGCGCGCGACCGGACTCGGCCTCCCCGTGACGGTCTGGACGGTCAACACAGCCGAGGAGATGGCCAGGTATCTCGCCATGGGCGTCGCGGCGATCGTCACCGACTACCCCGATCTGCTCCGGACCGTCATGGCGGCGCACGGGCAGACCCTTCCCGAGCCGTACGCCCCGCTGGACGCGGCCCTTTTGAGGTCCGCGGCCGTCGTCGCATGACCGTTTCGGTGTAGCCCGGGACAAAGGCGGCGACCGGGAGGTACAACCCACCTATGCGATCGCATGACGGACCCCTCCCCGCCATGCCGCTCTCCCGGCGCGGCCTGCTCGGGCTCGGCGCCCGGGCCCTGGGCGGAACCGCGCTCGCCGCGACCGCGTCGGCGGGATGCGCCCGGTCCGCCGGGCGCTCAGGCGAACTGACCGTGATGACGCACGCGGGCGAGTTCGACGAGGCGGCCCGGCGCGAGGCCGAACGGGTCCTCGGCGTGCGCGTCCGCCGGATCGACCCCGACCTCACCCGGCTCACCGCGATGCTCGCCGAAGGCGGCCCCCCGGACGTCATCAGGGGGAGCGGCGTCATCGACACGCCCTTCCTCGCGGCGTCCCGGCTCGCCCTCGACCTCGACCCCCACCTCGCGGCGAGCAGGGTCCTGAACGCCGCCGACCTCGAACCCGTCGGCGACGCGTGGCGGTTCGACGGCGTCCGGCAGGGGACCGGGCCCCGGTACGGACTCGTCAAGGACTACTCCCAGGACGGGATGTTCTGGTGCGATGCCTCCCTTTTCGATCGCGCCGGGGTGCCCCTGCCCGACCCGTCCCGGCCCCTCGGCCACGACGCCTGGCTCGACCTGGCGCGCTCGTTGACCGTCCGCGAGGGAGGCCGGACCACCACCTACGGCCTCGACGTGACCGCCCTCGGCGGATTCGTCCAGCTCCTGGGGATGACCGCGTCGGCCGGCGGGCGGATCTTCGGCGACGACCTCGCGACCGTCGACTTCTCCGCGCCGGAACCGAGGGAGGTCCTGCGCTGGTACCTCGCCTACGTCCGGGCGCGGACCGGCTTCAGCCCCGTCGACATGAACCCCGACGGATGGCCGTGGCCCGCCTTCCAGGCGCGCCGGATGGCCATGGTGATGTCCGGGTACTGGCTCGGCGCGCTGATCGCCGAAGAGCCCGCGCTGCCCGAAGACGCCGTGCTGATGCCCGCGCCGTCGTTCGGCGGGCCGCGAGTCAGCCCCTGCTACGCCGCCGCGGGGCTGTGGATCCCCCGCACCTGCCCCGTTCCCGAGACCGCCTGGGCGTTCTTCGAGTGGTACTTCGCCGGGGCGCCCGCCCGTGACCGCGCCGACCAGGGTTTCGGCGTGCCGCCCCGCACCTCGCTGCGGTCCCGGCTGCCCGCCGCCGAGCCGTTCCAGAAGCAGGCGCTGGAGGTGCAGAACGCGGAACTGCCCTACCTGGAGATCCTGTCCTTCACCCCTTACGCGCGCGAGGAGGCGCTGGACTCCGCCGTCAACCGGGTCGTCCCCGAGGTCTTCGCGCGCGACGCCTCGCCCGGCGCCCTCGCCGACCAGCTCAACACCGCGATCAACGAGGTCCTCGCGCGCGGCAGGAAACGGATCGGGTGAGTGCCGCGGTGGCCCGGAGGAGCCGCGTCTTCTACGTGTTCGTCCTTCCGTGGCTCCTCGGGTTCGTCGCCCTCACCGCGTTCCCTCTGACCTACGCCTTCTGGTTGAGCCTTACGAACGCCGATGTGCTCTCTCAGGACAGCGACTACATCGGAGCCGCCAACTACGCCGAACTGCTCCACGATGCGCGAGCGGGTGAGGCGCTCGCCCGTACCGCCTTGTTCACCTTGACGACCGTCCCTGCCAGCGTCGTCGGCGGACTCCTCTTGGCCGTCCTCGTACAGCACCCCCTACCGGGCCGCGCCTTCTACCGGGCGGCGTTCTTCCTCCCCGCGGTGGTGCCCCCGGTGGCGACGGCGATCGCGTTCAAGGCCCTGTTCGCCCGCGACACCGGGGCCGTCAACGGCCTGCTCGACCTCGTCGGGGCAGACGCCCTCGCGTGGACCGAGGGGCCGCACCTGACCGCCGTGCTGGTCTGCCTGGCCCTGTGGGGGGTCGGGAGCCTCATGACGATCTCGCTGGCGGCCCTCCAGGACGTGCCGCGCGAACTCTTCGACGCCGCCCGTGTGGACGGCGCCGGGTCCCTGCGCACGTTCACCGCGGTCACCCTGCCGCTCGTCTCACCCGTCCTGCTGTTCCAGGCCGTCATCGGGATCACCTCGGGGCTGCAGACCTTCCTGCCCGCCCTTCTGCTGGCCCCCGGCTCCGGCGCGGGCGACCTCACCACGATCCCGCAGGGCGGCTACTTCTTCATGGTCCACGTCTATGTCGCGTACTTCGCCGATGGGCGCTTCGGGTACGCCTCCGCGTTGCTGTGGGTCCTCTTCCTGCTCACCCTCGCCTGCACAGGGGTGCTGTTCAAGCTCTCCCGAAGGTTCATCTTCACCTTGGTCGGCCCTGGGGGCGGTCGTCCTTGAGACGTCCCTTCCTGCACCTGTCTCTCGTCAGCCTGGCGGTGCTCTTCCTGAGCCCCCTGCTGTGGCTGCTGCTCGCCGCGTTGAAGGGCCCCTCCGAACAGGCGTCGATGGACCGGCTGCCCGCCCGGCCCCACTGGGGGAATTTCGCCGAGGCGTTCACTCGGATCGACTTCTCCGGGCACCTGCTCAACTCCCTCACCCTGTCCGGCCTCTACGCGGTGCTCACGACGGCCATCTCCGCCTGCGCGGGCTACGGCTTCGCACGCCTCACCGCACGCGGGGAGAGACCCCTGTTCGCGCTGCTGGTCATGACGATGATGACCCCCGGCATCGTCACCCTCGTCCCCACCTACCTGCTGTTCGCGCGCCTCGGCCTCGTCGGCACGTACTGGCCGTGGGTCCTGTGGGGGCTCGGCGGCAGCGCCTACATCGTCTTCCTCTTCCGGCAGTTCTTCGCCGCCATCCCCAGGGAGCTGGAGGACGCCGCGTTCGTCGACGGCTGCGGCCACCTCCGCATGTTCCTGCGCGTGGTCCTGCCCCAGTCCGGGCCCGCCCTGGCCGCCTCGGCGATCCTCACCTTCTCCTGGACCTGGGGCGACTGGACGGGCCCGCGCCTCCTCCTCGACGGCGAGAAGACGACGCTGGCCGTGGCCGTCCCCACGGGATACGCCGACCCGTCCGGGCACAGCGTGGACAACCTGCTCGCCGCGGGATCCCTGATGTACGTGCTCCCTCTGCTCCTGCTCTTCCTGTTCGCCCAGCGGTACTTCACCGCGGGCGCCTACGCCTCCTGGATGCGGTAGCCGATGCGCGTCCAGATCGGATCGGTGGTCGTCGAGACCGGGGCGGCGGCCCGGTCGGGCGGCCCGCCGTGGACCCTGCCGCGCCGTCCCGCGGCCTTCACCGGACGGGTCGAGGAACTCGACGAGATCGCCGCCCAGGTGGCGTCCGCGGAGCCGCCCTCGATGATCTGCCTCTGCGGGCGCCCCGGCGTCGGCAAGACGGCGCTGGCGCTGGAGACCGCGCACCGGTTCCGCGGGCGCTTCCCCGGCGGCGCCCTGTTCGCCGAGGCCCGGGCGCACAGCGGTGGCGAGCGGCTCGGCGCGATGGAGGTACTGGAGCGCTTCCTGGGCGACCTCGGCCACGCCCCGGCCCACCTTCCCGGCGACCCGGAAGCACGCGCGGCGCTCTTCCGGGAGGTCACCGCCGGCCGACGGATGCTGGTGGTCGTCGACGACGTGGTCTCCCCCGCCGACCTTCCCCTGCTGCGGCCGGCAGCCGGCTCGCTGCTGCTGGCGACCGGCAGGCGCGTCATGACCGGGCCGGACGCGGTGACCTTCGCGATCGACGGGCTGCGGCCCCGCGACGCCGTCCGGCTGCTCACCGCGGCCGGGGCGGGAGCGGGGGCCGCCGAGGAGATCGCGCGGGCCTGCGGCGGGCTCCCGCTGGCGCTGCGGATCGCCGCGGCGCGGCTCGCGCTCGACCCGGACCTGCGCGCCGCCGACCTGGCCGCGGCCCTCGCGCGCCCCCAGGGGCGGCTGGTCGCCCTGAGCGACGGCATGGGCGACCGGGCCGTCCGGGTGACCTTCGCCTCCTCCTACGCCTCCCTGGACGCGTCAGGGCAGCGCTTCTTCCGGCTGCTCGGGGCGCTCCCGCTGGCCGACCTCACGCCCGAGTCCGCGGCCGTGCTCACCGGCGCGCCCGACGCGGCGGCCCGGCTGCGCGGACTCGCCGACCTGCACCTGCTCGACGTCCGGGACGGCCACGGCGGCCCCCGCTACCGGATGCACGACCTCGTCGCGCTGTACGCGCGCGAACTGCTCGGCCCGCACCGCGGCGACGCGGCGGCCGACCGCGCCGCGGTCTGGTACGCGGCGCGCACCACCGAGCAACGCGCGGCCCTCGACCTGTCCGATACCGCGTCCGCGCGGCAGTGGTACCTGGAGGAATGGGACAACATCGTGGCCGCCGCCAGTCGGCTGTTCCGCAGCGGGCTCGTCGATGACCTGTGGCGGCTCGCCCACGCCGTGACCTCCGACGTCGACGTGCACTCCCCGTTCGGCGACTGGGAGCGGCTGTTCCACTGGGCGGCGCGGCTGTGCGCGGACGCCGGGCAGCCGGACCGGGCCGCGGGCCTGCACGAGCGGCTGGCGCTCGCCTACCGCGAGGGCATGCGGATGAAGGAGGCCTTCGAGGAGGTCGCGGCCATGCGCGAGCTGACCGCGGGCAGCGCGCGGGGGACCGCCGACGCGGACAGCGCCGAGGCGTCCCTGCTGCGCGACGAGGGAGAACTGGACCGGGCTCTGTGGCTCTCGCTGCGCGCTTACGGAGTGTTCCTGGCCGACCGCGACTGGGTCGCCGTCGGCTGGTCGCTGCACGGGCAGGCCGACATCGTGCGCGCGCAGGGGCATCCGACGCACTCCCTGCGGGTCCGCGTCGCCGAGATCGCCGCATTCACCCGGGCGGGTGACCGCTTCGGCCTCGCTTGGGCGCACCACGGCCTTGGAGAGGCGTACGTGGACCTCGGCCAGTACCCGGAGGCGGAGGCGAGCCTTCGGACGTCCCTCCGCTTCCTGACCGAACTCGGCGCCTTCAAAAGCGAAGGCTGGACCCTGGAGCTCCTCGCCAAGGTGCTGCTCCTGCGGGGCCGTGAAGATGACGCGCTCGTCCTGTGCGAAAGGGCGCTGCGCTCCTACGAGACACGCGGCAACCACGGGGATCAGGCCAGGGCGCTGGTCCTGCTCGGGGACTCCGCCGCACGCCAGGGACGCGACGCGGAGGCCGAGGCGCTCTGGCGGACCGCGCGGACCCGGCTCGCCTCGCTCGACGGCGGACGTGTCGAG
Source organism: Actinocorallia aurea (assembly GCF_054783995.1). NCBI lineage: Bacteria > Bacillati > Actinomycetota > Actinomycetes > Streptosporangiales > Thermomonosporaceae > Actinocorallia > Actinocorallia aurea. The sequence goes on from NZ_BAAGPQ010000006.1 coordinate 322,387, forward strand.
GAGGTATCGGAGCGGCTTCGGTCCCGTCTCGACGGCCTGACGGAGCCGGACGCCCATGGCGATACTGGGCCATGGGGCTCGCGTTAGCGGAGGAGGCGCTGTGGACCCTTCTCTTGCCGCGCGGCGGATCTGCGTCGCGGTGGACGTCGAGAACTACAGCGCACGCGGTGATCTCGCGCAGGAGGAGCTGCAGCGGAGCCTGTCGGCGCTGCTGCGCGGAGCGCACGCGGCGGCGGCCCCCGCCGTGGCCCTCGCCCGGCAGCCTTCCGGCGACGGCGAGGTGGCACTCGTCGATCCCCCGGCCGATGAGGCGGCCTTCCTGTCGAGATTCGTCCACAGCCTGTGGACAGGACTCGGCGCGGAAGGCGAAAGGGTGCCCTTCCGGCTGCGCGTGGCCGTCCACTGCGGGATCGCGTGGATCGGCGACAACGGGTTCGTCGGCCGGGCGGTGGTGAAGACCTGCCGGATGCTCGACTCCGCGCCTCTGCGGACCGCCTTGCGCGACGACCCCGGCACCCGCCTTGCGCTCATGGTCTCCGACTCCTTCTACGACGACGTCATCCGGGGAGACCCTCCGGGGCTGGCCGCCTCCCGCTTCACCCCCGCGCGGATCGGCGGCCCTTTCGACGCCGACGCCTGGACCTGGACCGGCGGACGGCCCAGGTCTACCGGCGCCGAACTCGTCCCCCGGAGCGCGCCGCCCCCACCGAAGCCGACCCCGCCGAAGCCGACCGGACCGGAGCAGGTCACGGCCCCGCCCGCCGTGGCGCAGCTCGCCGCGATGTCGGTGACCGTCCACCCCGACGCCAGGATCGGCACGCTGATCCAGGCCGCCGAGATCACCGGCGGGATCCACCTGGCCGCCGGGCCGCCCCGGGAAGCGCCGTGACGGGTCCGGAGCCCGCCCTTCACCTCGAAGTGCACGGTCCCGTGGGCACCGCCGTGCAGGTCGGCCGCCTGGTCGTGCGGCTGCCCGCGCCGTTCCCCGACCATCCGCCCTCGCGCGCCGCCCGCGGCGCGGAGCTCGCGGCGCTGTGGCGGGCCGCCTCCGATCCCGAGCCGCCCCCGGGCGTCGTGCTCACCGGGCCGTCGGGAAGCGGCAAGAGCTCCCTCGCGGTCCAGTGGGCCCACCAGGCGCACGGGCTGTTCCCCGGCGGCATGCGGCACACCGATCTGAGCGCCTCCCCCGTCCCCCCGCCGATCGACCCGCCTGAGGGACCGCGCAGCCTCCTCATCCTCGACAACGTGCCCGGCGCCCTCGACGCGGCGGCCTACCTTCCGGCCGCCGAGTCCTGCTTCACCCTCATCACCAGCCGCGTCCCGCGCCCTTCGCTGATCGTCGACGGGTTCCGGGCCCTCGCCGTGGCGCCGCCGGCCTCTCCCTCGGCACCTCTGCTCACGCTCCTGCACGACCTGCCCGCACTCCCGTCGGCCGAGCACACCTCCCCCGCGGCCCTGACGCCCCTTCTCCGGGCCGCGCAGGCCGAAGCCGAGGACACCGGCGACCTCCGCACTCATGCCGCCGTCAGCCTCCGCCTCGCCCGCCTCGACGCCGAAAGCAACCGCCCCGCCTCCGCACTCCACTCCTACGCCCAGGCCATCCGCTCCTACGCCGACCTGGGCGACACCTCCTCCTACGCTCTCGCCTTCCAGGAGGCCGCCCGCCTCCACCAGTCCCTCCTTGAGGGCCCGGCCGGGAAGAACGCTCAAGACCCGGGGGCGACGCGGGAGTGAACCGCCGCTCCGAGCACCCCCGCCGAGGTGGACGGCCCGGCGCATTTCGGCTCTGACCGGGGCGGGAAGCGAACCGGTGTTCCGGGAGCCGGGGCGAGTCTGCGTGCCGTGGAGGGGCCGCGGGCGGATACTTGAGGGGTGGGGGAGCGGGGGCCTCGGGCGATCCGGGTGACCGGCGCGCGCGTGCACAATCTGCGGTCCGTGGATGTGGACGTGCCGCTCTGGCGGGTCGTGGGCGTCACCGGGCTCTCCGGGTCGGGCAAGTCGTCTCTGGCGATGGGGGTGCTGTACGCGGAGGGCTCGCGGCGGTTCCTGGACGGGTTGAGCACCTTCACCCGGCGCAGGATCGAGCAGGCGGCCAAACCCGACGTGGACCGGGTGGACTTCCTGCCCGCCGCGCTCGCCCTCCGGCAGCGTCCCCCCGTCCCAGGCCGGCGCAGCACGGTCGGGACGATGAGCGAGGTGCTCAGCGTGGTCCGGCTGATGGTCTCCCGGCTCGGCGCGCACGTGTGCCCGAACGGTCACCGCAATCCCCCGTCCCTCGCGGCCGCGGCCGACGAGTGGACGGAGTGCGCCGAGTGCGGAGTGCGGTTCCGCCTTCCGGGCGCGGAGTCCTTCGCGTTCAACTCACTCGGCGCCTGCCCGGAGTGCCACGGCATGGGCACCCGCGACGAGGTCGACGAGGACTCGCTCGTCCCGGATCCGGCCAAGACCCTCGCGGACGGGGCGGTGGCACCCTGGAACAGCGCAGGACGCAGCTACATGCCGCAGGTGGCCGCCGAGCTCGGGGTGCGGATCGACGTCCCGTACGCCGACCTCACGGCCGCGGAGAAGGAGATCGTCCTGCACGGCCCGCCGGAGCAGCGGGAGGTGACGCTGCCGTCGAAGAAGGGCCGGGCCTTCAAGCTGAACATGACCTTCGAGAACGCGGTCGCGGCGGTCACCCAGGCGGGCAGCAGCGGCAGTGAGACGACGCGCAGCAGGCTCAGCAAGTTCTTCACCACGCATGTCTGCCCGGCCTGCCACGGCAGCCGGTACCGTCCCGAGGCCCTCGCCTCCCACCTGGACGGCCGGACCATCGCCGCCATCACCGCGCTCGACCTGGAGCGGCTCGACGACTTCGCGGACGACCTTCCCGGACGTCTCCCCGAACCGGTGCGCGCGCTCGCGGAAAGGCTCTCCAGGGAACTGCGCGAGTCGGTCGCCCCGCTACGGCGGCTCGGCCTCGGCTACCTGTCTTTGGACCGCTCGGGCGACACCCTCTCCACCGGGGAAAGGCAGCGCGTCCAACTGGCCCGGACGGTGCGGGAGCGTTCTACGGGGCTGCTGTACGTGCTGGACGAACCCTCGGTGGGGCTGCATCCGGCGAACGTCGAGGGCGTCCGTGAACTCGTCGGGGTCCTGGCCGACAACGGCAACTCCGTGGTGGTGGTCGACCACGACGTCGCGCTCCTGCGGGCCGCCGACCATCTCATCGAGATGGGCCCCGGCGCGGGAAGGCTCGGCGGGACGGTCACCGCGCAAGGCACGCCGACGGAGGTGGCCGCCGATCCGGCGTCCGTGACGGGTCCGTTCCTTTCGGGGGAAGCCGAACCCGTCGTACGGGAGCGCAAGGGCGACGAGGGAGATGGCAGGCTCTCCCTCACCGTCGGAGAGCTGTACAACCTGCGCGACATCACGGTGCACATCCCCTTGCGCAGACTGACGCTCGTGACGGGCGTCTCCGGCTCGGGCAAGACTGCCCTCGTGCTCGACAGCCTCGTCCCCGCGCTGCGGCGCCGCCTCGCCGGGCGGCGGCCTCCCCCGCACGTCGAGGACCTCGACGCGGGCGGCCTCACCCGGCTCGTGGAGATCGACGCGACCCCGATCGGCAAGAACGCCCGCTCCACGCCCGCGACGTACTCGGGCGTGTTCGATCCCGTGCGGCAGCTCTTCGCGGCGTCCCCCGAGGCCGTGGAACGCGGCTGGAAGCCCGGCCACTTCTCCTACAACACCCGAGACGGGCAGTGCCCCCGCTGCGAGGGGCTCGGCGAGCTGTCGCTGGACATCCAGTACCTCCCCGACATGACGATCCGCTGCCCCGACTGCGACGGCGGCCGGTACAACCCGCGGACCCTCCAGGTCCGCGTGGACGGCCGGACCATCGCCGACGTCCTCTCCCTCACCGTGGACGAGGCCGCTGAGGCGTTCGCCGGGCGTCCCGCCATCGCGGGGCGCCTTGCCGCGCTCCGCTCGGTCGGCCTCGGGTACCTCACCCTCGGCGAGCCCACTCCTGCGCTCTCCGGCGGCGAAGCCCAGCGCCTCCGGCTGGCCGAGGCGCTCCGCACCGATCAGGAGGGCGCCCTGTTCGTCTTCGACGAGCCGTCGATCGGCCTGCACCCGCGCGACGTGCGCACCCTCCTCACCGCGTTCGACGGCCTCCTCGCCGCGGGCGCGACGGTCCTGGTCATCGACCACGACCTCGACCTCATCGCCAACGCCGACCGGCTCATCGACCTCGGACCCGGCGCGGGGCCGCACGGCGGCCGGATCGTCGCCGCGGGCACGCCCGAGGAGGTCGCGGCTGACCCGGGCAGCCCGACGGGGGTCTTCCTGGCCCGGCATCTCGGCCGGATCTGACCGGACGGCCGCGAAAGCCCCTCCTAACGTCACACTCCCGCAGATCCCCGCGAGTCCGACGGACCTCGCGTGTCGTCCATTCCACACGGATCCGGACTCCGCAGGGATGTGAGGGCCCTCCGCGGGGGAAGGGAGCAAGGATGAGCGCCTATCTGGGGAACATCGTGCTCGTCCTTGTGCTGATCGGCGTCAACGCGGTCTTCGCCGGCAGCGAGATCGCGCTGGTGTCCCTGCGCGAAGGCCAGCTGCGCGGCATGGAGCGGCGCAGAGGCCGGGCCGCCAAGGCCCTCGTCCGGCTCTCGCGCGACCCCAACCGGTTCCTCGCGACGATCCAGGTCGGCATCACCCTCGCCGGGTTCCTCGCCTCCGCGACCGCCGCCGTCACCCTCTCGCGCCCGCTGGTCGAGCCGCTGTCGTTCCTGGGCGGGGCCGCCGACGCGGCGGCGATCGCGCTGGTCACGCTCATCCTCACCTTCTTCACGCTGGTCCTCGGCGAACTCGCGCCCAAACGGCTCGCGATGCAGCGGGCCGAAGGCTGGTCGCTGTTCGTCGCCCGGCCGCTCGACCTCCTCGCCTCCTTGTCCCGGCCCATCGTCTGGTCGCTCGGCAAGGCCACCGACGGCGTGGTCCGCGTGCTGCGCGGCGACCCCGAGGCCGCCAAGGAGCAGCTCGGAGCCGAGGAGCTGCGCGAACTCGTCGCCGGACAGCGCGGCCTGAGCGCCGAGCAGCGCACGATCATCACCGGCGCGCTCGACATCCACGAGCGCACCCTTCGCTCCGTTCTGCGGCCGCGTAGGCAAGTGTTCGTCTTGCGCGCCGACCTCTCCGTCGCCGAGGCGCGGGCGGCGCTGGCCGAGTCCGGTCACTCGCGCGCGCCGGTCGCCGCCGCCCGGCACGTCGACGACATCGTCGGCGTCGCCAACCTCCGCGAGCTGATCTCCGCCGACGACGCGCAGGCCGTCTCCCGCGCCTGCCGACCCGCCCTCACGTTCCCCGAGTCCCTGAAGGTCGCCGCGGCCCTGCGCAGGTTCCGGCTGGAGCGCCAGCAGTTCGCCCTGGTCATGGACGAGTACGGGACCGTCGCCGGGATCGTCACCCTGGAGGACCTGCTGGAGGAGATCGTCGGGGAGATCTACGACGAGAACGACAGGGACGTCCTCGCGGTCGCCACGGACGACGGCGTCCTCGTCGTCCCCGGGTCGTTCCCGCTGCACGACCTGCCCGACATCGGCGTGAAGCTCTCCCACGAAGGCCACACCGACTACACGACGGTCGCGGGGCTGGTGCTCGCCCTCCTCGGCCGCATCCCCGAGGCCCCGGGAGACGCCGTCCAGGCCGAGGGCTGGCAGTTGGAGGTCACCGGGGTCGACCGGCACGCGATCACCGGCGTGCGGATCCGGCCAGCGCCGCCGCGAAGCGGACCGGACGCCGCGGTCGACGACATACAGGCGGAAAAATAGCCGACGAAAGGGACGTCCAAGGTGCACCATGAAGACCGGGGGAGCGTGCGGGGGACAGAGGGAACGCGATGGACCGGACGAAGGACTGGGCGATGGGCAACGAACCGGGGGCAGGCGGGGAGTCCCTGCTGTGGCTGGGCACCCAGATGACCGAACTCGAAGCGCTGCTGGCGCTGGCGCTGACCGCCCCGACGCTGCTCTCCGAGCGCGGGGCGCTCATCGACCTCGCCGACGCGGCCGAGCGCTTCGCGCTGAACGCCCGCTACGCGGCGCTGGGCGACACGCTGTGGCACCGCGAGCGCATCCGCGCGCTGCCGCGCAGCCGCCGGGCGCGCCGCCGGGCCGCCAGCGCCGACCGGGGCGCCGAGAAGATCCTCGGCTGGCTCAACCGCTCGGCCTGACCCCCGCCGGAGACTGACGGGAGCTGACGGGGGCCGACCAGGAGGCGCCTTCCGAGGGCGGCACCCCCCGGTGCCACACTGGACCTCCCCCCACCCCTCGGAGGCCGCATGTCCGGGCCCGCCCTTCCCGCTCCCCGTCGCAGGGCCGGCCGCGGGGCGCCCGCGGCAGCGTGGCAGACCGTCGCGACGGTCACGCTCGGCACCGTCATGCTGGTGCTGAACTCCTCGGCCCTGAACATCGCGCTGCCGCTGGTCGCCGAGCACTACGAGGCGGGCCCGCTCGCCGCGACGTGGACCGTTCTCGGCTTCATGCTCGTGCAGACGTGCCTGCTCGTGGTGTCCGGCCGCGTCGCCGACAGGTTCGACCGGCGCCGGATCTACCTGCTCGGCATCGCGGCGTTCACCGTCGCCAGCCTCGTCGCGGGCTTCTCGCCGTCGATCGGGGTGCTCATCGCGCTCCGCGTGGTGCAGGGCGTCGCGGCGGCGCTGGTGATGGCCAACGGCACCGCCCTCATCGCCGCGGCCGTGCCGCCCTCCCGGTTGAGCCAGAGCATGGGCTTCTACCTGGGCCTGATGGCGGCGGCCCCGCTGATCGGCCCTTCGCTCGGCGGCTACCTCGCGGAGAACGTCGGGTGGGAGTGGGTGTTCTGGCTGAACGTCCCGGCCGGGGCCGCCGCGTTCGCGTGGGGCCTGCTCGTGCTGCCGCGCTCGCGCTCGCTGTCGCGCGACCCGATCGACGCGGTCGGGTCGGTCCTGCTCACCGGCTGCCTCGGCATGCTCGTGCTCGCGGTGTCCCAGGCCGGATCGCAGGAGAGCGCGGGCTCCGGCCTGCTGCCGCTGATCGCGGGCCCCGTCCTGCTCCTCGGCTTCGTCCTGCGCCAGCGCGGCGCCAAGGTGCCGCTCGTCGACCCGGCGTTGTTCGCCGACCGGCCGTTCGTGCTGGGCAGCCTCGCCTCCACGCTGAGCGCGATGGGCTGGATCGGCAACGTGTTCCTCCTCGCCCTGTACTTCCAGAACGTCCAGGGCATGTCCACCGCGGAGGCGGGGCTCGCCGTGCTGCCGGGGCCACTGGTCGGCATGATCGCCTCCCCCATCGGGGGGCAGCTCGGCCGCCGGTTCCGCGCCGACCGGATCGCGGTCGCCGGGGCGCTCACCTCGATGACCGGACTCGCGATCCCCGCGCTCCTTCTGGAACGTGACACTCCCTATCCGGTGATCACGGCGGCGATGGTGCTGGTGTCGGCGGGCAGCGGCATCCTCTACACCGCCAACACGACGGCGATCATGCTGGGCGTGCCGGGCGACAGGCTCGGCGTCGTCAACGGGGTCCGGCTGACCCTGCACAACCTCGGCACCGTGCTCGGCCCTGCCGTGGGCGTCGCGGTGGTGACCTCTCGGCTCGCCGCGGACGACCGGCACCTGCTCTTCGCCACCGCCGACGCGCTGCCCCCGGGCGGGGCCGTCGCGGGACTCGCCGAGGGGTACCGGATGGCGTTCGCGGTCTTCGCCTGCGGAACGCTCGGCGCGAGCGCGCTGCTGGTCGGCGCGGTCCGGAGCAGGACCCGCACCGCGGTCCCCGAGACCGGAGCCGTGCCGCCTCCCGACGCCGCTGAGCCGGGAGCGGAGCACGAAGGCGCCGACCCCCCGGAGCGCGAGAGCGCTGAGCCCTCGAATCGCGAAGGCACTGAGCCCTCGGAGCGCGAGAGCGCTGAGATCCCGCCGCAGGACCGCGGCGCGTAAGGTGAGGAGGCCGCGGCGGTTCCGCGGGACGGGAGGCCGGCAGTGGGCAGAACGGGTCCCCAGCGGATCATGCGGGTGGTCCTCACCCGCGAGCTGATCGTGCACACCGCCGTGGAGCTGGTCGAGCGCGCGGGCCCGGACGCCCTGTCGATGCGCGCGGTCGGCGAGGAGCTGGGTGTCAGCGCGATGGCGATGTACCGGCACGTCGCGAGCAAGGAAGACCTCATCGAGGGTATGGCCGAGTACGTCATGGCGACGCTCGACGTGCCCGACGAGCAGGACGGCGACTGGCGGGACGAAGCCCGCGACCTCATCCGGGCGTTCCGTGCGATAGCCCGTGAGTTCCCCCGCAGCCTCGGCCTCGTGCTGGAGAGCCGCACCCGCATCCCCGTGACGTTCCGGGCCGTCGAACGGGCGCTCGCCCTGTGCGTCCGGGCGGGCCTCGACGGGCCGACGGCGGTCGCGGTCATGCGCTCGCTCATGGCGTTCACGCTCGGCTCCCAGCTGCGCGAGACGGGCCTCGGCCGCATGCTGGCCCGAGCGCCCGGCGACGCCGCGGAGGTGGTGCGGGCGCTCGGCGAGGCCCGGTTCCCGCACCTCGTGGCGCAGCACGAGGCCCTTCTGGACACCGACGCGGACGCCGACTTCGAGTTCGGACTCGAACTCTTCCTCGCCGCGATCGAGGCGGGCGCGGCCCCTCGCCGCGACCCGGTCTGAGCGCCCGTCAGGCGGGCCTGGCGCGGAGGGCGTCGAGGGCGGCGAGGAGCAGCTCGAGCCCGATGTCGAAGTCGCCCTCGAGGTCGGCGCGCAGGAACTCCGCGGGCAGACCGAGCTCCTGGACCTGCGCCGCCGCCTCGGGCGGTTCCGGCATCCGCAGGGCGCCGCTCATCATCATCTGCGCCCCGATCGCGTACGACATCAGGCAGTGCAGCGCCCGCACGGACGTCCGCGGGTCGAATCCGGCGGCCTCCAGGACGGTGAGGGCCCGCTCGGCGGTCCGCAGCGGGAACTCCAGGTCGACCCGGCTGGTGAGGACGAGGTACATGGTGCGCGGACGGCGGCGGGCCGCGGTGCCGAACGCCCCCACGAGGGCGCGGGCCCCGTCCTTCCAGTCGCCGCCTTCGTCGGCCGCCTCGGCGTCCAGCCCGGCGAAGACCTCTTGCGCGATGCCTTCGAGGAGGCTGTCGCGGTCGGGCACGTGGTTGTACAGCGACATCGTCCCGACGCCGAGTTCGGCGGCCACCTTGCGCATCGTCAGCGCCTTGGCCCCGTCCCGCTCGACGAGCGCGATGGCGGTCCCGACGATGAGGCCGCGCGTGAGCGGCGGACGCTCGCCCGTCCCCTTCGTCGCCATGAGGCTCCCTTCCCTGCCGCCAGCACGGTAGCAGCGCGGCAGGCGGCGGGTCAGGGTTCGCGGAGGCGGGCGGCCAGAGCGGTGAGCGCAGGCAGGGCCTCGCCTATGGCGGTGATCTGGGCTTCGGGGAGGGTCGCGAGGGCGTCGCGGGTGTAGGCGGTGATGAGGGCGTCGACCTCGGCCAGCCGCTCCCGCGCCCTGGGGGTGATGTGGAGGTGGGCGACGCGCTTGTCGGCGGGGTCCTGCAGGCGGATCAGCTCGCCCTCGGCGACCAGCAGGGAGACCAGCGAGCTCACGTTGTTCGGCTTCATGCGGAGCGCCTCGGCGGCCTCGCGGACGGTGATGCCGTCGCGTTCGCCGACGAGGCGCATGAGCGACAGGTGCGTCTCCGGTGGTTTGGGGTGCGGGAACTCGGCGTCGAGGCGGCGCTCGATCGAGCGGATCAGCAGCGGCAGCACGGGCGCCAGGCCTGCCGAGATGTCTTGGAGTTCCTTCCGGGAAGGCACAGACGCATGGTACCCATGCTCCGGATACCTATTTGGAGCATGGGTACCCATGGCGTTCTCCTAGTGGGCCGCGGGGACGTCGACGGGGTTCTGGCCCCGGCGCACGACCACGACCGCGATGACCGCGCCGACCAGGCACACGACTCCGGCGGTCGCGGAGGCCGCGTGCACACCGGTGACGAACGCCTCGTTCGTCGCCTGCGTGATCGCCGCGGCCAGGCCGGGGTCCGCCCCTGCGGGGACGGGCGCCACGCCGAGCGCGACGGTCTCGCGAGCGTGCCCGGCGAGCGCGGCCCCGACGTCGGCGGGGACGCCCGCGTCGGTGAACGCGGCGCCGACCGTGCCTGCGGCACGGGAGCTGAGCACCGACAGCAGCACGGACGTGCCGAGCGCGCCGCCGATCTGCAGCGCCGTCGCCTGGAGCCCGCCCGCGACGCCCGCGTCCTTGACCGGTGCGTTCCCGACGATCGCCTCCGATGACGCCGCCATGACCATGCCGACGCCCAGGCCGAGCCCGATGAAGGGCGGCCACATGAGGTGGTAGGACGAGTCCACGGCGAGGAACATCAGCGTGAAGGCCGCGGCGCCCTGCAGGACCATGCCCAGCGGCATGGTGAGCCGCGGCCCGAACCTGTCGGTGAGGGCGGCGCCGAGCGGCGAGGCGACCACGGACGCGATGCTCAGCGGCAGGATGAGCACTCCCGCCATGAGCGCCGAGTGCCCGCGCACGTTCTGCTGGTAGAGCATGATGAAGAAGATCGAGCCCAGCAGGGTGAAGAAGTTGATCGCGGTGATCAGCGTGCCGACCGTCAGCGACGGGTTGCCGAACAGCCGCATCGGGAGCAGCGGGTGCTCGGTGCGGTTCTCCACGAGGCCGAAGACGACGAGGAGCGCCAGACCGAGGGCGATCACGCCGAGGGTGCGGGCGTCGCCGAAGCCCCAGGTCTCGCCCTTGACGATGCCGAAGACGAGGGCGACCATGCCGAGCGCGAGCAGGACGACGCCGGGCACGTCGAACCTGTGGTGGCCGGTGCTGTTGCGGGTCTCGGGCAGCACCCTGAGGCCGTAGACGAGGCCGATGACGCCGATCGGCACGTTGATGTAGAAGACCCACTCCCAGCCGACCTGCTCGACCAGGGCGCCGCCGACGATCGGGCCGAGCGCGGTGGAGACCGAGGACACCATGGCCCAGATGCCGACCGCGATGCCGAACTTCTTCGGTGGGAAGACGGCGCGCAGGATGCCGAGGGTGTTGGGCATGAGGAGCGCGCCGAAGGCGCCCTGGAGGGCCCGGAAGGCGATGACCCCCTCGATGGAGCCGATGAGGCCGATCAGCGCGGACGTCACGGTGAAGCCCACGAGGCCGATGAGGAAGAACCGGCGCCGTCCGTAGCGGTCGCCGAGCTTGCCGCCGAGGACGAGCAGGGCGGCGAGCGCGAGCAGGTAGGCGTTGGTGACCCACTGGAGCTGGGACAGCGAGGTGTCGAGGGCCTCGCCGATGTACGGGTTGGCGACGGAGACGACGCTGCCGTCGAGGCCGACCATGAACAGGCCGAACGCGACGGCCGCGAGGGCGGCCCACGGGCCGGCGGCGCGCTTGTGGCGCGGCGCACCGCCTTCCGCCTGACCCTTCGCGGGAGCCGCGGGGCTCTGAAGATCCATGGGTGTGGAGCACCTTTCGCTGCGGCGTGCGGGCGCGCGCCGGTTCCGGAGACGACTGCTCAGTGGAGACGCCTCAGTGAAGAAAACTCAGTAAACATACCTATAGATTCATACCTACATGCCACGACTGAGCCTGAGATGTGGAACACACGCGTCGTGGATCAGGGATCACGGCCTGCGACGGCCTACGCGCTACGGCAGACCAGGGCCATCTGCGCGCCGTGCGGGTCGGCGATCATCGAGGTCCGCCCGGCGGCGCCCTCCCCCACCTCGCGCAGGACCCTGCCCCCGGCGGCCTTCGCACGCTCCAGGGCGGCTTCGCAGTCCGAGACGCCGAAGTAGGGGATCCAGTGCGGGTCCTCGTCGCCGCCGACGGCGCTGGCCACCGGCCTGCCGTCCCCGGTGGTCCACTCCAGGCGCTCCCCGCCGCCCTCGCGCGCCAGGGCGCTGATCCGCCAGTCCAGGGCGTGCGCGTAGAAGGACGGAGCCTCCCCGAGGTCGGCCCCGACCAGCTCGATCCAGGCCAGAGCGCCCGGCTCGTCCACCCGGGCCGCGCCCTGGTGCCGGTAGGGCTGCCAGAAGCCGAACTCCACGCCCTCGGGGTCCTGCGCGGTGCCCATCCGGCCGAGGTCACCCACGTCGACGCCTTCGAGCAGCGCCTGGCCTCCGGCCTCGGCGACCCTCTTCAGGGCGCTCTCGATGTCGGGCGTCTGGAAGAAGAACATCCAGACGGGCCGGTCCACCGGGTCGGCGAGCTGTGCGAGGCCGGCGACCTCGGGCCCGTCGGAGCCGTCCTGGGTGAAGATCTCGTAGTCGGCGAGGCGGTCGTTGGTCAAGACATAGGAGCCCCAGCCGAACAGCTCGGCGTAGAACCGCTTGGACTCCTCCACGTCGGGGGAGTCGAGCTCCACCCACGAGGGGGTGCTCCAGGCGAACTCGACGACTTGCGGCACAGGTCTCAACCTCCCCCGTCAACGCTACAGATCCCCCCTTCGAGGGCGGCTCACGTCCTTTCCACAAGAGGCCCAAACCCGGATCAGCGCCGCTCCAGGAGTCCTTTGACATAGGCGGCCTGGCCCGCGTGCTGGAGGTCGTCGGCGATGACGCTCACCAGCCGGACGGCCAGGGTGACCGGTGGATCCCAGGCGGTGTCGACGATCTCGTCGAGGTCCTCTGCGGACAGACCCCGCACGTAGGCGACCGTCTCCCGGTGGACGGCGTCGTAGTACCCGCGCAGGGACCGCGCGTCGGCCACGACGGCGGCGACCTCCCGGGTGTCATGGCCGAACCCCGTGTCGTAGGGGTCCAGGGGCAGCCCGAGCTTCTCGGCCCAGCCTCCGGAGATCCAGATCTGCTCCCGGCCGGCGGCATCGGCCACGTGGTCGTCCTGCACCCGCGTCAGATGCCAGACCAGCCACGCGATCGAGTTCGCCTCGGCGTCCACCTGGACCGTCAGGTCCGCCTTCGACATCCCCTCGAGGACCCCGTGCACGACCTCCCGGATCCGCGAGAACCCGTCTTCCAGCACACCCGCCGCGTCCATGGCACTCCCTCGCGATCGCCCGTCTACGGGGGTTCCTCTCCACTCCCCATGCCGCTACTCCAAGAGCCGCCTCCCCCGGGCGGGAGGCCGGGAACACGACGTCGAGGCAGGCCGACGGCCTGTCCCACGTGGGAGAAAAGGGCGAAATGTCGGTATGGTGCCGGTCATGATTGCGCAGCCCATGGCCGGCCCCCTGACGAACGCCGCGGTGTTCCTGGTGTTCACCATCGAACCAGGCGGCGAGGAGACCGCGCGCGGCCTTCTGCGCGACCTCGACGGGCTGCGCCGCTCCATCGGCTTCCGGGCCGCTTCCGGCGGGCTCACCTGTGTCGCGGGGATCGGCTCGGAAGCGTGGGACCGCCTGTTCGGCGGGCCTCGCCCGGCGCTGCTGCACCCGTTCCGGGAACTGCGCGGACCCGCGCACACGGCGCCGGCGACCCCCGGCGACCTGCTCTTCCACATCCGCGCCGAGCGCCCCGACCTGTGCTTCGAACTCGCGCGACAGATCCATCTCAGGCTCGGCGCGCACGCCCGGCTCGCCGACGAGACGCACGGCTTCCGCTACTTCGACCGGCGCGACCTGCTCGGCTTCGTCGACGGGACCGAGAACCCCGAGGGCGCCGACGCCGCCGCCGCGGCCGCGATCGGCGCCGAGGACCCGCGGTTCGCGGGCGGCGGCTACGCGATCGTGCAGAAGTACCTGCACGACCTGGACGCCTGGAACGCCCTCCCGGTCGAGGCGCAGGAGCGCGCGATCGGCCGTACCAAGCTCGACGGCATCGAACTCGAGGACAAGCCCGCCGACGCCCACATCTCGCTCAACGTCATCACCGACGAGGACGGCGAGGAATTGGAGGTGGTCCGGTACGGCATGCCGTTCGGCACCGGGGCCAACGGAATGAACGGCCTCTACTTCCTCGCCTACGCCCGAGATCCCCGCATCCTGGAGCGCATGCTCCGCAACATGTTCCTCGGCGACGGGGCCGCCGCGCACGACCGCATCCTCGACTTCTCCACGGCTCTCACCGGCGGTCTCTTCTTCATCCCGCCGGCCGGCCTCCTGGAGTCCGAGGAGCCCGCTCCCTGAGCCGCTTTCCGGCGCTCCCCAGGACACCGCGGGCTCTGCCCGAAATGCGAAGAGCGTTCTTCTCCATTTCATCGTAATGAAGTGCTCTGAATCACGTTTTCCGCGAAATTTCCCCTTTCCCATGCGATAAATCCTGGCAAGACCTACGATCGCGGCGCACAGCGAATTCGACGGAGAAAGGCGTGCGCCATGAGCGGCACCTCCCGGGGGCCCGGTGTCGGCCCCTGGTCCGGGGACGAGATCGACCCGACGGTCGCGCACTCGGCCCGCATGTGGAACTACTGGCTCGGCGGTAAGGACAACTTCGAGATCGACCGCCAGGTCGCCGAGGAGCACGCCGCCCGGTTCCCCGGCATCGTGGACGTCGCCCGCCAGGTGCGCGCCTTCCTCGTCCGGTCCGTGACGCTGCTGGCCGCCGAGGCGGGGATCCGGCAGTTCCTCGACATCGGCACCGGGCTGCCGACCGCGAACAACACCCACGAGGTCGCCCAGCGGGTCGCCCCCGAGAGCCGGATCGTCTATGTGGACAACGACCCACTCGTCCTCGTGCACGCCCAGGCGCTGCTGGTCGGCACCCCCGAAGGCATGACCGACTACGTGGAGGCCGACGTCCGCGACCCGGAGCGCATCCTCGCCGCCGCGGCCCGCACTCTCGACTTCAGCGAGCCGGTGGGGCTGATGATGCTCGGCGTGCTCGGCCAGATCCCCGACTCCGACGATCCCCACGGCATCGTCCGCACCCTCGTGGACGCGCTCCCCTCCGGCAGCTTCCTCGTCGTCGAGGACGGCGTCGACACCGACACCGCCCAGAACATCGCCATAGGCGACTACAACACCAACCCCGACTCGACCGCCTCCTACCACCTGCGCGGCATCGACTTCCTCACCTCCTACTTCGACGGGCTCAGGCTCCTGCCGCCCGGAGTCGTCTCCTGCTCGCGCTGGCGACCCGACGTGCGAGCGCTGGCCGCCCCTGAGGTACCCGACTACGCAGGCGTCGCCCGCAAACCCTGAGCCCCGCTTTTCGGGCACTGTCGAAATCACCACGAAACACCCCCGAACCCCCGCCGCTGACCGCCGGTGACCGCACGCTACGCCGAAATCAAGGAGCGAATTTCCCGGCCTGTGGATAACCTCCCGGGAAACCGTCAGCGCGAGGAGGCACGGTGTTCGCAGGACGCATCGACGAGCACGTGATCGTGAGCGAGCGGCTGCGGGGCAACCCGCTCGGCGACCCCCACGAGCGGCCCCTGTGGGTCTACACCCCGCCCGGCTACGCGACGGGAGCCGGGCACTACCCCGTCGTCTACGTGATCCAGGGGTACACGGGCCGGATCGGGACCTGGCGCATGGGCGCGCCCTGGCGGGCGAGCTACCCCGAGATGGTCGACGCGCTGTTCGCCTCCGGCGAGGTCCCGCCCGCACTGGTGGTGTTCGTCGACGCCTGGACACGCGTCGGCGGCAGCCAGTACCTGGACTCGCCAGGCACCGGCGACTACCACTCCTACCTCTGCGACGAGGTCGTCGCGTTCGTGGACGAGCGCTACCGGACGCTCCCCGCGGCGCGGCACCGGGCGATCACCGGTAAGTCCAGCGGAGGCTACGGCGCGATGATCACGCCGCTGCTGCGCCCCGACGTGTTCGGCTCACTCGCCACCCACGCCGGGGACGCCCTGTTCGAGCTGTCCTACCAGGCGTTCTTCCCCGAAGTGGCCCGGACGCTGCGCGACTCCTACGACGGCGACTGGAACGCCTTCCTCGCCGACTTCTACAGCGGCCGCCCTGTGGGCGCCAAGCCGAGCGACATGACCCTGATGGAGATGTACGGCTACGCCGCCTGCTACTCGGCCCTGCCCGACGGGACCGTCCAGCTCCCCTTCGACGACCTGGGCGTCCCCGTGCCCGACGTCTGGTCCCGCTGGTTGGCCCTCGACCCCGTCCGGATGGTCCCCGCGCGCGCCGAGGCGGCCCGCTCCCTCCACGCCGTGTGGATCGACGCGGGGAACGCCGACGAGTACCACCTGGACTCCGGAGCGATCGCCTACCGGCGCGCACTCCAAGCCGCGGGCCTTCCCGACTCGCGGATCTCCTTCGAGCTGTTCCCCGCCAAGCACGGGGCCATCGAGTACCGCTATCCGCTGGCCCTGCGCTGGCTCGCCCCTCGTCTGACCCCTTGAGCGGCGGGCCTTGGACGAACGAGTCTTGACGTCCCCGTGCCCGGAGATCCAGGGAAGCCGCGAAGGGCGAGCGGCCTCTTGCCTTATCCCGGGGAGTCCCCCTTTCGCGCCGCCTTCCGGTAGCGCGCTATATGGGTCTCCGCCTGCCCGTTCAACCGGGCGCCCTGGGGCCACCCGGTGTAGTGGGTGAGGAAGAGGACGATCTCCCTCAGCTCCTCGGGGGTGATCTCCTCGTTGGCGAGCGCCGCGGGCATCTGGAGGTCGAGGACGTCGTTGAGGTGCTGCCCGGCGAGCAGCCCGATGAGCAGGAGGCGGCGGTCGCGGAAACTGAGACCCGGACGGGTCCAGATGTCGGCGAAGAGGTGGTCGACCGTCGTCACCATGAAGTCGCCGGTGGCCTCGGCGACGTCGAAGCCGTAGACCCGGGACATCATCTCCAGGCCGCGTGCCCTGCGGTCGTCCTGTCCCCGCACCGAGCCGTCGTTCTGCGAACCGTTCTCCGAGGTCGTCATGACTCCTCCTCCGGGATGCCGAGGGCGGCGGCCAGAAGCGGCGCGGCCATGCGCGTCAGCGGGAGGTCGACGCCCAGCTCGTCCGCAAGGTCGAAGGCCAAGGACAGGTCCTTCTCTCCGAGCGCGAGGGCGTGCCGCATCGCGTCGTAGAGGGGGTCGTCCGGGGCCATGGGGTCCGTGGTGCCGCGGAGGATGACCGATCCGGGACCGCCGCTGACGGAGTCGGAGTGGCGGACGATCCGGCCGAGCCTGCGCAGCGAGATCCCGGCGGCCTCGGCCAGGCGCTGCGCCTCGGCCGCCGCGGCGAACCCGGTGAACTGGAGGATGTTGCGGGCCAGTTTGGCGCGGGTGCCCGCGCCCACCGGCCCCACGTGCAGGGCCAGCCCCGACCAGGCCGTGAACGGGCCCTGGACCCGGGCATAGGCCTCCTCGGAGCCGCCGACCATCACCGCGAGCGTCCCGGCGATCGCGCCGAACGCGCTGCCACTGACCGGCGCGTCCACGACTTCGACGCCGAGCGCGGCGGCCCGCTCGGCCAGCGCCTCGGCGGTCCGCGGCCGGATCGTGGAGTGCACGGCCACGACGGAGCCGGGCCGCAGCGCCGGGGCCATCGCCTCGAACACCGCCTCCACCTGCGCGTCGTCCCGGACCATCACCGAGATGACGTCCGCGGCCGCCGCCACCTCCGCAGGCCCGGCCGCCGCCTTCGCGCCCTTCGCCACGAGCTGCGCCACGGCGTCCGGGGACACGTCGTAGACGATCGCGGCAGGGCCGTGCGCGGCCATCGGGCCGCCCATCTGGCCGAGCCCTACGAAGCCGTAGACGGGTTCCTTCTGCTGTTCTTCCATCTGGCATCCCTTCGCCGGCGCTCCTGACGGAGGCCGTCTACACAGAGGCGGTCGACACAGAGGCGGTCGACACAGGGCGGTCCACGTCAGCGCGTGCGCACGCGTACGGGGAGCCGCGCGAAGCCCCGGACGTTCGCCGAATGCACCCGCTGGGAGGCCGCCTCGTCCACCTCGTAGGAGGCGACCCGGCGTGCGAACTCCGTCAGGGCGATGCGCGCTTCGAGCCGCGCGAGGTTGGCTCCGAGACAGAAGTGCCTGCCTCCGCCGAAGCTGATGAGCGCGGAGGTGTCCCGGGAAAGGTCGTAGACGTCGGGGTCGGGAAAGGCGCGAGGGTCCCGGTTGGCCGAGCCGACGAGCAGGAGCAGCCGGTCGCCGGGGCGCATGAGGCTCCCGTGCAATTCGGTCTCCCTGGTGACGGTCCGGGCGAGAATCTGGCTTGAGGTGTCGTAGCGCAGCGTCTCCTCCACCCAGTCGCCTATCCACTCCGGCCCCTCGACGTCGCCGTCCGGCGCCTGCGCGAAGTGCCCCGCGAGGGCGCCGGGGGTCCGCCCCGCCCAGTACAGGGCGTTGGCGAGAAGCTTGGTCGTGGTCTCGTTGCCGGCGACGACCATGAGGAACAGGAACGCGATGATCTCGTGGTCGTCGAGCCTGTCCCCGTCGTCGGTACCCGCCGCGAGGAGCGCCGCGGTGAGGTCGTCGCCGGAGGAGCCGCCGCGTCTGCGCTCGGCGACCATGTCCTGGTAATAGCCGACGAGGATGAGCGCCGCCTCCATGCCCTCGGGAGGCACGTCGTTGAGGCCCTCGACGCGATGCACGACGAGGTCCGCGAGACGGCGCAGTTCGTCCCGGTCGGCCACGGGGACCCCGGTCAGCTCGCAGATGACGTCCATCGGGAGCTTCCCGGCGAAGTCCGCGACGAAATCGAAGTCGCCGGAGGCCAGGGCGGGCTCCAGATGGGCTCGGGTGAGCCGGAGGATGTCGTCGGAGAGGTCGCGCACCCGCCGCGGCGTGAAGCCCTTGGAGACGAGGGTGCGCATCCGGGTGTGGTCGGGCGGGTCGAGCGCGAGGAACGACATCGTGCGGTGCGCGGTCGGCCCCCACGCGGACGCGTCGAGGGTGACGCCGTTCCCGCTGGAGAAGAGCGCGTGGTCGCGGAAGGCGGCGGACACGTCGGCGTGCCGGGAGACGGCCCAGAAGTCCAGGTCGTCGTTGCGGTAGAGCGGCGCCTCTTCACGGAGCCGCGCGTAGAACGGGTAGGGGTCCTCGTGGACCGCGTAGTCGTAGGGGCTGAACGCCGGGGGACCCGACCCCGCGGGCGGGGACGGAACGGACGGAGTGCGCATGGCCGTCACCTCGGACTCGTCGCTGTCGAACCGGCCCGCGCGGCGGATTCCCGCGCGCCGCATACTTTATACAAGCAAGCGCTTGGTGAACAAGGAGGGCCGCCCACCGCGATCGATCGTGATCCAGAGCCGCCGCATGTCCAATAGGGTCGGAATGCGCCCTTGGCCGGCTCTGACCGGCCGCGTTCGACCAGCCGGGCGAGGCACTCCTCGCCGTCCGGCCTGCCCAGACTCGGGGGAGTCGCATGTTCTCCGGCAGCAGCCGAAGCCGTTCCGCCCGCGCCCTCTTCCTCGGCCTCGCGGTCGCGGCGGCCGCCTCCCTCGCCGCGTGCTCGGCCGAGCCCGACCCCGCCCCGTCCACGCCGACGACGCCCCAGGCCGCCTCCGAGCAGGCCCCCGCGGACTTCTGGGGGGACACCTCGGCGATCCCGGCGGCCGCGAACGTCCTCACCGTCAAGGTGCTGAACCGGACGAACGGCAAATACCCTGACGACCAGGTCTTCTGGCACTTCAACGACCAGGTCCACTCGATCGCCGAGCAGCCCTACCTGGACATGCCCGCCAACAGCTCGGGCCGCATGTACTTCTCCCTGGGCTCCCCCGACAGCCGGTACACGGACTTCATCGAGTTCACCGTCGGGCCCGACGTCTTCCACGGCAACACCACCCGGGTCGACGCGTTCGGCCTGAAACTCGCGATGCGGCTGCACTCCCACGACGGGTTCGACGTCGAGGTCGGCGAGAACCGGGAGCTCTTCGCCGAGTCACGCGAGGCGACCTTCCAGCGCTTCATCGACGAGGTGCCCGGCCCGTTCCAGGACCTCGCGCGCGTCGAGGCGCCCTACCGGATCGTCGCGCCGCGCACCGCGCCCGCCTTCCAGCCCGGTGGCGCCGCCGCCGGCTACTTCACGAAGTACGCCAAAAAGCACGGCGTCAAGGCGACCACCGCGGAGGTCGTCGGCTGCGCCGGGCCCCTCGCCGAGTCCGCCGCCCTGTGCGCGGCGCTCAACCGGCACACCGCGGGCAGGCCGGAGAGCGTCCAGCGGGACCCGGCGCAGTTCTACAAGAAGGGCCCGGCGAACTACTACGCGGCCTTCTGGCACGCCCACTCCCTCGGCGGGCTGTCCTACGGCTTCCCTTACGACGACCACGCCGAGCAGTCCTCGTTCGTCTCCCACGGCGATCCGGCCTGGCTGCTGGTGGCCGTCGGCTGGTAGGCGCTCAGTCCATGGCGACGGGCGAGCCCGCGTCCATCGACGCGCCCGCCAGGTGCGCCACCCCTCCCGCCACGACACGGAACCCGTAGGTGCCGCTCGGCCTCCACAGCTCGGTGATCGAGCAGTTCGGGACGTCGCACGCGCCCACGAACCGGCGGAACGCCCGCATCTGCGCGGCGTCGGGGTGCTGCCCGGCCCCGGAGACCAGGGTCCAGATCACCGCCTTCATGAACAGTCCGTGGGTGAACACCGCGACCAGTCCGTCACCGGGAAGGGCCGCGAGCCTGTCCAGGAAGGCATGAACGCGGGTGACGAGCGCGGCGAAAGACTCGCCGTTCCCTCCGTGGACGTACTCGGGCTCCATGCGGTCCCAGTAGGCCGTGATGGACGGCTGCCGCTGGGCGTTGGTCGTCTGCCGGGCGTGCAGCTCGCCCAGATAGGTGAACTCCTGCACGGGCCACTCTTCGTAGGGCGTCGCGGGGAACCTGGCGACGGTCTCCTCGGCGGTCTGCCTCGCCCGCACGAAGGTCGAGCTGACGATGAGCTCGGGCACCTCGGTGAAGGCCGCGGACGCCAGGACCGCCTGCTCCCTTCCCAGCGGAGTCAGCGGGGCCGCCCCTGGGCCGTTCGTCGGGAGTCCCGCGTTCGACTCGCTCTGCCCGTGCCTGACCAGCCACACCCGTCGCGCTTCCACCATGCCGTCAGGCTCGCACGAACGGCCCGCGAGCGGAAGCCGGGCGCGGCGGCGGGCCCGGGGTTGGGCGGGAAGACCCCGGGTAGGGCGTGGGAGGACGGCCGCGGGACGGGGGGATCCATGCGCAGCGCGATGCCGCGGACGAAGGCCGCGCTGCTCCTTGCGGTGCCGATGGCCGTGGCGCTCCTCGGTGTGCCGGGCGGGCCGACGAAGGCGGGCGGCGGCCTTCCCTGGGCGGTGACGGGCCGCGGCGGTGCGGTGGCCACGGTCGACGCCACGGCGAGCCGTACGGCGATCGAGATCCTCCGGCAAGGCGGGAACGCGGTGGACGCCGCCGTGGCGGCGGCCGCCACCCTCGGCGTGACGGAACCGTACGTGGCCGCACTCGGCGGCGGCGGCTTCTTCCTCTACTACGACCCGCGCACCCGCGAGGTGCACACGGTGGACGGCAGGGAGACCGCACCGGCCGCCATGCGCGCCGACTCTTTCACCGACCCGTCCACCCGGCGGCCCGTCCCGATGGACGAGGCCGTCACCAGCGGCCTCTCCGTCGGCGTTCCGGGCACACTCCGCCAATGGGACCTCGTCCTGCGCAGGCACGGGACGAGGCCCTTGGGCGCGCTCCTCCGCCCGGCCATCGAGGTCGCAGAACGCGGATTCCGGGTGGACCGGGAGTTCCATGACCAGACCGCGCTGAACGCCGCCCGGTTCGCCGACTTCACCTCCTCTCGGGACCTCTTCCTGCCCGGTGGCGCCCCTCCCGCGGTCGGCGCCGTCTTCCGCAACCCCGACCTGGCGGCCACCTACCGGAACATCGCGGGAAAAGGGACCGACTGGTTCTACGAAGGCGGACTCGCGCAAGAGATCGTCCGGACGGTCCGGCGACCACCCGTCGTCGAAGGCGCGTTTCGCAAGGTGCGTCCCGGGCTTATGACCGCATCCGACCTCGCGTCCTATCGCGCCGTCCCACGGAAGCCCGTGCACACCCTGTACCGAGGGCTCGACGTCTACGGGATGGCGCCTCCGTCGTCGGGAGGCAGCACCGTCGGGGAGGCGCTATCGATCCTTGAGCGGCTCCCGCGCCCGTCGAGCGACCCCGTCCAGACTCTGCACTCCTACCTTGAGGCGTCCAAGCTCGCGTACGCCGACAGAGAGCGGTACGTGGCCGACGTCCCTGACGTGCCGCTGAAGGAACTGCTCTCCGAGGGCTACGCAAGGGAACGCGCCTGCCTGGTGAGCCCGACGGCGGCGCTGAAGCCGCCTGTGGCAGCGGGCTCTCCCGACGGGCGATACGGCACGTGCGCCTCCTCCGCAGGTACGGGAGCGCCCCTCCCGGACGAAGGACCGCAGACCACCAACCTCGTCGTCTCCGACCGGTGGGGCGGCATCGCCGTCTACACGCTGACGATCGAGCAGTTCGGCGGCAGCGGCGTCACGGTGCCCGGGCGGGGCTTCCTGCTCAACAACGAACTCACGGACTTCAGCCTCGCCCCGAAGGACGGCGACCCCAACGCGGCGGCCCCCGGCAAGCGCCCGCGCAGCAGCATCGCGCCCACCCTCGTGCTCCGCGACAGGCGGCCCTTCCTGGCGCTCGGCTCGCCCGGCGGATCCACGATCATCACCACGGTCCTGCAGATCCTGGTGCACCGGCTCGACCTCGGCATGGACCTGCCCGGCGCCGTCGCCGCGCCGCGCGCCACCCAGCGGAACACGCCCGCGACCCTCGCCGAGCAGGCCTTCATCGACGCCTACGGCCCGGCGCTCACCGCGCGCGGGCAGGTCCTTGAGCCTTACCCGGGGCCGCCCCCGGAGATCGGGGCCGCGACCGCGCTGGAGATCCTCGGGGACGGGCTCGTCCAGGCCGTCGCCGAACCCGTCAGGCGGCACGGGGGAAGCGCGCTCACCGTCCGGCCGCGCCGGACCGGGCCCGGCGCGGACGGACCGGCATAAAAGCCGTCTACTGACGAACCATGCCCTATCGTCCGATCGTGGCTACGGTACTGCTCGTCGAGGACGACTCTCATGTCAGGCAGGCGCTGCTGCGGGAGCTGCGCGCGCTCGGACACGCCGTGAGCAGCGCAGGACGGGCGCTCGACGCACTGCGCGAGGTCGCCGCGGGCGGCCCCGAGGTCGTCGTGCTCGACCTGGGGCTGCCGGACCTCGACGGCGGCGAGGCGCTCAAGATGATGCGGGCGGTCTCCGACGTCCCCGTCATCGTCGCCACCGCGCGCGACGGCGAACAGGAGATCATCCGGCTGCTCGGCTCGGGCGCCGACGACTACCTCACCAAGCCGTTCTCGGCGGTCCACCTGCACGCCCGCATCGAGGCGGTGCTGCGGCGGGCACGCACCGCGCCGCGCAACGAGGCCCTGGTCGTCGGCGACCTGCGGATCGACACCGACCGGCGCGAGGCGAGCCTCGCCGGGGCCCCGCTCCAGCTCTCCCGGCGGGAGTTCGACCTGCTCGCGCACCTGGCCCGGCACGCGGGACGGGTCGTGCGCCGCCGGCAGTTGCTCGCCGAGGTGTGGCGGCAACCGCACGGCGACGACCAGACGATCGACGTCCATCTGTCCTGGCTCCGCCGCAAGCTCGGCGAGAGCGCCGCGAGGCCCCGCTACCTGCACACCGTCCGCGGCGTCGGCGTGATGCTCATGGCGCCGGAGTGACTAGTACTCGTAGACCTCGACGAGGGGCGGGTGCCCGTTCCAGGTGGCGAAGACCGCGGAGCCTTCGACGCCGTCGGTGAGGTCGACCCGCAGCCAGCCGACCTGCTTCCACACCTTCACCTCGAACCCGCTGTCGGGCGTCGCGGAGACCAGTTTCGCCTCGTTCTTCGTGAAGGACAGGATCACACTGCCCGACTCGACGACGTAGGTGCGCACCTCGCCTTGCGGGGCCGGGGAAGCCTCGGGGCGCCCGGTCGGCTGCTGCGCTGTGGTTCCGGCCTGCTCGGCCGGCTTGGACGACGCCGACGGCCGCGGAGACTTGGGCTCGGGGCGCGCGGACGAGCGGGTGGGGGCGGGCGTAGCCGTCGGTGCGGAGTCCTTGACGGGCTCCGCGGACGTCGCCGTCGGCGGGCGGCCCTGGATGACCGGGACCTCGGCGGCCGCGTCCGGCACCGGCAGCGCCGTGCCGCGCATGGCGTCGCCGATGCCCACCCAGGTGATCCCGACGCCCGCGGCGGTGGTGGCCGTCCACACCGCGAGAAATCCCAGTCGCACGCGCATGCCCGCCATTATCAGGGGTTCCCACGCATTCCCGCGACCGTAAGGCTCCCCGGTGCCCTTCCGAGAATTACCGGATGCCACAAAGAAGGTTGTCCACAGGTGGGAATCCGTCGTCGCGCGCATTCCTGTAGCGTCTCGCGGCAGGACCGGGCGGAAAGGAGGGCCGCGGAAATGAGAAGTGCGCTGGCGCGGGTGGCGACGGCGGTGACCGCGATGGTCGCGCTGTCGTTCGTCATCCCGCTGGGACTGCTGAACAGCCAGATGGCCTACGACCGGGCGATCACCGCGGCCGAACGGCAGGCGTCCTCGCTGGTGCCGGTGCTCACGGTCACCAGCGACCCCGCGCAGCTCGGCGCCGCACTCGGCTCAACCCCGGCCGGCGCCGCCGGGGTGATGGCGCTGCACCTGCCGGAAGGCGGGCCGCTCGGGTCCTCGCATGCCCCGCACGCGAAGCTCGCCGAGGCCGCGCGGCTGAAGCGGACCTTCACGGCCGAGACCGAAGGCGGCAAGGTGCTGCTGCGCCCCGTGGTCCTGGACTCCGATCGCACCGCGGTCATCGAGGTCTTCGTGCCGTCCGCCGAACTGGGCCAGGGGGTGCGCAAATCGTGGCTGATCCTCGTGCTCGTGGCGCTCGCGCTGGTCGGGGTCTCGGTGGCGATGGCCGATCGGCTGGCGATCCGGGTGGTCCGCGCCGCCGACGGGCTGGCCGAGGCCGTCACGCGGGTGTCCGGCGGCGATCTCAAGGCGAGGATCGCGCCAGGCGGGCCACGCGAGCTGCGCGTGGCGGGCGAGGCGTTCAACCACATGGTCGGCGAGCTCGCGCGGCTGCTGGCCGCCGAGCGCGAGGCCGGGGCCGATCTCTCGCACCGGCTCCGCACCCCGCTCACCGCGCTGCGGATCAACCTCGGCGGGCTGTCCGCCCACCCGGGAGACCCGGCGCGGCTGGCGCAGAGCCATGAGGCACTGGGCCGGCTGGAGGACGCCGTCGACGAGATCATCGCGGCCGCGCGCAGGACCGACCGGGAGCCCGCGCCGAACCAGGCGTGCGACGTGGCGGAGGTCGTCCGCACCCGGCTGGAGTTCTGGTCGGCGCTCGCCGGGGACCAGGGCCGCGACCTGCGGCTGACGCTTCCGGAAACGGGAACTCCCGTGCCGGTCGCGGCGGCGGAGCTTTCGGCGGTCGTGGACGCGCTGCTCGGCAACGTGTTCCGGCACACCGCGCACGGGACGGCCCTCCAGATCACGGTGCACCGCGGCAGGCACGCCACAGGGCTGCTCGTCGGCGACGCGGGTCCGGGGATCGCCGATCCACAGGCGGCGGCGCGGCGCGGCAGCAGCGGCGGCGGCTCGACCGGCCTCGGCCTCGACATCGCGCGGCGCCTCGCGGAGTCCACCGGCGGTTCGCTGCGCGTCGGCGCCTCCCTGCTGGGCGGCGCCCAGGTCGAGGTGTGGCTCCGCACCGACCAGCGCCCGCCATCGGGCCGCTCCGTCCGCCACGCCTCCCGCCGCGTCGCCCGCCGCGGCCCCTGGCGCAAGCGCCGCCCCGCTTCTTCCCCCCACCCAGGCGAACCCGCCTGAGCCGGGCGGGCTCGCCGAGGCCCGGCGGCCGTTTGTGACGGGCGGCGGGGCTGGGTTCGGGACGGGATTCGTGGCGGGGGAGAGGGAGGGAAATCGGGGTGGTCGTGTGCTTGGGGAGGCGGTCTTAAGAGGGCTTAAGGAAATGTTATGGGGGGCTTAGGGAAAGGGGGCGGGTGGGGCTGGGGGCGCTTTGTTTAGGCGGCTCTGATGGGTTCCTTAAGAGGAGATGAAGGGGGCGGAGGGTGGCTTTTTCGGGGCTTAGTGTCACGGGTGTCGCAGGAACGGAAGCGAGATTTCTGCGGCGCGTCCGTGCGGCGGTGATTTCCGAGGAGGCCCCATGAACAGGCACGCGAAGTTCTTTGCCCGAGCGGCCGCGGCGGTGACGGCGGCCGCGGCGCCGGTGGCGCTGACCGCTGCGCCCGCGGCGGCGCACGGGTCGATGGAGTTCCCGCTGAGCCGCGTCCTCACCTGCTACCAGGAGAACCCGGAGAACCCGAGCTCGGCCGCGTGCAAGGCGGCCGTCGCGGCGGGCGGCACCCAGCAGTTCTACGACTGGAACGGGGTGCGGATCGGCGACGCCGCCGGACGGCACCGGCAGATCATCCCCGACGGGAAGCTGTGCAGCGCGGGCGGCGCGGCGTTCACCGGGCTCGACCTCGCCCGGGCCGACTGGCCCGCCACCCAGCTCAAGGCCGGGACGGACTACACCTTCAAGTTCAAGGTGACCGCGATCCACAAGGGCGCCTTCGAGCTGTACATCACCAAGGACGGCTACAACGCCTCCCAGCCGCTCAAGTGGGCGGACCTGGAGTCCGCGCCGTTCGCCTCGGCCGCGAACCCGACGGCATCGGGCGGCTACTACCAGCTGGCCGGCCGGATCCCGGCGGGCAAGACCGGCCGCCACCTCATCTACGCGATCTGGCAGCGCAGCGACAGCCCCGAGGCCTTCTACTCCTGCTCCGACGTCGTCCTCGGCTCCGACGGTGGCACCACCACGGGCGGAGGCACGACGAGCGGCGGAGGCACGACCACCTCCTCCCCCTCGCCTACCTCGACCGCGGCATCCCCCACGGCCACGCCCACGAAGACCGGCAAGCCCGGAAAGCCTGGCAAGCCCGGCAAGACCGACCCGTCGTGCGCGCCCGCGGCCTCCGCGCACGACCACCACGGCACGACCCCGCTCACCGACACGACCCCTGCCTCCGGCACCTCGGCCCTCTCCGGCCAGGACCCCAAGGGCGTCGCCCTCATGGCCGGCGCCGCGGGCCTGATCGGCGGCGGCGTCGCGGGACTGCTCCTCACCTCCCGCCGCCGCTCCGCGAGCCACGCAAAGCCCTGACCCCGCGATCCCGGCCCCGTCGGAGGCGGGGTCTTCCCCTCCCGCCCCGCCCGCCCCGGCCGTGCAGGGCCGCGGGCACGGGGCGGGAGCGCGGGGAGCGCGGGGAGTGCGGGGAGTGCGGGGAGTGCGGGGAGTGCGGGAAGGATGGCCGGTTGCGGCTGGCACGGCATCGGGCTGGTGAGAAAGTGAATATTTCTCGATATCGGGGGTATTGCGGGCCCATCGATCAGCACGACGTGGCTCCCCGAAGGCCCTGCGGCCCGCCGGGAGGTCCCCCCGCAGAACGGAGAATGGAGTGCGCCGCACTCTGGTGAGCACGGTCATGGCCGGTGCGCTCGCGGTATCGCTGAGCGCCGTACCGGCCGAGGCCGAGCCGTTGGAACAGCAGGAATACGTCGTCCTCTACACCGAGGGCGTGGCGACGAGCAAGGCCCGCGCGGCGGTCGAGGCCGCGGGAGGCACGATCGTCGACGAGAACGCGGCGCTCGGCGTCGCGACGGTGACGACGACCGAGGCCGGGTTCACCGATGCCGTCGCCGCGTCGGCCGCTCTCGACGGCGCGGCCGAGAACCGGGCCGTCGGCTACGTGCCGAAGACGCCCCGCGCGGCCGACCCGGCCGAGGACGTCGAGAAGGTCCGCGGCGCGGGCAAGTCCCCGAAGGTGAAGGGCAAGGCCGACGCCGAGCCCCTCGACGGCCTCCAGTGGGACATGGCGCAGATCGACGCCGCCGCGGCCCACAAGGTCACCAAGGGCAGCAAGGACGTCCTCGTCGGCATCATGGACACCGGCGTCGACGCCTACCACCCCGACATCCGGCCGAACTTCGACTTCAAGCTCAGCCGGAACTTCACCACCGACCTGCCCGCCGACGCCAACGGCACCGAGATCGACGGGGCCTGCGCCGACGACCCCGACGGCTCCTGCGAGGACCCGGCGACCGTCGACGAGAACGAGCACGGCACGCACGTCGCGTCCACGATCGCGTCCCCGCTCAACGGCAAGGGCGTCGCGGGCGTCGCGCCGAACGTCCGCATCGTCAACCTGCGCACCGGCCAGGACTCCGGCTACTTCTTCCTCAAGCCCACGCTCGACGCGCTCGCCTACGCCGCCGACAACGGCGTGGACGTCGTGAACATGTCGTACTACGTGGACCCTTGGCTGTGGAACTGCGCCGCGAACCCGGCCGACAGCGCCGAGGAGCAGGAGCAGCAGCGCGTCATCATCAAGGCCGCCAACCGCGCGCTGAACTACGCGCACCGCAAGGGCGTGACGCTGGTCGCCGCGGCGGGCAACGACCTCGTCGACTACACCAAGGCGAACGAGGACGAAGGCCCCGACTACGCGACCTTCCCGGGCCAGAACCCGCGTCCGCGCGAGGTGCCCGCGTCGTGCGTGTCGATCCCGTCCGAGGGCGACCACGTCATCCCCGTCTCCTCGACCGGGATCTCCGAGCGCAAGGCGTACTACTCGAGCTTCGGCAAGGGCTACGTCGCGGTGGCGGCGCCCGGCGGCGACAAGGTCGACACCGCCGACAAGCACGTGGACGACGCGGTGGGCATCTGGGCCGCTTACCCCGAGAGCATCGGCCGCGCGTCCGGCGCCATCGACGCGGCCGGGAACCCGACCGTGCCGTGGGTCGTCAAGCAAGGCGACGCCTACTACCAGTCGCTCCAGGGCACCTCGATGGCTTCGCCACACGCGGCGGGCGTCGCGGCCCTGATCGTCAGCCGCTACGGCAAGCGCGACAAGGCGCACGGCGGGCTCACCTACAGCCCCGACCTCGTGGAGGCCCGTCTTCGCCGCACAGCCGTCGCGCACCCGTGCCCGACCCCCGCGACCTTCACCTACGAGTGGTACACCCGCGGCGGGGCCCTCGGCACGTCCACGCAGACGTGTGAAGGTTCCCTGTCGAACAACGGATTCTACGGCGAAGGCATCATCAACGCCTTCCGCGCCGTGAAGTAGCCGTCCCTCCGAGTCCGCCCGGCCGTAGCGTACGGCCGGGCGCCCTTGTGCAACCGCCGCCGACCGGGCTGAGGGCCCGGTCGGCGGCGTCTCCCCGAGGAGGCGGCGATGGCCGACATGCGGGTCGACATGCTCTTCCACGCGGCGGTGGAACTCCAGCAGCGGGACAGGTGGGACCTGGCGCTGGAGCAGCAGCGCGAGGCCGAGAAGCTGCTGCGCGCCGAGCCTTCCGGGGCCCGCCGCGACGAGCGGCTCGCCGCGCTGCTGTACGGGAAGGGCGGGTCGCTGAACGCGCTCGGCCGCCAGGCGGAGGCCGTGGAGGTGCTCGAGGAGAGCCTCGGGCTGTACACCGGGCTGGGCGCCGCGCCGACGCTGGTCGCCGACGTGCGGATGCGCCGGGCGGTCGCGCTCCGGGGCCTGGGGCGGGGCGCGTCGGCGGTCGTGGAGGCCGATGCCGCGGTCCGCGCGTATCTGCGCGCCGACCGGCCGTCCGACCTCGCCCGCGTGCTCCAGCTCGCCGCCGACGTCCTCGCCGAGTACGGCGATCCGGACGTCGCGGTCGTCGCCGCCGACCTGTGCCTGGCCATCCTGGGGCCCGCGGCGGGCCGGCCTGCCCCGGGCGACGTCCGCTACCTGTTCCAGGCGGCGCGGCGGTCCTCGGATCTGCACGCCGTCGCCGGCCGGGCCGACAGCGCGCTCACCGCGGCCGAGATCGCGTGGGGTTTCGGGCGCGAGCACGGGTTCGCGGTGCTGGCGGACGGGCTGCGCCTCGTCGTCCGGCTGCGCGAGCGGGGCGAGGCGCTCGCCGCGGAGCGCTTCCTCGGCGATCTGCGGGGCCTCGCGCCCGGAGCCGACCCGGACGCCTTCCGCCCGCCCGCCCGGTCCGTCACGTTCGCCGAGGCGATGGCGGCGAGGGGCGTCACCGGCGTCCCCGTCCACGACCCGGACGACGAGGGCGCGCCCTGCATCCCTTCGCTGCGCAGCGCCGCCCCCGCCCTGGCGACGGCCCACGCCACGCTCCTTTCGGCAGCCTGCCTGGACGCGCTCCCGGACGACGTGGCCAATGGTGTCCGCCTCGGGCTGGAGGCCCACTATCTCTTCGCTTACGCCTCCGAAGCGCGCGATCCCGACCTCCGCTACGGGTTCGCGACCCGCGGCGCGGTCTGGGCGCGCGTCCTTCTGGCGCTGACCCTCGCGCTGCGGTCGGCCGATCCCGCCCTCGCCGGCGATCTCGTCTCGTGGGGGCGCGCCGTGGTGGGCCAACTGCCGCCGACCGGTCCCGAGATCTCGGAGGTCATCGCCGCGTGGCGGCCTCTCCTCGACGCCTCCGACCTCTGACCACCGCGCTTCCGCGCCCCGCACAGCGCAGCCGGAAAAGCGTCGCAATGAGCCTGACAGTCATTTCCTCACAGGCAAAGGAGCACGGTCAAGACCGGAGCGCAAGCGGCTCCGTCCCAGCTCAGAGCACATGTCATGATCTTCGGAATTGCCCACACTCCATGCCGGATGTCAATGGCGAGGGCGGTGTCGGCGAGCGTACGCGCTCGCATATTTAGGTTGCACTGTGACCCACTCCACACACCGTCCGAACTCTGTTTACATTCACGACACATCGGCCTCGCGGTGTCCGCACCGAGGCCACGTGACGAACGTGGGTGAAGAACTTTGAGTCGAGGAAGCGTCCTCATCGTCGGGGCAGGCATCGGCGGCCTGTCCACCGCCATCGCGCTGCGGAACGCAGGCCATGACGTGAACGTCGTGGAGATCCAGGAGGACCTCCACTCGTCGGTCTTCGGTGTGGGCATCATCCAGCCCATGAACGCGCTGCGCGCGCTCGACGCGATCGGCTGCGCGCTGCCCTGCATGGAGGCCGGCTACCCCGCCCCCGCCTGGGGCAAGGTCGTCGACGTCGACGGGAACTTCCTGCGCGACATGCCGGGCGCGCGGGTGTCGGGCTCCGAACTGCCGCCCCTCAACGGCATCACCCGCCCCCAGCTGCACAAGATCCTGACGGACAAGGCCGCCGAGGTCGGCGTCACGATCGAGTACAGCAAGACGTTCACCGAGCTGACCGACGGCCCGGACCGCGTCGTCGTCGACTACTCCGACGGCACCCGCGACACCGTGGACTACGTGGTGGGCGCCGACGGCGTCTACTCCAAGGTCCGCCCGTACGTCCTCGGTGAGATGAGGCCGACGTTCCTCGGCCAGGGCGCCTACCGCGTCAACGTCCCGCGCCTGCCCGAGATCGACCGGATCATCCTCCAGACGGGCCCGGAGGGCATGGCCGGGTTCGTCCCGATCGGCCAGGACCTCGCCTACTTCTTCTACAACACCGACTTCGAGGAGGGCAGCTGGCTGGAGCCCTCCGAGCTGGGGAACCTCCTGCGCGAGCACCTGCGCCCGTTCGGCGGCCTCACCGGCTGGGTCCGCGACGACTTCTGCGACGACCCCACGAAGATCGTCTTCCGGCCGGAGGAGTGGCTGATCGCGCCCGCGCCGTGGCACCGCGGCCGGATCGTCCTCATCGGCGACGCGGTCCACGCCGTCACCCCGCACCTCGGGCAGGGCGCCGCGCAGGCGATCGAGGACGGCATCGTGCTGGCCGAGTGCCTCGCGGCGGGCGGCGGCGACCACGAGAAGGCGTTCGCGGCCTACACCGAGCGCCGCTACGACCGCTGCAGGCTCATCGTCGAGACGTGCGTGAACATCGGCAAATGGGAGATGGACCCCGCGAGCATGCAGGGCTTCGACCACGTCGCCGAGACCGAGCGCGTCCTCGCCGAGATGTGCAAGCCGATCTAGCCATGGCAGAGGCACGGACCACCCTCCCGCCCGCGGCGGACGACCGCGCGCCCCGGCGCCCGTCCGCCCGTCCGGGCCGCGCCTTCCTGGCCTCCCTCCCCGCGCGGTTCGCCGTCGTCGGGGTGTGGCTCGCCCTGTGCGTCCTTTATGGGACGCTCCAACCCGATCTGTTCCTCACCGTCCCCACCTTCCAGACGATCTTCGGCTCGCAGCAGCCGCTGGTCTTCCTCACGATGGCGCTGCTCTGCACGATCGTCGTCGGGGAGTTCGTCGACCTGTCCGTCGCCCCGCTGCTCGGGCTCGCCGCGACCGTCGTCCCCGTGCTGACGGTCCTGCACGGGTGGAACGTGTGGGCGGCCTGCCTGGTCGCGGTCGCCGCGACGGTGCTGGTCGGCGCCGTCAACGGGGCCCTCGTGGTCTTCGTCGGCGTCAACACGATCGTCGTGACGCTCGGCATGGGCACGCTCGTCGGCGGCCTGTCCCTGTGGATGTCGGACATGAACCAGGTCAGCGGCCTGGACGCGGGGTTCGCGAAGCTCGCGCTGATCAAGGTCTCCGGACTGCCGGTCTCCTTCTTCTACGGCGTGGTCCTCGTCGCCATGTTCGCCTACGTCCTGGCCTGCACCCCGCTGGGGAGGCATGTCCGGTTCGTCGGTGCGAACCGGGAGGTCGCCCGGCTCGCGGGCATCCGCACCGATCGCATCAGGTTCGGGGCGTTCGTCACCTCGGGGCTGCTGTGCGGGCTCGGCGGCGTCATCGCGGTCGCGGGGCTCGGCGGGTTCAACCCGACGGTCTCGGCCACCTACCTCCTGCCGACGTTCGCCGCGACGTTCCTCGGCACCGCCGTCGTGCAGCCGGGGCGCTTCAACCCCGTCGGCACCTTCATCGGCATCTACTTCCTGGCCACCGGCATCCTCGGCCTCCAGCTCATGGGCGTCCCCGGATGGGTCTCGGACGTGTTCTACGGCGGCGTCCTCGTGGTCGCGGTCTCGCTCTCGACGGTGCTCGCGCGCCGCAACTGATTGGAGTATCCGATGGAGAAGGAGACCCGGCGGCCCGGCGGCGCCGCACGGCGGATCGGCGCGGCGCTCGGCGCGGTCGTGCTCGCCGGATCGGTCGCCGCGTGCGGCGCGGACGACGCGGGCGCGGACGGCGCGGGCGGCGCGGGCGGCGCGGGCGACACGGCGACGTCCCCGGCCGTCGAGGCGGCGATGCGGCCGACGGAGACGTACTCGGTCCCGTCCGAGGCGATCGACCCGAGCGGCCTGACGAACCGGACGATCTACTACGTCCCGCTCAACCAGCAGGTTCCGGCGTTCGCCGTCACGGCCCAGAACCTCACCGAGGCCGCCGCGCTCGTCGGAATGAAGGTGCAGGTCTGCAACGGCGGCGCGAACCCGTCGCAGATCTCGGCGTGCGTGGACCAGGCGGTCGGCGCGCGGGCCGGGGCGATCATCGGCGACTCGTTCCCCTACGGGATGGCGCAGAACTCGCTCGACAAGGCGGTGGCGCAGAAGATCCCGGTGCTCATCACCGACCAGATCCGTCCGGACGGCGTCGCGGACTCGGGGCAGGTCGCCTACCTTCCGGGGGCCGTCCAGCAGCAGGAGGTCCTGGCCGAGTGGGTGGCGGCCGACTCGGGCGGCACGGGCAACGTGATCATCTCGATGCTGCAGGACTCGCCCTCGGCCATCGCGTACGTCAAGGACCACGCGCTGCCGAAATACGCGGCGGTCTGCGCGGAATGCGAGGTCGCCCTCAACGAGGTGTCCGCCGCGAACTTCCAGCGGATCACCCCGACGACCAGCGCCGCGCTGCTGCGCAACCCGAACGCGAACTACCTCCAGGTCGAGTTCGAGGACTTCCTCCAGCCCTCGCTCGACGCCGTCCAGCAGGCGAACCGCGGGTCGTCGCTGAAGGTCGCGGTGTCCGGCGCGACGGTCTCCGGCCTCCAGATCGTCAGGGACGGCGGACCGGTGAAGGCCGCGCTCGCCCTCCACTTCCCCTACCAGGGCTGGGCGTCGCTCGACCAGGCCATGCGCATGATGCTGGGCGCGAAGCCGCAGGAGTACACGACGCCGGTGCGGCTGTTCACCTCCGCGAACGTCGGCGAGATCGCCCTCACCGCCGAGGCGCAGGCCTCCGGCGCATGGTTCGGCACCCCGTCGTACGAGGACGGCTTCAAGAAGCTGTGGGGCGTGGGATGACCGCTCCCGCGGCGCAGGCGGCCCCGCGCCTCAGGGTGCGGGGCGTCTCCAAGACCTTCGGCGGGCACCGCGCGCTTCACAACGTCGCCTTGGACGTGCGGCCCGGTGAACTGCACGCCCTGGTCGGGCAGAACGGGTGCGGCAAGTCCACCCTGGTGAAGGTGCTGACGGGCTACCACGCACCCGATCCGGGCGGCGAGATCGCCGTCGACGGGACGCCGCTCGCCCTGCCCGTCCGGCCGCGCGCGGCCCGCGACCTCGGCGTGTCGGTCGTGCACCAGAGCCTCGGCCTGGTCGACGCCTACTCGGTCGTGGAGAACATGCGGCTCGGCAGGTTCACCCCGAAGGGCCCCGGACGGCGCATCGACCGGGCGGCCGAACGCGCGCACGCCGCCGCCGCGCTCGACCGGCTCGGCTGCGCCGTCGACCTCGACACGCAGGCCGGCGCGCTCAGCGAGCAGGACCGGGCGACCGTCGCGATCGCTCGCGCCCTCCAGGACCTCCCCGAGGGCGGCGGCCTCCTCGTGCTCGACGAGTCCACCCGCGCCCTCACCCGCGACTCCCTCGCCCACTTCTACGACCTGGTCCGGACCGTCCTCGGGCTCGGGGCCGCGGCGCTGATGGTGAACCACCGGGTGGCGGAGGTCGTCGAGCGGGCCGACCGGGTGACGGTCCTGCGCGACGGCCGGGTCGTCGCGTCCGGGCTCCGCATCGACAGGCCCGGCGCAGGCGGGCTGGGCGAGGACGACATCGTGCGGGCGATGCTCGGCAGGGAGCCCGCCGCCGTGTCCGGCCCGCCCGCGCCGGGCGGCGGGGAGCCCGCCGTGACGGCGCGCATCCGGTCGGCCGGGACGCTGCGGGACGTCGTGCTCTCCTTGGGCGAAGGCGAGATCGTCGGCGTCACCGGCGTCGTCGGATCCGGCTATGAGGAGGTGCCTTACGCGCTGGCAGGGGCCGTGCGGGCCGACGGGGAGCTGCGGATCGGCGGGCGGGTGCTGCCGCTCGGCCGCCGGAACCACCGCAGGATCCTCGCGGCAGGGGTCGCGCTCGTTCCGGAGCGCCGCGAGCAGGAGGGCCTCGCGCTCGAACTCTCGGTCCTGGACAACCTGACGCTGCCGCGCGTCGGCGCCCGCCCCGCCTGGTGGACGGGCCGCGCCTGGCAGCGCCGCGAGGCCGCCGAGATGATCGCCCGCCTCGACATCCGCCCGCCCCGCCCCGACGTCCCCGCCGGCTCCCTCAGCGGCGGCAACCAGCAGAAGGTCCAGCTCGCCAAGTGGCTCCTGGGCCGCCCGGCGCTCCTGCTCGTCCACGAGCCCACCCACGCCGTCGACGTCGGCGCCCGCCACGACATCGCCGCCGCCCTCCACCAGACCGCCGCCGAAGGCCGCCCCATCCTCGTGGCCTCCTCCGACCCCGCCGAGCTGGCCCTCCTCTGCACCCGCGTCCTCGTCCTCTCCGGCGGCGCCGTGGTCGCCGAACTCACCGGTAACCCCGACGCCGCCGCGATCACCGCGGCGGTCTTCGCCTCCTGACCAGCCGCCGTCAGGCGGGGTGCGCGTGCCGGACCCGCTCCCAGACCTTCCCGGGGACGGATCCGGCGCGGCGGCGCATCCGGGCGATGTCGAAGGTGCGCTGCTCGTTCAGTTCGAGCCAGCTCTCGCGGCCCGCACCGGTCGGGTCGTCGATGACGCCCTTGGGGATGCGCACGCAGTCATCGCGTCCGCTCCGGTCCTTGCTGGTGATCTTCAACGCGGTGACGCGGGGGCCCGTCACCTTCAGGACGAGGCAGGGCCGGTCCTTGCTCTCCTGCGAGTCCTCGAAGGGGATGTCCGCCCACCAGACGTCGCCGGGCCTCGGCCGCTCCCGGCCGTCGGTGACGGGCGCGGGGCCGCCACGCGGCCTTCCGCCCGGAGCGGACGCGGTGCCGACCACCTTGGAGACCGCGGCGCCGACCAGGGTCACCAGGATCAGGAGCAGGACCATGGCGATGAGGCCGGCGACCACTTCGCCGGAACCGAGGATCCCCACACCGCAGAGCACCACCACGGCCAGCCTCACCATGTTGATGATCTTCATCAGACCGCCCTTCCGGGTCGTTCCGAACCGGTCGATCCGGAGAAAGGATCATTCAACCCCGCGAACGCGGCGGACGAAAGCGCGATCCTTCCGCCCGCCGCGTCCCCACCGGTCAGTCGAAGGTCGTGGAGATGGGGTGCCAGCCGTCCGGGACCAGGGCGGCGGCCGCCTCGGGGCCCCAGGTCCCCTTGGCGTAGGGGAGGGGGCGGGTGGGGTCGTCGAGGAGGGGCTGGACGATGCGCCAGGACTCCTCGGCCAGGTCGAAGCGGACGAACCGGCGCGGGTCGCCGGTCACGGCGTCGGTGAGGATGCGCTGGTAGGCGGCCTCCATGGGGCCCAGCGCCTTGGTGAAGTCGACGTGGAGGGGGATGCGGCGGGTCGCGTTCTGACCGGGTTCCTTCGCCAGGACGTCGAGGGTGATGCCGGCGTCGGGCTGGATGCGGAACCGGATCAGGTTCGGCTGGAGGTCGCCGTCGAACAGGTGGACGGGCGGGGCGGCCAACTCGGCGACGACCTCGAGGTCGGTCTCCGGCAGGGCCTTGCCCGACCGGATGTAGAAGGGCACGCCCGCCCAGCGCCAGTTGTCGATGAACAGGCGCATCGCCACATACGTCTCGGTCGTCGAGCCCTCCCGGACGCCGTCGGTGCCGAGGTAGCCGTCGTACTGGCCGCGTATGACATCGCCCGGTCCGGGTGATTTGACGGCGCGCAGGACCCGCCACTTCTCGTCGATGAACGCGCGCGCGTCCCGTGACGGCGGCGCGTCCATGGCGAGGATCGCGAGGATCTGCAGGAGGTGGTTCTGCACGACGTCGCGGATCGTGCCGTTGGCGTCGTAGAAACCGCCGCGGCCCGTGATGTCGAAGCTCTCCGCCATGGTGATCTGCACGTTCCGGACGACGGTCCGGTTCCAGATCGGTTCCAGGAACATGTTCCCGAAGCGGAAGACCAGGAGGTCCTCGATGGGCTCCTTGCCGAGGAAGTGGTCGACGCGGCGCAGGTGCTCCTCGTCGAAGTACCGCAGCATCTCGGCGTTGAGGGCGCGCGCGGACTCCAGGTCGCGCCCGAACGGCTTTTCCACGACGAGCCTGGCGTTCGCGTTCAGGCCCGCCTTCGCCAGCCCTTCGGCGACGGTCGCGAACAGCGAGGGCGGGATCGCCAGGTAGTGCGTGACGAACCCCGCCCCGGCGACCTCCGCGCGGACCGCGGCGAACGTCGCGGGGTCGGTGTAGTCGCCCGCGACGAGGCGGAGATTCCCGGCGAACTTCGCGAACGCCTCGGAGTCCACATTCTCGCCGCAGGCCGCACGCGCCCGCTCGCGCAGCCCGGCGAGATCGAGGTCGGTCTTGGCCACGCCGATGATCGGCAGGTCGAGCACTCCGTCGGCGGTGAGCCGGTAGAGGGCGGGCAGCAGCATCTTGTAGGCGAGATCGCCCGTGATGCCGAACAGGACGAGCGCGTCGCACCGCCGTGTCTCCGCGCTCATATCCGGCGGCCCCGCAGCGCGCGGTAGCGCCGGACAAGGCTCTCGGTGGAGGCGTCGGAGAAGTCCGCGGCGGGCTCCTCGGAGGTCAGCGCGGGCTCCAGGGCGAGCGCCATCTTCTTGCCGAGCTCGACGCCCCACTGGTCGAACGAGTCGATGCCCCAGATGACGCCCTCGACGAACACGACGTGCTCGTACAGGGCGACGAGTTCGCCCAGGACGCGCGGGGTCAGCTTCGGCGCGAGGATCGTCGAGGTCGGCCGGTTTCCCGGCATCACCTTGTGCGGGACGATCTCGGGCGGCGTGCCCTCGGCGGCGATCTCCTCGGCGGTCTTGCCGAAGGCCAGCGCGCCCGTCTGGGCCAGCAGGTTGGCGGTCAGGATGTCGTGCATGCCCGCCTGGTCGGCGAACGGCTCGGCGAACCCGATGAAGTCGGCCGGGACGAGCCGGGTGCCCTGGTGCAGCAGCTGGTAGAACGCGTGCTGCCCGTTCGTGCCGGGTTCGCCCCAGAAGATCTCGCCGGTCTCGACCTCGACAGGGGTCCCGTCCGCCTTCACGGACTTGCCGTTGGACTCCATGGTGAGCTGCTGAAGGTAGGCCGGGAACCTGTGCAGCCGCTGCGCGTACGGAAGGACGGCCCGCGTCTGCGCGCCGAAGAAGTCGGCGTACCAGATGCCGAGCAGGGCCATCAGGACCGGCATGTTCCGCTCGAACGGGGCGGTGCGAAGGTGCTCGTCGATGGTGTGGAAGCCGTCGAGCATCTCGGCGAAGCGCTCGGGGCCGATCGCGATCATCAGCGACAGGCCGATCGCGCCGTCGAAGGAGTAGCGTCCGCCGACCCAGTCCCAGAAGCCGAACATGTTCGCGGTGTCGATGCCGAACTCGGCGACCTTCTCGGCGTTCGTCGAGACCGCGGCGAAGTGCCTGCCCACCGCGTCCTCGCCGAGCGCGTCGACGAGCCAGCGCCGCGCGACCCGCGCGTTGGTCAGCGTCTCGATCGTGGTGAACGTCTTGGAGCTGACGACGAAGAGCGTCGTCGCCGGGTCGAGGCCGCGCAGCTTGCCCTCGATGTCGGCAGGGTCGATGTTGGAGACGAAACGGGCGGCGATCCCGGCGTCGGCGTAGTCCGCGAGCGCCTCGTAGGCCATCGCCGGGCCGAGGTCGGATCCGCCGATGCCGATGTTGACGACCGTCCGGATCGGCTCGCCCGTCGCGCCCCGCCACTCCCGCGACCGGATCCGGTCGGCGAACGCGCCCATCTTGCCGAGCACCGCGTGCACGTCGGCGACGACGTCCTGGCCGTCGACGGTCAGGGAGGCGTCCGCGGGCAACCGCAGCGCCGTGTGCAGCACCGCGCGGTCCTCGCTGACGTTGATGTGGTCGCCGCGCAGCATCCGCTCGATCGCCTCGCGCAGCCCCGCCCGCTCGGCCAGCGCGACCAGCAGCCCGACGGTCTCCCCGGTGATCCGGTGCTTGGAGTAGTCGAGGTAGAGGTCCCCCGCCTCGACCGTCATCCGCTCGGCCCGTCCGGGGTCCTCCGCGAACAGCTCCCTGAGGGTCCGGC
The DNA here is from genome assembly GCF_054783995.1 of Actinocorallia aurea. NCBI lineage: Bacteria > Bacillati > Actinomycetota > Actinomycetes > Streptosporangiales > Thermomonosporaceae > Actinocorallia > Actinocorallia aurea. The sequence goes on from NZ_BAAGPQ010000006.1 coordinate 361,529, forward strand.
CTTCCACCTCCCCGAAGTGCTTGCGCAGCCCCTCCCACTCGCCACTTCGCGTGATCTCGCCGCCCACGGCTCTCCCCTCACCGATCCGTCTCGCCGGCCATCGCACACACGATGCCCTTCCGCGATGATCCCCTACCCACCCCGTCCGAGCACCCGCCTTCGGTTCTGCGGACCGTGTCCGGTCTCACCACCGTGCGGGGCGCCGCCTCGTCCACCGAGCCGTGACGGGGATCGCGATCACGGCCCGCCGCACTCCCGCCCCCGGCGGGCCGCCACCTGGATGACCGAAAGCCTAGATGATCGGGCATTTCGGTCCTACAGGAAACACACCGGACCCCGTTCGGCGGGTCGCCAGAAGAGCTCCGCGTGGTCCGGGCGGCGAGAACGGCCCGTCCACCGGCGCGGTGGCTTCGCGCGTCGCGGGGTGGCCGACGCGCGGTCCTGTTAGCTTCGACCGGTGGACGACAGGAGTGTCCGGACCGAGGCGATCGAGGGTTTCGCCCAGGTCCTGCGGGAGCTGCGCGCGTCGGTGGGCAATCCTCCTTTTCGGGAAATGTCCGGAAGGTCTGGAGCGATCTCCCACACGACGTTGCACGAGGCCGCGAAAGGCAACCGGCTCCCGAGCTGGGAGACCACCGTCGAGTTCGCCAAGGCCTGCGGCGCCGACCCGGCCGCCTACCGCGAACGCTGGGAGAACGCGAGCCTGGCCGTCAGATCGGCGGGCGCCCGCGCGCGGACACCGGCCGACGCGCCGGCACTCGTCCCCGCCACGGTGCCCCACCCCGCCTCCGCGCCCGCGGCGCCCCTCTCCGCGCCCGTCCCCGTGCCCGGCTCCGCGCCTGCCTCCGCACCGGCAGAACCGGTCCCCGCGCCTCCAGCCCCCGCATCCGTCTCCGCATCGTCCGTCTCCGCATCGTCCGTCCCCGCGCCGGCGCCCGAGCCGGCTGCGGCATCCCTGGACGTCGCCCCGGCCCGGCGCCGGAGCCCGATGAGCCGGCCGGCGATCGCCGCGATCGCCGTCGTCGGCTCCGTCGCGGCGGTCGTGCTCGCCGCCGTCGAACGCGACCAGGGCGCGGCCCCGGCCCCCGCGAGACCTACGGCCGCCGCGCTGACACCGGACGACTGCCCGGTCCGCCAGACCGACCCGCCCCAGGCGCCGCCCCTGCACGCGGGTGACATCGCGAGGTTCATCTCCGACATCACGCTGCCCGACTGCACGCGGGTCGGCCCCGGCCAGACCCTCACCAAGGTGTGGCGCCTCAAGAACGACGGGACCGTGCCGTGGCAGGGGTACCGGCTGCGCCGCCTCGACGTGCCGCAGCGCGCCGACCAGTGCCAGACCATCGCCGACGTGCCGATCGAGGACACCCGGCCGGGCGCGATGGTGGACATCAGCACCGTGGTCACCACCCCGCGCCGCCCCGGCGTGTGCTTCGCCAGGTTCAAGATGACGGACGCCTCCGGGAGGCTGCTGTTCCCCGGAAGCCGCCCCGTCACCTTCCAGCTCGTCGTCGAGTGAGCCCGGCCGCCGGCACTACTTCAGGGTGACGCCGGTGTAGTAGTGCCGGAGGATCCTGGCGGCGGTCCAGCCCGCGGCGGCCCTGTCGCGGGAGCCCTCCTGCGACATCCACTGGCCGTCGACCCACCAGCGCCGGCAGGCCGTCGTCGTGGCGCAGTACTGGGCCTGGAAGATCCTCCCGCCCTTCAGCAGCCGGGTGCCCCAGGTCGCCTCGACCGCGGCGTCGGTGGCCGCCGTCGCCGATCCCGGCCGGTACACCTGGCTCTTCGTCCGGTCCCAGACGTCGAAGCACCTGCCGTCCTCGGTCCTGCGGTCCGAGTGCAGCGCCCAGTACCAGCCGTGGTTCTTCGCGGCGATCGCCCCGGCCCGCAGGGACTCCTTCGGCCAGCTCGCGTACCACTCGTTGGGCAGGACGTTCCTGACATAGGCCTTGAACGGGATCCGCTCGATGGTGCCGAGCGCCTCACGCTTGACGAGGATCGTCGTCGGCGGCCTGGTGTCCGTCCCGTCGGTCCGGCAGCCGGTGGGCGTCGACGGCGTCGAGCCCAGGAACCTGTGCGAGGCGTTCTGGTTCTTCAGCCCGGTCTCCAGGTCGCCCTTCGCGCCGGACGGGAAGTCCTGCGAGTCGCCCTTGTGGCCGCTGTTGAAGAAGACCCGGACGGTCTTCCCGCTGCGGTTCCAGACGGACGCCGCCGCGTTCTTGACGCACACGCCCCTGCCGTTGCCCGGGCCCTTGAAGTCGTAGCAGGTCGGCTGCTCGGCGCCGTAGTCGGCGACCGAGGACGTGAAGTCCGAGACCGAGCCCCTGGTACCGCTGTTGAAGTAGTAGCAGAACTCGCCGGGCTCGCAGACGCCGTTCCGGGCCGCCGCCCAGGCGGGCGAGGCGGCGGCGAGCGCCATCCCGCCGAGCGCGAGCGCGCCGACTGCCGCGGTGAGCCCCTGCCGTGCCGTTCGTGAGTCCATGGTCGCCTTTCCGTCGGTGAAGGTCGCGGGGCGCTACTTGACCTCGTAGCCTTGGGAGCGCCAGAACCCCTTCGGGTCCGGGTTGTTCAGGACGGGGTCGCCGACGCTCTTCGAGGCGTGCGTCTGCCGGCCGGGCCGCATCTCGACGTGGGTGTGCGCGCCGCCTCTGGACGACACTCCGTGCCACGCCTCGTCCGCGATCACCTGGCCGCGCGAGACGTTCCGGCCGACGCGCAGGGACGCCCGGGGCTCGGTGTGCAGATAGATCACCGTCTTCCTCGCCGCGGCGTCGTAGACCGCGATCGTGGAGAGGTTCGCGTTGCCGCCGCCGTTCGCGCCCTGCTTGAGGTAGGTGATCTCCCCGCTCGTCAGCGACCGGACCGCCGAGCCGACACCGCGGACGAAGTCGATGCCTTCGTGGTGGCCCGGGACCGTCGTGTAGCCGTCGAAGGGGCAGCTGATGGAGCCGGGGCCCGCCGCGTAGAGCGCGGTCGAGAGGGCGACGCGCCCCACGGAGCTCGGACCCACCTCGTGCGAGGCGTTCTGGTTCTTGAGCGTGCCGTTCAGATCGCCTCGGACACCGCTCTTGAAGTCCTGTGAGGCCCCCGCGTGGCCGGAGTTGTAAAAGACGCGGACGGTCTTGGGAGTCCGGTTCCAGACGGAGGCCGCCGCGTTCTTGACGCACTCGCCCTTTCCGTTGCCCGGACCCTTGAAGTCGTAGCAGGTCGGCTGCTCGGCGCCGTAGTCGGCGACCGATCCGAGGAAATCCGAGAGCGATCCCTTGTTCCCGCTGTTGAAATAGAGGCAGAACTCGCCCGGCTCGCAGACGCCGTTCCGGGCCGCCGCCGCGGCGGGCGACGCGGTGGCGAACGCCATCGCGCCGAAGGCGAGTCCGCCGGCCGCGGTGAGGAATCCTTTGCGCATGGTGCTCTCCTTCATGTCGGTGCGGTCGCGGGAGACGCGGGTCAGCGGCTCTCCCGATCTCCGGCGGTGGAGCGCTCCTCCGCGACGAGCCCAGCTTCCCGATCAGGACCGCCTGTCCGCGCCGAGATCCTGTTGTCAGGCTGTCCGACCGGCGTCCGCTGACAGGACGGCCCGCCCTGACGGGCCGTAGCCGGCGCGGGCTCCGCGACGAATACAGTGGGGGGATTCCCCAGCGCAGGAGGTATCGGGCGATGAGTCCGCGGTTCCGTTCCGTTCTCGACCGCTTCCAGGCCTACAAGCCCGGAAAGACCGCCGTGTCAGCCGATGGCAGGTCCTTCAAGCTGTCGTCGAACGAGTCGCCGTACGGGCCGCTGCCGTCGGTCCTCACCGCGATCGCCGGGGCCGCCGCGACCGTCAACCGGTACCCCGACAACGGGTGCACCGAACTGATCTCCGAGATCGCCGCGCACTTCGGCGTGCCCGAGGACCATGTCGCGGTCGGCAACGGCTCGGTCGTGGTCGCCGCCCACCTCTTCGAGGCCGTGAGCGAGCCCGGCGCGGAGGTCGTCTACGCGTGGCGGTCCTTCGAGGCCTACCCGCTGCTCGCCGACCTCGCCGGGGCCGACTCCGTCCGGGTGCCGCTGAAGCCCGACGAGACCCACGACCTCGACGCCATGCTCGCCGCGATCACCCCGGCCACCCGCATGGTGATCGTCTGCAACCCCAACAACCCGACGGGCGAGGTCGTCCGCCGCGACGAACTCGTCGCCTTCCTCGACCGGGTGCCCCAGGACGTCCTGGTCGTCCTGGACGAGGCCTACCGCGAGTACATCCGCGACGAGGACGTCCCCGACGGCCTCGACCTCTACCGGGACCGGCCCAACGTCGCCGTCCTGCGGACCTTCTCCAAGGCCTACGGGCTCGCGGGCCTGCGCGTCGGCTTCCTCATCGCGCACCCGACGATCGCCGAGGCCATCCGCAAGGTCTACCTGCCGTTCAGCGTCAGCAGCATCGCGCAGGCCGCCGCGATCGCCGCGCTGCGGGCCGAGGACGAGCTGATCACCCGGGTCGAGGAGACCGTGAAGGAGCGGGAGCGGGTCACCCACGCGCTGCGCGACCAGGGCTGGACCGTCGTCCCCTCCCAGGGGAACTTCGTGTGGCTGCGCCTCGCCGAGCGGACCCTCGACTTCGCCGCGTTCTGCGAGCGCGAGGGCGTCAGCGTCCGCCCGTTCGCCGAGGAGGGCGCCCGTATCTCCATCGGCTCCATCGAGGACAACGACGCCCTCCTGGCCGCCGCCGCGGCCTACCCCCACCGTGTCTGACGCCGCCGCGGCCGCCCCGGTGGGCTAGGGGCGGCAGAGGTATTCGAAGGTGGCCGAGGCCTTGGCGGGGGTCGGCGCCTTCAGTTCGAAGGTCGCGGTCAGCTCCTTGCGGCCCTCGCCGGAGACGGTCCAGTGCAGGGGCGCCTCGAAGGTGGTCTGGCCTTCGAGGACCGTCGCCTTCTGGAACTTGCCCGGGGTGCCGTCGCTCTGCACCCAGCGGTAGGAGAGCGTGCCGGAGCCGCCGTTCAGCGCGACGACGGCGGTGAGATCCACGGTCTTGGACTTCTCGTCCGGTTCGCAGCGCTGCTCCCCGCCCGGAGCCTCCACCCGGACGTCGTCGACGGCCACCGGCTTCTCCTCGCCGCCGCCGCGGAACGCCAGCCACGCGAGCACCCCGCCGATGACCGCCATCGACAGGACGACGCTGAGGAACGGCACCGTGCGGGAGCCGCTGCGGCGGTGCCGGGCGGGCACCGAGTCCGGGTTCCACATCTGCGGGCCGGTCGGGCCGCCGCCGAGCCTGACCCTGACCTCGTCCTCGCCCTGCCGCGGCTGGCCGGTCGGGCGGGCCTGGTGCGGCGGCCGGGTCGCCGAACCGCCGGACGGGCGGGTGCCGGAAGGGCCGAACTCCCGGCGGGTCACCGTCGGGTCAAGGGAGGTGCCGTCGACGGGGTCGAACCGCGTGCGGGTCGGGTCCTGGTGGGGGCCGCCGAGGTCGAAGCGGGTCACGTCGGCGGGGCCCGGATCCCCGCCGGGGAGCGGATCGGCCGGCGGGCCGGGCACGTCGGTCATCCCGCGGCGGGGGCGGAGGCGCGCGCGGCGAGCGCCAGCACCCGGAGGCCGGTCGGCACGAACGGCTTCGTGGTCTCCTTCGGCGTCGCCTCTTCGGTGGGCGTCGGCGCGGGAGCCTCGGGCTCCTCGGTCTCGGCCGGAGTGGTCGGCTCCGGCTCCTCGGGGGCGGACGGCTCCTCGGTCGGCTCGGGCTCCTCGGTCGGGTCCGGCGACTCGGTGGGGTCGGTCGGATCCGGGTCGGGCTCCTCGGTCGGGTCCGGCGACTCGGTCGGGTCGGTCGGATCCGGGTCGGGCGAGTCGGTCTCGGTCGGCGTCGGGTCCTGCGGCGAGGCCGTCGGGGTCTCGGTGGTCTCCGCCGCGGGGTCGGCGGTGACCACGACGACGGGTCCGCGCAGGCGGTCGTCGCCGCCCGCGGCGCCCGTCGGCGACGGCGCGGGCTGCCCGCCCGCCCGCGCGGTGGGCGAGGCCACGGGAGAGGGCGCGGCCTGCGGGCTCGTCGGCAGGTCCGGGGTCACCGAGTCGACGAGGTACACCGCGCCGCTGAGCAGCGCCAGCGAGGCGAGCGCACCCGCGGTGGCGGCCGCGAGCCCCAGCCGCTTGCTCGGCCGATAGGGCTCCTCGGCGGGAAGGTCGAACGCCGGGATCGGCGGAACGGCGCGCCCGGCCGGCGTGGCCGACGCGGCGGCGGCCGAAGGCGCGGGAAGCTCCAGAACCTCGGTGCCCGCGACCGGAGTGCCGACCAGGGCGAGCGGCTCGGTGGCGACGAAGTCTGCCGGGCTGCTGATCGGGAACAGCATCGCCAGGGCCAGCGCCCGATCCCGCAGATGAGCGCGGCCGTGCTCCTCCCAACCGGCGCCGAGGACGGCTCCGGCCGTCATCTCCAGCTCCAGCAGGAACGCGAAGGCGCTCTGCGGCCGCTCGCGCACGTCCTTGGCCAGGCCCGCGGCGACGAGCGCGCGCAGGCCCTCCGGCACCCGGTCGACGGGCACGGGCGCGGAGCGGTGGGCCTCGGCCCACTCCGGCGGCGAGGCGGCGAGGTAAGGCGGACGCCCCGTCATGCACTCGAACGCGACGGCCGTGGCCGCGTACACGTCGGCCGTCGGCCCTGCCGCGCCGCCGTCCCACAGCTCGGGCGCCAGGTACGCCGACGTCCCGACCGCGCCCGCGTGGGCGGGGGCGACCGGGAGGGCGATGCCGAAGTCCGTCAGGTAGGTCTGGCCGTGTCCGTCCACGAGGACGTTGGCGGGCTTGAAGTCGCGGTGCACCACACCTGAGGCGTGCGCGGCGGCGAGGCCGAGCAGCGCGCCCTTCAGGACGGCCATGGCCGCCTCGGCGGGCATCGGCCCGGAGTCGGCGAGCACGTGGGCCAGGCCCACACCGTCGATCAGTTCGAGGACGACCGCCGCGCTGGTGGAGGTCTCCACGTACTCGAAGAACTGGACGACGTGCGGGTCCTCCAGCTCCGAGAGCGCCTGGGCCTCGTCGCGGAAGCGCAGCACGAAGTCGGGGTCCATGGCCAGCTCCGGCGCGAGGTACTTGATCGCGACCTCGATCGAGGTCTCCTCGTGCACCGCCATGACGACGTGGCCGGACGCGCCGCGCCCCAGCTCACGGAGGTGTCGGTAACCCGGTACCGTCCAGTTCCTTTGCACGCCAGTCCCTCCAGCCACCCCTCAACACGTGCTGAGATGCACGAAATCGTGCACTGGTTGGGGGAAGTTTAGCTTTTTCATTATCAGGTTCCGGTCTTCGCCGGGCCGAGCTTCTCGACGATGAGCCGGTAGAGCTGCCGGGGCCGACCCGGCTGCGGGGTCCGATTCGGCGGCAGGGGCCAGGCCAGCCCTTCTTCGACGAGGGTGCGCAGGAGCCGGCGGGCGGTGCGCGAAGTCACACCGAGCATTTTCCCGGCGTTCTCGGCGTCGACGATGAGCGGGGCGCCCGCCTCGACCTGGTCGCCCAGCCTGTCGGCCAGGCGGGCGAGGATCTCCAGGCCCTTCGGCTTGACCGGCGGGGCGCCGCGCGGCGGCGTCCGGGGGGCGGGGACCAGGGCTCTGCCGTCCCGGTCGAGCGCGAAGCCCTGAGCGCGCTGGGAGGTCTGGGACCGGGCCAGCGCGGCGCGCGCGTGGGCCTCGGCTTCCTGCGCGGTGCGGCCCATGCCGATGCCGACCTCGACGGCCAGGCCCAGCTCCTCGCGGACGCGCTCCACGAACGGAGGGGTCCGGAACCCCTCGGTGCCCGAGGAGACGGAACCGCGCGTGGCCGTCACCAGATAGCTGTGGTCGTCCAGCGGCCAGACCGCGGCGTTCATCCGGTGCGCCTCCTGGAGCAGCACCCGGTGCAGCGCCAGTTTGAGCTCCTCGCGCCAGTACCGCGGCGTGACGCGGCGCGGCGACTCGCGCAGGGTCGGCACGTCCACCAGCACCACGACGAGCTGCGACTCCTCCAGCCTGTGGTGTGCGCCGAGCAGCGCCGCGGTCTGGAGCGCGCTGCGGATGGCCGCGCCGGTGGGGCGGATGCGCAGGGTCGGCACGCCGGCCAGCTCCATCCGCTCGGCGGTCGCGTGCACACAGGTCAGCGCGACGCTGGTGACGCCGCGCCGCCACAGCCGCTCGTGGAACGCGGCAAGGGTGCCCGGCCCCGCCACCTCCTCGCGCAGGTGGACCTGGTCGACGCCGAGGCCTATCTCCGCGTAGGCCTCCTCGACCTCTCCGCGGGCCAGCACGTCGATGCTCACCTTGGACGGATCGAACCGCTCGTCGAGTGCGGCGCGCAGCAGTGCCCCCTGGAGCGCGGCGCCATTGAGCGGGACATAGGTGGCGGGCATGGTCAGAACGCCCGCCTTTCGTGCGAAGTCATACGGGACCGGGCTGGCGAACAGGCACACGTCGACGCCCGAGCCCAGGCGCATCACCTTGTCCGCAGCCTCCTGCTCGTCCCGGTACGCCGCCGCCACAAGCCTGCTCGGAACCGGTGTCGGCCCGTGCCCCATCAGCATGACCCGTTCGACGAGGTCGTGCGGACCGACGACACCGATCGTCAGGTCCGGCGTCACCGCCCCCGTCCGTGGTCCTGTCATGGCTTCCGCCCCTCGCCTTTCGGCCGCCCACGATGCCCGTATGTACAACCCGAAGCGCGTGCGCGCACCACGGGGTCGAACCATCCTCATCTCGCGGATCGCCCCTCCGCGCGAGGATGTGACTCTCTGACGCGAAACCGAATCAAGAGTGCGGCGAAAAAGTAACCTATAGACAGGGTCGGACAGTAAATCCTTACCGAATGGTCAGGTTCCGGTCAGCACACCAGCCCATGACCACGCACCCTAAAGGTGCGGATCATGGGCTGGGAAGGGCTCTCGCTGATTTGTGTCCTCGGCGACTGGTGTCCGAATCCGGCCGCCGAGTGACTCTGTGCCGTATTACTCAGATTCGCGAATGACGTCCGCGCCGAGTGCGTTCAATCGCTCCGCGAAGTTCGAGTGGCCGCGGTCGATGTAGTACGCCGAACTGATCTCGGTCTCGCCTTCCGCGGCGAGTCCCGCGAGCACCAGGGCCGCGCCCGAGCGCAGGTCGTGCGCGACGGTCTGGGCGCCCTTCAGCGGGGTCCTGCCGTAGACCTTCGCGCGCTGGTTCCCGGCGACCTCGATCGACGCGCCCATCTTGACGAGCTCGTCGGCGAGCTGGAAGCGGCTGTCGAAGATCCGCTCGTAGATGTAGGACTCGCCCTCGGCCTGGCTGGCCAGCGCCATGATCGGCGACTGGAGGTCGGTGGCGAAGCCCGGGTACTCGTCGGTGATGACGTTGATCGGGCGCAGCGGGCGCTCCCGGCGGACCTGGAGGACCGCGCCCTGCTGGCTGAACTCGACGCCCATCTGCTCCAGCTTGTCGACCGCGACGCCCAGGTGCTCCAGGTCGGCGCCGACGAGGTTGACCTCGCCGCCGGTGATCGCGCAGGCCATCACCAGCACGCCCGCGTCGATCCGGTCCGGCATGACGGTGTGCTCGACGGCGGTCAGCTCCTCGACGCCGTGCACCCGGATGAAGCCGGTGCCGCCGCCCTCGATCTTGGCGCCCATCCGCTGCAGGAAGTCGATGTTGTCCAGGACCTCGGGCTCCAGCGCCGTGTTCTTGATCAGCGTGGTCCCGTTGGCGAGCGCGCCGGCCATCACGAGGTTCTCGGTGCCGGTGTGCGAGGGCGTGTCGCAGTAGAGGGTGCCCGCCTGGAGCTGCCCGACCTTCACGTGGATGTTCGTGTCGTGCTCGGTGACGGTCGCGCCCATGCGCTTGAAGCCGTTGTAGTGGAAGTCGAGGTTGCGGCTGCCGAGGTTGCATCCCCCGACACCCTCGATCACCGCCTCGCCGAGCCGGTGCAGCAGGGCCGGAACGAACAGGAAAGAGCCGCGGAAACGGGCGGCGATGTCGGCGGGCAGGACCGGGCTGGACAGCTCGGAGGCGTCGATCACCAGGGTGCGCTCGGCCTCGTGCAGCTCGGCCTTGGCCCCGATGGCCTCGGCCAGCTCCACCGCGCGCCGGACGTCCTCGATGATCGGGACGTTGCGCAGCACCGTCCGTCCCTTGGCGGCCATGAGCGCGGCGCCGATCATCGGCAGGGCGGAGTTCTTCGCGCCCTGGATGAAGACGGTGCCTTGCAGCTGACGGCCCCCGCGTACACGGTAGGTAACGCTCATTCCGGGTGGTCCCCTTCCCCTTGACACACGCGGCCCAGTATTCCACCGGGCCCCGGATGCGCTGACCGTTCCGTCCCTGGCCCCGCGCGTTCGTTCCGCTCTGGTGAGACTGTCCGGCGACCGCCGAGGTTCGGGTGGTCCGCCCCCTATCCGAGGACCCTCTGCGTCTGCGCGACGGCGTCGCGGGCCAGGTTTTCGGCCTCTCCCTTGGTGGCTTTGGGGCCGTAGACCGACACCGTGCCGAGGTAGCCCGCCTCGGTGAAGACCACGAACCACATGTTCACCTGGACCTCACCGCTCATCGTGACCAGTCCCACGGTCCTCGAACCCTCCCCGACGAAGTGCCTGTCCGGGGTCTGCTCCAGCACCTGGTGGGTCGACCACTCGCCGCCGACCTTGGTCTTGTAGGTCCGGCAGAGCTTGGGCACGCGGCGCTCGATCTCGCGCTGGGCGGCCCGCGGGGAGACCGCGAGGAGCGTCTGGGTGACGGTCTCGCCGGTGGCCTTGGCGAAGGTGGTGAGCGCGGCAGGGGCCGCGGCCAGCTCCCCCGCGGTCTCCAGGGCCCTGGCGGCGTCGGCGCACTCCGGCTTGTCGAGCTTCACCTGGCCCTGGAGCTGGGTGAAGTTCCGGATCGCCCGGAGCATCCCGTAGGACCCCGATTCGGGCTCGCCCGCCCGCACGTATCCGGGGACGTCGGCGAGGAGCGCCTGGCGGAGCTGGTCGGCGGTGTAGGTGGTCGCGCCCGCCTCGGGGGTCTGCACGGCCGGCGGGGCCTTCTCGGCGCCTCCCGAGCAGCCCGAAGCGACGAGTACCGCCATAACCGGAGGGATCAGACGCTTCAGCCGCATGGAAGCCGACGATACTGCGCACCGGCTTGGTGATCTTCGCGCCACAACGGGGTAGGCCGAGATCCAAGGGCTTAGTCTCGGGGGGAAATCAACATGTTCGGGAAGTTGCTCGCGGTGTCCGCCTTGACCGTTTCTCTTACGGCTTGTGGCGGAGGGGGTCAGGACGTCGCCGACCGGATTTCGACCGGCGTCGCGACGGCCACGGGCGCCGCCGCCTCGAACGCGGCATCGGCTTCGGCGAAGGCCTCGGCCACCGCCGCGGCGGCCTGCCCGACCGCGGCGACCAAGAAGTTCGCCAAGACGCGGTTCGTCGCGGACGCGGGCCTCGCCTTCGGCGCCTTCAACCAGTGGATCCTCAAGCCCTACAAGGCCGGCGGCTTCAACGCCGACGCGGCCAACCGCAAGAGGACCATCGCCAAGGCCGTGGCCGCGGGCGCGTTCTCGCTCAACCGGCTGAACGCCGCGCGCAAGATGATCAACGCCGACCCGACGCTGTGCAAGTCGCTCAAGGCCCCGGTCGAAGCCGTCTGGGCGACGGCGACCGCGGCGATCGACAAGATCAAGACCGGCGACGTCTCCGGCATCGGCGACGCCAGCAGCGCGCTGGAGGACCTGCGCCAGCAGGCCAAGGACGACGGCCTCAACATCAAGGACCGCCAGCCGCCGTCCGGCTTCTAGAGACGGGAGGCGCGAAGGGCCCCGGAGGCGTCTGCGGGGCCCTTCGGCGCGAAGGTCAGCTGTCGCCCTTGCTCTGGTGGTCGTTGTACTCGGGCACGTACTCCTGGCCCGTGAGCTTCTGGATCGCCTGGACGATCTCGTCGGCGATCACCCGGCGGGCGCGGCCCTTGGGCATGGCGCCGTCGGTGTAGCCGCCGAACTCCAGGGGCTCGCCGATCCGCACGGTCACCCGCGCGCCGATCTTCGGGAAGCGGCTGCCGTACGGCTGGAGCGTGTCGGTGCCGATCAGCCCGACCGGCAGGACCTTGGCGCCGGTCTCCAGCACGAGCCAACCCGCGCCGGTACGGCCGCGGTACAGCCGCCCGTCCATGGAGCGGGTGCCTTCGGGGTAGAGGGCGAACACGTCCCCGCCGTTCACGATGTCGGCGGCCTGCTCCAGCGAGCCGAGGGCCGAGGAGGCGTCGCCGCGCGCCACCGGGACCATGCCCATGGAGGTGAAGAACCAGCGGCTGAGCCGACCCTTGAATCCGGTGCCCTCGAAGTACTCGGCCTTCGCCAGGAAGACGGTCTTGAGGGGCAGCAGCGACACGGGGATGACGTAGCTGTCGATGAACGACTGGTGGTTGGCGGCCACGATCAGGGGGCCGGCTGCCGGGATGTTCTCCTTGCCTTCCACCTTCAGGTGGAACAGCACGCGGAAGGCGGGCGGCACGACCAGTCTCATGAAGCGATAGAGCAACAGGTCTCCCAAGGCTCCGGATGACCGATTTTCGGTGGGGTCACCCTATCGAGGTTCCGTTACTCGTCGGTGACCGGCCTGCTACCGGCTGGTAATACTTATCACCGGCCGCCGTGTCGCAGCCCCGGTATTTGTCACGATTCCCCAAGGATCTCCTTGGTGGCGTGCCCAAACCGGAATCCCGTTCGGCATGCCACGTGTTACCACGAGGTAACACATGGGTATCTAACTCAGACATCTCCGTACAGGGGAGGACCGATGGCAATCACCGACCGGTTGAGCGTCCCCGAGCGGCTGCGCCAGCTGCCCCAGCTCCCGGAACTTCACCTCCCCCACATACCGAGCATCCCCGGCCTGCCCGCCCTCCCGTCCGCCACCTACCGGGTGAGCCACATCAAGGACATCCCGGTCCCCATGCCGGACGGCACGATCCTGCTCGCCGACCGGTACGTGCCCCTGGGCGTCAAGACCCCCCCGACGATCCTCGTCCGCACCCCCTACGGGCGCAGGGGCGTCACCGGAGCCATCAACGGCTACCCGTTCGCCTTCTTCGGCTACCAGATCGTCGTCCAGAGCGTCCGGGGGACCTTCGGGTCGGGCGGCAGCTTCGACCCCCTCAACGAGCAGATCGACGGACTCGCCACCGTCGAGTGGCTGAAGCGGCAGCCTTGGTTCCACGGCACGTTCGCCACCTACGGGCCCAGCTACCTCGGGCACACCCAGTGGGCCATAGCCGGGAAGGCGGGGCCGGAGCACAAGGCGATGTCGCTGGCCGTCACCGCCTCCCAGTTCCGCGACGCGATCTACATCGGCGGGTCCTTCGCCCTCGAATCCACCCTCGGCTGGGCGTCGGTCACCACCCGGATCGAGCACCCGATCGACCTCTTCCGGATGCGCCGCCGCACCGCCCGCGCCATGCGCGCGGGGCTGCCCCTCGAAGAACTCGACGCGTACACGACCGGAGGCAGCGTCCCGTTCTTCCAGCAGCTCCTCGCCGGGCACGGCGTCCCCGAGGACCCGTTCTGGGACGGCCGCGTCCACAGCGCCGCCTGCGACGGCGACCTCCCGGCCGCGTCCATGGTCGGCGGCTGGTACGACGTCTTCCTGCCCTGGACGCTCAAGGACTACATCGCGATGCGGTCCACCGGGCAGACCCCGCAGCTCACCGTCGGACCCTGGTGGCACGCCGACCCGCGGCACGGGCTCGTCGCGCTCCGCGAATCCCTCGTCTGGTTCCGCGCCCACCTCAAGGACGACCCCTCAGGGCTGCGCGAGAACCCCGTGCGGCTCTTCATCACCGGCGCGGGCGAATGGCGCGAATACGCCGACTGGCCCGTCCCCGGCACCCGCACCGAACGCTGGCACCTCCAGGCCGGCCACGGCTTCGGCACCGACGGGCCCCGCGCGTCGAAGCCGGACGCCTACCGGTACGACCCCAACGACCCCACCCCCGCCTACGGAGGCCCCACCCTCCTCGGCATCGGCCGGCCCGTCGACCAGCGGCCCGCCGAACGCCGCCCCGACGTCCTGGTCTTCACCTCGCCCGAGCTGACCGAGGACCTCGACGTCATCGGGCCCGTCGCCGCCGAGCTGTACGTCAAGTCGTCGCGGCCGCACACCGACTTCGTCGTCCGGCTCTGCGACGTCGCGCCCGACGGGTCGTCCAAGAACGTCTGCGAAGGGGGCCTGCGGCTCACCGCCGAGACCTCGCCGCCCGACGGCGACGGCGTCCGCAAGGTCGAACTCGACATGTGGCCCATCGGCCACCGCTTCAAGAAGGGCCACCGCCTGCGCGTCCACGTCGCCAGCGGCGCCTACCCGAAGATCGCCAGCAACCCCGGCACCGGCGAGCCGCTCGGCTCCGCCCGCACCATGGTCGTCGCCGACCAGGAGGTCTTCCACGACCCCGACCGGCCCTCGGCGCTCCTCCTGCCCGTCATGTGATCCGCGTCCCCCTCTCCTTACGCCGCTGTGAGGAGAGGGGATCACGTGGAGTTCACCATCTGGAGTGACGACGGAACACCTCAGGTCATGCCACGATCAAAAACGTGAAAATCCTGATCAATGTCGTCATCACGGCGCTCGCCCTCGCCGCCGCCACCTGGTTCCTCGACGGAATCGAGATCACCGGAGTCGATGGCCAGGAGAAGGCACTCACCCTCGTCCTGGTAGCCCTGATCTTCGGCCTCGTCAACGCGGTCATCAAACCCATCGTCAAAACCGTGGGCTGTGCCTTCTACGTGCTGACCCTCGGCCTGTTCGGCCTCGTGGTCAACGCCCTCCTCCTGCTGCTCACCTCGTGGATCGCCGGCGAGTTCGACCTCGCCTTCCACGTCGACGGCTTCCTCACCGCACTGATCGGCGGCGTCATCGTCGCCATCGTCAGCTGGGGGCTCAGCCTCATCCTCGACAACGACTGACCCTGCCCCGGGGCTCAGCGGGCGATCGTGAGACGCGCCGCGGTGACCGTCACGGACTCCGCGCCGTGGTTGACGAGGTCGGCGCGGTAGCCGCGGTCGACGCTGAGCCACACCAGGCCCGAGACGGTGTGCTCCACCTTCGTGCCGTGGCCGATCTTGTCCTCGCCGAAGTGGTCCTTCACCCGGGTGTTCCCGGTGCGCTCGTACTCGCCGATGACGAGCTTGAGCCGCTCGCCCTTCTCATGGCCGGTCACGACCGCCGAGAACGTCACGAGATGCCAGTCCGCGACCTTGGGCAGCCAGGCCGCGGACTTCGCGGCGTGCAGCCCCGACGGGTCGGCGTGCTCGACCCCCCAGGGGACCGACAGACGTGCCCCGGGAGCCACCGTGACCGACCCTCCGGCCGCAAGGTCCAGAACGAGCGCCAGGGGCTCAGCGGCCGTCTGAGGGCCGGGCTCCGGCGCCGAGGAGCCCTTTGGACGCGGTGCCCCGTCCTTGACCCACTTGTAGAGCCGCGCGCCGGGACAGTCCGTGCTGTAGCCGTCCCGGTGCCCCTTGATCTCCTTGCCCGCCCCGCCCTTCTCGCGCACGTACTCGATCGCGTCGCGGATGCCGTGCAGCATGTCGTCGCTCGGCACGACGAGGCCCTCGTTCCCGACCATGCCGAGCACCGCGTAGTGCCCGCTGTTCAGGCCCGCCCCGTTGGCGGCGGGCAGCTTGTGCAGCCCGCGCCCCTCGAACACGTACCTGTGCGGACAGACCGCGAAGCTGTAACCGATGTCGTTCCAGCCGTTGCCGTCCATGTGACCGTTCTGGATCTGCCGCATGAGCGCCGAGCAGCGGTCGTGGTCGTCGGCCGTGCGGGGGTCGACCCGGCTGCCCGTGTAGTGGACCTTCACACCTTTGGTGCCGGCCAGCGAGGACGCCGCGCTGCGGGGGCTGCGGGCGCCCCACTGCTTGCGGGTGACGAACTTCATGGAGGCCTCCGGGGGGCGGGGGACGGCTCGAAGCCGACCCTAACCCCGGGAACTCCACATCAGGGGTGAATCGCCCTCAGACGGCGGGGTCCGCCGACCGCTCCTCGGCCATGAGCACCTCGAGTTTGTCGCCCAACTCGGCGCGGACCCGCTGCTCCATGCCCCGCGCGACGAACGGGTTCACCACCATCTGGACCAGTGGCCGCATCCGGCGGATCACCTCGGCCACCCGGACGGCGTCGGCGCCGAGGAGGTCGGCGTCCTTGAGGACGTGGGTGTCCACGAGGTCGACGAAGCGGTTCGCGATCACCTCGCAGTCGCGCCGGATCTCGTCGGCGATGTCCAGGACCGCCTCCAGCGGCACCCCGCCCGCCACGAGTTCCGCGCCGACGTGCAGGAGCCGCGGGCTCGGCACCCGGAAGCGGTCGCCGTCCGGCTCGACCAGGCCCAGCTCGACCGCCCTGCGCAGCCTTCCTTCGATCTCCTCGGGGCCGGTCTCCAGGCCGAACGCCGCGACCAGCTCCTCGTAGGTGGCCCAGCCGGGGATCTCGTCCGTCCAGGGGTCGGTGAGCACCTGCTCGAGGCCGAGCACCTCGCCCACGTCCCGGCCCGCCTCCCACGCGGCGACGAGATCGCTGATGTTGGCGAGGGTGTACCCGCGCTCCAGCATCTGCCCGATGAGGCGGAGGCGGGCGAGGTGAGCATCGTCATAGAGGCCGACGCGGCCGCGCAGCCGCGGCGGGGGGAGCAGGCCGCGGTCCTGGTAGGAGCGGATGTTGCGGACTGTCGTGCCGGCGCTGTGCGCCAGCTCGTCGATCCGGTACTCGCCCATGGGCCCTCCTCCCGCTTGACCCCTCGGGGCCGATCGTACGAATCTTACGCCTGACATCAATGAGACATTGTTCGATGTAATGGTCGACGCGACGGTCTTGGGAGGCCCCGGACATGACGGACGCGCGCGAGGTGGAGGAACTCCTCCTGGGCGAACCCCTCACCCACACGATGACCGACATGGAGGAACTGTCCGGTCTGGACACCGAACTGGGGCTCCGGCTCTGGTCCGCTCTCGGATTCCCCACCCCGTCACCCGACGAGATCGCCTTCACCGAGGAGGACGTCATCGCCCTCGGCCAGATCCGCGAACTCCTCGACCACACCTACGTCGACGACGAGATGGTCCTGCGGATCGCCCGCGGCGTCGGGCAGTCCATGAACCGGCTGGCCAACCGGGTCGCCGAACTCTGGCTGGAACGGCTCGCCGAACAGCTCGCCAGACCCGGCGAACCCGCCGACGAGGACGCCGTGGTGGCCGCCCTCACCGCCAGCGCCGAACTGCGGCCCAAGTTCGAACGGCTCCTCCTGCGCGCCTGGCGCCGCCAGCTCGCCGCCGCCGGAGTGCGCGCCTTCAGCGCCGCCGCCGACGCCACCGCCGACGCGGGCGCCGGCACCGCCCAGCTGTCCGTCGGATTCGCCGACATCGTCTCCTTCACCCGGCTGAGCAGGCGGCTCACCCCCTCCGGCCTCGCCGAACTCGTCGACAGGTTCGAGACCGGCACCGCCACGATCATCGCCGAGGAAGGCGGCCGGGTGATCAAGACCCTCGGCGACGAGGTCCTCTTCACCGCCCCCACCGCCGAGGCGGCCGCCGAGATCGGCCTGCGCATCTCCGACTGGTCCGGCGCCGACGACTTCCCCGACGTCCGCGTCGGCCTGGCCCGCGGCGAGGTCATCCTCCGGCTCGGCGACGTGTTCGGCACCCCCGTCAACCTCGCCGCCCGCCTCACCGGCGCGGCCCGGCCCGGCACCGTCCTGGCCGCGCCGGACCTCGTCGCCGACCTCTCCCCGGGCAACGGCTACGCCCTGCGACGGCTCAGCGCGCGGCCCCTCCAGGGAATCGGGAAGGTGCGGCCCTACCTACTGCGCCGTCACAGCAGCGAAAGCCCCCAGCTCACCTCGACCTGATACGCCGCCCCGTCGCTGCCGCTGACGATCGTCACCTCGGTACTGCCCGGAAGCCGGATCAGCGCGGCCGGGAGCGTCACCTCCAGGACGAACTCCTCCCCCGGATTCACCACACCGCTCTCCTGGGCGAGCTGGACGTCTCCGTCCGCGGCGGCCGCGGTGAAGGCGACCGGCCCGTTCTCGGCCTGCAACGGGATCTCCGACGTGCGGTCAAGGCCGATCGCCACCTCCGACGCGCCCACGGTGAGCCGAGCCACCACAGGAGTCTCCTGCGCCGTCTCCGGAACCACCGTCTCCGGCTCCTGCCCTGCGGGCGCGGCCTCCGGAGCCGCCGCCGGCTCCGCGGACCCCTGCTCGCCGTCCGTGCCGGACCCGGCGGGGGCGGCGGGCGCGGCGGGATCGACCGGCGCCGGCGAATCCGTGTCATCGGCCTCCGGGACCTCCGGATCGCTGTCGTCGGTGGCGTGGCCGGTGTCCTGCGGCGTCGGCGTGCCCGAAGGCGTCGGCCCCGGCGCGGCCGCGACCTGGCCGCCCTGACCCGGCACCGACAGGTTCGGCGCGGCAGCCCCCGTCTCGACCGGCGTCCGCACCGGCTGTTCCACCGACGGCCACGCGAGCTGCGGCTCGCCCAGCTGCGGACCCAGCACCAGGCTCGCCACGACCGCCGACGCCAGCGTCACCGCCATCCCGCTGCCCGCGATCACCCAGCGGCGGCCCAGCCCCGACGGGGTGTCCGGCTGACGCGGGAACCCCTCGACCGTCAGATGGCCGCCCTTCGCGACGATGTCGGCCCGGTACCCGGCCAGCTCAGGATCCGTCCCGGTGTGCAGCACCCGGTGCCTGAGCGAATCCGGCGGTACGGGCGCGGCCGGCGCCGTCACCAGCGCCGCCAGCCCCGCCTCGGCCCGCCTGCGGCACCGCGCGCAGTGCCGCGCGTGCTCCGGGTCCTGCGGGACGCGGTTGTCGGCCCGCATCACCACGGGGCCCCGGCCCGAGCAGCGACCCTCGTGCGCCCGCAACTGCGCGGCCACGGCCGCCTCCGCCCTGCGCCGCGCCCGCGCCGCCCGCGCCGCGGCCCGGTGCGGCGGCTCGCCCAGCACCGCCCCGAGATCCCCGCCGACGATCCCGTGCCGCAACGTCAGCAGGACCAACTCCTGG
Organism: Actinocorallia aurea; assembly: GCF_054783995.1. Taxonomy (NCBI): domain Bacteria; kingdom Bacillati; phylum Actinomycetota; class Actinomycetes; order Streptosporangiales; family Thermomonosporaceae; genus Actinocorallia; species Actinocorallia aurea. The sequence continues at coordinate 380,515 of NZ_BAAGPQ010000006.1, forward strand.
TCGCTGAACGAGATCCGGTCCAGCGCGCCCTGCACGATGATCCGGGCCTCGTCGACGGGCAGGCCGGTGGCCCCGTCCACGCCCGGCACGTCCGGCAGCCACACCAGCTCCCGCACCCGGGTCCGCAGCAGCGCCCGCCGCCGCACCCCGCCGTACAGCCACGCCCGCAACCGCACCGGCGCCCGCATCCGCGGCGCCCTGCGCAGCGCGTCCACGAACGTGTCGTGCACGATGTCCTCGGCCGCCCTGGGATCCCCCGCCAGCGCGTACCCGTAGTCGTACAGCTGCTCCCCATAGACCCCGAAGGCCCTCTCCAGAGCTCTCGGGTCCTCGTCATGGAACCCGCGAACCAGCTCCCGGCCCTCCTCGGACCCCGACCCCGCCCATCTGGCCATGCGCGTCACCTCACCCGGCAACCTCCTGAATACACCGCCCCCGCCCCCCACGCCCCCAGATCCCCCAAATCGCTCTCCACCCCCACCCACC
>NZ_BAAGPQ010000007.1:0-18991 GCF_054783995.1 Actinocorallia aurea
GGCGGCCGGAGCCGGGGAAGGGGCGGGGGCGGCGGGGCGCGGGGCGTCCCAGGCCGCGGGGGCCGGGGGCGCAGCGGGCGGGCGCGGCGCCGACGGCAGCGACCCGCCGAGCACCGCCTCGATCCGCCAGTCCACCCCGAACAGTTCCTTGAGCACCTCGGCGAGGACCCCGTCGCGGCGGCCGTTGACGAAGTTCTTGCGCTTGCCCTCGTGGTCGAACGCGATCGTCAGCAGGTTGCCCTCGACCGACGCCGGCGCGACCCCCTCCATGATCGACATCCAGGCGACGCGGCTGCGGCGCTGCACCGACTCCAGGATCCGCGGCCAGTGCTGGCGGATCCCGTTGACGTCGACGCCACCGCCACCACCGCCGGAAGGCGCGGAAGCCGGCTGCACGGGCGCGCCCCACCCGTCGTCCGAAGGCCGCGAGTCCTGGCGCGGCGCGGGAGCCTGGGCCCGCGGGGGCTCCGGCGCGGAGGCCGGGGACGCGGCGGGCACGGGCTCGTCGGCCCAGTCGGCGACCTTCGGCGGCTGCGCGGCGGGCTGCGGGCTCGGCGCGGGCTCGACGGGCGCGGCCGGAGGCGTCGGCGGAGCCTGACGCGCCGGCGCGGGAGCCGAAGGCACAGGGGCAGGAGGCGCAGGGGCAGGAGGCGCGGAGTAGGCCGCGGCCGGAGGCGGAGACGGCAAGGCGCCTCGCGCGGGGGCCGCGTAAGAAGCCGCAGGGGGGCCGGAGCGCTCAAGGCGGTCCAGCCGGGCGAGCAGCGCGGACTCGTCGCCGTAGGCGCCCGGCAGAAGGATCCGCGCGGAGATCAGTTCAAGGAGAAGCCGCGGAGACGTCGCCCCCCGCATCTCGGTGAGGCCGGTGTGCATGAGATCGGCGGCCCTGGTGAGATCGGCCGCGCCCATCGACGCCGCCTGGGCCTTCATCCGGTCGAGTTCGTCGGCCGGACCGTCGATCAGGCCCGTCGTCGTCGCCTCCGGCACATTGGCCATGATCACCAGATCGCGGAAGCGGCCGAGGAGGTCGGCGGCGAAGCGGCGCGGGTCCTGGCCGCTCTCGATCACCCGGTCGATCGCGGCGAACACCGCGGCCCCATCGCGCTGCCCGAACGCGTCGACGACCTCGTCCAGCAGGGCCGCGTCGGTGTACCCGAGCAGGGAGACGGCGCGGGCGTAGGTGATGCCCGCCTCGTCGGATCCGGCGAGGAGCTGGTCGAGGATCGACAGGGAGTCGCGCGCGGAGCCCGCACCGGCCCGCACGACCAGCGGCAGCGCCGCCTCCTCGTAAGGGACGTTCTCGGACCCGAGGATCTCCTCCAGCAGCTCCTGGAGGGTCTTCGGCGGGATCAGCCGGAACGGGTAGTGGTGGGTGCGCGACCGGATCGTCCCGATGACCTTCTCGGGCTCGGTCGTCGCGAAAACGAACTTGAGGTGCGGCGGAGGCTCCTCGACGAGCTTCAGGAGGGCGTTGAACCCCTCCCGGGTGACCATGTGGGCCTCGTCGATGATGTAGACCTTGAACCGCGCCGAGACGGGCGAGAAGAAGGCGCGTTCCCGCAGGTCGCGGGCGTCGTCGACGCCACCGTGCGAGGCCGCGTCGATCTCGATGACGTCGAGGTGGCCGGCGCCGCCGGGGCCGAGCGCCACACAGGACTCGCAGACCCCGCAGGGGTCGGGGGTCGGCCCCTGCTCGCAGTTCAGGGAGCGGGCGAGGATCCGGGCACTGGAGGTCTTGCCGCAGCCGCGCGGCCCGCTGAACAGGTAGGCGTGGTTGACCCGCCCGTTGCGCAGGGCCTGCTGGAGCGGTTCGGCGACGTGTTCCTGCCCCTTGAGCTCACCGAAGGTGGCCGGGCGGTACTTGCGGTAGAGAGCCAGACTCATCTAGGGATCCGTCCGTCTCGACGAAAAGGACCCCTCGCACACCCGCCAGAGCCTGTTTATCCTTGCTGCCTTCCGGCCCTGGGGAGGTTCACAAGATGACGCCATGCGAGGGGTCTGCTCCCGAGTCTATGGCATCCCGGCCCCCGAGCCGTACAGTCCCAGGAATGTCCTCGATCTTCCACGTCGCCGCCCGCGCGGCCTGGGCCGCCGCCACCCCATCGGCCCCCTACGCGATGTCCACCCGAGACCAGTCCCTCACCGAGGTCGGCTTCATCCACTGCTGCACCGCCCCCCAACTCCCCCACGTCCTCACCACCTACTACGCCGACGCCGACCCCGCCACCCTCTGCCTCTTGGAGATCGACCCGTCAGGCCTCGACGTCCGCTACGACCCCGCCCCCACCGGTGACCTCTTCCCCCACCTCTACTCCCCCCTCCCCGCTTCGTCCGTAATCCGTGTTCTCCCACTCCCCAACACCCGCTAGACTCTCCCACGGAGGATTCGCCTAGTGGCCTAGGGCGCACGCTTGGAAAGCGTGTTGGGTGCAAGCCCTCACGAGTTCGAATCTCGTATCCTCCGCCAGTGCCTCGCCGGGCACGTAACGAGGGTCTCGCACGGGAAACCGCAGCCGAGGCCCTTGTTTGTTTCCCAACCCGGCCCCCGTACGACCAGGCGCACCGAACGGCCGGTACTCGATCGAGTACCGGCCGTTCTGCTGTGTGGTTGCAGTTCCGGTTGCAGTCAACTGCAACCACCGAACCCCATCGAAACACCCGCCAACCCCCGTAGGCGATAAAAGTGAACGTCAGTGGACTTGCCGGAACATCGCCGGACAGCGGTGCGCACGCCTTCGCGGCATGCGCAGCTTCGGCGACGCCCCCTGCGCGCCCCAGATGGCCGGGGTTGTCCGCGTACCTGTTGATCAGCCCCAGAGGACTCCGATCGGGGCAGCTGTGATGCGGTCGTCGAGCTGTTGGATGAACTGGCCGGAGTGAAGCACCAGTCCGTGGACGAAGCGGTCGCCGAGTTCTTCGCGGAGCCACCGAAGGTGGCGGGCGCTGGATCGTCCTGGATTGCTGGATGCTTTGATCTCGATGGCGATGACCCGGTGGCCAGAGAGTTCGACGAGCACGTCTGCCTCTTTTCGACCGCCGTCCTGGCGGAGGTGGTGGATTCTCGGCTGGTGGTCGCTGAGTGGGAGTTCCGCCCGTAGCTGGGCTACGACGAAGGAGTCGATGATCCGGCCCAGCAGGTCGGAGTCGAGCAGGGCTGTGTCGCTGTCGATACCGGCGACGGCACCGGTCAGCGCGGGATCTACGAGATAGCGTTTAGGGGTTTGTCCGAGCCGTTTCAGCCGGTTGGTGAACCAGGCGGGAACGATGTCCAAGACGAAGAGATTACTGAGGAGACTCTCGTAGGCGACGGCTGTCTTTCGGTCGATGCCCGCAGCTTGGAAGAGCGTTGTCTGTTCGACGACGCCGGCGGTGTTCAACGCCAACGCCTCGAAATACCGGCGTAGACGTTCGGGGTCTCGCCCCGGATCAACGGTGGCCGCATCGCGAGTGAGCAGTTGTTGGACGTAGCTGGTGAACCAGCGTCGCCGAGCTCGCTGGGACAGGCGGAGAGCCGGCTCGGGGAAGCTCCCCGCGAGCGCCACGTCGACGTAGTCGCGCAGATCGGGAATGACCGGTGGCAGCCGCAGGCCGGAAGCGCCCTCGCGGACCAGCCGGTCCAGCAGGCCGGGCCCCTCCGCTCGTCCGACCTTTTCCCTGACCGTCAGCCCGGTCATCGGGACGTGGATGACTCGCCCTGTGCCTGGCCAGGTATGAGCTTCGAGTTCGGCTCGGACGGAACCGGTGAGGAGGTAACGTCCCGGTCGCGGGTCGGCGTCCACGGCACGTTTCACCGCCCCGAGCACTTCGGGGGCTTCCTGCCACTCATCGAGCAGAACCGGCTCGGCAAGTCCCCGCAGCGCCGCGTCCGGATCACTTCGAAAGACCCCGGTGACGCCTGGCGCATCGAGATGGATCACGGTCGCCGCATGCTGCCGAGCAGTGGTCGTCTTTCCTGACGCGCGGGGTCCGATCAGGGAGACCGCTGGCATTTCTCCAACGAGCTCACCGAGCAGGTGATCAACAAGACGTGGCTGGTAGTCGGTGCCCATAGCGTAACAGTACCGCTCTTACGCAGTGGACAATCCCGCTTTCACGCAGTCGAGGTTCCCGTTTCCACGCAAGCATTGCCCTTCCGCGAGCCACAGGGACAGGCTGGCCCCGTTCGGCTGCCGAATCCAGGCGGACGGGATAGCGACAACGCGCCGACCGGCCCTTCGGACGCACCGAACGCGGCGATGCCGCCAAACCCGGCGTCGGCCAGAATTCCTGTGATGCAGCCTTGATCGAATGCCGAATCGGGGATCAGCGCCCACACTTGGCGGAGCCCCAGCCCACACAGCTCACGAGGCACGGCAGGCCAGGGTTGCGGTTCGGAGAATGGGGTTGCAAGTGAGGTTGCCGTCACCGGCGGGTTGGAGGGCGCCCAGGGTGCGGAGGGCATCGATGACCACGGCAGCGGCAGCGAAGCCGTGGCCGGGAAGGTCGGCCAGGGCGGGTTCGTATTCTGCGTAGAGGTCGAGGAGTTCCGCGAGCTGGTCGGGGTTGTCCGGGTCATTGTCGATCAGCACGTGCCAGGCCGCGGTGAGCACGGGATGGTCTTGGACACCCGTTGACGCGGTGAACTCCGCCGCGGCCCGGCCGAGGTGCTCCTGGCACTCGAAAAGCGCGGTCTCCACATCGCCGCCCTGCTTGAGGCGTGCGGCGACGAGCTGGACCAGGGCCGGCCAGCCGCCCGTCACCTCAAGGACACGCGTGACGCTCTGGTCGTTGACGGACGGGAAGCGGTCGGACAGCCATCCACGCAGCCCCGCCCGGTCGAACTTGCCGAGTTGGATGATCTCAGCGTCCCAGAGCGGGCTCCACGCCGCCGAGAGCACCGCGACGACCGTCGGCGCTCGACGGCCTTCGGCGGCCACGATCGCCCTGGCATCGCTGATCCTGTCGGCAACGGTCTCAACGCTCTCGCCGCGGGCCGGCTGGTAGATCACCAAGCCCGGCTCTCGACGGCGCGCTGCGGCCTTCACCGCGTCGATGAAGGTGGCACTGCCAGCCACGTTTCCGCTCTTGTCCTGCGGGTGTCCGTCGCCGATAGCCTCGATGACCCGTTCCAGATGTAGCGCCGAGGAGCCCGCGATGACTCTCAGTTCGTGCCGCGCCCGCAGCAGCCCCGACATCTGGCCCGCGGTGAGCGGCGAAGGCTCGTCGTCTCCGATCGCGGCCCGGTAGGAGTTCGGGTCGAACGCCTCGGGCTCACCGAAGCCGCTGGCCACCTCCAGCGCTTCGAACACACCGGCCTCACCGTTGAGCAGCCGCAGGATGTGCGGGGTCCGCAACCGGTAGCGGTCGCCCTCCACCCGGAGCACCCCCAGGCTGACGCATTCCTCAAGGAGGCTGCGGAAACCGTCGGCGCCGCTGCTCGCGAACCCAGCCCCCCACCAGTCCTCGCACTCCTTGCGAAGCTGCGCCGACGCGAGGGATGAGTCCAGACCGTGATCGAGGTTGTGCAACGCGACGACGTAGGCGATGACCTTGTAACGCTTGTCGAGGTTGAGCGTCCATTCGAAGCGGTCTTTGATCCCTTTTTCGATCTTCTCATCACACCAGACCGCCTCGATATCGGCCCGGGTGATCTCATAGGGAAGCCGTGCCGTTGCCCGCGGTAGCCGCCGCAGCCGGTTCAGCAGCTCTTCGGCGAAGAGCTGGACCAGCGCGGGCGCGTTGTTGGCCTCGGCGATGACCCGCGCGGCGAGGTGATCAGGGAAGGTGAACCCGAGTGCCGCAAGCGGCCGAACCAACAGGTTGAACGCGTGCTGCGGCAGCAGCGGGCCGATCGCGATCGGCTCGCCGAGGTGGGTGAGCGGCTGGTTGGGCAGGCTCTGGAACCGCCCGGTCTGATGCAGGCCCGCGAAGACGACCTTGACCCGGCCGCCGGTGTTCCGCATGAGGTCGCGCAATGCGGTGACATGCGCGAAATCGCCCTCGCGCGCGTCCTCATTAAGGAAGTTGTCGGCTTCGTCCAGTAGTACGAGGAGCTGGCGGGAAAGGTCCTCCGCGCTCCACTCCCGGACCGCGGAGCAGATCTCCTCCTGCTCGGCCATACCGTCAGGGATCACCTGGAATCTGGCCAACTGCTTGGCAAGCTGTGGCCACAGCATCGCGGCTCTCTTGCCCCGGCCCAGTTCCTGGATGCTCTCAAGGATCACCACGCGGTTCGGCTCGCGCAGGCTCAGGTCGCGTTTCGCCTTGTCGAGCAGAGCCGACTTGCCCAGTTGCCGACCGCCGTAGACGAAAGACGATCCGTGGGGGTTGATCACTTCCTCGAGCTGCACGTCGCGGCCCACGAACATCTCGGTCGGGACTTCCCCAGTGGGTGTGTAGGGGTTGTTCGCGGTGAACGGGGCCATGAGGCTGACCGTTATGTTCCAGTCGGGTTCTGCCATACCGCCGAGGAAAGCGATCAACGCGTCGTCTATCACGCCGACGACCGGAGAGGGACGGCTCCGCGACACCCGGGCCAGCTCAGTGCGCTGCTCAACGTCCAAGAGACCGAAATAGAACACCAGGATCGTCTGGTTGCCCGCCCCGTTCTTGACCAGATCGACGATCTCCTGCACGCCGGGTGACCGCCAAACGAGCAGGAGGCGCAGCGCCTCCCCGGAAGGACTCATCGCCGAACCGAATGCGGGCAGCGGCGAATCGCCGATGGGCCGGACGCCGTTGAGTGTGATCCAGGCCCGGTTCGCCTGCTCAGGACCCTGCTGCTGTTCGCCTTGCAGACCGACGATCCGCAGGACCTTGTCGATACTCGTCTTAAGGCTCCCCGCGGCCTTCTGGCCCTGTGAAAGGGTCTGCCATTGGGCGAGTCCTGCCCTGACTTCTTCCCGCCGCTCCGGGCGCAGGCGTGAAAGCTCGATCCCGGCGTTCACGAAGATCGCGGCGAGTTCCGGATCGCTCGGCTCGCGTCCCTGCTGCGCTGCGTGGGCAATCTTGGTGAGCAGCGCGCGACGCGTCTCCAGATGCTTGCTCGCCTTCCCGCTTTCCCTGATCACGAGGTCGGCGAAGGAGCCCGGGAATGCGGGGAAGAAGCGTGGGAAGTAGGCGACCTTGGTCCCGGCCTCGGCGGGCGCGTTGCCGCGCGCGGCCTGCTCCATGATCTCATTCGCGGTCATGATGTCGCCGCTCTCGATCAGCTCGACGGCCTTCTCGGCCGACGCCGCGAGTTGCGGGTTCTGCGGGTTGTTCGCGACCTGGTCACTCACATCGGTCAACGCCTGGTCGATGCTGGCCCGGCGCAGGGCATCGAGGTCAGCGGCCATCTCCCGCAGCCGTTCGGCGACGACGCCGAAGTCCTCCCGGTCTCCGCCAAGTTCCTGGAGTTCGCTGTCGATGCCCAGGGTCTCCCGTTCGCTCAGCGTGCCGTCGCGGAGCCACTGGGCGGCTCGGTCGCGCAGCCCGTCGATCTCCTCGTCGCGCTGCACCCTCGCGGTTTTGACGAGATCGTTCCGCGCCTGTGCGAGAGCGTCGGCGAGGTCAGGATCGGACACCGATAGACAGGCGATGACCCCGCGTGTCCCCGCATGGTCCCGCAGCTCGGCGCGGGCATGAAAAGCCGCCTCCCAGTCGGGGAGGCCAGCGAGTGCGACGGACACGAGCTCGGCCAGTTCCGGCAGTCGGGCAGGCATCAGTTCTTGATCGACGGGGATGCTCGGGGCCAGGAGCAGGTCGCCGTGCAGGAGCTGTGCGGGCAGCAGTCCTCCGGAAGATGGGCGAGCGCCGTCCAGCAGCATGACGGCCTCAGACAGGAGCGCAGCGGCAGGGCCGGTCTCCACTTCATGTTCGCGGCCGAACTCGAGGAGTTCGGCAGCGGCGGTGGAGCGGTACGGGAGCACTGATTCCCGGAGGTCATGCAGCGCCCGGACCAGCCAGTCCTCGTCGCCTCTCGGGTGGCGGATCCGGGCGGAGCGGAGTGCGGCCGACCATTGGCGCACGACGTCCAAAGCGTCCTGGACGTGCTTGTGAAGACTGGTGCGCGCGCCGGCCTCGATCTTTCCCTTGCCGTTACGTGGTCCGAGATCGGCGACGACCTCGTCGATCATCCGGTCCACCGCGCCCTTGGCGGCGAGTCGGACGAGAAAGTCCTGGACCGGGCCCTGCTCGCGTTCGTCGTCCGCGCCGACGAACGCGAGGTAGCGGCCGAGTTCGCCCCGGGGGTCGAGGAGAATCCGGAGCACGGTCGTCGCACGCTCGTATTTGATCTTCCTCTGCTGGCCGTTCTTGAGCAGTTCGTTGGCCTTCCTCACGGCCTCCGCTCTGTCCTCGACCTGCGGAGCGGGGTCGCTGCTCGCCGTGTAGCTGCCGGGGACGACGTAGGCGCCAGCCCTGGATGCACGCAGAAAGGCTTCGGCGCAGCCTCGGAGCCCGGGCAAATGCCCGAAGACCGGCACGATCTCCTCCAGCACCTTGGTCGATTCCGGCGTCGGATAGACCAGACCCGCGCGTACTACCGAGGTGAAGGCGAGTAGCCGTCCCAGTGGGTCGTCGTTCAGCGTCCGCGCGGTCAGCCCCCGGATCAGGTCGGTGAACTCCGGCGCGTCGCGGTCGGCAAAGCCGGTGATCCGCGAAGCCAGCGCCGCAGCCCGCCGCACGTTGATCTCGGGTTCGGGGCGTGCCTCAGCCGCCCTGATCCAGGCCGCGAGGCCGAGCCTGCCCGCGGCCAACGCGCTGTTCTCCGCCCGCACGGCTTCCGCACAGAATGACGCTGCCGTCGGCACGCCAGCAGGGGTGGAATCCCGCTCGGGCGGGTTCGGCTTCTCCCGCTCTCGCGGAACCGACACTGTGGACGGCACCGACGGAACGTACGGTACGCCGTCCTGCGGCTTCGGCCGAGGCTCGGGGACCAGTTGCTTCTGGGAGGTGGCAAGCTCGGGCTCTGGAATAGGGGGCGGTTCTGGAGCCATCGCGACGGGAGCGCCCTCAGATTCGCCCCGTGTATCCGTCGCCTCCTCAGTGATCCGCACATCCCCTTCACGAATCCTCGGGATGAGTTTCAACCACGCTCGGGGCAGTTCCTCGTAGGCGCGTTCCTCGCGTTCGTCGTCCACGCCCTGGACCAGCAGTTCGAGCAGGAGCTCCAACTCGGCGCGGTGCGTTCCGTCGGTCGCCGATTCACGGATCTCCGCGACGACGTCCTGCAGGCGGTCGGGCCCGGTGAGCCGGACGAGACGCTGAATCTCCCGGTCGTTCGCCGCGGCCCGCAGCAGGGTCTCGACTGTGTCCAGCGACAAATCCTCCGAGCCGGGGCCGATCTCCTCAGCGGCCCCCGGCAGCCCGGCTATCTCAATCGAGCGGAGCAGTTCGACGAAACCGTCGCGGGCGGCGGTGAGCGCGGCGAGGTCACCATTGAGGGGGCGCGTGCCGTTCGTGAACGCGCCGACAAGCCGTTCGGCCGCCGGAACCGCCCCCGCGAACGCAGTCCGCACATCGACCAGCAGCTCCTCAAGAAGTGGCGCGGGCATGGGCTCGTCTCCTGCTGACGAGGCGTCTAGATCCTGCCAGGCCGCCATCCGCGCGATGATCTCCTCGGCCGTCGCGGGGACGGCGGGGAGCTCAGGGACTTGCGCGCGGAGCGCGGACCACGCGCTGCGCAGGAGTTCCGCGTCTTCAGAACCGACAATGTCGGCCTCGGCCACCAGCAGGCCGAGAGCGAGCGGGGCGAGTGAGAGCTGCAGATCGACGGCCATCGCAGCGCTCCAGCGGAGCAGGGAGTGGCTGCGGTACAGATGCGGGAGGCAGGTCTGTCGTTCACTCAGCGGCGCACCGGGGGTGAGATGAGCGATCACGTCAGCCGCATCTAGTCCCGCAGAGTTGTCCCAAGTGGGCTGGGCTCCCGAGAAGAGGATGCCGACGAGTTCCCGATGCCGCGCCCCGCCCCCTTTGAGGAGCGCCCGGAGATGTTCGAGCGTTGCCCTGGAGAGCGTCTTCGCAGCCCCCATTTTGAAGTGCTGGAGCAACCGCCTGCGTGGGTCCTCCGGCATCCGCGAGAGCTCCGCCTGCAGGTCCTCGCACGTGACCAGCTCCGCTGTCCGGCGGATGAGGGCCTTGTTCTTCTGACCGAATGAGAAGTCCGCTGGATGCAGCGGGGAAGCCTTCGTATTGGTCACACAGAATCCCATCGTAGAGCCGCGGCCGCGCCTGTCATGCAGCATCCAGCCTTGCAGCGCGAAACTCACATCGTCAAGCAGGTCAGGGCATTCTGGCGAACCCAATCACCCTTTACTGCGACAAATCACCTCACCAAGGATGAGGTCGACAGCGACGATTTCGGGCGCGGCATTCGCTAGTTTCGACCATGAAATCCGGAAGGCCAGCTCGGCTTCGGCCGACGCGGCATCACCGTGCGCGGCGGCCCTGGCAAGAAGCGCGTGAGCGGCGGAAGCGGCGGGCAGTGCGCCCCGGCCGTCCTGCCCTTCCTCGGGGACACGACCCATGAGAAACCGCCGTGCAGCCGCGGAGGGAAGCACCCGCAACGCAGTGCGAATCACCTCACCCGATGGGTCGGCGCTCCCGCCCTCCGCCTCGACCAGGGCTTGCACCGCCGCGCGCCGCCGCGCCGGGTCGAGGACCCCACCGGAGACGCCGCCGTTGCCGTCCGCCGCCCAGTGACCGCGGACCGGGAACGGGTCACGGGCCGTCCTCCTGACCTCCGCGAACACCGCGCCGCATGCCGCGGTGGCGGCGGCTCCGCACGGATCGGCGAGCCCGCCGGCCAGGGCCGCGATGACAGGCGCCTGAGACCACAGTCGCGCGGCGTGCTCGACGGGCGGGGCCGCCACCGCGCAGACCCCTGAGGGAATCAACCAGGTCACGGTCTCCGCAACCGTGGGACGCATGCCGGCAAGGGCGACCAAAGCCTCTGCTGGCGCGCCGCGCAGCCTTTCGGCGCAGGTCTGCGGCACACCCTCGGCGAGGGATGAACTCCCAGCGAGCCCTAGCAGTGCCCAGAGCCTGCGAAAGCTGCCGACGAAGGGCGGAAGATCCCTTTGCCCCGCGGCGAAACGCGAAAGCTGGGTTTCGGCTACGTCGGCGCTCACCACATGTCCGTCGCCGTCGGCGAGATGAAAACGGTCCGGCCACCGTGGCCATGGCGCGGGCACCCAGGGATCGTCGATCCGCAGATGCACCGCCAACGGGCCTGCAGCCTGGAGTTCCGGTGGCAGGGAAACTACGCCGTCAGGCCCGACCGCAACGACATGCGGCCTGCGCCACGGCGCGCGGACGGGATAGACGCCAGCCGCCAGCCCGGTCACTGGGGCTGCCTCCTCCAGCCGCAGGTGGTCCCGATCCCACCGCACGCCCTGTGCTAGGGCGCGCGGCCGGACGGAGGCCACCGAAACACCTTTGATCCGGAACTCAGCCCGACCATGGTGGGCGAGGGTGTCCACCGCTCTGTCCAACCGATAGCGCGCGGTGTCGGAAGAGTTGCGCCCGGCGGGCGGCAGCCGCTGGACCTGCCGCCCGCCAACGGTCATCTCCAGCTCCCCGACCACCGTGCCGGGGACGCGGATGAGGAGCGCACCGGGCTCCGCCGACACCTCCTCGGTCGTGAGCCTGAGCGGTCCCGCGCTCCATCCGTGGAGATCGTCCACCCGCTCGTACCTGAGCTGATAGTGCGTCGGTGTCAGAAGCAGCCGCGTGGCGCCTTCCGGCGAGCGCACCACACACGACGCCGACAGCACATCCGGGGCCAGAGCCATCCGCGATGGAGTCGCAACCGTCCCGGGACCCGCGACGACATCGATCGAGACTTCGGCCAGTCCGTCGTCGGCAAAGGGCCGCACCGGAGGGTCCGCGGTGACGGCGAGCCCTTCAACCACCGTGACGGAACTGCGGATACCGCGCCCGAGCGGCCCCCGTACCACGACGCCGTAGTCGCCGTTCATCGGCCTGGCAATGCCTTCCCATAGGTCTTCGACTACGGCCGAGGCCGTCACCTCCACCGTGCGGGAGAGGAGGAGGATGTCCTCAGAGGACCTGACCTCGACGGTCCACAAGGTCGGGAAGTCCGCGCTGCCGAGCAGCTGGAGCGCGGGCGGGCGGGAGTACACCGGTGCTCCAGCCGCCGAGGCGGCCCCGGCGATCGGATCGCCGGTGAGCAGCCTGGGACGCGCGTATCCCCGGACCGACCGCCGGCTGCTTGGGAATCCCTCGATCTCCACCGCGACGGCGTCGGTGAGATCCACGTACCGCAGCAGCCAGCCCGCCCAACCGAGTGGGAGGTCCGCTTCCATCCGCTCGGGAGGATTCCCCACGACGGGCGCGTTCGCCGGATGGAGCAGCCAGACCGGCTCGGGAGGCAGCGGCGACTCCGGCGGGACGAGTTCACCCAGGTCCGTGAAGACGAGCAGCGGCGCGGCCGGGTCGACGAGGGGAAGCTCCCGCCGATCGCCACCGCTGCGCCGTGCGACCAGGACCGCGCGCGCTGGCCGTACCACTGGGTGCGCCGCGGGGAGCGCGGGCTCCCGCGGATCAAGGACCCTCCCGGGCAGTTCCGCGACCACCTGATCGACGGCGAGTACCCATGGGTCGGCTGAGCCGCCCGGCGCCGGAAGCACCACCTGGACACCCTGCCCGAACGGATCGAGGGTCAGCCGTGGTTCCGCAGGGGCCAAGGCCCGCGAACGCCGCCCGCTCAGCCCTGCCACGTCGAGGCGACGGTCAGCGTTGAGTCTCCTCGCATGCTCCACCACCTGGGGCGGAAGCCTCAGCACGTCGAGATCGGCCCCTTCGGCCAGCCGGGCGACGAGGTCGATGGTCCGCTCCACGAAGTCGTGGGCGTACTCGGTACCTTCAAGGAGGAAGCTCCGAGTTGGAATGGCGATCTTCGTCCTGCGTCCGGAGCCGCGCACCCACCGCAGCAGTTTCGCGGCGTCCAATGCGGGGTCGGCGCGCCGACGCCGGATGATCATTCTCAAGTAGTCCTCAAGGCAGGACATCGGAATGCCAGCGTGCATGAGGATCGGACCCAGATATGTGCGCGGCATCCCCGGGAACGTCGCCATGCCCAGTTCGTGGACGGCCCGCGTATAACCCTGCCCCCAGTGTCTCTCTTCCTCGATCCGCTCCTCGCGGCCCAGCGCCTGCCGGAGGAACCGCCAGAACGTCCCCTTGTCGTAGTGGTGGGCCGCCACCCCCGTCATGACCACGGCGACGCACGCCGGCCATTGCTCGAAGAACCGCTCAGGCTGCCGTCCGGCGGCGAGCCAGGCCCCGAAGCCCGCCCCCAGCAGCGGCGCCGCATCGGCCGCCTCTGCGTAGTCGATGTCCGCCTCCACAACGAGTGAGGCGCCACGTAGGCGGGACGACCAGTGCCGCTCCCCGGACACAAGCGAAAAGACCACGCGGAGACCTCCTTCACTCGTGGCTCTGCGGGCCGGCGCCGGGAACGCGGCCGGGTTTCGCACCCGAACAAGAGACGAGGGAGACATTGCCCTTCTACCATCAGGAAACGCAACCTCTTCGAGCAATCGGAAACTCGCGGAAGCGGAGTGGCCCATGCCCGGCAATCTCGACCCGCTGGCGACCAGCGCACTGGTCATCGCCACCTACCGGCGCTACCTGCGATCACTTCTTCCGGTCCGAGACCCTCGGATAGCCGAAGCACTGGACGAGCAGATCCGGACGAGTCCTCTGCTCACCAAAGGACCTTTTCTGGAGGCCACCCCGCCGTATGAGACGGGTTCCGCACTGTCCGCACTGATCGACGAGGGCATTCTCGACCCCGCCTTCGCCACGCTCGGCGGACCGGAGCTCCCACTCGACCGCCCCCTCTACCGGCATCAGGAAGAGGCGCTTCGCAAGGCGATCACCTATCGGCGCAACGTCGTGGTCGCAACCGGTACCGGATCCGGCAAGACCGAGAGCTTCCTGTTCCCGATCCTGAACGAGCTGGCCCGTCAGCACCGGGAGCGGCGGCTCGGGCCCGGAGTCAGAGCACTCCTGCTGTATCCGATGAACGCGCTGGCCAACGACCAGATGAAGCGCCTGCGCAAGCTGCTCGCGGGCACACCGCACATCACCTTCGGCCGCTACACCGGCGACACCCGGGAGCACGACACCGAGGCAAGGGCGGAGTTCGAACTACTCAACCCCGGTGAGCCGCTGCTCCCGAACGAACTGCTCAGCCGCGCTGAGATGCGGGCGAACCCCCCGCACATCCTGCTCACCAACTACGCGATGCTCGAATATCTGCTGCTGCGGCCCGCCGACATGGAGCTGTTCGAGGGTACGCACGGCGGGAACTGGCGGTTCATCGCCGTCGATGAGGCCCATGTCTACGACGGAGCGCGCGCCGCTGAACTGGCGATGCTGCTCCGCAGGCTGCGCGACCGCGTTTCGGCGGATCGCGGCCTCCAGTGCCTGGCCACCAGCGCGACCGTCGGCGACGACGCAGCTGCAGTAACCCGCTTCGCCTCCGGCCTGTTCGACGCCCCCTTCGCTTGGGACGAGCGCGACAAGACCCATCGCGATCTGGTCCGGGCCACCTATCGGGTCGACCCACCCGCACCGACCTGGGGTCCACTGAGCGACACCGACTACCGCGCACTGGCCGCCGCCGCCCAGCCAGCCGAGCAGATCGCAAAGCTGGCTGCCTCGTACGGCGTCGCCCCGGGTGACGCCGCGGGGCTGCTGCGGGCTGAGCAGCGAATGGCCGAGCTGCGTAGGAGCCTTGGGGAAGGGCCACGCCCGATCAAGGAGGCCGCGGCGGAGGTCTTCGCCGACGCGGCGGATCCCGCGCGGGCGCTGGCCGACCTCGTTGAAACGGGAAGCCGCCTGTTCGACGCCGCCGGGAGCCCGGTTCTGTCCGCCCGCTACCACTTGTTCGCCCGGGCCACCGAAGGCGCCTACACATGCCTGTCGGAGAGCGGCCCGCACGTCTCCCTAGGCCGCCATGAGAAATGCGGCCAGTGCGCGGCAGCCGCGTTCGAGTTCGGCTCATGCCAGCGATGCGGCACGGTCCACCTCTCCGGGACCATTGACACCGCGGAAGGCCGAGAGCGCTTCGCACCCCGCAGACACGGGCAGCCGCAGGTCTGGCTGAGGCTCGGCGAGGGCCAGAAGGTCGTGGACGAGGACGATCTCGCCTTCCACGACAGCGTGTCGAACATCGATACCGTCGAAGCCCTGCTCTGCACGGCCTGCGGCACCCTGAACCCGATGGTCGCCGCCTGCCTCGCCTGTACAGGCGGGCATTTCCACCCAGTACAGCGGCTCACCCGTGCGCGGAATTCGCCGCCTTGTCTGGCCTGCGGCCTGAACACGCCCAACGGAATCCGCAGGTTCGAAAGCGGCGAGAACGCCGCCCCTGCGGTCGTCACCACGGCGCTGTACCAGTCGATTCCTCCGGCCTCCGATCCCGTCGTCACCGCGCCGGGCGAGGGCCGCAAGCTCCTGATGTTCAGCGACTCAAGGCAGTCGGCGGCCTTCTTCGCTCCCTACCTGGGTCAGAGCTACGGCACGGTCCAGCGCAGAAGGCTCATTTGGCTCGGCCTCCAACAGGCCACCGCCCAAGATCCCGACTTCGGACTCGACGACCTGATCTTCCATGTGGCCGAGGTCGCCAAGAGGAACAGGGTCTTCGTTCGCGAGACCAGACAGCAACGGGTGCGCTTCGCCGGGCTATGGGTCGCCCAGGAACTCTTCCCGACCGACGACAGGCAATCGCTGGAGGGGCGGGGCCTTCTCCGCATCCGGATGCGAAGGGACGAACTCTGGCCCACCCCTGAGCCCCTGCTCCGCCTCGGCCTCGGCGAGGAGGAGGTCTGGGACCTTCTCAACGAGCTCGTCGCATCGATTCGTGCCCAGGGCGCGATCAGCATGCCGGAAGGCGTGGCGGCCGACGACGAGGCTTTCGAGTTCCGCAAGGGCCCGATCCATGTACGGTCGGGTGGCTCCGAAGCGGCACGGAAAGTGATCAGTTGGACGCCGACCCGCGGCACCAACCGGCGCCTGGACTACCTCACCCGCGTGCTGCACAGCCTGGACGCCGCCGCCGACCCCGCCGCACTGCTCCGAGACTGCTGGCGGTTCCTCGCCTCGCTCGACGACGGATGGTTCGTGCCCATCCACGACCGACGGCTCGGCGCACTCCACCAGATCGACCACCGCTGGCTCGTCCCGTCTGCGGAGGGTGCGCTGTTCCAGTGCGCGAGCTGCCTGCGTCTCACCTCTGCTTCGGTGCGCGGAGTCTGCCCCACCCTTCGCTGCGAAGGGTTTCTGAAGCCATACACGCTGCCCGCCGAAGCGCTGGACGACGATCATTACCGCGCCCAGTACCGAAGCCTCGATCCGGTGCCTCTGAGAGTGGAGGAGCACACGGCGCAGTGGACGGGGCAGCAGGCCGGGAAGATTCAGCAGGACTTCGTGCGCGGTCATGTCAACGCCCTGTCCTGCTCGACCACGTTCGAACTGGGCGTTGACGTCGGCGAACTCCAGGCAGTGCTGCTGCGGAACATGCCGCCGAACACCTCGAGCTATGTGCAGCGTGCCGGTCGGGCGGGTCGGCGTGCCTCGGCGGCTGCCCTGGTCATCACCTATGCCCAGCGGCGCTCGCACGACCTGTCCCGGTTCCAAGAACCCGAGCAGATGATCAGCGGAAGGATTCGTGCACCCTACGTCCCGCTGGAGAACGAGCGCATCGACCGACGGCATGCGCACTCGGTGGCCATCGCCGCGTTCTTCCGCCATCACATGCTCTGCGGTGGCCGCACCTGGCGAACCGCCGGCGATTTCTTCCTCGGAGACAATCCAGCGAGCAATGAGGTACGGGATTTCCTTACACCAATGCCGGAAGGCGTCCGAGCCTCGCTCCGGCGTATTCTGCCGCACCCGGTTCAGCGTGACCTCGACATAGAGGGAGGCGCGTGGGCCGAACAGCTCTGGGGGCACCTTGAGGACGTGCAGGCCAACTTCGCCGACGAGGTCGGCGCGTTCGAGGAGCGGATGCGCCAAGCCAAGGACGCCGATGACTTCCGGCTCGCTGACCGGTACAAGCAGACGCTCAACACCCTGCGCGGCCGGAGCCTGATCGGGTTCCTTGCCAACCGCAACGTGCTGCCGAAATACGGCTTCCCGGTGGATACGGTCGAGTTGCGCACCTCCCACACCGACAGCGACGTCGGACACCATCTGGAGCTTTCCCGCGATCTCTCGGCCGCGATCCATGAGTACGCGCCCGGATCGGAGATCGTCGCGGGCGGCGTGCTCTGGACCTCGGCGGGCGTGCATAGGCTGCCGAACAAGGAACTGGTCAGCAAACGCTTCGTTGTCTGCCGCGAATGCAACTACTTCCAACACGGTCTCGACGAGCTGAAAACCGTCTGCCCTGCCTGCGGAATCAAATATTCCGCGGCGAACAAGCCTCGTACCTACGTCGTCCCGGAGTTCGGTTTCGTCGCGGCCAAGAAGACGGGACGGCCCAGCACTCAGCCTCCTGAGCGGAGCTGGAACGGCGCGACCTACGTCCTGTCACCACCGCCGGAGGGTCGGGAGCTACTGTGGCGACTCGCCAACGGCGGGACGGTGACCGCGAACGCAGGCGCGCGCGGAGAGCTGATCGCTATCTCCAACGGGCGCACCGGGAGCGGGCACATGATCTGCGAGCGATGCGGCTGGGGTGCTCCGCCCAACAGTCGGCAGACCAAGGGCCGACATCTCAGCCCGCTGCGCGGCACCGAATGTGGTGGGCCGCTGAAGCCGCGCACCCTCGCCCACCGCTACGAGACCGACATCCTCGAGCTGGCCTTCGACGCCCGGGCGCTGCCCGCGGCCGATGACGGGATTCTGTTGTCCCTCACATCGGCACTGCTCGAAGGGGCAGCCAACGAGTTGCAGATCAGCGCCGATGACATCAACGGCACTCTGCACCCGAAGCCCGGCGGGCGGCGGGCGGTCGTCATTTACGACACGGTGCCGGGGGGAGCGGGCAACGCGATGCGCGTTGCCGAGCATCTGGATGCCGTTCTCGCGGGCGCGTTCGCCAAGGTCTCCTCGTGCGACTGCGGTGAGGAGACTTCATGCTACGGATGCCTGCGGACATTCCGGAACCAGTGGAACCACGAGCTGCTGGTGCGCGGCGCGGTCAAGAATGCGCTGGCCCCGCTGGTTCCGGCCGTGTCGCAGGAGGTGGGAGAAATGCCAGCGGGCGGTCAGGCCGTGGTGACGAGGGCGTAGCAGGGTTGGCCTGACGCGTTGAGCCAGGGCGTGCCTGAGGCGTCCATGACGAGGTTACGAAAAGGGGACGGGCGGAGGACGACGGTCCAGGCGGCCCCGTCCCAGCGGGTCGCCTGGCCTAGTGTTCGCCCAGACGTGGGAGCCGGTACCGATCTCGATCTCGTTGGAGGGCGTTATGGTGGGGGAGCTTCCAGCTGATCGTGGACGTGCTCCCTCGTGGTTGCAATCCCGGTTGCATTCGCAGGCATTCAGTGGCGTTCAGGAACGTCCAACAGGATGACAAGCCCCAGTTCAGCTGGAGTTTCGACCATCCATGAACACCGAGGCGCAGAATTGGAAAGCGTGTTGGGTGCAAGCCCTCACGAGTTCGAATCTCGTATCCTCCGCCAGTGCCTCGCCGGGCACGTAACGAGGGCCTCGCACGGGAAACCGCAGCCGAGGCCCTTGTTTGCTTTCCGACCCGGCCCCGTACGACCAGGCGCAGCAGAGCGGCAAAAGTCCACGCCAGCGGACCTATCGGAAGACCGTCGACGCAGCAACGTGCGCCCCCGGAAGCGTGCGCGTCGGATCCCCCACCACAGCTCGCGGACGGACTCTGATCTCCATCGCGCTGACCGAGAGCAGCCCGAAAGGGTCACTTACAAAGACCCGCAACACGCACTTCACGGAGCCTTTTTCATCGTGCTTCGTGGTTGGCGAGGACGACGATGGCCTTGACGAGGTGGCCGGCCTTCGAGGGGCTGCACCGAAGTCTGTGGAGCAGTTT
>NZ_BAAGPQ010000008.1:0-52704 GCF_054783995.1 Actinocorallia aurea
CGCGCCCGAACCGCCGCGCCCGCCCCAGGCCGCGTCCGCGCCTCCGGCGGCCGCTCCGCGCGCGCCCCAGGCCCCCGCGCCGCAGGCCCCGGAGGCGGACGACCCGCTGCCCCCGCCGCCGGACGGCCCCGACGATCTCGACGAGTCCGACGAGTCCGGCGGTTTCGGCGGCAGGGCCGATTTCGGCCTCGCCCTGATCCAGCGGGAACTCGGCGGCCAGATCATCGGCGAGGTCCCGACCCCCTGACGAGAAAGGGCCGCCGAAACTGGCCTGAACCTCGTGTTATGCAGTGCTCCGCAAGATTCCGGGTGGTTTCTCCTGTCCGGTACCGGAGTCCCCTAAGGTCGGTGTCCGGTCGCGTACGGTTCGTCACCGGTTGGGGGCGGGGTCGTATCGGAATCCGGCGGGACGTCGTAGGCTCGGAGTCCGAGTCGTAAGAGGGGGATGGCCGTGGAGCCCGGTTTCGACATGCAGCGGTTGCTGGAGCAGGCGCAGGCGGTGCAGCAGCAGCTGTTCGCGGCGCAGCAGGAGCTGGCCGACGCCGAGGTCGAGGGGACCTCGGGCGGCGGCCTCGTGAAGGCGACGATGAACGGCCAGGGCGAGATCACCGCGCTGGTCATCGACCCGAAGGCGATCGATCCGGGAGATCCGGCCGAGACCGCCGAGACCGTCGCGGACCTGGTGATCGCGGCGATCAGGGACGCGGCGCGTGCCGCCGCCGAACTCCAGCAGAGCACCATGGGCCCGCTCGCCCAGGGCATGCCCGGTCTGCCGGGGTTCTGACATGTACGAAGGCGTCGTCCAGAACCTGATCGACGAGCTGGGAAGGCTCCCGGGCGTAGGTCCCAAGGGCGCCCAGCGCATCGCCTTCCACCTGCTCAACGCCGATCCGGCCGAGGTCATGCGCCTCGCCGACGCGCTGCGCGAGGTGAAGGAGAGGGTCCGTTTCTGCAGGGTCTGCGGGAACGTGGCCGAGGAGGCCGAGTGCCGGATCTGCCGTGACGTCCGGCGGGACCGCGCCGTGATCTGCGTCGTGGAGGAGTCGAAGGACGTCGTCGCGATCGAGAAGACGAGGGAGTTCCGCGGGACTTACCACGTTCTTGGCGGGGCGATCAGCCCGATCGAGGGCATCGGGCCGGAAGATCTTCGTATCCGGGAGCTGATGCAGCGGCTCGCGGACGGGGAGGTGACCGAGCTCATCCTCGCCACCGACCCCAATCTGGAGGGCGAGGCGACGGCGACGTACCTGGCCCGGCTCGTGAAACCGATGAACCTGAAGGTGACCCGGCTGGCGAGCGGTCTTCCCGTCGGGGGAGACCTGGAGTACGCCGACGAGGTCACCTTGGGCCGCGCTTTCGAAGGACGGAGATTGCTCGATGTCTAGTGCGAACACCCCGAAGGACTGGGACGACCTGGCGGAACGGGTCGTCCTGCATGTGGAGAACTACCTGGCCGGCCTGGAGCGCTGCGCGCGCGGCGAGGCCGGCACCCAGATGGTGTCGGTGCTCCTCCTGGAGGTCTCCCAGGTGATGCTGGCCGGCGCGCAGCTGGGCGCGAGCCCGGACGTGGTGCTGCCCGACAACTGGGAGCCCGAGATGGGCCCCGACCCCGACCTCGACACGGTCCGCCAAGGCCTCGCCGAGCGGCTGCCGGTCGTCGACGACTACCTCGAGGTGTTCGATCCGTACAAGGACGCCGAGATCACGTCGTACCGCCTGTCGGACGACCTCGTCGACGTGGCGTCCGACCTCACCCACGGCCTGCGCCACTTCAAGGCGGGCCGCACCCTTGAGGCCCTGTGGTGGTGGCAGTACAGCTACCTGAACCACTGGGGCAACCACGGAGGGGCCGCTCTGCGCGCGCTGCACGCGGTCGTGTCGGGCGTCCGCCTGGACGTCGCGGAGGAGCGCCTGGCGGAGGCCGAGCCGGTCGAGCCGGACGCCCTCGTCACCACCTGAGGAAGGCCTTCTCGACGGGCGGTGTGCGAGGACCGCAGGAAGCGCGAAGGGTGGCGTGCCCCAGGCACACCGCCAGGAGTGATTCCGAAGTGGCACCTGTCATCATGGTCCGATGCCGCCCCAAGGAAGACCCCTCCTCCTCGCCCTGATCTCGGCGCTCGCGTTCGGTAGTTCGGGCGTCGCGGCCAAGCCGCTGATCGAGGCGGGGCTGGACCCGCTGCACGTGGCCTGGCTGCGGATCGCCGGGACCGCGCTGCTGCTGTCGCCGCTGGCGTGGCGCCGCCGGGCGCTCCTGTGGGAGCGCCCGGCGCTGCTCCTCGGGTTCGGGATGCTCGGGATCGCGGGCGTGCAGGCGTTCTACTTCGCGGCGATGTCGCGGATCCCGGTCGGTGTGGCGCTGCTGATCGAGTACCTGGGCCCGCTGCTGGTGCTCGGCTGGGTCCGGTTCGTCAGGCGGGCGCCGGTGAGCCGTTTCGCGGTCGTCGGCGTGGTCCTGGCGGTCGCGGGGATGGCGTGCGTCGTGCAGATCTGGTCGGGCCTGGCCTTCGACGCGCTCGGCCTCGCCTTCGCCCTGTGCGCGGCGGCCTGCCAGGCCGGGTACTTCCTGTGCGCCGACGAGGGGACCGGCGACGACCAGCCCGATCCGCTCGGGGTGATCACCTTCGGCTTCCTCGCGGCGACGCTGGCGCTGACCGTCGTGGCGCGCCCGTGGACCATGGACTTCTCGGTGCTGGCCGGGTCGGTCGATCTGGGCGGGCGCGAGATCCAGGCGCCGCTGCCCTACGGCCATCTCGTCGTGGTGGCCACACTCCTGGCCTACGTGACGGGGGTGCTGTCGGTCAGGCTGCTGTCGGCGCAGGTCGCGGGCGTCATCGCCTACCTGGAGGTGGTGGTCGGGATCGTGCTCGGCTGGCTGCTGCTGCACGAGGGGCTGACGCCGGCGCAGCTCGCGGGGGCGCTGCTGGTGCTGGGCGGGGCCTTCATCGCGCAGCGCGCCACCCCGGAGCGCGAGGCGCAGGAGCTCCACGACGGGGTGCCGAGCGTGGAGCCCGCCTGAGACACGCAGGGCCGGAGCGGACCGCCCTGATCGGTCCGTTCCGGCCCCACATGGAACAACTGAGGAACAACGCATTAAGCCTAAACGGTGCCGGCCGCTTTCAGTGCCTCAAGATCGGACGAACCGATGCCGAGCAGCCCGCCGTAGATCTCGTCGTTGTGCTGACCGAGCGCGGGACCGACCGAGCGGACCTCGCCGGGGGTGTCGGACAGCTTCGGGAAGACGTTCTGCATCGGGAAGTCGCCGAACTCGGGGTGGGCGAGGCGGATGATCGCCTCACGCGCCTTGAAGTGCGGGTCGGCGAGCATGTCCTTGGCCCGGTAGGTGAGGCCTGCGGGGATGCCGTTCTCGTGCAGGAGGGCGAGCAGCGGCTCGGACTCCCAGGTGCCCGTCCACGCGCCGATGAGGTCGTCGAGTTCCACGGAGTTGGCGCCGCGCGCGCCGTGCGTCGCGTACCGCTCGTCGGTGGCGAGCTCGGGCCGTCCCATCACCTCGGCGAGCCGGGTCCAGATGGTGTCCCGGTTGGCCGCGATGAGGATCGGGCCGTCCTTCGTCGGGTAGACGTTGCTGGGCGCGACGTTCGGCAGCACCGAGCCGGTCCGCTCGCGCTGGTAGTTCGCGATCTCCCAGTCGGGGACGAGTGATTCCATGAGCGCGAAGACCGCCTCGTACAGGGCGGAGTCGACGACCTGGCCCTTGCCGGTGCGGCCCCGGGCGTGCAGCGCGACGAGGGTGCCGAGCGCGGCGAACGTGCCGGCGAGCTCGTCGCCGAGGGAGATGCCGGCCCGGGCGGGCGGCGAGTCGGGGTCGCCGGTGACGTACCGGATGCCGCCCATGGCCTCGCCGATCGAGCCGAAGCCCGCGCGCGGCGAGTACGGGCCGTCCTGGCCGTAGCCGGTGACGCGGGTGATGATCAGGCCGGGGTTCAGCTCCCACAGCTTCTCCGGGGACATGCCCCAGCGCTCCAGGGTGCCGGGCCGGAAGTTCTCGATGAGCACGTCGGCCTGGGAGATGATCCGGCGCGCGAGGTCCTGGCCCTCCTCGGTGCGGAGGTTGAGCGTCACGGACTTCTTGTTGCGGGCGAGGATCGGCCACCACAGCGACTGGCCGTGCGGCTTCTCCCGGCCCCACTCGCGCATCGGGTCGCCGGCGCCCGGCGGCTCGATCTTGATGATCTCGGCGCCGAAGTCGCCGAGGAGCTGGCCGCAGAACGGGCCGGCGAGCAGCTGGCCCATCTCCACGACGCGCAGGTCGCCCAGCGCGCGGACGGAGTTCTCGCCCGGGGCCTGGATGTCGGTCATTCTTCCTCCCTGGGGGATGCGGAGATCTTCGCGGCGGCGGCGCGCAGGTGGGAGCGCATCACCGAGGCCGCCCACTGCGGGTCGCGGGCGGCGATCGCGTCGACGACCTCGCGGTGGTGGCCCATGCTGCGGGCCATGCCTTCGGGGTCGTAGCGGTGAAAGGTGCCGAGGATGAGCGGCGCGTGCATGACCGAGGTCAGCATCGCCGGGAGCCGGCTGTTGCCGGAGGCGTCGATGAGCAGGGCGTGGAAGCGCGAGTTCAGCTGCGCGACGTGGGCGAGTCCGCCTTCGGCGGCGGCCGCCTCCATCCGCTCGCACAGCTCGCGCAGCTCGGCCAGCGCCTCGGGGGACGCCCCGATCCGCGCGGCGCGGGCTGCGGCGTAGGGCTCCAGCTGGGTGCGCAGTTCGAAGATCTCGGCGATGTCGGACTCCGACCACAGGGCGACGCGCGCCCCGCGGTGCGGCAGGACCTCGACGAGACCGTCGGCGCCGAGTCTCTGGAGCGCCTCCCGGACGGGGGTGCGCGACAGGCCGAGCGCCTGGGACAGCTCGACCTCGGCGAGGCGGGCCCCGGGGGCGAGTTCGCCGCCGACGATCATCCGGCGCAGCTCCGCGTAGGCGGTGTCCGCGGCGCGGTTCCCGGCTGCCATCTCATACCCCCTCACCTCTTGGCTGTTGCATGCAATATAGGGGAGTATGGGAGGAGCCACAAGGGATGATGCGGAAGGATCTGGTCAGATTGCATACAACAGTGCTGGAAGTCGGACCGCGTGACGGACTCCAGAACGAGGCCAAGGCATTGTCGCCGGACGACCGGATCGCGCTCATCGAGCGGTGCGTCGCGGCCGGGGTCCGCCGGATCGAGGCGGTGTCGTTCGTCAACCCCAAGCGGGTGCCGCAGATGGCGGGCGCCGAGGAGGTCATGAAGGGCGTCCCGCGCGTCGAGGGCGTCTCCTACAGCGGCCTCGTGCTCAACCGGCGCGGGCTGGACCGCGCGCTCGAGTCCGGCGTGGACGAGGTCAACGTCGTCGTGGTCGCCTCCGACACGTTCTCCCAGCGCAACCAGGGCGTCACCACCGC
Organism: Actinocorallia aurea; assembly: GCF_054783995.1. Classification (NCBI taxonomy): domain Bacteria; kingdom Bacillati; phylum Actinomycetota; class Actinomycetes; order Streptosporangiales; family Thermomonosporaceae; genus Actinocorallia; species Actinocorallia aurea. The sequence goes on from NZ_BAAGPQ010000008.1 coordinate 5,398, forward strand.
GGAGATGCTGGCCGCCTGGGACGACATCGCCGCGTCCGCGCACGCCGCGGGCGTTCCCGTCGGGATGACGATCGCCGCCTCCTTCGGCTGCCCCTTCGAGGGCGAGACGCCGCCGGAGCGGGTCGCGGAGATCGCGCGCCGGGCCGAGGCCGCGGGCGCGTTCGAGGTGGCGCTGGCCGACACGATCGGCGTCGGGATCCCCGCGCAGGTCCGCGACCTGTCCCGCCGCACCAAGGAGGCCGCGCCGTCCGCCGCGCTGCGGTTCCACTTCCACAACACCCGCAACACCGGCTACGCCAACGCGCTGACCGCCGTGGACGAGGGCGCGTCCGTCCTCGACGCGAGCGCGGGCGGCTTCGGCGGCTGCCCCTTCGCGCCCGCCGCGACCGGCAACATCGCCACCGAGGACCTGCTGTACATGCTGCACCGCGGCGGCGTGGAGACCGGCATCGACATGGCCGCGATCGCCGAGACCGGCACCTGGCTCGGCACCCTGCTCGACAAGCCCGCCCCCGCCCTGCTCGGCCGCGCGGGCGGTTTTCCCGCCTGACCGTGCCGACGGCCCGGTCCGCACGCGGCGGACCGGGCGCGTCAGCGCAGCCGAGTCACGGCAGCCGGGTCAGGGCAGGGTCGCCAGGTGCTTCGGGTTGGCGACGAGCAGCTTGTCGGCGACCGAGGCCGCTACAGCCGTGACGACCTCGTGCCAGCGGTGGTCGAAGCCGCCTTCGCGGATGCCCACGGCGAACTCCGCGTCGTCGGCGCAGCCGAACGCGGCGAGCCGCGCGCTGTGCGCCGCCGCGTGCTCCGCGCCCAAGAGCAGTTCCCTGCGCGCGACGCGCAAGGCCGCGGCGGCCACGCGGTTGTGGAACCGCAGCCGTTCGTCGTCCACCTCCGCCGTCGTGAGGTAGTGCCGTACGGCGTCGATGAGGGAGGCCGCCCCGGGACGGTCGTGCGGGGCCACGGGGGCGGACTCGCCCAGGCCGTCCAGAGGGTCGGCGACCGTGACGGGCTCGGTGAGGCCGAGCGAAAGCAGGAGGTCGTGCTCCACCTCGCACACTCGACGACCGAGGACGGCGAACTCGACGTTGTCGTCCGACCCGCTCAGGAAGCGGTCGGCCTGGTGGCGGCACAGGACCGTCCAGCGGAGCGTTCCGAACACCTCCCACCAGTGCAGCGTCTCGGGTGACGGAGGCGTCCCGCCCGCCTCGGCGTACCCGGCGAGGAGCTCCTCGCGGGTCCCGAATCCGCCCACGGCCGGCGGGGAGCCGAAGCGCCACGCCTTCACGCACAACCACCCGAGGTCCTCCCACGGGTCGCCCGCGTGGGTCAGCTCCCAGTCGAGGACGCCCTTGACGCCGTTCTCGTCGAGCAGGACGTTGCCGTTGCGGAAGTCGGCGTGCACGACCGTCGGACGGCCCGTCTCGGCGGGGCGGTTCTGCTCCAGCCAGCGCAGCGCCAGCTCCACCGCGGGCCGGGGCTCCGCGAACGCCGCGTACCGCTCCTTGACGTCCTGGAGCGGATCCAGGAAGGGCAGGTCGGCGATCGCGTCCGGGGGCAGCCGGTGCAGCCGGGCGAGAATGCGGCCGAACTCGCGGGCGAGGCCGGGGCGCACCTTGGCGAACCGCTCGTCGCGCAGCAGCCGCCGCGGGATCGTCTCGCCCTCCAGCCGCTCCATGATCAGGTACGGGGTGCCGGCGAGGTCGGGGCCATGGTCGACGACCGCGGGCACCGGCACCCCGGCGGAGGCCGCGGCCACCAGCAGCGCCGCCTCACGGGCCATCGTCTCGGGGTCGGGGGCGTGCGGCGGGTCCCGGCGCAGGATCAGCTCGGCGTCGGCGGTGTCGAACGCCCAGGTCTCCCGGCTCGCGCCGCCCGACAGCCGGCGCAGGCCGCGCACCGGCCCGACCCGCTCGCTCAGGAGCGCGGCGAGGACCTCCGGGTCGGTCTCCTGGACGCTCACCGCGCACGCGCCGCGCGCTGGGCGGTCGACAGGGCGCGCAGTGCGTCGCTGCCGCGGGTGTCGGCGTACTCCTCGATCCGGGCGATGCGCCCGTCGTCGGTGACGGTGACGAAGAGGGCCGCGGCGATCTCCAGGGCGGAGCCGTCGGGGAGGCTCCCGCGCAGCACGTGCTGCTGGACGTACCCGGCGGGCCAGGGCGCGCGGCGGATCTCCTCGTAGCGCATCCCCTGGAGGTTGGCCGACAGCCAGCGCAGCGTACGGACGTTGTCCTCGACGGCCTGCTCCGCGCCGCCGCCTTCGCCGGGCCCGTTGTGCCAGATGAGGGCGTCGGGGGTATAGAGGTCGCGGAGGGTGTCGATGTCGCCGCCGGCGACGGCGGTGATGAAGCGGTCGGCGAGCGCGTCGTGCTGCACGGTCTCTCCTCGGGGGTCAGGTCATGGGGTGGTGGGAAGTCCTAGCGCCCGGATGTTGAGCGTGTCCAAGGTGTCGAGGAGCCTTTCGGTGTTCTCGGTGTCCTCGCCTTGGACGATCCAGAGGTAGAGGGAGTGGTCGACCATCGCGGCGAGGGCGAGGGCCGCCGTCGCCGCGTCGAGCGAGGGGTCCACGAGCCCTTCGCGCTGCCAGCGCTGGATCGCGCGGGTCGAGCGGGTGACGGTCGCGGCGCGGTGCTTGCGCCGCAGCTCCTTGAACTCCTCGTTGAAGGTGGCCACCTGCTCGATGATCGGCATGATCTTCGCGTTGCGCTGGTAGGCCTCGTAGAAATCGCGGTTCGCGCGCCGGATGCGCGCGGCCGGATGACTGCCGGGCGACGGCACGCTGTGCGCCATCATGTCGGCGAAGAGCCTGTCGGCGACCTCCAGGAAGATCGCCTCCTTCGACGGGAAGTACGTGTAGAAGGAGCCGTAGGCCACCTCGGCGTGCCGGGCGATGTGGGCCACCCGGGTGTCCAGGAATCCGCGTTCCTCGAAGACCTCGCGGGCCGCCGAGATCAGCTTCTCCCGGGTCCTGATGCCCCGCTCCGTGAGCGTCGTCTCGCCGCTCTCCATGGGCCGTTCCTCCCTCGACAGTTCCCCTTTGGGGGTTGACAACCCGATGGTGCCAGGAACAGTATCCCGAGCATCCGACAACTTGATATGACTGTCAAGTCACCAAGCAGGGGGACTCATGCCCACCACCACCCCGGGGCGTCCATGCTGATCAACGACATCATCGAGTTCGCCGCGCGCAAGCATCCCCACCGCACGGCGCTCCGCTTCGAAGAGCAGGTCATCACCTTCGAAGGCATGCGCGACCGTGTCCGCAGGGCGGCCAACGCCCTGCGCGGGATCGCCGCCGAAGGCGACCGCGTCGCCGTGCTCTCGGGCAACCGCCCGGAGTACATCGACCTGTACTACGGCGTCCCCGCCGCGGGCATGGCGCTGACCTTCCTGAACCACCGGCTGCACCCGGCCGAGATCGCCAAGCTCGTCGCGCACGCCGAGGCGTCCGTGCTGATCGTCAGCGGCGACTTCCTGGAGGCCATCAGCGCCCACCGCGCGGCGATGCCGAGCGTCAAGCTGGTCGTCGGCCTCGACGGCGGCGGCGACCTCGACTGGCGCGAGCTGGTCGCGGCGGCGCCGACCGAGGAGCCGCCCCGCGTCGACGAGGACTCCGTCGCCTGGCTCGTCTACACCAGCGGCACCACCGGCACGCCCAAGGGCGTCATGCTGTCCCACAAGAACCTGCTGACGGGCGTCATCAGCTCCGTCGCGCACTGGGACCTGCCCGACGACCAGGTGTTCCTCTTCTGCTTCCCGCTGTGCCACGTCGGCGGCTACGTCGTCCTGGTCAACCACCTGCGGTCCTGCACCGTCGGCATCCTGCGGGCCTACGACAACGCCACGTTCCTGAACCTCGTGAAGGACTGGAAGATCACCAACACCGGCCTCGCGCCGACGATGATCGCCTTCCTGCTCCGCCACCCCGGCATCGAGAACGAGGACCTCGGGACGCTGCGGGCCATCGGCTACGGCGCGTCCGCCATTCCCGCCGAGGTCCTGCGGCGCGGCATGGAGGTCCTGGGCTGCGACTTCTACCAGGGCATGGGTATGAGCGAGCTCGGCGGCAACATCCTGCACTTCGGCGAGGCCGAGCACCGCAGGGCCGCCGCCGGCGAGACCCACCTGCTCGCCGCGGCCGGCAAGCCCATGGACCTGGCCTCCCTGCGCATCGTCGACGAGGACCTCAACGACGTCCCGCAGGGCGCCGACGGCGAGATGCTCGTCCGCGGCGACCAGGTGATGCTCGGCTACTGGCGCGAGCCCGAGCTCACCGCCGAGTCCTTCCACGACGGCTGGTTCCGCACCGGCGACGTCGTCCGGCAGGACGAGGAGGGCATGGTCTACATCGTCGACCGCCTCAAGGACATGATCATCACCGGCGGCGAGAACGTCGCCTCCCGCGAGGTCGAGGAAGCGCTCTACCGCCTCCCGCAGGTCCAGGAGGCCGCGGTCTTCGGCGTCCCCGACCCCCAGTGGGGCGAGTCGGTCTGCGCCGCCGTCGTCGTGCGGCAGGGCGAGGCCGAGGACGCCGAGGCCGTCATCGCCGGAGTCCGGCAGCACCTGGGCGGCTACAAGGTGCCCAAGCGCGTCGTCTTCGTGTCCGAACTGCCCCGGAACGTGGCGGGCAAAGTCCTCAAGCGCGATCTGCGCGCGGCCCAGAAGGAGAACACGTGACCGCCCAGAACACCGAGTTCGAGATCCAGGGCATCAACCACCTCGCCCTGGTCTGCAAGGACATGAAGGCGACCATCGACTTCTACTCCGGCGTGCTCGGCATGCCGCTGGTGAAGACGCTGAACATCCCCGGCAACGGCCAGCACTTCTTCTTCGACTGCGGCGGCGGCAACTGCGTCGCGTTCTTCTGGTTCCCCGACGCGCCCGAGGGCGTCCCGGGCATCTCCGCCCCGAAGACCCGCCCCGAGCAGGGCGAACTGCTGAGCGCGACCGGCTCCATGAACCACGTGGCCTTCCACGTGCCCGTCGACAGGTTCGACGAGTACTACGAGAAGCTCCAGGCCAAGGGCGTCGAGGTCAGCCCGGTCATCAACCACGACGACAGCCCCTCCACGATCGCCCGCAGGCTGCACCCCGGGGTGTTCGTCCGCTCCTTCTACTTCAAGGACCCCGACGGGGCCCTCCTCGAATTCGCCTGCTGGATGCGGGAGTTCACCGCGGCGGACGCCACCGCCGAGCCCCGCACCGCCGCCGACCGGACCGTCTGAGAAGGAGAAGCACATGCCCCGCCTGCGTGAAGTGCCCCGCGCCGAGGTCACCGACGAGAACATCCTGTTCTTCTACGACCGCCTCTTCGGCCCCGACAAGGACCCGGCCGTCGACCACGGCACCGCCACCGGCACTCCCGGCGACTGGTGGACGGTCTTCGCCAACGACCCGCACGTCTTCCGGCACGCCACCCGCGGTTTCGCCCTGTACCGCAAGGCCGAACTCGACCCCGTCCTGCGCGAGCTCGGCCAGTGCCGGGCCGGATGGGCGCGCGGCAGCCAGTTCGTGTTCTCCCAGCACTGCAAGCAGATGCGCGCGCTCGGCATGCCCGAGGAGAAGATCGCCGCGATCCCCTACTGGCACACCGCCGAGTGCTACAGCCCGCTGGAGCGCGCCGTCCTCGCCTACACCGACGGGATCGTGCTCGACGGCGGCCGGGTCGCCGACGAGACCTTCGAGGTCCTGCGCGAGCACCTTTCGGACAAGGAGATCCTGCTCCTCACCTACATCACCGCGCTGTACGAGATGCACGCGGTCATGTCGAAGGTGCTGAAGCTGGAGTACGACGACCGCCCCGAGCCGATCGTCGAGATCGACGCGCCCGAGGGCTACGGCAGCCGCGACATCTCCGCCGACCTGGCAGGGGAGTGACCCATGCTGTTCTCCGTTCCCGACTCCGTCCGCGAGGTGCGCGACGCCGTCCACGCGTTCATGACGACGCGCGTGGAGCCGGCCGAGGGCGTCCTCAACGCGGGCGGTGAGGAGTCGGCGAAGAAGTTCGACGAGCTGCGCGCGCAGGCGAAGGCCGAAGGGCTGTGGGCGCTCGGCCATCCCAAGGAGATCGGCGGAGGCGGCCTTCCGTTCCTGGACTACGTCTACATCAACGAGGTGCAGGGCCGGAGCGAGTGGGGCCAGATGGTCCTGGGGACGTTCACCCTCCAGGACTCCATCATGCTCGACAAGTACGCCTCGCCCAGGTGGCGTGACGCCTACCTCGCGCCGATGGTCGCCGGGGAGGTCTCGCCCAGCTTCGCGATGACGGAGCCGGACGTCGCGGGGTCCGACCCTACGGGGCTGCGCACGACGGCCGTCCTCGACGGGGACCACTGGGTGATCAACGGCCGCAAGTGGTTCACCACGGGAGCCGCTGCCGCCGCCTACACGACGGTCATGTGCCGCACCGAGGGCCCCGAGGCGCCCAGGCACAAGGCGTTCAGCATGATCATCGTGCCTACGGACACCCCCGGCTACCGCATCCTGCGCGAGACGCCTGTGCTCGGTATCAACGGCGGGCACTACGAGGTCGACTACGACAACGTGCGCGTCCCCGCCGAGAACCTGCTCGGCCCGCGCGGTGAGGGCTTCACCATCGCCCAGGACCGCCTCGGCCCCGGCCGTATCTTCCACTCCATGCGGTGGCTCGGCCAGGCCCAGCGCGCGTTCGAGCTGATGTGCGCCCGCCTGGAGGCGCGCGACGCGTTCGGCGAGCCGCTCGCGGCCAAGCAGCTGATGCAGCAGCACGTGTTCGACTCCTACGCCGAGATCCAGGCGGCCCGCCAGCTCACCCTCCAGGCGGCCCAGGCGATCGACGCGGGCAGCCAGGCCCGGGTCGAGATCGCCACGATCAAGGTCATCGGCGCCCGGATGGTGCACAACGTCATCGACCGGGCGATCCAGGTGCACGGCGCCGCCGGCCTCACCGACGACCTGCCCCTGTCGCGCATGTACCGGCACGCCCGCGAGGCGCGCCTGTACGACGGGCCGGACGAGGTGCACATCCAGAGCACCGCGAAGCGGATCCTGCGCCAGATGCGCGGCTGAGACCCCCCACCCCTGCCCCTCCGCACCCCCCTGCCACCCCGACCACCCCCTTGTGAAAGGTGCAGACATGAGCGCCCCCAAGAGGCGGCTCTCCCGCCGGTCCCTCTTCTCCGGGCTCGGCCTGTCGGCCGTCGGCCTGACCGTCCTCGGCAGCGGCTCCGCCGCGGCCGCACATCCCCACGGGCACTCCCCGAAGCCGAAAGGGAAGAAAGTGAAGATCACCAAGCTGGCCGAGGGCCTCCTGTTCCCCGAAGGCCCCGTCGCCCTCCCCAACGGCGACGTGCTCGTCGTCGAGATCCACCGCAAGACCCTCACCCGGATCCGCCCCGACGGCACCACCTCGGTCGTCGCCGAGGTCGGCGGCGGCCCCAACGGCGCCGCACTCGGCCCGGACGGGAAGGTCTTCGTCGTCAACAACGGCGGCATGTACCGGTTCGAGGTGAACGGGTACGCCTTCGCGGGCGGCACCCCCGCCGACTACGTCAGCGGCTCCGTCCAGGTCGTCGACCTGGAGACCGGCGCCGTCGAGACCCTGTACACGAAGGACGACGACGGCAGGGACCTGCGCGGCCCGAACGACATCGTCTTCGACGCCCACGGGGGCTTCTACTTCACCGACTACGGCAAGACGGTCAACGAGGCCGCGGACAAGGGCGTCCTCTACTACGCCAAGGCCGACGGCTCTTCCTGCAAGGCCGTCGGGACCGGCATGGAGGGCCCGAACGGCGTCGGCCTGTCCCCGGACGGCAAGCGCCTGTACGTCAGCGAGACCTACACCGCGCGCGTGTGGTGGTGGGAGGTGACGGGCCCGGGCCAGATCGTCGGAGGCAGGACGCTGGCCGGCTCGGGTGGAGGCAACTTCCTCTACACCGCCGCCGACTACACCAACTTCGACTCCCTCGGCGTCGACGGGCACGGCAACGTGAACGTCGCCTCCATGGTGAAGGCGGGCATCTCCGTCGTCAGCCCCGAGGGCGAGCTCGTCGACTTCGTGCACATCGACGTGGACGGCGACCCGGGCATCACCAACATCACCTGGGGCGGCAAGGACATGCGCACCGCGTACGTCACCGCGTCCAGCACCGGTCGCCTGCTCAAGATCGAGTGGCCGCGCCGCGGCCTCAAGCTCAACCACTACGAGGACTGAGCCTTCCCCTGCGCGCCCGTGCCGAGCCCTTCGCGCGGCTCGGCACGGGCGCGCCCCCGGGTCAGGACAGGTCGGGCTTCTCGTCGGTCCAGCCGATCTCCGTCACCACCCTGGCCCCCGAGGTGGTGCCGCTGGGCAGCTCGACCGTCTGGGTGGCCAGGGGCAGACCGGTCTTCTCGTCCAGGATGAGCTGGTACAGCACTTTCTCGGCCCCGTCGGCGTGCGTGGCGACCGACGGGCCCTCACGGCCCAGCGGGTCGGCGACGACGCCGGTGGACTCGACGCCCGGCAGGTCCGCGAGCAGTTCGTAGGCGGCGGCCCTGACCTCGGCCGAGACCGGCAGCCTCATGATCATGTCGACGCCGCGCTCGAAGATGATCGTGTCGTGCAGTTCGCCCTCGTCGAGCCCCTCGGCCAGCACGTCCTCCAGCGCGTCGGGTTCGGTGGGCAGCGCTTGGACCTGCGCCAAGGTGATCGGGCGTCCGCCGAGATCACCTACCACGTCCTTGGGCCCGAGCGGGTCGACGGAATGCTCGGGCTCGGACGTCACGGTGACGTTGCACTGCTTGCCGCCCTTGCTCTTGACCTGCTCGCAGAAGCCCGGCGCCCACTCGACCCGCCAGTTCGTCGGGGACCCGTCGGCCTTCCACGCGGCCTCGTCGGCCGGCGTGGCCGGGACGTAGCCCGACCTGTCGACCACGCGCCAGCCCTTGACCTGGGGCGACGCGGCGATCCAGGTCTGGATCCGCGTCGTCTCCCGGACGGTGTAGCCCTTGCCCGTCTTGTACGTCTGCGGTGCGTCCTCCGTCTCGGCCCGCCAGTAGGCGCCCGTCTCGGGCTGCTGCCGCACCTTCGACGAGGCGGCCATCAGCACCGTGTCGGCCGGCAGCAGGACAGGCGCGGTGCCGGGCGTGGCGGTGCCGGGAGCCGGGTCCTGCGGCGCCGTGAGGGTCGTGGCGGCCAAGACGCCCGCGGCGACCATGCCGACCGCGCCGACCGCGAGGCCGCGCCACATCAGGCGCTGCCGACGGGACGGCCGTCCGCCCTCGGCGCCGATGAGCCGCTGGAGCCGGTGCCTGCCCGCGTCGCGGACGGACTGGTCGGGTCCGGGAACGGCCAGGGCGTTCTTCAGGTGTTCGAGGTCGTTCATCGGTCGGTCCCTTCCAGAGCGGTGCGGAGTTTGGCGCGGGCGCGGCTCAGGCGGGAGCCCACCGTGCCGTAGGGGATGGCGAGGGCCTGGGAGATCTCCTCGTGGCTGAGCTCGGCCAGCGCCACCAGGAGCACGACGTGCCGTTCGGCCGGCCGGAGCGAGGCCAGGGCCTCGGCCAGCCGGGGCGCGAGCCGCTGCGCGGTCACCGCGGTGACGACGCGGCCCTCGTGGCTGGGCGAGGGCGGTTCGGCGGAGGTCCGGGACAGCGCCCGGTAGTAGCGCGCCTCGGCGCGCCGGTGCCGCGCCACGAGGTTCGTGGTGATGCCGAACAGCCAGGCCCGCACCTCGCCGCGCGCGGGGTCGAAGCGCAGGCGCTGGCGGAACGCGGCGGCGAAGGTCTCGGCCGCGACGTCCTCGGCGGCCTCCGGCCCGAGCCGCGCGGCGACATAGCCGTAGATGACGTCGAAGTACCGGTCGTAGACGGCGGTGAACTGCTCGGGATCGTCCCCGAACCCCGTGTCCGCACGCGCGTTGATCGCCTGGGAGGTCATGGATCCACCTCGGTGACCGTCATAGGGATCCTTTCGCCGGGAGCGGTTGTCACGGGTAGTTCGCCGAAGTCCCCGCGCGCTTTCCCGATCGCCGGGAGATCCGGGCTGTGGATAACTCTGGAGCGGCGATTCTCGGGTGCGATGATCGGGGTGGGACGCCGCAGGTGGCGTCCGGTGTCGGGGGTTTTCGCTGGTGCGGGGAGCGCGGGCGGTCGAGGAGACGGGGTGGTCAGGGTGGACCGGGTGTACGGGGTGCTGCGGAAGATCTGGCGGGCGCGGTACGTGAAGAGGCTGCACTGGCGGATGCTGTGGCTGGCGAACGCGACGTTCATGTGCGGGATCACGGGGGTGGTGCGCGCCGAGGACGGTCGTGTCCTGCTGTTGCGGCACAGGTTCTGGCCCGACGGCCGGCAGTGGGGCTTCCCCACCGGCTACGCGCGCAAAGGCGAACGCCACGAGGACACCATCGCCCGGGAGGTCCGCGAGGAGACCGGGCTGACGGTCGAGGTAGGCCGCCTGCTCAAGGTGAACAGCGGCTACCGGCTCCGCATCGAGGTCGTCTACGAGGCGGTCCTGCGCGGCGGCCTCGCATCCCTGGAGCTCGATCCCAAGGAGATCCTTGAGGCCCGGCTGTTCGACCCGGAGGAACTGCCCGAGGGCGTCCAGCCGGCCCACCGCGAGTTCGTCCGGCTGTGAGCGGCCGGCCGGGGAGGCCCGGCCAGGTCAGGCGAGGTGGGCGCGGGTGGCCTCGACCAGGGGGTGACGGGAGCCGAGCACGTCGATGCGGGCGGCGAGGACCGAGCGGATCTCGGCGCGGGCCTCCTCGGCCCGTCCGAGCAGCAGGATCACCAGCGCCAGCTCGAAGCGGGTGTCAAGGGTGTCGGGATGGTCGGGGCCGAGAACGGCGCTGCGCTCGCCGAGCAGCCGCCGGAAGGCGGGTTCGGCCTCCTCGTAGCGCTCCTGGCCGCTGATCGCGCTGACGACGCCGTGGTAGGTGGCGAGCGTGTCGGGGTGCCCTGGGCCTACGGTGAGGAGCTCGGTGTGCCAGACCTCCCGGAACGCCTCCTCGGCCTCGACATAGCGGCCCTGTCCGGCGAGCGCTCCGGCCTCCCCGCGCAGCACCGCCATCGTGGTCGGCGCCTCCGGGCCGTACGTGCGCAGATGGTCGTCGAACAGGGCCCGGTACATGTCCTCGGCGGCCCCGTGCCTGCCCTGTCCGGCGAGCGCCGCGGCGATGCCGCGCCGCGCCGCGAGCCCGTCGGGGTCGCCGGGGTGGTAGGCCCCGGCGTCGAGGATCTCCCAGTACGCGGCCTCGGCGTCGATCCACAGCCCGCGGCCGGCGAGGGCCGCCGCGATCTCCCGGCGCACCGCCACCACGTCGGGGTGCCCGTCCGGGAGCCTCGGCTCCAGCACTTCGAGGCAGGCCCGCCCCCGGGACTCCGCGACCCGGAACAGCCCTGCGGCGTTCAGTCCGCGCAGGCAGCGCGGCGCGGCCCGCACCATCCCCTCGTCCGTCTCGCCCGCGTCGCCGTCCCGCCCTGCGGTGCGCAGGGCGTTGAAGACGTGCGGGGAGAGCGCGCACCAGAGGGGCCAGGCGGAGGCGCGTTCCGGCTCGCCCAGCGCGTCGGCGGCGCGTACGAGGAGGGCGCGGGCGGCCCGGTGAAGGGCGCCGGAGTCCGGCGCGGGGGTGTTGGCGCCCTCGGTGGTCAGGCGGAGCAGCGGGACCCTGGTGTCCGGGGCGGAGGGGGTGAGGAGGTCGACGTCGTCGAGAGCGGACAGAGCGGACCAGAGGGTGTCGCCGGTGATGTCGGTGAAGCCCGGGAAATCGCGGAGGATCGCGGGGCGCAGGACCAGCGCGTAGGGGACGGGAGCCGGTCCGAAGCACGCCAGCAGCTCCAGGAGCCTCCGCGCGTAGGGAGTCGTGTCCACCGGACCCATATGTCTGCCTTCCGCCTTATCTTTAGCTCTTGCGGAGTGAGACTTATGGGTCCTGGTTTCGGTTCACTTTTGGCCGTCATCCCTGGTCGCGCGCGCCGCGCGGGGGAGGTCCCGGGCGGGCCCGGGGGCGGCCAGGGCGTGTCGGCACGCGGTTCCGTCGGGACGGGCGAGGGCTGCGCCGTGGAAGCCTCCACCGCAGCCTGCGCGCTCTCCACCTGCGTCGACTCCGCGGTTCTGGCCAGGCTGCGGCCGACTCTGGTGCGGATGACGGTCCGAATGCAACGAAATTTCAGTACGTGGCGCTAGATGGGCAGATTTTCGGTCTGGATCGGCTCAGGAAACGGAAGGCGCGGAACTTACCGGCGGAGTGGTGAAGATCAACATCGGCACAGTTCGCCGCCCGGAAGATCGGCGGACGTCCGGTTCGGGGTGCCCGTTCCGGGGGTGTCCGGAATGCTCTGGTCCCCTAACGCGTCGATCGCTACGGCGGCGCATCGGGTGATCCTGGCGCGGGCGAAGCGGCCTTCCCCGCAGGTCTGATACGGCTGTCTCAGCAGGTGAGAAAACCTGGGTGAAGGGTCACAGGGGGGTATCGGTAGACTCTGGGAGTCAAGCTTTGCACTCGAACCTGTAGGAGCGCCGCCTGTGGCTCTTGTCGTGCAGAAGTACGGCGGCTCCTCCGTCGCCGACGCCGACTGCGTGAAGCGGGTCGCTCAGCGCATCGTCGCCACCAAGAAGGCCGGCAACGATGTCGTCGTCGTGGTTTCCGCGATGGGCGACACGACGGACGAGCTGATCGATCTCGCCCAGCAGGTGTCCCCGCTCCCGCCCGCGCGGGAGCTGGACATGCTGCTGACGGCCGGGGAGCGCATCTCCATGGCGGTCCTCGCCATGGCCATCGCCAACCTCGGACATGAGGCCAAATCGTTCACCGGCTCCCAGGCCGGTGTGATCACCGACGGTTCGCACGGCAAAGCCAAAATCATCGACGTCACGCCCGGACGGCTCCAGAACGCCCTCGCCGAGGGCTCCATCTGCATTGTCGCCGGGTTCCAGGGCGTCTCCCAGGACTCCAAGGACATCACCACCCTCGGCCGGGGCGGGTCCGACACCACGGCGGTCGCCCTCGCGGCGGCGCTGAACGCCGACGTGTGCGAGATCTACACCGACGTCGACGGTGTGTTCACCGCGGACCCCCGCATCGTCCGGGCGGCCCGGCAGATCCCGCGCATCTCCTACGAGGAGATGCTGGAGCTCGCCGCGTCCGGCGCCAAGATCCTGCACCTGCGCTGCGTCGAGTACGCGCGCCGCTACAACATTCCGATCCACGTGCGGTCCTCGTTCAGCCAGAGGGAAGGCACTTGGGTCGTCGCGAGCACTGAGGGGACCCAGGTGGAGAACGCGATCATCTCCGGCGTCGCGCACGACCGGAGCCAGGCCAAGATCACGGTCGTCGGCGTGCCCGACAAGGTCGGCGAGGCCGCCGGGATCTTCCGGCTGCTCGCCGAGGCCGAGGTCAATCTCGACATGGTCGTGCAGAACGTGTCGGCCGCCGCCACCGGCAAGACCGACATCTCGTTCACCCTGCCCGCCGCCGACGGCCAGGCCGCGCTCGCCGCGCTGAACAAGGCCCAGGAACGGATCGGCTTCGACTCGCTGCGGTTCGACGACCGCATCGGCAAGATCTCCCTGGTCGGCGCGGGCATGCGCTCGCACCCGGGCGTGACCGCCACCTACTTCGGCGCGATCGCCGACGCGGGCGTCAACATCGAGATGATCTCCACCTCGGAGATCCGCATCTCGGTGATCGTCGCCCAGGACGACATCGACACCGCGGTCGCGGCCGCGCACCGAGCTTTCGATCTCGACGCAGACCAGGTCGAGGCCGTCGTATACGGAGGTACCGGCCGATGAGCCGCAAGCCCACTCTTGCCGTCGTCGGCGCGACCGGTGCCGTCGGCACCGTCATGCTCGACATCCTGTCCACCCGTGAGGACGTCTACGGCGAGATCCGCCTGATCGCCTCGCCCCGCTCCGCGGGCAAGAAGCTCACCGTCCGCGGTGAGGAGGTCGTGGTCCAGGCCCTCGCCCCCGAGGTCTTCGACGGCGTCGACATCGCCATGTTCGACGTCCCGGACGAGGTCTCGGCCGTCTGGGCGCCGATCGCCGCCGAGCGCGGCGCCGTCGCGGTGGACAACTCCGGCGCCTTCCGGATGGACCCGGACGTGCCGCTGGTCGTCCCCGAGGTGAACCCCGACGCCGCCAAGGCGCGGCCCAAGGGCATCATCTCCAACCCGAACTGCACCACCCTGTCGATGATCGTCGCGCTCGGCGCGCTGCACCGCCGGTGGGGCCTGGAACAGCTCGTCGTGGCCTCCTACCAGGCGGCGTCCGGCGCGGGCCAGGAGGGCATCGACACCCTCTACGCCCAGATCGAGAAGATCGCCGGCAACCGCGAGCTGGGCCAGCGCGCGGGCGACGTCCGCGCGATCGTCGGCAGCGAGGGCCCCTTCCCGGCGCCGCTCGCGCTGAACGTCGTGCCGTGGGCCGGCTCGCTGAAGGACGGCGGCTGGTCCTCGGAGGAGCTGAAGGTCCGCAACGAGTCCCGCAAGATCCTCGGCCTGCCCGGCCTGAAGGTTTCGGCGACCTGCGTGCGCGTCCCGGTGATCACCACCCACTCGCTGGCCGTCCACGCGGTCTTCGGATCAGAGGTCGACCAGCGCGAGGCCCAGGCCGTCCTGGCCGCCGCCCCGGGCGTCGTGCTCAGCGACAACCCCGAGGCCTACGAGTTCCCCACCCCGAACGACGTCGTCGGCACCGACCCCACCTGGGTCGGCCGCGTCCGCCGGGCCCTGGACGACCCGAAGGCGCTCGACCTCTTCCTGTGCGGCGACAACCTCCGCAAGGGCGCGGCCCTGAACACCGCGCAGATCGCCGAACTCGTGGCTCAGGAGTTCACCTCCTGATCTCGGCGGCCCAGCCTCAGACGGCCCGCTCCCGGTTTCCGGGGGCGGGCCGTCCGCGTAGCTGAGGGCACTTCGTCCGTAAGACCCACTTCGTATAAGGCCCACTTCGTATAAGACCGCTTCGGCGGCCGCGGCAGGGCGGGGCCTGGTGTGCAGGAGCGTGAGGAGGCTCATCGCGGTGAGGGGCGCGGCCTGGCGGCCGATGGTCCAGGTGACGCCGCGCTCCCGCAGGGCCGGGCAGGGCGGTTCGCCGGCCAGCCAGTCGCGGACCAGCGGGGCGAACTGGTCGCGGGCGAGCAGCGCCAGGGCCGTCGCGTACTGGTCGTCGCCGACGGCCGCGTGCAGGTCGCGGCGCAGCGCGGCGAGGAAGCGGCGTTCGGGCAGCCCGAGGCGGTGGATGAGCTGCTTCGCGCTGAGGCGCCGCTCGTCCAGCGCGCGGGCCGCGTGCCTGGTGTACCGGGACGCGTTCAGCTCGGCCGCCACGAGGTCGCTGAAGCGCCGGTGCACCTGGGCCTGGAGCTGGTCCACGAAAGCGTCGACGTCTTCGGTCATGTCGCACCGCCCAGGTAGGAGTCGAGGAGGTCTTCCTCGCTGACCGTCGTGTGCGCGCGGGCGCGCGCCACGTCGAAGGCTCCGGCGAGGACGCTGCGGAGCTGCTTGATGGAGATCCCGGACTCCCCGCGGGACGCCATGGCGGCCATGTACGCGTCGACGAGGGGGCGCGGGAAATGGGGGCTCCCGCCTTCGGGCAGCCTTTCGCGGACGAGCTTCCAACCGTCTTCCGGATCGAGGGTGCGCAGTTCGAGGGCGATCGTGCGCAGCCCGTACCGGGAGGTCAAGGTCGCGGCCGCGTCTGCCTCGTCGGTGCACGTCTCGGCCATGAGGACGAACCCCGGACGGCCCAGGTACCTGTAGTGCTGGAGTTCGGAGGCGAGTTCCGAAGGCGGCAGCAGCACCACGACGAGGCGCCTGTCCTCGTCGTCTTGGGCGAGCAGGAGGTCGCTCATGGCCGCGTACACGAGGTCGGGAGGTCCGGGCTCGACGGTCCGGTCGAGGAACTCCGCGACGCGCAGCGCCACCCTTCGCGCGACGAACTCGATCCGCTGCTCGACGGGCAGCGCCTCGAACGTCGGCGGCACCTGGTCGGTGAAGTCGATGATCTCCGCCTGGAAGGCGCCCGAGGTCTCGCCCGTCCGCCGCAGCCAGGACGCGCAGCGGTGCATCAGCGCGGTCTTGCCGCTGCCGGACGGCCCTTTGAAGACGCAGAGCCAGCCGGTGCGGAACAGGTCGCCGGAAAAGGCGTTGGTGAACTGCTCATAAGCCTGGAAAGTGTGGTCTACCGCTACATAGTCCTCCTCGTGTGACGCCCGGCGCCAAGGGCACAGCGGCAGATGCCCTGCTTCGGGCGAGGTGTCGAACGGGTTCCCGTCGCTCATCCCTGCGGGGGTCGCGTCCATACCGGCTCACTCCTCATCTCTCGGCGGGACAGCAGCGGATGCTCCATCCGGGCGGCGAGCCGCGCCGTGTGCCGCACGAACTCGTCCAGCGCGCGGTGGGTCTCGGCGTGCCTTGCGCGCCGCTCCTCCGGGCGCAGCCTTGTCCACCCGCTCGTCAGCTCGGCTCCGAACGGGCCCTCGTGGAGGTGTTCGAGCAGCCGGCGCGGCCAGCGCCAGCACGGATGCCTGCTGATCACGTGCTCCAGCTGCCAGGACAGGTCCTCCTGGCGGAGGCGCAGCTCCGCCGTCGGCGGGGTGGAATGGGCCGTCAAGCGCAGGTCGAGCCACTGCTCGCAGGCGTGCCGGAAGGAGTGCGCGGAGGTGAGGAGCTGCCTGGCGCGCTCCCGGTTGCGGTCCTGGGCGCGCGGGAACTCCTTGGCGGCCAGGGTCAGCAGCGCGCCGACGATCAGCGGGAGGAGCACTTGGAGCAGGGATTCCATGGGCACCGCCGGGGGATGCGGGGGCACGGCAGCGGAGTGCGTTTTTCTGTCTCTTCCCTTATCCGTGAGAAAACAATCCAGTCATGAGACGGGAGATGCCGATCGCGGTGCGGACCGTCGGCCCGAAGAGGTAGACATGGACCATGAGTGACGACAGGTGGAAGAAGCGGTTCCGGGCCGCCCGGGTGAGTCTGCCGGGCTGGGCGCGCGAGGCCCCGCAGCGCGCGGTGTTCCGGTCGAACGCCAGCGGCACATGGGAGATCTACACCTGGGACAGGGACACCGGCGAGCAGCGCCAGGCCACCGACCGCCCGAACGGCACGGTCGCGGGCGCGCTGGAGCCGTGGGGCCGTGAGCTGTGGTGGTTCGCCGACACCGACGGCGACGAGTTCGGCGTCTGGATGAGGCAGCCGTTCGAAGGCGGCGAGGCGGTTCCGGCGACGCCCCTTGAGCCGTCCTATCCGGCCGGCCTGGCCATCGGCCGGAGCGGCCGGGTCCTGGTGGGCAGGTCCGGGGCGCACGGCTCGTCGGTCCACCTCGTCGATCCGGGCGCCGAGCCCGTCACGCTCTACGCGCACGCGGAGAACGCCTACCTCGGCGGCCTGTCGCGCGACGAGGACCTCATCGCGATCGGCCACAGCGAGCACGGCGACAGCCGCCACCCCGCGCTGCGGATCCTGCGCCCCGACGGCACCGTGGTGGCCGACCTGTGGGACGGCCCGGGCAAGGGCGTCGGGCCGTCGGGCTTCTCGCCCGTCGTGGGCGACCCGCGGATCCTGGTCGACCACGAGCGGCGCGGCAAGGAGGAGCTGCTGCTGTGGAACCCGCTCACCGGCGAGGAGCGCGAACTCGTCTTCGACCTGCCCGGGGAGGTCGGCGCGAGCTGGTTCCCCGACGGCCGGAGCCTGCTCGTCTCGCACGGCTACGAGGCCCGCGACGAGCTCTTCCGCTACGACCTCGCCTCCGGTGAGCTCGTCCGGATCGACACCCCGCGCGGCGTCATCGGCGGCGCGACGGCCCGCCCGGACGGCACCGTCGAGTTCGCATTCACCTGCGCGGCCGAGCCGCCCGTCATCCGCTCGACCACCGGCGCCGTCGTGCTGACCCCGCCCGGCGAGGCCGCGCCCGGCTCCGTCCCGGTCGAGGACGCCTGGGTGGAGGGCCCCGGCGGCCGTATCCACGCCCTGGTCTCCAAGCCCGAAGGCGAAGGGCCGTTCCCGACGGTCTTCGACGTGCACGGAGGCCCCACCGCGCAGGACGTCGACGCGTTCAACCCGAACACCGCGGCGTGGGTGGACCACGGGTTCGCCGTCGTCCAGGTGAACTACCGCGGGTCCACGGGCTACGGCTCGGCCTGGCGCGACGCGCTGGAGGAGAAGGTCGGGCTCATCGAGCTGGAGGACGTCAAGGCGGTCCGCGACTGGGCGGTGGAGACGGGTCTGGCCGATCCGTCCCGGCTCGTCCTGGCGGGCGGCTCGTGGGGCGGCTACCTGACGCTGCTGGGCATCGGCACCCAGCCGGGCGACTGGTCGGCGGCGGTCGCCGCGGTGCCCGTCGCGGACTACGTGGCGGCGTACGAGGACGAGATGGAGGCGCTCCAGGCGTTCGACAGGTCCCTGTTCGGGGGTTCTCCGCAGGATGTGCCCGACAAGTACCGTGAGTCCTCGCCCATCACCTATGTCGAGGCGGTCGAGGCGCCCGTGCTGATCCTCGCGGGCGAGAACGACCCGCGCTGCCCGATCCGGCAGATCAATAACTACCTGGACGCACTCGGCAAGCTCGGCAAACCACATGAGGTCTACCGATACGACGCCGGGCACGGGTCACTGGTCATTGAAGAACGCCTCAAGCAGGTGGAAGCCGAGATCGGCTTCGCCATGAAATCGCTGAACATGGCGTGATTCAGTCGTTGTTTCGGTAGTGCTTCGCCGGGGATCTCCTCGCTCGTCCTGAGGGGGAGATCCATGAAGCGCACGAGACTGCTGGCGACGGTCGCGGCCTGCTCCGGCGCCGTCGTGGTCGCGGGCGTCTTCGCCTACTCCGGACGGGAGCCGGACGTCGTCGTCCGGCCGTCGGCACCGGTCGTGGCACAGGCGGCCCCGGTGGTGAACGTCTTCGAGCAGCTCACCCACGAGTCCGTCGACGCCGCGCTGCACGCGGCAGGCGTCGCACGCAGGTCGAGCGGCGCGTGCACCGATCGCACGCGCCGCGGCTGCACCTCCTACGAGGGACTGCGGCGCGGCACCCTGGACGGGCTGCTCCGCTTCGTCAGGGAGAGCGGCTGCCCTGTCACCGTGTCGGGCGGCACCGAGCCGGGCCACCAGAAGATGATGTACGGCCACGAGAACGGCTACAAGGTGGACATCATGCCCACCGACTGCGTCGATTCACATATCTACCGGACGATGACGAAGGTCGGCAGCCGCAAGGACGACTCGCCGATGTACCGGGGCCTGCGGCCCGGCGAGCTCTACGTGGACGAGCGCCGCGACCACTGGGACATCTTCTACGGACCCGAGTGGTGCGCGGAGAAGATGGTCAGGCTCAGGCGCGGACACTGCGAATGATGTCGACGAGTTCGCGGGTGACCGAGCGGAATCCCGGCAGCCGCGACATCGACACCATCTTCTGGACGAGGGGGACGGTCCGATCGGTCAGGAGGTAGGTCTTGCGGCACCCGGGCGAGTCGTCGTGCACCCAGTAAAGGACGATGCCCATGGAGTACAGCCAGAGCAGCTCGGGCAGCTCCCGCCGGAAGTCCTCCTCCAGCCGCAGGTCGCGGGAGCCGTCCACGACCTCGCGGTAGATCGCCACCGCGGCGGACCGGGCCGGCCCCGACTCTGCGCTGAACGGGCTCAGCGGGCTCGTCGGCTCGGCCGCCAGCTTGAAGAACTTCCCGGCGAACTCGTGGTACGGGACCATCGTGTCGATCCGGGCGCGCAGCACGCCGAGCAGGCGCGGCGCGAAGTCGGTCTCGGCGGCCAGGACGGCCCGGCACGCCGCCATGTGCGACACCTGGAGCTCGTCGTAGTACGACTGGATGAGCTCTTCCTTGGAGCCGAAGTAGTAGTAGGCGTTGCCGACCGAGACCCCCGCCTCCTTGGCGATGGCCCGCATCGTCGTGGCCTCGTAGCCGTGCTGGCGGAAGAGCCGCAGCGCCGTCTGGACGATCAGCTCCCGGGTCTGCTCCGACCGCCCGGCGGCCTTCGGCTCGCTCACGCTCTTACTCTAGGCCGCCGCGGAGGCGGCGGTGTCCCACCGGTGGCGACGTCCCGGCGGCGGCCCTGGGTTCAGGTGCCACTGGACGCCGAAGGGGCGTCCAGCCTGCCCTCACGCAGCACCTCCTGCCAGTGGCCGCGGTCGTAGCGGGCGGGCGGGGTGGTGCGCAGGAAGTCCTTGATGATCTTGGCGAACCGGGCAGGGTCGTGGTGGTGCGGGAAGTGCCCGGCGCCCTCGAAGACCTCCAGGACGCTGCCGGGCAGGGCCTCGTGGGCGATCTCGGCGTGCGCGGCAGGGATGATCGCGTCGTGGTCGCCCCAGATGACGAGCGTCGGAAGTTCGGCGGCCAGGTAGCTGCGGTCGAGCATGGTGATGGCCTGGCCGGAGACGTCGGCGGCGGCACGGATCGTGCGCAGGAACGCGCGCCGGGCCTCGGGGTCGGCGAACCCGGCGTACCTGGTCATCAGATAGGAGAGATCGGGGCCGAACCCGGCGCCGCCGAGCAGCCGCAGCACGGGTTCCGCGGCGAGCACGGCGTGCCGGACCGGCGCCGCCGACATCAGCGCCATCGTGGTGGCCGCGCCCGGCACGGTGGCCAGCCGGAGTGCCGGATGGACCTCCGGGCCCATGCCCGCGCTGGACACCAGCACGAGCCGCTCGCAGCGCTCGGGGAACTGGTAGGCGAACTGCATGGCGACGCCGCCGCCGAGCGAGTGCCCGACGACGCTCACCCGGTCGATGCCGAGCACGGTGAGCAGGTCGCGCATCCCGCACGCGTAGGCGGCGACGGCGTAGTCGGCGCGCGGCTTGTCGGACGCGCCGTGCCCGAGGAGGTCGGGCGCGATCACCGTGTGGTGCGCGGCGAGCTCGTCGATGACGGGCAGCCAGGTCTCGGAGCTGTCGGCGATGCCGTGGATCAGCAGCAGCGGCGGGCCCTCGCCGGTCATCCGGAAGGCCCGGCGGTAGCCATGCACCTCGTGGAACCGCAGGTCGACGGTCATGGGGGAAGCCTGACCGGAGGGCGTTACCCCGGTGCTTCCGCTGTGTAAGCGGTGTGTGACACAAGGGGCTTTACGTGGGGTTGAGCTGCCTGTGGACAACTTCGGCGACGCGTTCGATGGAGGTGATCCCATAGCTCATGGAGGGATTGCCATGGGTGAGCACCACGATCATGTAGTCGCGGCGGGAGCTGGTGAAGGCCCCGAGGCTGTGCACGCGCCAGCCGAGCGTGCTGCGCGGCAGCCAGCCGTTCTTCACGTGCACCTTGACGCCCGAGGGCGCGCCGGCCGGGGTTCCCCAGCGCTGGCCGCTCACCACGTCGTTCATGAGGCCGAGCAGATAGCGGCGTGAGGCCGCGGTCAGCACGGTGTCGTCGTCGCGGGTGAGCATGCGCAGCAGCCGGAGCTGGTCGAAGGCCGTCGTCCGGGTGAGGCCCCAGTAGCCGCTCGGGCCGAGCGTCGTCGCCTTCATGCCGACCGCGTCGAGCAGCTTCTGCATGCGGGTCCGGCCGAGCCGGCTCCAGAGGTCGGAGGTGGCGTTGTTGTCCGAGCGGGTGATCGCGGCACGCGCCAGGGACTTCTCCCGCGCCGTCAGCTTGCGCTTCTCCTTCTGCGCGGTGCGCAGAAGCGCGGCGACGACGGCGACCTTCACCGTGCTCGCGGTGTCGTAGCGCGTTCCGGAGCCGAGGTAGCAGCCGAGTCCCCGGTTCCGGTCGTACACCGCGACGGAGATGCTGCCGGAACGGCCGCGCACGGCGGCCTGGAGTTTGGGGCCGAGCCGCGCCGCGAGTTCGGGGTAGCCCTCGGACTCGCAGACGGGCTTGGCGGCATGGGCGGGGAGGGCCGGGATGAAGGCGAGAACGGAAGCGGCGAGCACCGTCGCGGCCGTCCTGCCGGAGAACGTGGGAGCGTGCACGGTTCGTCCCCCTCGTGCTGGGAGGAGGCACACTCTAGTGATCACCCTGCCGGGTGGTCCAGACCACCGGCCGCCGGAGCGGCTCAGGTCATTTCCGGCGAAAGGGATCCGGAGCGCCGCGGCATGCGTCGAAAAACCTGTTCCGCGCGGGAGGCCCGAAACTGCCGGGCTCGCTGTCCCTGGTGTTCGGGACCCCGCGGGATTAGCGTTCCGGACGTCACGAACAACTCTCGAAGAGGTTGATGATCATGCGCAGGATGGGGCTGTCCATCATGGTCCTGGCCGTGTTCGGCCTGGGCCTCACGGCCTGCGGCGGCGGCGACCGCTGGTGCGAGCTCGACGCCACCGACCAGGTGGTCGCCGACAGCTACTGCGAGAAAAACACCCCGGGGTACGAGTGGGAGGACGACTCCTCCTCGTCGCACTCGACCAAGACCAAGAAGAAAAAGAAGCGCTGAGGAAGATGAGGCGCTGAGAAGAGCTGACGCCCCGGGCCCGCCGCGTCGCGCGAGGGGCCCGGGGCGCGCCGTCTCAGCAGTTGTTCGCGACCGGCCGCCCGGTGAACCTGTCGTTCAGCCACGCGGTCACGTCGCCGCGGGCCAGGGCGTCGGTGGTCAGGTGCTCGCCCGCGTAGTCGTTCTTGAACTGGGTCGGGATGCCCGCCGCGCAGTACAGCCGGCGGGTCTCCTCCTGGGTCTCGACCGGGATGATCTCCTCCAGCGCGCCGCGGTACTGGTACGTCGGGAACCCGATCTTCCAGGTCGCCGCGGAGGCCGGACCGCCGATCCCCACGCCGAGCTTCTGCGCGTCCACCGCCTGGCCCCACGTCTGCCCCGAGGCGTCGCCCAGGGCGTAGAGCTGCTCCAGCGAGTACTTCGCGGTGGTGAAGTTCTCCACCTTCTGCCCGGCGAACGCCGAGAGCGTCCCGAGCAGGCACTTGGACGTGACGTCCGCGACGGCCTGACGGCCCCGGTCGTTCAGTAGCGCGTCGAAGGGCAGCGTCGGGTAGGCCTCGCCGAGGCCCACCACCGCGTCGGCGAGGAAGCCGGCGAACAGGCCGCCGTTGAGCTTCGCCGCCGTCATCTTCAGATCGCCGGGGACCCCGCCCGCGGCGGCTCCCACGACCTTCAGCTCCGGCGCGTAGGAAGCGGCCACCTGGGCCGCCCACAGGGACGCCGCGCCGCCCTCGGAGTATCCGGCGACGCCCACCGGGCCGTCGGCCTTCAGCGAGCCGAAGGGGATCTGCCGAGAGGCCCGCACCAGGTCGAGCAGGGCGTGCCCGGCGTTCTGGCCGATCATGTAGGTGTGCACGCCGCCGTCGACGTAGCCGATCCCGTCCGTCGCGGCCACCGCGAACCCGGCCTTGAGGAACGAGGCGACCTGCTCGCCCTCGTACATGTCCTGGTAGTCGCCCGCGAGCTGCTTGGAGAACGCGCACTGCGGGCCGGAGCCGAGCGTGCCGGGGTTGAAGGCGACGGTCGGGCGCGACCCGCCCTTCGTCCAGGCCGCCGACGGGACGGCGACCGTGCCCGTCACGGGGACCTTCGCCCCGTGCAGGTCGGTGGAGACGTAGCGGACCTGGTAGGCGGTCATGGAGATGCCGCCGGGCACTTCGGAGAGGGTGACGCGGCGGCACGCGAGCAGCTCTCCCACGGGCGCGGAGACGGCTCCGGCGGCGGCGAAGATCTGCTTCTCGGACGCGAGGCACAGCAGGGGCGCCGCGGCGGCCCCGCCGGTCGCCGTCAGGGCGGACGCCGCGGCGACGATGGCCGCGGCGCACAGGGATCTCAGTCTCATGGGGGTCTCCAGGGGTGGGTGGTGATCCGCTCTCGAATATCGGCCGCGACCCCGCGCGCTCCTACGCCGCCGAATGATGAATGCGAGGCGGGTGATTGTGCGCCGCGGACGGACGGTTCGGCGCGACCGCAGGTCAGCGCGCATTCGTTCGCTGACTTGTCGGCGGATGAGGAAAGCGGGCCGCGAAGCGTTGCGCGGTTGACTTATTCCGGCCCGTCCGGCGATTTAGCGTCACAGGGTGGAAAGGGCCGACGATTGCGCCGACCTGCTGGACGAGCCGTGGCGGGCCGTGCCGGCGGGTACGGCGCGATGGCTGCGCCCGCACGTCCCACACCTGGTCCAGCGCATGGCCGAGGCGGTCCGGCAGCGGGTGCCTGAGTACGGACGGCAGGGCGACGACGTCTACGGAAAGGTCGTCGAGCAGGCGTCCACGCGGGCCGTTCACCATTTCCTCGATCTGATCGAAGATCCTTCCGCCTCGTGGCGGGACGTGCACCAGACCTATTTCGACATCGGTTACGGGGAGGCGCTCGAAGGACGCGGGCTGGAACATCTGCAGAACGCGCTGCGGATCTCCTCGCGCGTCGCCTGGCGGCTCCTGGCGGGGGAGGCCGAGCGGGTCGGGAAATCGCGGGCGCTCATCGCCCTGCTCGCCGAGGCGAACTTCGCCTACCTCGACGCGCTCGCCTCGGCCGCCGCGCACGGCTACGCGAAGGCCACCGAGAAGGCGGCGGGCGAGCGCGAGCGGCGCCGGTCCCGCCTGCTCGGGCTGCTGCTCGCCGATCCGCCCGCGCCCGCCGAAGCCGTCGAGGAGCAGGCGGCGCGGGCCGGCTGGCCGCTGCCGCGGGTGCTGGCCGTCGTGCTGCTCCTGCCGCGCAAGCAGGTCTCCGAAGGCCCTTCCGGTCTCCCGCCGCAGCTGCTCAGCGGGCACGACGAGGGTCGGCCGCTGCTCGTCGTGCCCGACCCGGACGGCCCGGGGCGTCCGGCCGAACTCGCCGCGACCCTCGCGGGCTGGACCGGGGCGATGGGCCCCTCGGTCCCGGCGTCCGAGGCCGCCGCCTCGCTTCTGTGGGCGCGCCGCACCCTCGCCCTGGTCGCCTCCGGGACCGTTTCCGGCCAGGCGACCCGGCGGGCCGGATTCGTCGCGAGGGCCGAGGACCACCTTCCGCGGCTGTTGCTGCGCGAAGGCGGCGGCTTCGTCTCCCGCATGGCCGAACGCCGACTCCGCCCGCTGCTCAAGGCTGGGCCGCGGCAGGCGCCCCGGCTCGCCGAGACACTGCTGGAGTGCATGAAGAACGGCTTCAACGCCACCGAGGCCGCGGCCGTGCTGCAGGTGCACCCGCAGACCGTCCGGTATCGGCTGGGGCGGCTCCAGGACCTGCTCGGCACGGACCTGGAGGATCCCCGGATCAGGCTGGAGATGATGCTCCTGGTGCAGGTCTGGATTGATGAGTTCCAGGAGGATAAGTCCTAGACTCCGCGCATGCGCACCGTCGTCGCCCCCCTCGTCCTGACGGTCCTCTTCTCGGCCGTCGCCGTCGCGTCACCCGCCCACGCCGCGGGGCCACTCAAGATCCGCTCCGCGAAGGCCTCCGGCACCCCCGTCATCACCGCGGGCGCGAAGGCCAAGGTGCCGATCCGCGTCCGTGTCTCCGGGACCAGGATCACCGACGTCGACGCCACGCTCCGGCTCCCGAACGGCAAGGGCTTCACCCTCGTCAGCGACCTCAAGCGGGCGTCGGGAACTGCGGGAGACGGCGTCTACAAGGGCACCGCCGTCCTCGACAAGGCCGACTGGGGAGGCAGGTACACCCTTGAGGTCGCCGCCACCGACGGCGCTCCGTCGAACGCGTACTACGACTTCGTCACCCACAGGAAGGCCGGCGCCATTACGGTCCGGCGCGCCGCGAAGCTGTCTTCGACGTCGCCCGCGAGCGCCGCCAAGGGCACGAAGGTGAAGGCGAAGGGGACCGTCAAGGGACTCAACCTCAAGGGCAAGTTCGCCGGGCTCAAGGGAGCCTCCGTCCAGATCTGGTTCCGCCGCACGAGCGGCAAGGCCGTCCGGCTGGGGACGGTTAAGACAGGCACCAAGGGCGCGTTCACGTTCACGTTCAAGGCCTCGGCCGACGGGGAGGTCTCCGCTCGGTTCCCCGGCGGCGGCCAGTGGCAGAAGCGCGCAACGGGCTGGAAGGCCCTCGACGTCAGGTGAGGCCGACGGCGCCGCCCGTCCGGCGCGCGGCCCTGGTCCGGATGCTCGCGGCGATCGACATCGCGACCAGGGTCCCGGCGAGGACGCCGAGCGTCATCAGGGTCGCGCCGACGACCCACAGGCCGCTGTCGTCGTCGGACCAGTCGTAGGCGACGGCGGCCGCCATGCCGAGCGCGGGACCGAAAGCGGCGAGGTTGCCGAAGCGGAGCGCGCCGCCGACGAGGAGGGCGGCGAGTACCACGACGAGGCCGACGCCCTGCCAGACCTGGTACGGCCCGGAGACCGTGCCGTCCGGGGCGGTGTCGTACTGCTGGTCCCAGCCCAGCCAGGCGGCCCAGTTGGCGGCGGCGGCGATCGCGAGGACGACGAATGCGGCGGCATTACGGGAGATCTGCTGCATACCGACCAGTCTGGCGACCGCCGCCCGGCCGCCCCAGAGCGCGGATACTCAACTGCGGAATGAGTACCGGAGCCGCATAGGCTGAGGCCCATGCTGACGCTGATGGCCGTGCACGCCCACCCTGACGACGAGGTGATCGGCACCGGGGGAGTCCTCGCCCGCGCCGCCGCCCAGGGGATCAGAACGGTGCTCGTGACCTGCACGAACGGGGAGCAGGGCGACGGACCGGGCGGGGTCAAGCCCGGTGAGGAAGGCCACGACCCGGCCGCCGTCCGTGAGACCCGGCTGAAGGAACTCGCCCGCTCCGCCGAGATCCTCGGCATCGAACACGTCGAACTCCTCGGCTACGCGGACTCCGGCATGGTCGGCTGGGCCGCCAACACCGCCCCCGGCTCGTTCGCCGGCGCCGATCTCGACGCCGCCACCGACAAGCTCGTCGCCCTCATGGAGCGCTACCGACCGCAGGTCGTCGTCACCTACGACGACAACGGCGGCTACGGGCACCCCGACCACATCCAGGCCCACCGCGTCGCCGTCGCCGCCACCGAGCGCAGCGGCATCCCCGAGCGCCTGTACGCCACCGCGATGCCGCGCTCGGCCATGGCCGAGATGGCCCGCGTGGCCCGCGAGCAGAACTGGGGCCTGGACTGGCCCGAGCTGGAAGAGGGCGCCGAGCCCGAGTTCGGCACCCCCGACGAGCTCGTCACCACGGTCGTGGACGTCAGCGAGTACTTCGCGCGCAAGGCCGAGGCCCTCCAGGCGCACGCCAGCCAGAGCGACGGCGCCTTCCTGTTCACCCTCCCCGAGCAGGCCCAGCTGATGTTCCTCGGTCACGAGGCCTTCTCCCGCCTGCGCGGCGAGGGCGGCGACGACACGGACGATCTCTTCGGCGGGATCTCCTAGGGGCCGGTTGCGTGAGGACCCCTTGCGGGAGGACCGGGTTGCGGGAGGACCCGGTCCTCCTGCTATAAAAGACCCGAAGGTCATGAGTGCCAGCGTTCAGCCCCGGCTTGCTGGCCGCCAACCCTCCTCCGCGGCGGGGTGGTCCGGGTGACGACCAGGCCCTGCGCAAAGGCGCCGGGCAAGCGCGGATTCCCCGGACGGCGTTCCCGGAATCCATGATGGAGCCCCCGGAGGCCTCCCGTGACCGTTCTCACGTCCCTTCCCGCCGTCGTCGGCCTCGACGCCCCCGTCCCCGTCCGCGACGGGTTCACCGGCTACGCCAACTTCGACTACGCCGCCTCCGCGCCCTGTCTCCAGGCGGTGGCCGACGCCGTCACGCAGGCCCTGCCCTACTACAGCAGCGTGCACCGCGGCGCGGGCTACGCCTCCCAGGTGACCACCCGCGCCTACGAGGAGGCCCGCGAGACCGTCCGCGAGTTCCTCGGCGGGCCCCAGTCGGTGATCTTCACCCGCAACACCACCGACGCGTTCAACCTCCTCGCCCGCGCCGTCCCGCAGGGCACGTCGGTCGTGGTGTTCTCCTCCGAGCACCACGCCACCCAGCTCCCGTGGCGCCGCGCCGTCCGGCTGCCGATCCCCGCGACGCCCGCCGAAGCCCTCGCCGCCGCCGAGGACGCGCTGCGCGCCTGCCCACAGGGGCCGCGCCTGCTCGTCGTCACCGCAGCATCCAACGTCACCGGCGAGCTGTGGCCGATCCGTGAACTCGCCGCCGTCGCGCACCGCTGCGGCGCCCGCATCGCGATCGACGCCGCCCAGCTCGCCCCGCACCGCCCGTTCGACGCCTCCCCCTACGACTACGTGGCCCTGTCCGGCCACAAGCTCTACGCGCCGTTCGGCGCAGGGGTCCTCGCGGGCCGCGCCGACTGGCTGCGCGCCGCCGACCCGTACCTGCGCGGCGGCGGCGCCACCCGCTGCGTCACCCCCGAAGGCGGCGTCTCCTGGGCCGCCGAGCCCGAGCAGCGCCACGAGGCAGGCACCCCCAACGTGCTCGGCGCCATCGCCATCGCCGAGGCCTGCCGCGCCCTCACCGACTGGCAGGGCATCGTCGCCGAGGAAGAGCGCCTGCTCGCCCGGCTCCGCGACGGCCTCGCCGCCCTCCCCGCCGTCCGCGAACTGTCCCTGTGGGGGCCGAACCACCCGCGCGTCGGCATCGTCTCCTTCACCGTCGACGGCCACAGCGCCCGCGAAGTCGCCGAATACCTGTCCGACGTCCACGGCATCGGCGTCCGCGACGGCAAGTTCTGCGCCCACCCCCTCGTCGCCGCCCTCACCGGCGCCACCGACACCACCGCGGTCCGCGCCAGCTTCGGCCTCGGCACCACCGAGGCCCACATCGACCGCCTCCTGGCCGCCCTCACCGCCCTCACCGCCTGACCCCCTCGAACGGGGCGGTCCTGCCGCCGCCCGCCGCCGCCAGGGCCGCCCTTCCCGCCGTCCTGACGGCCCGACCCGCTGGGACGGGGCCGTTCTCTGCTCTCGCACATCTGGCGCCGGGGTCGTCCTCTCCTGCCGCCCTGACCGGCCTGACCGCTTGACCCGCTCGGACGGGGCCGTCTCTGCTTTCCGCACACCTGGCACCTCTCCCGACATCCTGACCGACCTCACGGCGCGACCCGCTGCGACGGTCCTCTCCCACCGGGCCTGACACCTTGGCCGAGCCTGCTGCCCGAACGTGCGGTCAGGCCGCACGCCGACACGCCGTGTCGGGGTTGTCGCCGGGACTGCGGACGGTCACCATGGTGGGACCGATGGGGGTGGGAGTTGCTGGGGCGGATCAGCGTGGAATGGGCGGAGGAGCCCTACCCGGTGCTCGGGGACCGGGAGGGGCTGCCCGCGGGCATGCTCATGGAGGAGCTCGGGGGCCTGTGGGACGTGTTGGCCGAGAGCCTCGCCCGGATGGGGCCCGGCTGCCTGTGGCCCGGCGCGCTGCGCTGGCACGCCACCTACGGCTGGCAGGTGCTCGAAGTGCCGCCGCTCGGCTCCGGCGAACCACCCGTGCCGGACACACCGGGCGCCCGCGCGCGTGACGTGTGGGCGATCGTGCACGGCCTCGTCCGGGTCGCGGCAGGCCGTGCGCCGCGCGACCTCGGCGACGTGTTCGCCCTGCTCGACCTGCACGCCGGGGAGTATCCGCACGGGCTCGACGCGATCGTCCGCGCCCTGCTCGTCGGCGCGGACCCGCGCGCGGTCCTCGCCGCGGTCCGGGCCGAAGGCGAAGGCGGCGAAGTGCGGGTCAGGCCCGCGGCCGAGACCGCCGTCGGATCGCGCAAGGCCAAAGGCGACCCCGAATGGGACAACGAGGACGCCTTCGCCGTCGTCCGCGACATCCACGGGGCGGTGCTCCTCGTCGTCTGCGACGGCGTCACCGGGGAAGGAGACGGGTCGGGCGCGCGGGCGTCACGGGCCGCCGTCGAGGAGGTCCGCGCCTACTTCTGCCGGGACGACCACCAGGGCCTCGTCGCCGGACTCGCCGCGGCCGACACCGTGGTCGCCGGGCTCGGGCGCGGCGCGTCGACGTTCCTCGGCGCGTCCGTCGCGCCCTCGGGGCGGGTCGACCTCGCCCTCGTCGGCGACAGCCCCGCATGGCTCGTCCGCAGGCTCCCCGACGGGGAGCGGATCGCGTTCCGGCTCACGCCCGACCAGACCGTCCTCGCCGACGAGATCCGCACCGACCCAGCGGCCCAGTGGGGCGGCTCGATGCTGACGAAGCATCTCGGCGGCTACGCCGAGGAGCCTTTCACGGCCTCCGTGCAGGCCGTACCCGGCGATCTCCTCGTCCTGCTCAGCGACGGCGCGGCCGTCCCGTCGGACACCTGGTTCGGCGACGACCTCGCGGCGCTCGCCACGGCCCACCCGTCGGCGCCCGGACTCGCCGCCGCGCTGATCGCCCGCGCCGAGGACCTCGGCGGACGCGACAACGCGACGGCCCTCATCGCCGAGATCCTGCCCTAGAGCACCACGCGGGGCAGCTCAGGAGGCTTCCCGCGCTTCTGCCACTCGCGTGGATAGCCCAGGGACACCTCTTCGAACCTGACGCCGTCGTACCGGGTCTCACGCGGGATGTGCAGATGCCCGTAGATCATCGCCTTGACGTTGAACCTGCGGTGCCAGTCGGCCGTGGCCGTCGTCCCGCACCACTGCGCGAACTCCGGATACCAGAGCACCTCGGTCGGGTTGCGGACCAGCGGCCAGTGGTTCACCAGGACCAGTGGCACGTCCGGATCGCACGCCTTCAACCGCTCCTCGGTGAGCGCCACCCGCGCCGCGCACCAGGCCTCCCGGGTCGGGTACGGATCCGGATGCAGCAGCTTCTCGTCCACGCACACGACACCCGTCTCGTACGCGTACGCGAGCCCCTCCTCCTTCGTCGCGCACCCGGGTGGAAGGAACGAGTAGTCGTAGAGCAGGAACAGCGGCGCGATGACCGCAGGCCCCCCGCTCCCCTCCCACACCGGATACGGGTCCTCCGGCGTGACGACCCCGAGCCTCCGGCACATCTCCACCAGGTACTCGTACCGCGCCACCCCCTTCAACCCGTCCGCCCCGTCCCGCACCGTCCACAACTCGTGATTCCCCGGTACCCACACCACCTTCGCGAACCGCCGCGTGAGCACGCGCAACGCCCACTCGACGTCCCCGACCTTGTCCGCCACATCCCCCGCCACGATGAGCCAATCCTCATCGGACGTGGGCCGCAGACCCTCGGTAACAACCCGATTCTCCGCATAAGACACATGCAGATCACTTACCGCCAGAACCCGAGCTTCCACCCCACCATCATGCCCTCCCGGACCACGTTTCACGTGAAACAGCACCGCTCAAGCCGACCCGCGCAGCCGGGCGAACCACGCGGCCACCGAGTCCTTGTAGCCCTGCGGCATCACCAGCCCCGGCACCTCGTCCTCGCCGAACAGGCCGATCTCCTTGTGCTCGTGGCTGATCAGCGGCTCCGCGTTCCCCTCCAAGAGCCGGCACCCATAGGTGACGATGAACACGAACCGCCCTGCCAGCGGCTCGTACACCCACGCGTCCAGCAGATCGCCGGCCTCGGCGCGCCACCCACTCTCCTCCGCGATCTCCCGAACCACGCACTGCGCAGGCCCCTCCCCGGCCTCCAACCGCCCTCCCGGCAGCTCCCACTCCTCCCGTTCGTTCTTCAGCAGCAGCACCCGCCCTTCCCCATCGACCACGACGCCTTTGACGGACACCGGAAACAGACCGGCCACACCGCACCCCCCACTCCGTGCAACGCACCTGATCGGGATCGTAACCCGGCGCCGCGGCCGCGTCGGAAAGTTGTCCACAGCCTCGGGATCGACGGCAGGGCGAAGTCGGCACCGGCAGTCCCGCCGGAACCGCAGGGCGTGGGTAGCTTGGGACGGGTGCGCTTCCAAGTCTCCACGCTCGCCGGCCGGACCGACCGCCCCAACGAGGACTTCGCCGCCGTGAGCGCCGACGCGGCCGTCCTGATCGACGGGGCCGGGGCGCCACCGGGGCTGGAGAGCGGATGCGTCCACTCCGTGGCCTGGTACGCGCGAACGCTCGGCGCCCTACTCCTCGCCGAGTTGGCGGACACCGGCACGGGCATCGTCGACGCGCTGGAGGCGGCGATCAAACGGGTCATGGAGGCGCACGGCGAGGGATGCGACCTGAGCCATCCGGACTCGCCGTCCGCGACCGTACTCGCGGTACGGGCCAACGGGGACACGCTCGAGTACCTGGCCCTCGCGGATTCGACGGTCATCGTGGAGTTCCACGAGGGCGACCCGCTGATCGTCACCGACGACCGCGTGGAGCACGTGCGCGCCCGGGTCATCGGGACCGAGGACGAATCCTCCCGGATCGGCCCGGACGGCTATGCCGAAGGCCTCCTGGCCCGCCGTCTCCGCATGGCGGCGCACCGAAACAGATCCGGCGGCTTCTGGGTGGCCGGCGCCGACCCGTCCGCCGCCCGAGAAGCGATCGCCGGCACCGTCCCCCTGGCAGCCGTCAAGGCCGTGACCCTCCTCACCGACGGCGCCACCCGCCTGGTCGACCTGTTCGCCGAAGCCTCCTGGCCCGACCTCCTCAAAATCCTCCACGACCAGGGCCCCGTCGCCCTGATCCACCACACCCGCCAAACCGAGTCCACCGACCCATCCGGCACCCGCTGGCCCCGCCCCAAACCCACCGACGACGCCACCATCATCCACGCCACCCCATAAACAACCAGGGCCGTGATCGATTCCTCGATCACGGCCCTGAACTGGTCGGGGTGGCGGGATTTGAACCCACGGCCTCTTCGTCCCGAACGAAGCTCCCCAAGATCTTCACAGGTACAGATCCGCCTCTGACCTGCGCTTCGAGTCCGCAATGGTCCGCTCGGGTTCGCGCTCGTCCACCGCGGTTGTCACTCACTTCGTCACTCACCTTGCCTGGTTCTTTTGGTGGAACTCGGGACGCAGGGACCGCAAGCGGCGCTGCTCATGATCGTCCGCGGACCAATCGCCGACGCTCACCAATCTGTGGCAATCGGAGTGGCGATCGGGTTACTACGTGTACTTCACAGCCTGGACACGATGCCCTGTTAGCAGGCGGTATGCCATGGTTCCGGTTCTATCATCGCGGGATGGAGGTCGCGGAGACGGCTGCTTTGGCGAGTAAGCAGGAGCAGGCTAAAGAAGCAGCTGATGTTCGGTCTCGCCGGAGGTGGCTGGTGGCTGTCGGGCGGAGAGTCGGAGTCGGCTTGGTTGCTGTTTTCGCTGCAATCGGCGTGGCCGCTACCGGGTACGTGGCGTGGACTGGGTTCCCGTGGAGCGAGCAGCCGCCAGCGGAGAAGTGCGCGGACGACCGACAGGCCGCGCAGTCCTTCAGGGATAGCGCGGTCCAGCTCAATGCCCCGCAGTCCCCAGAGGCGCAGTATCGCGTACGGCTGTGGGCTCAGGTTGTGGCCGCTGCCCCGGACTGTTTTGACACAGGGCGTGTAGCCGTAGCTCGGGAGTTCCTCGCCCGAAAGTAGCGGGTCACCCATAACTCGCCCGCACGGCTTGGCTGACCTACGGATTAAAAGTCCGCCCAACCCCATCCACAGTCATCCACATTCATTCGCTGACCTGCTCCCCAGCCCTCACGCCGTCCACCCCGATCCGCCCTCGCCCAGCCCTGTTGTTAGCACCCCCGTTAGCAACCACCATCCGACCGCGAGCCCATCACGCCCGTCCCGGAGTGCTCACCCGCGCGAACGGCGAGACGGTGTGACAGGAGGTTTCGCGCGGGTGAGTGCGCCGGCCTGCGGGGGGCTGGGGGCGGCAGCCCCTGCTTCGGGCTCGTTCGACCGACGTACACAGCAAGCCGTGTCTTCGATGTGAAGCCTCTACCCCACCCTTCCCACCACTCCAAATCAGTCCCCGCTAATCCCCCCACATCAGCCCCAGCACACCCGGCTTGCCACCCACCGAGCCCCCACCGTCGTCACCCCGCACCTACAGTGCCCGCCCATCCGAGGACAAGCTGACCCGGGATCGCTGGGGCAGCCAAGCCCCGAGGTCCGGAAGCGGTGCGTCAGGCGACCGCCTTAGCCCTCGCAGACCCCAACCACCCTGGCGATCGTAGATCCATCATTGGCAGTAACGAGGCTTAAATGGGCGCCCAAAATAGCACTCCGTGAGAGATTGGGTGCTCGGCATATTTATGTAAGAGTTCAGAACTAGAATCTAAATCCAAACAATCCACCGTCAGCAAAACCATCGGTTAGCCTAGGCTCTATACACCTATCAACCGAACCAAATCCACGATTGATCGCCTTATCCAAATCGTCGCTATTAATCGTTGCTATGTATTGCATGTTCTCGCGACTAGCGACCGCCTCCGCCAGATCAAGGGCCGACTTCAACTGGCGATCATCAACGCCGTCGAACAAGTGACTGTCATGGATGATGAAATCTGGCCCTCTATTGTGCCGATGCGCAATAACCGCAACAGTTAGATCAAAGCAGAATATCACCATATTCCCAATACCGCGACTGTCATCACTGTCAATGCGGGGAGATATTTTAATACTGTTTCTTCCTGCATTAATAGCAAGGTAACCGCTGCGCTCATCTCCGTAGAGTTGCTTTGCAAACTCATCAAAGAGGAGCGTAGCTTCACTAATTCTAGCTTGTCGATCTTCCAGATCTGCCGACATTTGTTCTTCGAGCTCGACCCGCATAGAGGTAATCTGCCGAGCACTGGATTCTAGAGCCTGTGCCGCAGTAAGCCGATTTTCGAGAGCAGCAAGGGCGGCCTTCTCCTGCGCAAATGCGCTTTGAAGAGTCGTTAGCGCTTCTAGCGCCCCGCCCTCGTTCAGCTGACGGAGTATTTGAGCCTGCTCAGCTCCTAGCCGTTCTCTCTGTTCCCTACTCTCACCTAGCCTAGAACGAATTGCCGCTATCTCTTCATTAAGATAGCGATGACGGTTGCGAACGATCGATTCGTGGAAAGATTTCACGTCCTCATAGCGTCGCCTAACGTGGTCGGGGAGAATAACTCCGAGCTCTTCGAACACCGGCTCAAGATAGCGAACCTCCGTGTCGACCGACTCATTCATAGAGTCTTGAAGATCCTCGAGATTTCGCTGATCTATGAGATCCTGGTTCGATCTCTCTCGTATTTGCCGGGATAGTTCGTCAGCGCGCCTTTTAAGTGATTCATACTCCGGCACTACACGGAAAGAATCTATTTGCTGCTGGAGTCGAGAAACTCGAGCTTCTGCGAGAGTTATTTGCCCGCGCAGATCGGCAACATTTCCAACTATTCGACCTAGCACAGGATCATTTACTGCTTGGCGAAGCTGCTTCCTTGTTGCTTCCCGGGCAGCAAGATCCTTATAGCGAGAGGCTAGTTTCCAATCCAGCCCGAGCAAATAAGCCAAGTTGGTAGTGGCTTCGACCTCAGCCTGACGCGAATGAATTCTAATGGGCTCATTGAAC
The DNA here is from genome assembly GCF_054783995.1 of Actinocorallia aurea. NCBI lineage: Bacteria > Bacillati > Actinomycetota > Actinomycetes > Streptosporangiales > Thermomonosporaceae > Actinocorallia > Actinocorallia aurea. The sequence goes on from NZ_BAAGPQ010000008.1 coordinate 40,581, forward strand.
GCATGGCTAGCAACTCGCCGAATATAGTAAGAGAGAAGAATTCTGCCACTTACTCCAGGGTGCTCTACCGGCAGCTTGAATAGAGCAGAATCGATTAGAGCATTCCACTCTGAAAGAGATATCACACCAGGCCCGATAGAAAGACGCCCTGCACTAGGCGCAGATACATCAGGATCTATCTCGATTGAGTTTGAGCTAGAACCTTGGCGTCGAACCTTAAGGCCATTACTCGTCTGAGGCCAATCCATATGGAGCTCAAATATTGAGTCACGCAGAGGCTTGCGTGTAGCTATGTGCTTGTCAGCTCGACTCCCTAGGAGAAAGTGAAGCAACTCGATAATGCTTGATTTCCCTGCACTGTTTCTGCTGTCAGTCGACGTTGCCTCGGGTCGAGTATCTGCTACCACGATATTCAGGCCGGGCTGAAACTCGATTGTTTTGAAGCGAGAATCGCTAGAGCTCAATTTGCGCAGCACGAGAGCTCCTTCTAAATAGCAGGCCGTCATTCAATTCTATTAGACCCATGGCATACAGCACATCAAGAGCCAGCGTGAACCACCCAAAAGATACAGGCGAAACATATCCCTCACGGAGACGCCAGCTTTTTAGCTTAAACCAGACCTGGCTCACTGATGTAGGTTCCGCCAACTGCTGGAGAATTTGCGCCCCAACCGACAATAGAGCCCTGTCGGGTTCGATACCTTTAGTCGGTGTTATCATCCGCTTCCCCCAATAGCGGCATAAGGGGTCCAGCCATCTGGGGGCTGTTCAAATATATCGCATCTCTCAAAGAAATAGGCCAGGATAACCCATGCCGCTCGATGCGTTCTAGGGTCCGGCAGTTGGTTCCCCAAAACATAAATCACCAACTGCCACAGAATATCTTCATGGGTATCCCATTTTTCTTTAAGTTGCTGATAGTAGATAGAGAAGCCGGCCGCCACTTCGTCGCGCTCATACGCCGAAACACCCCTTCTGTAATAGTCGCCTATAAGATAGGTGTTCTTCAGGGCGTTGACTAGCGCATACCTACTATCGCCTTCGAGATTATTATAATCTAGTTTGTTCTCATGGATTTCTGGCAGTGGCTGGAACGGATCGGGTGCCGAAGTCTGCGACTTTAGGTGTTCAAGGAGAGGCTTAAGATCCTCTAGGCCTATCCCATATACCCGTTCGTGTATTGGTATTTCGCAGCCTAGCAAGTCTTCAACTTGATCCTTCTCTAGACCCATCAAGACTTGCCATAGACGACGGCGACCAAGGTGTTCAATCTTAAGGGGAGCATTGTCTCTCGATGCGTTCGCAAGAATCGAGGACATTTCCGGATGCATGCCACGCATATCATTATGCACAAACACAAATATGTCGTACTGGCCAACACGCTTTTCCTTGGCCTTTTTAAGATCCGAAAAGAATTTTTCCTCTATGCTGCCTACATTGAATGTAGGGGGAGCATAGCAAGCATAGAGTTTTCGGTCGTGAAGTAGAAGGCCGTCAGCGCCTTGATCGCCTATGTTTCCATGGGTTCTCACGTCAATATAGCTGGGATGCTTAGCCGACATGAGATTATGAAAGAAGTCTTCGAAAGCATTTTCATGCAACTCGGCCAACTTCTCGAAGAACTTTAGTTTTGCGTACATGCGTTCCTCAAACTGCACGCGCGCTCCCCAACGACGGATACTTTGCCTCTAGGGTAAGAGTTTTACTAAGTGCTGCAAGCCCTTCAGCTGAGTCAATCTGATAACGGGAACTATGTCCACATATTTACCATGAAGATAGTTTTGGGTGAACCCCTGCCCCTGGTCGATGCTGCGGCAGGCTTGTTAGCGCAGGTGAGGCGGCTCTAGCTAGCTGGTCGGCGTGGCACGGGTCGGCCCGGAGAGGCCGCACGCCCGTGCCGGGCCGACCAGCCCGACCGCGGAGCGGGCGGCTTGAAACCGTAGAGAAAGTTCTCATCCTGGTGGGCTGGCGGGCTGGGGCTGGTTGGTTGTGGTCCTGGTGGGCTGGGCGGGGGTGGTAGAACGCTGGCATGAGTGGGGATGGGTTGCGGGAGCTTGGGGCGGAGATTCGGCGGCTTCGAATGGCTGCTGGGTTGTCGGGGGTGCGGTTGGCGGCGGCGGCCGGGGTTCCTCAGGCGACGGTCTCTCGTGTGGAGACTGGCCGGCGGGTGGCTGATGCTGCGGTCGTGGTGCGGATTCTTGTGGCGCTGGGTGGGGAGGCGCTTGGGTTGGTGGAGGTTGTGCGAGGGGTCTACGAGGAGAGCGTGGTTCCTCGGGTGGATGCCGGGGTGTCGTATCGGAGTGGTGCTGTCGGGGAGGTGCTGGGGCGGGTCGGTGTTGTTCGGGCTATGGGGGTCGGGGTGGTGCCTTCGGTGGTGCGGACTGAGGGATACGGCGTTGCTGGCGGGCTTGGGCGGTCGGTTGTGGAGGTGGTGGGGAAACGGGTTGAGGTGGTTTTGGGGGAAGGGGTTTTGAGGACTTGGCCGGGGTCGGGGGAGGAGATGGTGGCGCAGCTTGATCGGTTGGTGGAGCTGGATGCGGGTGGGGAAGTGGTGGTGGGGGTGTTGCCGTTCGGGGCCGCTGGCGGGGTTGTGCCGCTGCATGGGTTCACGGTCTTTGGTGAGGAGGCTGTGGTGGTGGAGACGTTCACTCGGGAGTTGACCTTGACAGGGGAGGGAGAGGTTCGGGAGTACCTGCGGGTGTTTGAGGAGGTTCGGGGGTTGGCGGTGTTCGGGGTGGAGGCTCGGCGGGTGGTGGAGGCGGCGCGGGCGGACCTGGTGAAAGTTCTAAGATCTATTCACTGAACGGATTGAATAGTTGGATTACCTGGCTTACGCTGCGCATCCGGAGGGTGTTTAGACCCCTAGACGGATAGGCGGTGATGACCGTGGGCCGGTGGTCTCGGATGTTCGATGGGGATGCTGCGGAGTTGGTGAACGCTCGGCGGTTCGTCCGGGACGTGGCCGCGGGGCATGAGGCCGGGGCGCTGTACCGGGCGGTGCTGGCCATGAATGAGTTCGCTACGAACGCGATTCAGCACACCTTCAGCGGGCTGCCGGGTGGGAGGTTCGTGGTGGAGGTCGAGAGGTTCGACGACTCGATCATGGTGGGGGTCATCGACTTCGGGGCGCCGACCTGTCCGGTTGCGGCTGACTGGGATGACGAGTCCGAGGACGGGCGGGGGCTCGCGATGGTCGCGAAGCTCGCCGACAAGTGGGGCGTGGAAGACGTACGGGTGGGGCGGAGGGTGTGGGCGGTCTTTCCTGATGATCCGGGGGCGGTGGTGGGCGGGGTCTGAGGGATGGGTGGGCCTCCTATACCTCGGCGGCGGCGGAAGATCCAGGCGGTGGACTCCTCGACGGGTGATCCACTTCTCCGGGCTGTGTCTAGGGTCCTAGACTCGGTTATGAGCGGAGGAGGCGGTGACATGCCGGGCGAGTTCGAACGGATCTCGCGGATTCAAGATCCGTATGAGCTGCTGCGGGCTACTACCTCGCGGCTGGCTGAGGCGCAGCAGGAAGTGACTGAGCTGAGTCGGCTTCGGCGACGGTTGATCCAGGATCTTCACGCGCAAGGGCTTTCGTATGCGGACATCGCGAAGGAAGCGGGCTTGAGCCGGGGGCGGATTCACCAGATCCGGCACACGGGGCCGGCGCCGGAAGGGGCGTTCCTCGGGGTGGGGAACGTGACCGTGGTGACGCCGTTGCGGCCTGACCCGGTTTCCGACCGGACGTATGTGGCGCTGGACGACCTCAACACCGGGAAGCAGCTTGAGGAGCTGGCGCGGACGTTCGACCTCAAGGTCGACTATGACCACGTCTCCGTCGACGGGGCCGTGGATCTCAACCGTGCGGGGCTGCTCGTCGTCTGCGGGCCGCGGATGTCCGAGGCCGTGCGGGAGACGTATGCGAAAGACCCGGTGATCGCGTGGGAGCGCGATGACGTGGGCTGGCTGCTGCGGGACACGCGGACGGGTCATGGCTACCGGTCCGGGCAGGAGGAGGAGCCGCAGAGGCCCTATGACGTCGGCTACCTCGGGCGGCTGCCTCGGCCGGATGGGGAAGGCAACATCCTGGTGATCGCGGGCGTACATCCTGAGGGGTCCTTGGGAGTTGTTCACCTGCTGACCACGGACATCGGGTCGTTGTGGGGGCAGGTGGGCGATGAGGCGTTCTCCGTCGTCGTGGGGACCGAGTACGACGCGCGGACGCATGAGCCGGTGCGGACGGAACTGCTCACGCCGGTCTACAAGCACGCATAGGTAGCGTGGGGCGCGTGCGCTTTCACGTCTCAACTCTGGCCGGCCGCGTCGATCGTCCCAATGAGGACTTCGCCGCGGTCGGTGCCTCCTCTGCGGTTCTGATCGATGGGGCCGGGGCTCCGGCCGGGCTCGACAGCGGGTGCGTCCACTCCGTCGCCTGGTACGCGCGGACCCTCGGCGGGCTGCTCCTGGCCGAACTCGCAGATCCGGCCGTTCCGATCGTCGACGCTCTGGAAGCGGCGATCAAGCGCGTTGTGGAGGCGCACGGAGAGCCCTGCGACCTCGGAAACCCGCATTCGCCTTCGGCAACCGTCCTTGCAGTCCGTGCCAACGGCGACGTGCTGGAGTACCTGGCGCTCGCGGACTCGACGGTCATCGTGGAGTTCCACCAGGGCGAACCGCTGATCGTCACAGACGACCGGATCGAAGACGTCCGCGGCCGGGTCATAGGAACGGCGGGCGACTCCTCGCCCATCGGTGAGAACGGCTACGCGGATGGGCTTCTCACGCGGGTGGAGAGGATGGCCGCGCACCGGAACAAGGTCGGCGGGTTCTGGGTCGCGAGCACCGATCCCGGCGCGGCCTACGAAGCGGTGGCCGGCGCAGTGCCGCTCGCAGGCGTCAAAGCTGTGACGCTGCTGACGGACGGGGCTACCCGCCTGGTCGACCTGTTCGGCGTCGCCTCGTGGGGCGAACTGCTGCGCGTCGTCGCCGATGACGGGGCTGAAGCTCTGATCCGCTGGACTCGGCAGGTTGAGGAGAGCGACACGGACGGGTCCCGGTGGCCTCGCGGCAAGGCATTCGATGACGCGACGATCGTGCGCTGGGAATCGATCGGCGGTTCAATCGGCTGAGCGCCTTCGTCAGACCTGGTCGGCAAACACCGCGAGCCGTGCCGTGAGCCGGTCGACTTCGCCCCACATCGGGGAGTTCCGCAACGATTCACGCCAGTCCTCGACGCCTTCGCCGCTGTCATGGAAGAACCATGAGCTGAACGTTCCGAGCCCTTCAAGGGAAGGCGTGGGCTCGTACTCGAGCTCGCATTGGACCTGGAGGTAGTGATCGTGCTCACCGGCGGCGTCGGTGATCTCGAACTGCCGGGTGAAGTTCAGAACGAACGCCCTCGTTCCACTGAGCGCGTGCGTGCCGAACTGGAACAGAAGGCCGTCGGCGTCGGGAAGCTCGGCGACGTTGTATCGAACGCGGGCGAAGCGTAGGAAAGCCTGCCAGGCGTGATCGGCAGACACCCTGACGTCGGCCTCGGCGGATCCGACTTCCCGGCGAAGATCTTCGAGTGCATGCGTCACCGCAGGAAGGCTCGGCGTCGTTGGATCTCCTGAAGGCACAGGCAGCAGGGTAGCCGTCCACCTTGTGGCCGAAGCATCTTGAGTACCCCCCTAGACAGTCCTGCGCGCATCGCTTACTCTGATGTGAGTAGCCCCCTAGACAGTCATCTTCGAAATGCGAGTGTCTAGGGGGGTCGACAAAGGTTCTTGGGAGGTAGCAGGTGCGGAGCATCCCGGTTGACCTGGGGCGGTTCATCTTCGTGTGCGTGGCGCCGCCGCGGCCGAAGCTGCTGAGCATGGAGACGGGGGAGGTGAAGCAGGACAAGGAGGGGAACACGGTCTTCACCGTGGGGCTGTCGGTCGCCGACAACGAGTCGGGGCGGGTGGAGCTGGTGAACGTCGCCGTCTCGGGGGACCCGGGGTTGAGCATCGGGCAGATCGTGACGCCGGTCCGCCTCGTGGGGTTCCCGTGGGAGCAGCACATCAACGGGGTTCTCAAGTGGGGGATCGCGTTCAAGGCCGACCGGATCGTTCCCGCCGGCGCGGACGTGCAGGCGGCCTGAGGTGGCGACGGAAAACGTCCTGGTGCTCGTGGTCCTGGTCGCTGCGGCGGCCGGGGCCGCGGCCTGGCGTCGGCTGGCGCCGGGGTCGTTCTGGTTCTGCGTCGGGTTCCCGGTGCGGTGGGCCTGGGTGTTCGTGACCTGGCCGAAGGTCGCGGCGGGGTGCAAGCTGTCGCGCAAGCGGAACCGGCTTCGCTGGTCGCTGGAGGTGGTGCCGCTGGTGTCGACCTCGGCGTCGACGTCCTACACGCAACGGCGCAAGGTCCGGACGGTGGCGGTGGACAAGGCTCCGCGCTTCGGGCTGCCTCGTCCTACCTCGCTCGGCTGGCGGGTCGGGGTGCGGCTGCACGACGGGCAGGTTCCCGCGGACTACCAGGCGGCGGCCGAACGGCTCGCGCACGCCTGGCGGGTCCACTCCGTCCGCGTCTTGCCCGACAAGCCCGGCCGCGTCGTCCTCGTCGTCAACCGGGTCGATCCGCTCACTGACGTCACGGCCTCGCCGGAGACCGGGGAGTTGCTGACGGTGCGGCCGGGGATGCTGGAGACCGGGACGCCCTGGGTCATGGACTTGAAGGTCATGCCGCACTGGCTCAACGCCGGTGCGACTCAGTCCGGCAAGTCCACCCTCGTCAACGCCATCATCCGCGGTCTCGCGCCCCAGCCCGTCGCGCTCGTCGGCTTCGACCTCAAGGGAGGCGTCGAACTCACTCCCTACGCGCCTCGGCTGTCCGCGCTGGCGACAACGCGGGCAGGCTCGGTCCGACTCCTCGACGGCCTGGTCTCGATCCTGGAAGACCGGATGACCCTCTGTCGGACCGCCGGTGCTCGCAATGTCTGGCAGCTTCCGGAGGAGATCCGGCCCGTGCCGGTCGTGGTCCTGGTTGATGAGGTCGCCGAACTGTTCCTCATGGCCGACAAGTCTGAGAAGGACGAAGTCGCCAAGACCGCAACCGGACTTCTGCGGGTCGCGCAGTTGGGGCGGGCGTTCGCGGTCTATCTGATCGTGTCCGGCCAGCGGATCGGCTCTGACCTCGGGCCTGGCGTGACCGCGCTCCGCTCACAGTTGTCCGGGCGGGTCTGTCACCGGGTGAACGATCCGGAGACGGCGAACATGACCCTCGGCGACCTCGACCCTGCCGCCCTCGACGCAGCACGCGCCATTCCCGCCGAGACTCCCGGCGTCGCCATCGTCGCCGGACAGGACGGCACCTGGAGCCGCGCCCGGACGGTCCTGATCACCGAAGACGAAGCAGAACACGCGGCCAAGACCTTCGCCCACCTCACCCCGGCCTGGTCCGACCTCACCCGCTCCCTCACCGGGCCGCGCGCCACGGTCGACGACCCGGCCGTGCACCCTCCTCGCGCCGCGTAGCGCACCCGCTCTCTCCACGGTCGGCGCGACCTCTTCGCGCCAGGTCCCTACCCGACCCATGCCACAAACCGGAGACCTCGATGCCCAAGCCCTCCCGCCGCTCGAACCCGGGTCGATCGCTCGACCCGGTCGCCATCACCACCGACCTCGTCACCGGGCGTCACCTCGCCCGCTGCGTCCGCTGCACCGACACCGCGTCCTCCGACCTGTACGGGTGGGTCGCCACCTGGGCGGACGACCACACCTGTGACCCGGAGATGGTCGCGCTCCTGGCCGTCCTCGACCGGCGGGCGGCGTGATGGGCTCGCGCGTCCTGGCGTTCGTTGTCGACTCCGGTCCCGTCCTCGTCCTTGCCGTTATCGCCGCGGCCGGCTCCTTCACCCACATCCGCGACACCGCCAACGAGCACGGACAACACGGCTGGATGGCCTGGGCCATCGCCGTATGCATCGACCTCACCTGCGTCATGGCGGCAGGAGAACGACAGCGCGACGCTCGGACCGGACGGGAAGCGGGGGCGTTCTCCTGGCCGAACCTCGTCCTGTTCGGCGGCATCCTGCTCTCCCTCGGCGCCAACCTCGCCCAAGCCGAACCCACCGCCTGGGGGTGGATCACCGCCGGAACCCCAGCCGGGGCCTTCCTCGTCGCGGTCTCCATGCTGGAGCGGCGCGCCGGTGCCCGTCCCGTGCAGGACGAAGCGGGAGAGGTAGTTGCGGCGCCGTCCTCGGCGGGTTCTGAGCAGGACGAACCGTCCTCGCGGCCCGCCCTCGGCCCCGGCCCCGTTCAGACAGAAGACAGCCGGACGTCTTCTGGTCCGGATGTTGCGGCTTCCGGTCCGGCTCCTCAGCTCTTGTCCTTCGCCCGGCGTGTGGCCGACGAACACGTCTCGGCTCATGGCAAGCCCATCACTCGCGACGCGCTCCGCGCTCGGCTCGGCGTGTCCAGTCAGCTCGCCTCCGACCTCCTTCGCCTCGTCCGCACCTCCTGAACGGAATCCGCATGAGCAAGCAGATCCTGTCCGCCGACCTGATGCGACGTCTCAACACCATCCGCGGCCTCCGCCAGTTCGCCGACTGGCTGGAGAACAACCCCGCCGCTCCGATCGACGGCCACTGCTTCGACCTCCTGGTCTTCGTCCACGACACCGACCACGCCACCGGACCCGCCCAAATCCGGCATCTGTCCACCGCCCTGGGCCTGCCCGTGGAACAGCGCACCTACGGCGGCCACCTCCTCGTCACCACCCACTTCTCCGGCCTCCGCTACCAGATCTGCCACGTCCCCAACATCACGAACCCCTCGAACCCCGACTCGGCCTCATGACCACTCCGGCACCCGCTGAGCCCTTGCCGCGGCCCTTCGGCGGTCGTGACCGCTGCTGCGACTGCGGCGGGGGCGGCCTCACCAGCGAGGGAGACACCTGCCCTCTCTGCCACGGACACGGCCACACCTGACCCCCTGGGAGATCCCATGCTTCGCCGCGCTGGATACCTCCTCGCCGTCCTCGTCCTCATCCTGTTCGTTCTGCGCCACCCCACCGGCGCCGCTGAAAGCGCCCTGGCCATCGGCCGTGCCCTGGCCGGCCTCGCCGACGCCGTGGCCGTCTTCACCCGCGCCCTCTAGCCCCGCCTCGTCGCCTCGCCCCCGCTGCTGCTCGACCTGGAGGACTTCACCGCGTGAACCCCGCCGAACTCATCACCCCGACCGTCTCCCGCACCCTTGCCGACCGGGCCACCCGCGCCGACTACGGACGCTGGGCGACACAGGTCAAGCACACCGGGGGATGCGCGCAACCTGTGCATCTGCGGGGCAGGGTGACCCACCTCGACGCGGCCACCGGTGAAGTCCTCCGCCACTACTCGACCTCGACCGAACCCGACGGCGTCTTGCGGGTCGCCTGCAAGACACGGCGCGCGTCTCGCTGCCCTGCCTGTGCTGAGGTCTACCGCGCCGACACCTACCAACTCGTCCGGGCCGGACTCGTCGGCGGCAAGGGAGTCCCGGACACCGTGACCGGGCATCCGGCGGCGTTCGTGACGCTGACGGCGCCGTCCTTCGGGCCGGTTCACACGACCCGAAAGACCAAGGCGGGCAGGACTTTGCCCTGCCACCCTCGGCGTAACGGCGGGACCTGTCCGCATGGCAGTGCCCTGGGCTGCGGGGAACACCATCACCCTGACGATCCGCGCTTGGGCGAACCGCTCTGCCCGGACTGCTACGACTACACCGGCCACGTGCTGTTCAACGCCTTGGCCCCGGAACTGTGGCGGCGTTTCACCCTTGCCGTCCGGCGTCGCTTGGCCAAGACGGCGGGCCTGACGCTGGCGGAGTTGAAGACGTCAGCGGTGGTGTCGTTCGCCAAGATCGCCGAGTACCAGCGGCGCGGCCTCGTCCACTTCCACGCCGTCATCCGCCTCGACGGACCAGACGGCCCCACCTCTGCCCCGCCCTCCTGGGCGACCTTCGACGCACTGGCCGATGCCGTTCAGCACGCGGCCGGGGCGGTCCGGGCGTCGTCTCCGGCCGCTGACAGTTTGGCTACGCGGGCGTTCGCGTGGGGCCTGCAACTCGACATCCGCCCGATCAATGCCTCCGGTGAGCTGACGGATCAGGCCGTGGCCGGCTACATCGCCAAGTACGCCACCAAAGCCGCCGAATGCGTCGGCACCATCGACCGGCGCATCCCTCCGGGAACCGACCTCGACGCCCTCGACCTCCGGCCGCATCCTCGACGGCTCATCGCCGAATGCCTCCGCCTCGGCGCCTTGCCGGGGCTGGAGGAACTGCGGCTCGCGGAGTGGGCTCACATGCTCGGCTTCCGCGGCCACTTCTCCACCAAGTCCCGCCGCTACTCCACCACCCTCGGCGCCCTGCGCGAAGCACGCGCCGAACACCAACGCCAGCAAACCGAGGAAGTCACGACCGGACGGCTGCCTCTGTTCGCCGAAGACACGGTCTTGGTCGTCCGGGACTGGCGCATGGTCGGCCGCGGCCACACCCCCGGCGAACTCCTGCTCTCGGCTGCGCTGTGCGGCCAGACGCTTCCGGCCTTTTACCTGATCGGAAGGAACACCACTTGAACGGACCTGAGCCCGCTCTCTACCGGGTCTCTGACGTCACTACGCGGCTTCGGCTGAGCCGGACCGTCGTCTACGAACTTCTTCGCTCCGGGCGGCTGCGCTCGGTCAAGGAAGGACGTACCCGGTTGATCCCCGCATCTGCCCTGCGCGAGTACGTCGCGCTCCTGGAAAGGGAAGCCGCCTGATGACCAAACGACGCGCACGCGGAGACGGCGGGCTGCATTGGGATGAATCCCGGCAGCGCTGGATCGCCAGCGTCACCGTGGGCTACACCCCCTCGGGCAGGCGCATCGTCCGGAAGGGCGCCGGTCGGACGAAGACCGAGGCGAAGGAGAAGCTGAAGGAGGTTCTTCGGGATCACGAAGACGGGCTGGCCATCGCGCCGATGAACTACACGGTGAAGAACGCTGTGGAGGACTGGCTCCGGTTTGGGCTCGCGGACAAGGCGGCGAAGACCGTGGAGACGTGCACGATCCACGCGAAGACGCACATCATTCCCGACCTCGGCGCGCGCAAGCTCCGGGAGCTGTCGGCCGAGGACGTCGAACGGTGGCTGGAGGTCAAGGCGAAGACGCTGAGCACCAGGACGTTGCAGGCGCTGCACTCGGTGCTGAACCGGTCGGTGCGGCGGGCCATGGCTCGGGACAAGTGAAGCGGAACGTGGTGGAGCTGTGTGCGGTCCCTCAGGGGACGGCGGGGCGGCCGTCGCGGTCGCTGAACTTCGCTCAGGCCGTCGCGATCCTCGCCAAGTCCGAGGCGCACCGGATGCACCCGTACATCGTGGTCTCGCTGCTGACCGGGGCCCGGACCGAGGAACTGCGGGATCTCCGATGGGAGCACGTGGACCTGAAGGGGAAGCCGGCCAAGGGAGACGTGCCAGAAGTCCCGCCGCACATCGCCGTGTGGCGGTCGGTGCGGGCCGGTGGGGACACGAAGACCAGGAAGTCCCGGCGGACGCTGGCGCTTCCGGCTCGGGCCATTGACGCCCTGAAGGCTCAGCGGGCCCAGCAGAGGAGGGAGAAGGCCGCTGCGGGGGAGGGCTGGAAGGAACACGGGCTGGTCTTCGCGTCCAAGGTCGGGACGCCGCTCGACGCCTCACACGTTCGGCGGGACTTCCGGAACGCGATCCGCGGGGCGGAAGGGATCTACGCGGACTCCTGGACGCCGCGGGAGCTGCGGCACAGCTTCGTGTCGCTGCTGTCGGACGGCGGGCTATCGATCGATGAGATCGCGAAGCTCGTCGGGCACAGCAGTACGGCGGTCACGGAGACGGTGTACCGGCACCAGATCCGGACGGTGATCCAGACGGGGGCGACGGCCATGGATCGGATCTTCAAGGGGGAGTGACGGGCTTAGTCACCCAGTAAGACACTCAGGGCCGTGATCGATTTCTCGATCACGGCCCTGGACTGGTCGGGGTGGCGGGATTTGAACCCACGGCCTCTTCGTCCCGAACGAAGCGCGCTGCCAAGCTGCGCTACACCCCGGTGCACGAACCTTGCGGTTTGTGGCGCCTCGGAGAGTCTACAGGATCCGAGGGGGTGGACGGGAATCGGAATTGCGGTG
>NZ_BAAGPQ010000008.1:52731-211385 GCF_054783995.1 Actinocorallia aurea
GGGGGGGGGGGGGGGGGGGGGGGGGTGGGGTGAGGGTGAGGAGGGTGGCTTCGGGGGGGCAGCAGAAGCGGAAGGGGGCCGTGGGGGAGGTGCCGAGGCCCGCGGAGACGTTGAGCCAGGAGGCGTTCCAGCGGTGGAGGCCCTTGACGCGGGGGCGGTCGATGCCGCAGTTGGTGGCGAGGGCGCCGTAGAAGGGGACGCAGACCTGGCCGCCGTGGGTGTGGCCCGCGAGGAGGAGACGGTAGCCGTCGGCGGCGAAACGGTCGAGGTTGCGCGGCTCGGGGCTGTGCGTGACGCCGATCGTGAGGTCGGCGCGAGGGTCGACGGGGCCGGCGATGTCGTCGTAGCGGTCGAGCCCGATGTGGGAGTCGTTGATGCCCGCGAACTCGATGTCGAGGTCGGCGACCTTGAGACGGCCCATGTGGTTGTTCAGGTCGAGCCAGCCGGACGCCTTCAGGGCCGCGCCGAGCTCCCGGTACGGGAGGTTGGGTGTGCCGCCGCGCTTCTTGTAGTCCCTCTGTGAGGTGCGCCACAGATAGCGGGTCGGGTTCTTGAACGTCGGCGCGAACATGTCGTTCGAGCCGTAGACGAAGACCCCGGGACGGTCCAGGAGCGGCCCGAGGAGTTCGAGGAACGGGCCGATCGCGTCCGGGTGGGAGATCGAGTCGCCGGTGTTGACGACGAGGTCGGGCTCCAGCGCGTCGAGGGCGCGGACCCAGCGGATCATGCGGGTGCGGCCCGGCGTCAGGTGCGCGTCCGAAAGGTGGAGGACCTTGACGGGGCGGGCTCCGGGCTTGAGGACGGGGACCTCGTGCCGCCGCAACACGAACCAGTTGCGTTCGATCAGCGACGCATAGGCGAAGGTCGCCGCGCCGGCGCCGAGGAGGCCCAGAGGGGCCGCGAGAAGCTTCCGCATCCGTCAATGCTGCCAGACGACGGGCATCGGCGGGATAAAGGGAGTGATCCGCCCAGGTCGGCAGGGCATGATGGTCCACATGTTGAAGGAACAGCTGGAAGCCGATCTCACGACCGCGCTGAAGGCCCATGACGAAGTGCGCAAGCGGACGCTGCGGATGGTGCTGGCCGCCGTGACGAACGAGGAGAAGGCCGGCAAGTCCGAGCGGACGCTGAGCGACGACGAGATCGTCAAGGTGCTGGCGAAGGAGCTCAAGAAGCGCAAGGAGGCCGCGGAGGCCTTCGCGAACGGGGGCCGCGCCGAGCAGGCGCAGGCCGAGCGCGATGAGAGCGCCGTCCTGGAGGAGTACCTGCCGAAGCAGCTCTCCGATGACGAGATCGCCGCGCTCGTGCGCGAGGCGATCACCGAGTCGGGCGCCGAAGGGCCGCGCGCGATGGGCGCCGTCATGAAGGTCGTGAACCCGAAGGTGGCGGGCCGGGCCGACGGCGGCCGGGTCGCCGCCGAGGTGAAGCGCCAGCTCGCCTCCTGACGCCGGAACGCGGACGGCCGCTTCCCCTGGGCGGGGGAGCGGCCGTTCGGCGTCTCAGCGGACTTCTCAGTGGCCTCCGCCGTGCCCGCCGCCTCGGCCCTTGCCCGAGCTGACGTAGATCGTGATCGTGGCTCCGGTCTCGGCGCGGCCGGGGGAGACGCGGGCGACGGTGCCGCGCGGCGCGTTGGAGCGCACTTCCTTCTTCGCGACCCGCACGTTGAACCCGGCGTCGCGCAGGATCGCCTGGGCCTCCCCGACGGGCTTGCCGACGACGTTGGGGACGGGGATCTCCTTGACGTCGCCGAAGTCCTTGACGGGCGCCTTGAAGTCGATCACCTCGACGCCGGAGAGCGCCGCGGTCATGGTGTTGCGCCAGACCGGGCCGGGGATCGTCGCGCCGTAGATGCCGGTGACGGGGTGGGCGTGGCCGCCGCGGAAGTCCCAGTAGGCGGTGGCGGCGGCGAGGTTCGGGGTGTATCCGGCGAAGACGGCGCAGGAGTAGTTCTCGCAGGTGCCGGTCTTCGCGGCGGCGGGCCGGCCGATGCCGAGGCCCTTGCCGGTGCCCTGGGTGAGGACGCCTTCGAGGATCATCGTGGTCGCGTCGGCGACCTGCTGGTCGACGACCTGGTCGCACTTCACCTCGGGCAGCTGCACCGCCTTGCCGTCGGCGTCGACGGCGCTGGTGACCACGTTCGGCGCGCAGTACTTGCCGCGCGCGGCGATCCCGGCGTAGGCGGCGGCGAGGTGGACCATGTCGATCGGGTTGACGCCGAGGACCTGCGAAGGGATGGGCTCCAGCGGCTGCCCGTTGGTGCGGACCATGCCGAACTTGGAGGCCATCTCGGTCGCCTCGCAGACGCCGACCTCCTTCTCCAGGTGGGCGTAGAAGGTGTTGACCGAGTGCCAGGTGCCGTTCTTCATGTTGAACGTGCCGGACTCGGAGTCGCTGGCGTTGCTGACGGTCCAGGAGCCGCCGCCGCTGCGCCCGGTCTCGGACGGGGCGTAGGGGCAGTCCGCGTAGCCGTTGATCGTGGTGGTGGCGGGCGAGGAGTAGGACGTCCGGATGGGCAGGCCCTGGGCGAGGGCCTCCATCAGGGTGAACACCTTGAAGGTCGATCCGGCGTCGACGCCGAAGACCGTGCCGCCGTGGGCCTCGTCGGCGGCGAGGTTGATCGTCGTCTGGCCCTTGCCCGGGCCGTACTTCTTGCTGTTGGCGATCGCGAGGACCTTGCCGGTGCCGGGCTGGACGACGGCTTCGACGTTGACCTTCCACCCGTTCGGCTCGGTGGCGTACTTGACGGCCTCGTCGGCGGCCTTCTGGACCTTGGTGTCGAGCGTGGTGTGGATCTGGTAGCCGCCGCGCAGGAGCTGCTTGCGCGCCTTCTCGCGGAGCTCCGCCTTCTCCTTGTCGTCCTTGGGCTTGGCGTCGCCCATGAAGATGTTGATCATCTCGTTGTAGACGTAGGAGCAGAAGTAGGGGCTGGAGCTCGCCTCGCAGCCGCCCTTGGGCACGAACTCGTTCAGCTTCAGAGGCTGCTCGGCGGCCTCGGCCGCCTCGGCGGGGGTGATGTCGCCGAGCTCCCGCATCCGGACCAGGACGGTGTTGCGCCGTTCCAGTGCGGCCTGGGGGTGCAGGGTCGGGTCGTATCCGTACGGGTTCTTGGTGATGCCGACGAGGGTCGCGGCCTGGATGAGCGTGAGTTTCGCGGCGGTGGTGTTGAAGTAGCGCTTGGCGGCGGCCTGGATGCCGTAGGCGCCCGCGCCGAAGTTGGCGATGTTCAGGTAGTCGCGCAGGATGTCGTCCTTGGACATCGTCTGCTCGAGGTGGAGGGCCAGGCGCAGCTCGCGGAGCTTGCGGTTGACCGTGGCCTCCGTCGCGGCCTGGTAGCCCTCTTCGGTGTCGGCGTTGTTGAGCAGCATGTTCTTGGCGAGCTGCTGCGTCAGCGTCGAGCCGCCCTCGACGGCGCCGCCGCCCGCGGCGTTGCGGGAGAGCGCCCGGATGGTCCCCTTGAGGTCCAGTGCGCCGTGCTCGTAGAAGCGGCCGTCCTCGACCGCGACGATCGCCTTCTTGACGTTGTCGGAGATCTGGTCGAGCTGGACGTTCTCGCGGTACTCGTCGAAGAAGGTCGCGAGGACCTTGCCCTTGGCGTCGTAGACGACGGTCTTCTCGGCGGGCGCCCGGGTGATCTCCGGGAAGTCCATGTCCATGAAGCCGTCGCTGGCCTCGCGGGCCGCGACTCCGGTGCCGCCGATGCCCGGGAGCGCCACGAGCGCGACGAGCACGCCCGCCGCGATGCTCGCCGCGAGGAGCTTGAACAGCGTCACTACGGTCGATTTCCGGGCGTTGGTCGAAGGCAGCACGGGGCTACGGTACCCGGAACGATCGACCATGCCGTCCCATAAGGGGCTTACACCTCATCTCGCGCGTCCATTACTCAGGAAGACGGTGACGGTTCCGCCCCGGGTGATCCGGGCCGAAGGGGACGTGAACGCGACGGCCCCCTTGGGCAGGTGCGACGTTACTGGGCCGCGCGAGACCGTGGTGCGAAACCCTGCCCTGTCGAGTGTCGTGAGCGCGGTGCCGAGGGACATGCCGCGCGTGTCGGGCAGCGGGACGACGGGCCG
The DNA here is from genome assembly GCF_054783995.1 of Actinocorallia aurea. NCBI lineage: Bacteria > Bacillati > Actinomycetota > Actinomycetes > Streptosporangiales > Thermomonosporaceae > Actinocorallia > Actinocorallia aurea. Next base: position 56,802 of record NZ_BAAGPQ010000008.1, read on the forward strand.
ATGGGCGCGGTGCGCGGCGCTGAGGCTCGCCGACCAGATCTCCGCGGGGATGCCCGCGCCGTACACGCCGCTGACGGGGTGGCGGAAGCCGCCGCGGTAGTCCCAGTAGGCGACGGCCGAGGCGACGTCGCGGGAGATGCCGGCGAAGACCGCGCAGGAGAAGTTCTCGCAGGTGCCGGTCTTTCCCGCCGCGTCCTTGGACGGCTTGTCGATGCCGTGCGCCGTGCCGCGCGGGCCGAGCACGCCGCGCATGATGTCGTAGGTGGTGTCGGCGACCCATGGCGAGACCGCCTTGCGGCAGCTCCGGTCGGGAGTGTCGAGCCGCACGGGCCTGCCGCCGGGGCCGGTCGCCTCGGTGATGGCCACGGGCGGGCAGTACACGCCGTGGTTGGCGATGCCCGCGTAGGCGGCCGACAGGTGGACCATGTCGATCTCGTTGCTGCCGAGCACCTGCGGCGGGACCTCCTGCAGCGGTGTGCCGTCGCCGCGCGTCATCCCGAAGCGCTGCGCCATCTTCACCGCCTTGCAGAGGCCGACCGCTTTCTGGAGCTGTGCGAAGTAGGTGTTCACCGAGCCCCATGTGCCGGTGCGCATGGTGAACTTGCCGGACTGGCTCTCGTGGGAGTTGCCGACGTGCCAGGCGGGCAGCTCGCGGCCCTTGCAGTTCGTGAACCCGCCGATCGTCATGCCGCCCGGGGACGGGAACGAGGTGCGCACCGGCAGCCCCGCGTCGAGCGCGGCGAGCAGGGTGAAGATCTTGAAGGTGGAGCCGGCGGAGACCCCGATGCCGCCTCCGTGCGCCGCGTCGGCGGCGAGGCTGAGCGTCGTCTTGGGCTTGGCGGTGCCGAACTCCTTGGACGTGACGAGCGCCCTGAGCCGGCCGGTGCCCACCTCGACCAGGGCCTCGGCCGCGACCCGGTCGGACGACGCCGACGTCCGCGCGTCGACGGCCTCCTGCACGGCCTCCTGGGTAGGCGCGTCGAAGCCGGTGCGGATGGTGAAGCCGCCGCGCTGGAGGCGGTCCGCGGCCTCCTTGAGCCGCTCCGGCCTGCCCTTGGAAAGGACGCGGATCATCTCCGCGCGCACGTACATGCAGTAGAAGGGCGCCCGGCTCGTCGCGCAGCCTCCCTTGGGCTGGGTGGGGGAGAGCCGGATCTTCCGCACGGTCTCGCGCCACCGCACCGGCTGGCCGATGACGCCGAGTTCGGCCATGCGCGCGAGGACGAGGTCGCGCCGGTCCTTGGCGGCCTTCGGATGCAGCAAGGGGTCGTAAGCGAACGGGTTCTTCGTGATGCCGGCGAGGAGTGCCGCTTCGGGCAGCGTCAATTCCGAGGCAGGCTTGCTGAAGTACCTCTGCGCGGCGGCTTGGACCCCGTAAGCGCCCGCGCCGAAGTAGGCGATGTTCAGGTATCCCTCGAGGATGGAGTCCTTCGACATCGTCTGTTCGAGTTGAAGGGCGTAGCGCAGTTCGCGCACCTTGCGCATGAACGTGGCGGCGGTGACGCGCTGGCGGTCGCGCTTGCTGCGCGCGTTGGAGAGCAGCAGGTTCTTGGCGTACTGCTGGGTGAGGGTGGAGCCGCCTTCCCGCGTCTCGCCGGCCTCGGCGTTGCGGGTGACGGCTCGGAGCACCGCCTTGGTGTCGAGCGCTCCGTGCTCGTAGAAGCGGGAGTCTTCGATGGCGACCATGGCCTGCCGCATCACGGGGGCCACCTGGTCGAGCCGTACCGGGTCGCGGAACTCGTCGAAGAAGGTGGCGATCGGTGTGCCGTCCGCGGCGTACACGACGGACTTCTCCGACGGGAAGCGGGTGATCCGCTCGACGTTCATGTTCTTGAAGTCGTCGGCCGCCTTGCGCACCCCGAGTCCCGCCGCGCCGACCGCCGGCACCAGCAGCAGCGCCACGAGGCCGCCCGCGGTGGCGCTCGCCGCGACGAGCCTGCCCAGCACGCCGGTCCTGCTTTCCCGATCCCCCGATTCGAGCATGTCGATCAAGGTACCCAAGGAGTACCGCGCTACTCGGGTGCTGCGCGGTGAACCGTGCACTGTAGCAGTGACTAGTCATCTGGCGGGTGATGGCCCCAGCGGGCTATATCGAGAATGGGCCCTCTGGGGTCTGTTGAATCGCCCCTCGCTTCCGTAAGTTTCTCCCCACGGCTTTTGTTTTGGCGGCCTGACGTCCGCGCCCGTCTGGCCAAGGAGCCCACAACTACACAAGACCCTAGGGGAGTGGGGCCAAGATGTGGATCACGGATTGGACCGCCCGTGCCGCCTGCCGTAACGCGGACCCGGACGCCCTGTTCGTTCAGGGCGCGGCTCAGAATCGAGCCAAGCTCATCTGCCGGGGCTGCCCGGTGCGAACCGAGTGCCTGGCCGACGCGCTGGACAACAAGATCGAGTTCGGCGTGTGGGGCGGGATGACAGAGCGGGAACGCCGCGCGCTGCTGCGGCGCAAACCCGGCGTCACCTCATGGCGCGAGCTGTTGGAGACGGCGAAGGAAGAGTACGAGCGAACCTCCGACGATTCGGACGAGCTCGTCGCGAGCTGACCTGACAAGAAGACCCGGGTACCTACGTAGGTACCCGGGTCTTCTTCGTCCTAAATGTCAGATCGATCCCTGGCCGGATGTGGCCATCGCCTCGCCGATGACACGCAGCCCGTCGAGGTCGTGCACGTCCTCCGCCTGAGCCGGGACCGTCGTCACCGGGACCGTCGGATTGGCGGCGGCGAAGTGGTCGCGCAGTCGCTCCTGGCGGGCGGCGAGCTGCATCCGCTCGGCGTGCAGCCGCAGCAGCGACGCGGTCAGCGCGTGGTCGCCGCGCTCCGACAGCGTCTCGGCGGCCGCGGCGCTGCGCGCCGACGACAGCGAGTGCGCCGCAGACATCGCCATCCGGTTCACCACGAGCCCGGCCAGCGGCATCCGCTCGGAACTCAGCCGCTCGACGAAGTAGGTCGCCTCGCGCAGCGCGTCGGGTTCGGGCGCGGCGACGACGAGGAACGCGGTGCCGGGCGACTTCAGCAGCTCGTACGTCTTCTCCGCGCGCTCCCGGAAGCCGCCGAAGACCGTGTCGAAGGCGGTGACGAACGTCGAGACGTCCTTGAGGAGCTGGCCGCCGAGGACCTTGGTGACGGCGCCGGTGACCATGCTGAATCCGGCGGTGAACACCTTCATGCCGATCCGCCCACCGGCCTTGGCGGGGGCGAGCAGCAGTTTGATGAACCTGCCGTCGAGGAAGCGGCCCATCCGCTCGGGGGCGTCGAGGAAGTCCAGCGCGTTCCGGGACGGAGGGGTGTCGACGATGATGAGGTCCCAGGCGCCGCTGCGGTGCAGCTGGCCCAGCTTCTCCATCGCCATGTACTCCTGCGTGCCGGAGAACGACGACGACAGGGACTGGTAGAAGGGGTTGGCCAGGATCAGCTTGGCCCTGTCCGGGTCGGAGTGCGCCTCGATGATCTCGTCGAAGGTGCGCTTCATGTCGAGCATCATCGCGTGCAGCTCGCCGTCGCCCTGGACGCCCTGGATCTTGCGCGGGCTGTTGTCGAGTTCCGACAGCCCGAGCGACTGCGCGAGGCGGCGCGCGGGGTCCACGGTGAGCACCACGACGTCGCGGCCGCGTTCGGCCGCGCGCACCCCGAGCGCGGCCGCGGTGGTGGTCTTGCCGACGCCGCCGGCGCCGCAGCACACGATGATGCGGGTGCGCCGGTCGTCGATCAGCGCGTCGATGTCGAGGTTCTTCACGCCGCTCCTTGGTCGCGCAGGGCTTGGGCGAGCTCGTAGAGGCCCGCGAGGTCCATGCCGTCGGGCAGGAAGGGCAGGTCGTAGCGCGGCCGGTGGGTGATCCGAGCCTTCTCGCGCTGCTCCAGCGCGGTGCGCCGGGAGTGCTCGGCGGCCTCCGCGGCGAGGGCCGCGGCGAGCCCAGCGGCGTGCTGCTCCAGCCCGGACGCCTTGAGGCCGCTCGTGACCTCCTCGATGTCGAGGCCGCCTTCGCCCGCGGCGTCCAGGGCCTCGGGCGCGAGGATCGCCGGGCGCTCCATGTTGACGACGACGCCGCCGATCCCGATTCCGGACGCGCCCAGGTCGTGGATGCCGTCCAGCGTCTCCTGGACGGGCATCTCCTCAAGGAGCGTGACGAAGTGGACGCGGGTCTGCGGGGAGCGGATGACGCCCATGACGAGGTCGCCGTGGTTGCGCACCGGGCCGACCTTGGCCAGGTTCGAGACCTCGTCGGAGATGTTGAGGAACTGGGTGATGCGCCCGGTGGGCGGGGCGTCCATGACGACGGCGTCGTACTTGAACTTCCGGCCCTCCCGTCGTCTGACGGACTCGGTGACCTTGCCGGTGAGGATGACGTCGCGCAGGCCGGGGGCGATGGTCGTGACGAAGTCGATGACGCCCAGCTTGGTGAGGGCCTTCCCGGCGCGGCGGAGGTTGTAGAACATCTCCAGGTATTCGATGAGCGCCTCCTCGGTGTCGATGGCCAGGGCGAAGACCTCTCCTCCGCCATGGGCCACCGCGACCTTGCGCTCCTCGTAGGGCAGTGGGGGGACGTCGAAGAGCTGGGCGATGCCCTGTCTGCCCTCGACCTCGACGATCAGCACCTTCTTGCCGCCGGACGCCAGGGCGAGCGCCAGGGCCGCGGCCACGGTCGTCTTGCCCGTGCCGCCCTTGCCCGTGACGATGTGCAGCCGGACGCCGTCCCAATCAGTGTCTTCAACACTCACGTCTTCGAGGTTATCGTCCGGCCCCTGAAGATCATCAGTGCGTCGGTAAGTAATCCCTGATATGCCGCGCGCCGCTTAGGCTGGAACCCGGGGCCCCCGGCCCCCGTCTGATCTGCACCAGATCTTCGCGGAGGTGCGCGATGTCAGCTCTCATCCTTGTCCTCGGTGTTCTGATCTTCCTTCTGCTGGTCGCCGCGGCCACGGGGGTACGCGTGGTCCAGCAGTACGAGCTGGGCATCGTCTTCCGGTTCGGCCGGCTGCTGAGCACCAGCGTGCGGGGCCCCGGCCTGACGCTCATCATCCCGCTCGCCGACCGGCTGCAGAAGGTCAACATGCAGACCGTGGCGATGGGGGTGCCCAGCCAGGACGGCATCACCCAGGACAACGTCACGGTCCAGGTGAACGCGGTCGTGTACTTCCGGGTCATCGACCCGAGCAAGGCGATCGTGAACGTCCAGAACTACGTCTACGCGGTCTCCCAGGTCGCGCAGACCTCGCTGCGGTCGGTCATCGGCAAGGCCGAGATGCAGGAGCTGCTCTCCGAGCGGGACAAGATCAACACCGAGCTGCGGGCGATCATCGAGGAGATGACCGAAGGGCCGTGGGGCGTCCGGATCGAGCGCGTCGAGATCAAGGACGTGTCGCTGCCCGAGGGCATGAAGCGGTCGATGGCCCGCCAGGCCGAGGCCGAGCGCGAGCGCCGCGCCCGGATCATCACCGCGGACGGCGAGTACCAGGCGTCCAAGCGGCTCGCCGCCGCAGCGCACGAGCTGTCCAAGGACCCCGCCTCCCTCCAGCTCCGCCTGCTCCAGACCGTCACCGACGTGGCCGCCGAGAAGAACAGCACGCTGATCATGCCGCTGCCGGTCGAGCTGCTGCGGTTCTTCGACAAGATGGCCCCCGGGGGCGTCGCCGAGCCCGCCGCGGCCCCTGCCGAGCCGATCGAGGAGCCTCCGGCGCTGGAGAGGGCGATCGACGAGCTGCCCAAGGTCGCCGGGCTGCCGGGCGCGGAGGTCGGCGAGGCCGCGCGCCCGGAGGAACGGGAGTGACCTCTACGCTGGTCCCATGACCAAGTGGGAGTACGCGACAGCACCTCTGCTGATCCACGCGACGAAGCAGATTCTCGACAACTGGGGCGCCGACGGGTGGGAGCTCGTCCAGGTCATCCCCGGCCCGCAGGGCGGAGACACCCTGGTGGCCTACTTCAAGCGGCCGCTGCCGTGAGCGCGGTCGCGGAGCGGCTGCACGAGCTGGGCCTGGAACTGCCCGAGGTCGCCAAGCCGCTGGCGGCCTACGTCCCGGCCGTCCGGTCGGGCTCCTACGTCTACACCTCGGGGCAGCTCCCCCTGGTCAAGGGCGAGCTGCCCGAGACCGGGAAGGTCGGCGCGTCCGTCACGCCCGAGCGGGCGGCGGAGCTCGCGGCGACCTGCGCGCTCAACGCGGTCGCGGCTCTGGCCTCCAAGGTGAATCTCGACGACGTCGTGCGGATCGTCAAGGTCGTCGGGTTCGTGGCGAGCGCGCCGGACTTCACCGGCCAGCCCGCGGTCGTCAACGGGGCCAGTGAGCTGCTGGGCAAGCTGTTCGGCGAGGCCGGCGTGCACGCCCGCAGCGCGGTCGGCGTCGCGGTGCTGCCGCTGGACGCGCCGGTCGAGGTGGAGCTGATCGCCGAAGTCAGGTAACGCTTGACTTATCGGTTGCAGAGCGCACAGATTGTCCGGCATGAACGGACTTGAACTTCCCGCCGAGTTCCTGGAGCGCATCCGGGATCTGGAGGCCGGGCGCGTCCAGCCCCCGGTCCTGAAGCACGCGGCCACCGTGCTGCTGCTGCGGGACCGGGCGGACGGCGTTGAGGTCTTCCTGCTCCGGCGGGTCTCCTCGATGGCGTTCGCGCCGGGCGCGTACGTCTTCCCGGGCGGGGGCGTCGACGCCCGCGACGCCGAGTACCACCAGCCCGGCACCGACTTCACGGCCTGGGGCGAGGTGTTCGGCGCGGACGAGGGCACGGCCCGCGCCCTGGTCTGCGCCGCGGTCCGGGAGACGTTCGAGGAGGCGCACGTCCTGCTCGCCGGGCCGTCCCCGGAAAAGATCGTGGAGGACACCGCGCCGTTCGAGGCCGACCGCCTCGCCCTGCTGGACCGGTCCCACTCCCTCGCGGGCTTCCTCGACGCGAACGGCCTCGTCCTGCGGGCCGATCTGCTGCGCCCGTGGGGGCACTGGATCACCCCGATCATCGAGCGCCGCAGGTACGACACCCGCTTCTTCGTGGCGGCGCTGCCCGAGGGCCAGCGGGCCCTGGACGTCAGCACCGAGGCCGACCGGGTCGCCTGGGTGCGGCCGGCTGCGGCGCTGGAGCAGGCGGCCTCGGGCGCGTGGTTCATGCTGCCGCCGACGATCGCGATGCTGAAGAGCCTGATCCCCTACGGGAGCGTCGCGGAGGTGCTCGCGGCCGAGCGCACGTTCGCCGTGCACCAGCCCGACGCGAAGATCATCGACGGGGTTCCGTATCTTGTCCTTCCAGACGAGGCTTCGCACCAATATGGGGCGTGATGGGTATTTCGTGGAGTGAGATCCAGGCGGCGAAGAAGTTCCTCGCCGAACCCTCGGCGGCCCTGGCGATGCTGGGGTCCCGCGGAGGACTCTTCGGCCGCCTGGCGGCCCGGGGGCTGCCCGAGGCGGTCATCGGCGGGACGGACCGGGCTGCGGCGGTCCTCGCGGTCAACCCGTCCCCGATGACGCTCACCGGGACGAACACCTGGATCCTCGCCGAACCCGGGGCGAAGCGGGCCGTCGTCGTCGATCCGGGGCCGAACGACGGGCGGCACCTGCGCGCGGTCCTCGCCGAGCTGCGCGGCCGCGGCCTAGAGGTCGGGGAGATCCTGCTGACGCACGGCCACCACGACCACGCGGCGGGGGCCAAGCGCTTCTCCCGCATGACCGGGGCACCCGTGCGCGCGCTGGACCCCAGGCACAGGCACGGCTCGGAGGGTCTCGCCGAAGGCGACGTCCTAGAAGTGGACGGCCTGGAGTTGCGCGTCTGGGGCACCCCCGGGCACACCGAGGACTCCCTGTCGTTCTGGCTCCCCGCCGAACGGTCCGTCCTGACCGGGGACACGGTCCTCGGCTACGGGACGACGATCGTCACCGACCTGGGCGACTACATGGACTCGCTCCAGCGCATGAGCGACCACGCCGACGAGCACGGCATCGACCGGATCCTGCCGGGGCACGGACCCGTCCTGGAAGAGCCCGCCAAGGCCGTCCAGGCCTATCTGGGGCACCGCAGGGCACGGCTGGAGCAGGTGCGCGCCGCGCTGGAGGCGGGCGCGGGCACCGCCCGCGAGGTCGTGGAGACGGTCTACGCGGACGTGGACAGGAAGCTCTGGCCCGCGGCGGAGTGGTCCGTCCAGGCGCAGATGGACTACCTGGCTTCCGGCCGCTGACCCCCTAGGGGGTGGGAGGAGGGCGGCCGGAGGCTCACTTCGACCGCTTGCGCAGCCTCTCGATGTCGAGGATGACCACGGCGCGGGCCTCGATCCGCAGCCAGCCGCGCGCCGCGAAGTCGGCGAGCGCCTTGTTGACGGTCTCCCGGGAGGCGCCCACCAGCTGGGCCAGCTCCTCCTGGGTGAGGTCGTGGTGCACGTGCAGGCCGTTGTCCGTGGGCTGGCCGAAGCGCTCGGCGAGGTCCAGCAGGGCCTTGGCGACGCGGCCGGGCACGTCGGTGAAGACCAGGTCGGCCATCACCTCGTTGGTGCGCCGCAGCCGCTCCGAGAGGGCCTGGAGCAGGGCGATCCCGACCTCCGGGTGGGCGGTCAGGAACGGGCGCAGCTCGTCGTGGCCGAGCCCGGCCAGGCGGCATTCGGTCACCGCGATCGCGCCGGCCGTGCGGGGCCGGGGATCGAACAGCGACAGCTCGCCGAACATCTCGCCCGGGCCGAGGACGCTGAGCAGGTTCTCGCGGCCGTCCGGGGCCATCCTGGTGAGCTTGATCTTGCCGTCCAGCACGACGTAGAGCCGGTCGCCGGTGTCGCCCTCGTGGAAGAGGCTCTGGCCCCTGGCCAGGCGCACCTCGCTCACATGCTGGCGCAGCGCCTTGGCGCCCGCGTCGTCCAGTGCCTGGAACAGCGGGGCCTTGCTGAGTACTTCGATATCGCGGTCCGACACGCCTTCTCCTCCCGGAACACGCACTTGTATGCCCAGTGTGACGCACCTCGCACCGAGCGAGTGAACGTGGGGTCTTGGCGCGTCCGAGTCCTGACTTTACCGATCCACCGGCCTCGTGCATCAGCCAGTGTCCTTGGCAACAGCTTACTCTCAGGTAACTTCAGTACACGTCTCGTACGTACCTTTTGTCGCTGGCAAGTTTCTTTACATAGCGATCAGCGGCCTCTTTGCCGAGTCCGCCGTGCAGGACCGCGATGCCGCGCAGGGTCGCGTCGACGTCCTTGGCCATGCGCCGGGCGTCCCCGCAGACGTAGAAGTGGGCGCCCTCCTCCAGCCACTCCCACAGCTTCGCGCCGTGCTCGCGCATCCTGTCCTGGACGTAGACCTTGGCCCGTTGGTCGCGGGAGAAGGCGAGGTCGAGGCGGGTGAGGAAGCCGTTGCCGTGCCAGGCCTCCAGGGTCTCGCGGTGGTAGAAGTCCGTCGCCGCGCGCTGCTCCCCGAAGAACAGCCAGTTCCGGCCGGTCGCGCCGCGCGCGGCCCGCTCGTCGAGGAAGCCGAGGAAAGGCGCGACGCCGGTGCCCGGACCGACCATGATCATCGGCGTGGAGGGGTCGGCGGGCGGGCGGAAGTGCGGCGAGCGCTGCACCGCGATCGGGACCTCGGTGCCCGCGGGGGAGTCGGCGAGGAAGGTGGACGCGACGCCCTTCCGGATCCGGCCGAACAGGTTCTCGAAGCGGACCACCGAGACCGTCAGGCGGATCTCGTCGGGGCTGGCGGCCGGACTGGAGGAGATCGAGTAGCTGCGCGGGGCGAGCGGGCGCAGGACCTCGGCCCATTCCTCCGGCGCGGCGTCCACGGGGAACTCGGCGACCACGTCGACGGCCTGGCGGCCCCACGACCACTGGGCCAGCTCGTGCTCGTTGCCGGGGCGCAGGAGCTTCTTCAGGAGCCTGTCGCCCGTGCGGTCGCACAGGAACCTCAGGAGCCCGGGAGTGAGCTTCGTGAGGTCCCTGGAGGCCAGATCCAGGTCGTCGGGCAGCTTGGCCGCCTTGCGCCACTCCTCGACGAGGTCGGGGCAGTTGCGCGGGCGGACGGTGAGGGCGTCGCCCGCCTCGTACGTCAGGCCGGTGCCGGAGATGTCGAAGGCGAACTCGCGGACCTCCTTGGCGGTGCCCGGGAGGCTCAATAGCCGGTTCCCCGTCAAGGGGGCGGTCGTGGGCGCCGCCTTGCGCGGCGCTGCGGGGGCCGAAGCCGCCGGCGAGGCAGGGGAGGCCGCGGCTGCGGCTCCTGGGGACAGGGCCGTGATGACGCCGTCCAGCCACTGCGCGGCGGTCGGCTCGAAGTCCGGCTCGCAGTCGACGCGCGGAGCCAGCCGGACCGCGCCCAGCTCGCCCAGCCGGGCGTCCACCCGGCGTCCGTGGCCGCAGAAGTCGTCGTAGGACGAGTCGCCGAAGGCCAGGACGGAGTAGCGGACCCCGTCCAGCCGGGGCGCCTCGGCCGAGGCGAGGGAGTCCCAGAAGCCCGCGCCGTTGTCCGGGGCGTCTCCGTCGCCGAAGGTGCTGGTGATCACGAGGATCTCCGAAGCCTCCCGCAGCGCGTCTGGCGTCGTGTCGTCCATGTTCACCAGGGGCGCGCTGAGCCCGGCGTCGGCGAGCCGCCGCGCGACGCCCGCCGCGAAGTCCTCGGCGTTGCCCGTCTGCGACGCCCACAGCACCAGGACGGTCCTGGCCGGAGCCGCCGCGGGGGACGGCGTCCCCCGGCTGTACAGGCCCGCGAGCATCCCGTTGATCCACAGGGCCTCGTCGGCCGTGAGGGGAGCCCCGGCGGGCAGCACGGGCACCTCGCCGGGCGCTGGCGGGGAGGTCTTCAGCGCGGCGAGGAAACCGGCGAGGTAGCGGCGGCCCGCCACGTCCAGGACGGGGGGCGGCGGGAGCTCGGTCCCGAGAATGTCGGAGGCGCTCGCTACGGTCTGTCGTGGTGCGAGTTCGGCGGGTCGCGCGGGGGCTTCGGGGCGGGCGGGGGCGGCGACCTTGGTCAGCGCGACGGCGCAGGCCTTGAACTCGGGCTGGAAGGAGAGCGGGTCCACGGCGTCGCTGGTGACGGCGTTGACGCTGAGGTACTCGCCGAACAGGTCGTTCCAGTGGAAGGGGGCGAAGCAGCAGCCGGGCAGCACCCGGTCGGTCACCACGGCGGGCAGCACCGCGCGCCCGCGCCGGGAGGCGACCTCGATCTCGTCTCCGTCGGCGACGCCCAGGGCGGCGGCGTCCTCGGGGTGGATCTCGACGAACGGGCCGGGGTCGAGCTTGTTCAGCTTGGCCACCTTCCCGGTCTTGGTGAGGGTGTGCCACTGGTGCTGGAGGCGGCCGGTGTTGAGCGTGAACGGGTAGTCGTCGTCGGGGAGTTCGGCGGGGTCGAGGTGCGGGCGGGCGTAGAAGACCGCCTTCCCGCTCTGCGTGGGGAAGACGGGGGTTCCGGTGGAGACATAGCGGACGGGGTTGCGGTCGCCGCCTTCGGCGTCGGCGGCGGGCCACTGCACGGGGGTCCGCCTCAGCCGCTCGTAGGTGACGCCGCGCAGGTCCCACTCGGTCACGGGGTTGTGGAAGCGCTTCAGCTCCTCGAAGACCTCTTCGGCGCTGCCGTAGGAGAAGGAGTCGGTGAAGCCCATCTCGCACGCGACGCGGGCGATGATCTGCCAGTCGGGAAGGGCCTGGCCGGGCGGCTCGACGGCCTTGGCGGCGAGCGTGAGGTTCCGCTCGGAGTTGACCATGACCCCGTCTCCCTCGGTCCACAGGGCCGCGGGCAGGACGACGTCGGCGTAGGCGTTGGTCTCGGTCTCGGCGAACGCGTCCTGCGCGACGACGAACTCGGCGGCCTCCAGCCCGGCGATCACCGTCCTGCGGTTGGCCACCGAGGCGACGGGATTGGTGCAGATGATCCAGCAGGCCTTGATCGCGCCCTCGGCCATCCGCTCGAACATCTCCACGGTGCCCTTGCCGACGTCGGTGCGCAGCGTGCCCTCGGGCAGCCCCCACACGTCCTCGGTGAAGGCCCGGTCGGCGGGGGAGACCACTGAGCGCTGGCCGGGCAGCCCGGGGCCCATGTAGCCCATCTCACGGCCGCCCATGGCGTTCGGCTGGCCGGTGAGGGAGAACGGGCCGCTGCCGGGGCGCAGCAGCGCGCCCGTCGCCAGGTGCAGGTTCACCAGCGCGTTGGTGTTCCAGGTGCCGTGCGTCGACTGGTTCAGGCCCATCGTCCAGCACGACATCCAGTTCGGCGCGGTCGCGATCAGGGCCGCCGCCGCGCGCAGGTCGGCCTCGGCGAGCCCGGTGAGCGCCGCGACCTTCGCGGGCGGGTAGTCGGCGAGGAAGGCGGGCATCGCGTCCCAGCCCTCGGTGTGCGCGGCGATGAACGCCTCGTCGGTCGCGCCCGCCTCGACCAGCAGGTGCAGCAGGCAGTTGAGGAACGCGAGATCGGTGCCCGGCTTGATCTGCAGGTACAGATCGGCCTTGGCGGCCGTCGCCGTGCGCCGGGGGTCCACCACGATCAGCTTCGCGCCCTGCTTCACCCGCTCCATCATGCGCAGGTACAGGACCGGGTGGCAGTCGGCCATGTTCGAGCCGATCACCAGGAACAGGTCGGCGTGCTCGAAGTCGGTGTAGGAGCCGGGCGGGCCGTCCGCGCCGAGCGACAGCTTGTAGCCGGTGCCCGCGCTGGCCATGCACAGCCGTGAGTTCGACTCGATCTGGTTGGTCCGCACGAAGCCCTTCGCCAGCTTGTTGGCCAGGTACTGGGCTTCCAGGGACATCTGGCCCGAGACATAGAACGACAGGGCGTCCGGGCCGTGCTCGTCGAGGATCGCGCGGAGCCGTCCGGCGGTCTCGGTGATAGCCGCGTCGGCGTCCGCCGGGCGTGGACCGCCGTCGGTGTGCCGCAGCGCGGTGGTGAGCCTGCCGGGGGCGGCGAGCATGTCCGCGGTGGTGGCCCCCTTGGTGCACAGGCGGCCGAAGTTGGCCGGGTGCGACCTGTCCCCGGACGCCTTGACGACCTTGCCGTCGGCGATCTCCAGGACCATGCCGCAGCCGACACCGCAGTAGGCGCAGACCGTCTTCACACTGGTACTCACCCGTGAACGGTAGGAAGTCCTCGTTACCGTAATGTCACATGACCCTGTAACGCGGGGTTACGTCCGGCACACCGCCGCCTCTCGGCCATGGTGAGGTCATGCCGGATAGGCGTGCGTCTCCGTCGCCTTCACCGCGGCCCACACCGTCGCGCCCGGGCGGAGGTCGAGGTCGGCGACGGCGGCGGGGGTGACGTCCGCGGCGGCGGAGAGAGAGCCGGTGGCGGCGGAGAGGGAGCCGGTGAGGTGCACGCGGACCGTCCCGCCCTGCCGCTCCACACCGTCGATCACGGCCTCCCAGAGGTTGCGGGGGCTGCCGTCCGGACGGGTCCGGTAGAGGGCCACGGCGCTCGGCGCGAAGGCCACGAACACGGGGCCCTCCAGCGGCTCGGCCACGGACAGGAGCAGCCCGTCCACGTCCACCTGGCCTTCCCGGGCCGTCCCCCGGTAGAGGTTCAGGCCGACGAGCCGGGCCACGTAGTCCGTCCGGGGGCGGCGCGCGACCTCCGCGGGCGGCCCCTCCTGGACGAGCCGGCCGCCTTCGATGACGACGATCCGGTCGGCCAGGACCATCGCGTCCAGGGCGTCGTGGGTGACCAGGACCGCGACCCCGCCGAAGTCGGCGAGCCGGGCGCGCAGGTCCGCGCGGATCTCCAACCGCGTGTGCGCGTCGAGCGCGGCGAGCGGCTCGTCGAGGAGGAGCAGCTCGGGCTCGACCGCCAGCGCGCGGGCCAGCGCGACCCTTTGCGCCTGGCCGCCGGACAGCTCCCGGGGCTTGGCCTTCTCATACCCCGTGAGGCCCACCCGGGCGATCAGCCCGCGGGCGCGCTCGCGGGCGGCGGCCGGCCGGACGCCCCGGCTGCGCGGCCCGAACGCGACGTTCTCCAGCACCGACAGGTGCGGGAACAGCAGGTAGTCCTGGAAGACCATCCCGACGGGGCGCCGCTCCACGGGCAGCGGGTCGAGCCGGACGCCGCCGAGGCGGACCTCCCCTTCGTCAAGGTCCACCAGGCCCGCCAGCGCGCGCAGCGCCGTCGTCTTACCAGCGCCGTTGGGGCCGAGAAGGGCGACGACTTCGCCTGCCGGGACGTCCAGGGACAGGTCGAGTCGGAACCCGCCGCGCCGCACCCCGAGCCGGGCGCGCAGCCCGCTCACGGGATCCACTTCTCTCGCAGCGCGCTGAGGATCGCCACGGAGACGGCGAGCAGGACGAGGCTGAGGACGATCGCGGCCTCCGGGTCGGTCTCCAGCGCCAGATAGACGGCGAGCGGCATCGTCTGGGTCTCACCGGGGAAGTTCCCGGCGAAGGTGATGGTCGCCCCGAACTCGCCCAGCGCGCGCGACCAGCACAGCACCCCGCCCGCGAGCACGCCCGGCGCGATCAGCGGCAGCGTCACCCGCCGGAACACCGTCCAGCGCGACGCGCCCAGCGTCGCCGCGGCCTCCTCGAACCGCGGATCGGCGGCGCGCAGCGCGCCCTCCACCGTGATCACCAGGAACGGCAGCGCGACGAACGCCTCGGCGATCACCACCGCCGCTGTGGTGAACGGGAGGGTGATCCCGAACGCCTCGTCCAGATACCTGCCGACGAGGCCGTTGCGGCCCAGCACCAGCAGCAGCGCCACACCGCCGACGACGGGCGGCAGCACCATCGGCACCGTCACCAGCGCCCGCACGAGGCCCCTCGCGCGAAACCGCGTCCTGGCGAGCACCCACGCCAGCGGGACGCCCAGGACCAGGCAGATCGCGGTGGCGAGGGTCGCGGTGAACAGGGAGAGCCGGAGCGCCTCCAGCACGGCGGGTTCGGTGAGGCGCTGCGGAAGGGTCCGCCAGGGGGCGCGGACGAGGAGGCCGACGAGGGGCAGGACCAGGAAGGCGAGGCCGACGGCGGCGGGTAGGGCGAGCATCCAAGGGGTGCGATTTCTACGGGTCTTCATGGGCTGTCACCTCCCTTGGTCTTCATCCCGGGGGCTTTCCGCTCCCTGAGTCTTTCCGTACTTGCGTGCCTTGTGTCGGATCGGCTTGTTCCGGAGCGCCGTTACGGGGTCGTGAAGCCCGCCTTCGTGAAAAGGTCCCTGGCCGGCTGGGAGAGGACCAGGGTGACGAACTCGGCGGCGAGGCCGGCCTCGGGGGCGTCGTTCAGGGCGGCGACGGGGTAGTCGTTGATCGCCTCGTCGGCCTCGGGGAACGCGATGCCCTCGACCTTGTCGCCCGCGGCGAGCACGTCCGTGCGGTAGACGAGCGCCGCGTCGACCTCGCCGAGGGTGACCTTGGTGAGGGTGGCCTTGACGTCCTGTTCGAGGGTGACGGGGGTGATCTTCAGCCCGGCGGCCTCGATCGCCTTCAGCGCGGCGGCCCCGCACGGGACCTGCTCGGCGCACAGCGCGACCTTGACGTCCCTGTTCGCCAGGTCGGTGAAGTCGTCGATCCCGGCCGGGTTGCCCGCGGGCACCACGATCTCCAGCTTGTTGCCGACGAACGTCGTCGGCGCGCCGGCCAGGGAGGCGTCGGTGACGATCTGCATCGTCGCGGGGCTCGCGGAGGCGAACACGTCGGCGGGCGCGCCCTGGGCGATCTGCTGGGCGAGGGTCGCGCTGGAGCCGAAGTTGAACTTGACGGTCACGCCGTCGTGCGCGGCCTCGAAGGACTTGCCGAGCTCGGTGAAGGTCTCGGTGAGGGACGCGGCCGCGAACACCGTCAGCGTCCTGGCCTCGGCGGCGTCGCCGCCCTTGTCGTCGCCTCCGCCGCACGCCGCGGTGAAGGCGAGCAGGACGGGCAGCGCGAGGGCGAGCGCGCGTTTGAACACGGGGTCTCCTTAGGGGGTCGTCACGGCAGCTCCACCACGACGTTCGTGGACTTGATGACGGCGACCGCGACCACCCCGGGCTCCAGCCCCAGGTCGTCGGCGGACTGCCGGCTCATCAGCGAGACGACCCGGAAAGGCCCCGCGGCAAGTTCCACCTGCGCCATGACCGTGTCCCTGCGGACCTCGGTCACGATGCCGCGGAACCGGTTGCGGGCCGACGACCTGTCGCCGGCGCCGCCCGTCTCGGCCTGCGCGCGGGCGAAGGCCGCGAGCGCGGCGCCGGTGACCATGCGGTGCCCGTGGTCGTCGCGTTCGGCGGCGAGCCTGCCCCCGTCGACCCAGCGCCGGACGGTGTCCGAGCTGACGCCGAGCAGTTCCGCCGCCTCGCTGATCCGGAACGTCGTCACAACTCTTCACCCTATCTTTCGCAAATACAAGGATCAAACGGTCATATACCTTGCACCTGCGGGTGATTCAGCTGTGGACTGCCGCATCCGCCATGCCGGGGCGGGCTGTGCGGACGCGCCGCCCGCCCCGAAGGTGCCGTCAGAAATCCTCGTCGAACGCGACCGATCCTTCGACCGCGACCTGGTAGGCCGATACCCGCCGCTCGAAGAAGTTCGACAGCTCCTGCACGTCCTGGAGCTCCATGAACCCGAACGGGTTGGCCGTCCCGAAACGCGCGGGCATGCCGAGCCGGGCGAGCCGCTGGTCGGCGACGTACTCCAGGTAGGAGCGCATGTCGGCCGCCGACATCCCGGGCAGGCCGTCACCGCAGAGGTCGCGGGCGAACGCCAGCTCGGCGGCCACCGCCTCCTCCAGCATCTCGGTCACCTGCGCCGTCAGCTTGTCGTCGAACAGTCCGGGCTCCTCGGCCCGGACCGTGTCGACGACCGCGAACGCGAAGTCCATGTGCAGGGACTCGTCGCGGAACACCCAGTTCGTCCCGCTCGCCAGGCCGTTCAGGAGGCCCCGCGAGCGCAGCCAGTAGACGTAGGCGAAGGCGCCGTAGAAGAACAGGCCCTCGATGCACGCGGCGAAGCAGATGAGGTTCAGCAGGAAGCCGCGGCGCTCCTCGGCCGTCCGCAGCTCCTCAAGGCCGGAGATCGAGTCGATCCACCTGAAGCAGAACTCGCCCTTCGCCCGGATCGACGGAATGTGCTCGATCGCCGCGAACGCCTGCCTGCGCTCCTCGTCGTCCTGGAGGTAGGTGTCGAGCAGCGTCAGATAGAACTGGACGTGCACGGCCTCCTCGAAGAGCTGCCGCGAAAGGTACAGCCGCGCCTCCGGGCTGTTGACGTGCTTGTACAGGTTCAGCACCAGGTTGTTGGCGACGATCGAATCGCCTGTGGCGAAGAACGCCACGAGCCGCTTCACCAGGTGCAGTTCCTCGGGCGTCAGCCGCCCCAGGTCGGCGAGGTCGGACGCGAGGTCCACCTCCTCGACCGTCCAGGTGTTGCGGATCGCCGCCCGGTAGCGCTCGTAGAAGTCGGGATAGCGCATGGGCCGGAGCGTCAGGTCCATGCCGGGATCGAGCAGGGTCATCACTGGCACGCCTCGCAGATCTCGGGGTTCTCCAGGGAGCACGCGACCGCGTCCGCGTCGACGAAAGCGAGCGGTGCGCTTGCGCCTCCGCCGAACGCGGGGCCGCTTTCCGGCGAGCCGGGTCCCGTCGGCGGGCGGCCGGCTCGCGGCGCGGACGCGGCGTCGTCGGCGGCCTGGCCCGGCGTGCCGTCGAGCGCGGTGCCCGGCGCCGCCACCGTGGTCTGCGCGATCCGCGTCGCGGGGCGGGAGCGCAGGTAGTAGGTGGTCTTCAGCCCCGACTTCCACGCGTAGGAGTACATCGAGGAGAGCTTGCCGATCGTCGGCGTCGCCATGAACAGGTTGAGCGACTGCGCCTGGTCGATGAACGGGGTCCGGGCCGCCGCGAGGTCGATGAGCGCGCGCTGCGGCAGCTCCCACGCCGTCCGGTAGAGCGCCTTCAGGTCGTCGTCAATGACCGAGATGTCCTGGATTGACCCTTCGGCCCGTTTGATCGCGTCACGGATCTCGGGGATCCACAGCCCCCGCTCGCGCAGGTCGCGCACCAGGTAGCGGTTCACCTGGAGGAACTCGCCCGACAGAGTCTCCCGCTTGAACACATTGCTGACCTGCGGCTCGACGCACTCGTAAGCGCCCGCGATCGAGGCGATCGTCGCCGTCGGCGCGATCGCCACCAGCAGCGAGTTGCGCAGGCCCGTCCGCGCGACCCGCTCCCGCACGGCCGCCCACTCACCGCTGTGCGCCGCCCCGGGGAAGTGGTCGGGGTGCAGCACGCCCCGGGCCGCCCGCGTCGCCCCGTACGACGGGTGCGCGCCGAGCTCCTCCGCCAGGTCCGCCGACGTCCCGTACGCGGCCAGCGCGATCTCCTCGGCGATCGCGGTCGACAGCTCCCGCGCCGCGGCCGAGTCGAACGGCAGCCGCAGCGTGAAGAACACATCGGCGAGGCCCATCACCCCGAGCCCCACCGGACGCCACCGCAGGTTCGCGCGGCGCGCCTCATCCGTCGGGTAGAAGCCGCGGTCGATCGTCCGGTCCAGGAACCGCACCGCAGTCCGGACGGTCTCGCGCAACCGCGCGAAGTCGAACCCGTCCGCGCCGACATGCCGGGCGAGGTTCACCGAACCGAGGTTGCACACCGCGGTCTCGCCGTCGCTCGTCACCTCGATGATCTCGGTGCACAGGTTCGACAGGTGCACCACGTTGCCGGGCTCGGCCGTCTGGTTGCAGGCCCGGTTCGCGGCGTCCTTGAACGTCATCCAGCCGTTGCCGGTCTGCGCGAGCGTCCGCATCATCCGGCCGTAGAGCGCGCGCGCCGGCACCCGCTTCACGTGCTTTCCGGCCGCCTCCGCGGCCCGGTACGCGGCGTCGAACTCCTCGCCCCACAGGTCGACGAACTCGGGCACGTCCTTCGGGTCGAACAGCGACCAGTCGGCGTCGGCGTCGACCCGCCGCATGAACTCGTCGGGGATCCAGTGCGCGAGGTTGAGGTTGTGGGTGCGCCGCGCGTCCTCGCCGGTGTTGTCGCGCAGCTCGAGGAACTCCTCGACGTCGGCGTGCCACGGCTCCAGGTAGACGCACGCCGCGCCCTTGCGGCGCCCGCCCTGGTTGACCGCGGCGACGGACGCGTCGAGGGTCCGCAGCCAAGGCACGATCCCGTTCGAGTGCCCGTTGGTGCCGCGGATCAGGGATCCGCGCGAACGGATCCGCGACCAGGAGATCCCGATGCCGCCCGCGTACTTCGACAGCCGCGCGACCTGCCCGTACCGGGTGTAGATCGACTCCAGCTCGTCGCGCGGCGAGTCCAGCAGGAAGCACGACGACAGTTGGGGCCGCGCCGCCCCCGAGTTGAAGAGCGTCGGCGACGACGGCAGGTACTCCAGCCGCGACATCAGCCCGTACAGCCGCCCTGCCTCTTCGACGGTGTCGGCGAGGCCGCACGCGACCCGCAGGAAGAAGTACTGCGGCCGTTCGATCACCTTGCGGGTGACGGGGTGGCGCAGCAGGTACCTGTCGTAGACCGTGCGCATCCCGAAGTACTCCAGCCGCGCGTCGGCCCCGTGGTCGACGAGCGCGTCCAGCGCGGCCGCGTTCCGCGCGACGAACACCGCGGTCCGCTCGTTCAGCAGCCCCTGCTCCCGCGCCAGCGCGATCGACGCCGAGAACGCCACCGCGCCCTCCGCCGCCGCCTCGTCGGCGATCAGCTCCGCCAGCAGCCCGGCCGCGACCCGCGACTGGTCCGGATCGGCCGCGACCCGTGCGGCCGCCTCCCGGATCGCCTGTTCGCGATCGGCAGCCGTCTCGGTCACCGTCATCTGCTCTCCCTCGTGCAGCACTGCCCGAGGGCGCACGAGGACGGCGCACGGCCATGCCCGCACACGCGTCCGCCGGCCCTCCCTCGGGACCTATGGACGAAACACGTGCAGGCAGGTCTTCGGACTCAGGGGCGCCCACCACTCGCCTACCGGCCGTCGCTTCCCAGCCCTCGCGGACCAGTGCTCTCTGACGGCTTCCGTTCCCCTTCACCGCTGCGGGGCAGTCCCGGATTCCCACCGGGTTCCCTCTTTCCCCACCCCAAAGGGCGGACCAGCACAAGAGAACTCTACATCTAGTACCCCCACCCCCTAACAACCTCAACATCTAGCCCCCACTCCACCCCCACACCCACCATGGCCGTCTCCCCGCCGGCCACCATCCCCCACACCACACCGCACCCACCCCTACCGCGCCCCCTGACGCCGCGCCACCCAACCGCCCCGCCTGCCTCACCCGTTCGGTCCCGCGCCAGCCCCGCCCTGTGCCCGTCCTGTCCCGTCCACGCCTGCTCCGCCCCGTCCCGCCTATGCCACCCCGCCCCTTCCCGTCCCGCGCCCGCTCCGTTCCCGTGCCTCACCCGTGTTCGGGATGAGGGCGGCTGGTGCGTGTTAGCGTCCTCGGTTGTGGTGGGGCATCACGAGGGGACCGGGGCCGCGTACGACGCCGTCGTCGAGTTGTACGCGTCGATGTTCGCCGACCGGCTGGAGACTCGGCCGTTCGCGCGGGCCATGCTCGCCGGCTTCGCCGAACTGGTGCGAGAGACGGGGAACCTTCGGGTCGCCGACGTCGGATGCGGGCCGGGGCATCTGTCCGCGATGCTGCACGACCTGGGGCTGGAAGCCTTCGGCCTCGACCTGTCCCGGGGCATGGTCGAGTACGCTCGCCGGGCCTACCCGGAGCTGCGGTTCGACGAGGCGCGGATGGAATCCCTTCCGGTCGGGGACGGCGCGCTCGGCGGTCTGCTGGCCTACTACTCGATGATCCACACCCCTCCTGCGGAACTGCCCGCGCTGCTCGATGAGCAGGCCCGTGTCCTGGCTCCGGGCGGCCTGCTCCTGGTCTCGTTCTTCGCTACGGACGCCCCCGAACCCGTCCGCTTCGACCACAAGGTGGCACCCGCCTACAGCTGGCCCGTAGATCGGTTCGCCGACCTGCTCGCAGGATCGGGCCTCGTCCCGTTCGCCCGGCTCGTCCACGACCCGGCCTCCGAGCGCGGCTTCCTCGACGCCCACCTGATGGCCCGCCTCCAAGAGCCAACCGAGCGGCCCGCATCCCTCACCCGTGCCTCCCGTTCAGACCCTCACCCGATCGCGCGCCTGCGCCAGCCGGGCTTCCCTCTCCGCGGCACGCGCACGGTCGGTGCGGTAATGGGCGGGTGGAGGAATCAGGTGGGGACAGGTGGGCGGCGCGGAGGGTGAGGTGGCGGTGTTCGGCGCGGCTGAGGGTGCGGCGGGCGGCCTCGCGGTAGGCGGTCGCGGCGGCGGAGGTGTCGCCGAGGAGTTCGAGGATGTGGGCGCGGGTGGCGAAGTAGCGGTGGTGGCGGGCGATGCGCTTGTCCTCGGAGAGGGCGGTGAGGGCCTCCAAGGCGACGGCCGGGCCGGCCACCATGGCGAGGGCCACGCTCCGGTTGAGGGGGACCACGGGACTGGGGTCGTACCTGAGCAGGAGATCGAAGAGGCCGAGGATCTGCGGCCAGTCCGTCTCCGCCACCGAGGGCGCCTCGCAGTGCACCGCGGCGATCGCGGCTTGGAGCTGGTAGGGCCCGAGCAGGCCGCCGCCGCCCAGCGTCTCCTCGATGAGAGCGAGCCCTTCGGCGAGGAGGCGGGGATCCCAGAGCGAACGGTCCTGTTCGCCGAGCGGCACCAGATCGCCGTCCGGCATGGTGCGGGCCGGTCTGCGGGCGTCGGTGAGCAGCATGAGGGCCAGCAGCCCGGCGACCTCGGGATCGCCGGGACGTGCCGCCCGCAGCATCCGGGTGAGCCGGATCGCCTCGTCCGCGAGCTGCGGCGCGGTGAGATCGCTGCCGGAAGTGCTGGTGTACCCCTCGTTGAAGACGAGGTAGAGCACATGCGCGGCCGCGCGCACCCGCTCGGTGAGCTCGGCCTCCTCCGGCAGCGCGAAGGAGGCGCCGGCTTCGCGGATCGCCTGCTTGGCCCGGCTGATCCGCTGGGCCATCGTCGCCTCCGGCACGAGGAAAGCC
This sequence comes from Actinocorallia aurea, assembly GCF_054783995.1. Classification (NCBI taxonomy): domain Bacteria; kingdom Bacillati; phylum Actinomycetota; class Actinomycetes; order Streptosporangiales; family Thermomonosporaceae; genus Actinocorallia; species Actinocorallia aurea. The sequence goes on from NZ_BAAGPQ010000008.1 coordinate 78,664, forward strand.
GCGGCGATCTGCGCGGTGGTGAGCCCGCCGACCGCACGCAGGGTGAGCGCTATCCGGCTCGGCATCGACACCGACGGGTGGCAGCACAGCAGCAGGAGCGTCAGCGAGTCGTCGCGTTCCGGCGGGGCGTCGGCCGCGGCGCCCAGCATCTCCGACTGCGGTGTCGCGACGGCCAGCGCCGTCTCCCGCGCGCGCCGGGCGCTCTCCGAACGGAAGGCGTCGAGCAGCCTGCGGGAGGCCACGGTGAGCAGCCAGCCGTACGGATTCTCGGGGACCCCTTCCTTCGGCCACTGCGCGGCGGCTGCGGAGAGGGCCTCCTGTACGGCGTCCTCGCATGCCTCGAACCGGCCGTGCCGGTGCGTGAGCGCCCCGAGGACCCGCGGCGTGAGATCGCGCAGCAGGTCCTCGGTGGCACGGCTCAGCGTCACGGGCTCGGGGCCTCGTGCGGCACCGGCCAGACCTCGACGGGGTGCTGATCGGCGCTCGGCATCTCGGCGGCGATCTGCAGTGCCCGCTCCTCGGACTCGACGTCGAGCAGGTAGAAGCTGGCCATGTACTCCTTGGTCTCCAGGTAGGGGCCGTCGGTGATCGCGGGCGCGCCGTCCACCCGGCGCACGAGCCGGGAGTTCACCGCGTCGGCGAGGCCGTAGGCGCCCAGCAGTTCGCCGGATTCCATGAAGCGCCTGTTGAAGGCGTCCTGCGCGGCGATGACCTTCGGCCACTCCTCCGCCGGCAGCGAATCCCACTTCTCCTGGTTGCCGTAGATCATCAGCAGGTACTTCATATCCGCTCCTCTCCCCGGTGCCCTTCCGGCACGCTTTCACCCACTGGTCGGAGCCGCCCCGGCTTCCTCGACATCCTGCCCGCGATTTCCCGAACATTTTCCGCCCCCTCTTCCCTCCACCTCGACGCTAGATCGCCGACCCGGTCCCGCACATCACCCGTCCGCGGTCACCTCGGGTACCGCCGACAGGTGATCGACTTCGCCGTTGAACAGGCGTTTCGCCGCGAACATGGCTGTGTCGACTACCGCGATCGCGGTAGTCGACCCGACGTCCTACTCTTGGCGCTATGGCGACGCAGGCGACCGCGAAGCAGAGGACGAAGCGGTTTCAAGAGGAGACCCGGCTCGGACTCGTGCGACGGGTGCGCAGGATGAACCGGACCTTGGGCGAGACCTACCCGGACGCGCACTGCGAGTTGAACTTCACGAACCCGTTCCAGCTCCTGGTGGCGACGGTGATGTCGGCCCAGACGACGGATTCGCGGGTGAACCTGACGACGCCCGCCCTGTTCGCCAAGTACCCGACCCCGGACGATCTCGCGGCGGCCGACCCCGAGGACGTCGAGGCGATCATCAAGCCGACCGGCTTCTTCCGCGCCAAGACGAAGTCGATCATGGGTCTCTCGGTGGCCATCCGCGACAGGTTCGGTGGTGAGGTCCCCGGCAGACTGGCCGATCTCGTCACCCTCCCCGGCGTCGGCCGCAAGACCGCGAACGTGGTCCTCGGCGACGCGTTCGGGGTGCCCGGGCTGACGGTGGACACCCATTTCGGGCGGGTGGCGCGGCGGTTCGGTTGGACGCACGAGGACGACCCGGTCAAGGTCGAGGCGGAGATCGCCGCGCTGTTCCCGAAGAAGGACTGGACGCTTCTGTCGCACAGGCTGATCTGGCATGGGCGGCGCCGCTGCCACGCGCGCCGTCCCGCCTGCGGGGCCTGCCCGCTCGCGCCGGACTGCCCCTCCTTCGGCCTCGGCCCCACCGACCCGGAGGTGGCCCGCAAGCTCATCCGGGACCGCTCCTTCGCGTGATCGGCCCTTGCTCGAACTCCTCGTGCGGAGGGTGAGGATGAGGGCGATGTCCTGGGAGCGGTTCGGAGGCTCCTCGACCGCCGCTCGGGCGACCGTGGTCTTCATCCTCGCGACCTTCTGCTCGGTGTACGTGCTCGCGGCCCCGAGCAGAGCGCCGAACCCCACTGCGGCGCTGCTCGCGGTGGGGTTCGTGGCCGCGCTCTTCGCCCTGCAACTGCGGCATGTGCTTTATCGGTGGACGGGGCTCCTGCCCCTTCTGCTCCAGGCCGTTCTCGCGTTCGTCGCGGTCTTCGCGCTGGACGTGTCGGCGGGCGTTCTGGGCCTTCTCGCCGGTTCGCTGCTGCTCCTCCGGGGCCGGGCGGCGAAGGTCGGCGCGGTGCTCGTGGTCGCCGCGGCGTTTCCGGCGGCGGCCGCACGGAGCGGTTTCGGCGCGGGGGCGCTCGACACCGCGATCACCGCGGGGCTGACGGCCCTCGTCATCTACGGCCTCACCAGGCTCGCCGACCAGGTGGAGGCCGTCGCCGCGGCACGGCTGACGGCCGCGGAGAACGCCGCTGCCGAGGAGCGGCTGCGGATAGGCGCGGAGCTGCGCGACGGCCTCGACGCGGGTCTCGCCGCGCTCGCGCGGGAGGCGGTCCGGCCGGATCCGACCGCGGCGTCGATCGCCGCGCTGCTCGTGAGGGCCCGCGCCGCGCTGGCGGCCGTCCGCGCCGCGGCCGCGGAGTTCCGCACGCTCTCGCTGGCACCGGAGGCCTCGGCGGCGCGCACCCTCCTCGCCGCGGCCGGCGTCGAGGCGGAGGTCAGGATCGGACATGCCGAGCCGCTCGGCCCGGCAGGCGCGCTCCTGGCGGCCTCCCTGCGCGAGGCGGTGACCCGAGTGGTCGCCGAGGGGACCGCGACGGTCTGCGCGGTGGAGACGGAGCAGCGGTCCGGCCGGGTGCTGCTGCGGGTGAGCGACGACGGAACCCGCACCGCCGACAGACCCGCCGACGCCTTCCAAGGGCTGGCCGATCGCCTGGACGCCGTCGGCGGAAGCCTGGTTTACGAGCTCGGGCCCGACGGCCGTTTCACGGTGGAGGCCTCCGTTCCGGCGACGCCCGGAGCGCCTCCGCCGTCCGACGGTTCTGCGGAGAGGCTGTCTTTCGCCCTGCTGGCCGCGGTCCTGGCCGGGTTCAGCCTCAAGGGCCTGCTCCAGACGCCTCCGCCGCTCCTGCCCTGGGCGGCGGCTCTGCTCGCGGTCGTCTGCGCGGTGCAGCTCGGCTGGGGCCGCGGCTACCGCAGGCCGGTCCTCGTCCTCGCGGTCCAGGGCGCCTTGAGCTTCCTGCCCCTGCCCTGGTTCGGGGTGCCCTGGACGGGGGTGTCGGGTTTCTTCGCGGGGTCACTGCTCGTCGCGCTGCCCGCCGCGGCCGCCTGGCCGCTCACCGCGCTGACCGCGGCGCTCGTCGCCTTCGCCGCCGCATGGTGGGGCCAGGGGCCGCCGGTGGTGGTGAACCTCGCCGTGAGCGTGCTGGTCACGGGCGTGGTGGTGCGCGGGCTCATCCTGCTGGCCCAGCAGGTTCGCGAGCTGAGGGAGGCGGGCGTGGGACTGGCCCGCGCCGCGGTCGTCGAGGAGCGCCTGAAGGCCGCACGGGACCTGCACGACCTGCTCGGCCACAACCTCGCCGCCGTCCTGCTCAAGTGCGAACTCGCCCGCAGGCTCCTGGAGGCGGACCCGGTGAAGGCCCGCGCCGAACTCGCCCACGCCGCGCGTCTGGCGGAGCGGGCGCGCGCGGACGTCCCGGGCCCGGTCGCCGAGGCGCGGGCCGCCGCGTTCGGTGAGGAACTGGAGTCGGCGCGGTCGATTCTGGAGGCGGCAGGGCTCGAGGTCGCGGTCACGGCGCGCGGGAGCGTGCCCGGACCCCAGGCGGCCGTCCTGGGCCCGGTGCTGCGCGAAGCGGTGACGAACGCCCTCAAGCACGGTGCGGCCGAGCGGTGCGAGATCACCCTGTCGGCGGGGCACGGACCCCTCCGGCTGGACTTCGCCACCGACGGGCTCGATCCGGCCGCCCGGCCGACTCCTCCAGGCTCGGGGCTGGGCAACCTCGCCACCCGGCTCTCGGCCCATGGCGGGACGCTCACCGTCCGCCGGGACGGCCGGTGGTTCCGGCTGGCGGCCGAGCTGCCGGCCGCCGCCTGATCACAGCCAGCCCGCCTCCGCGGCCATCCGGACGGCGTCGGTGCGGTTGCGCGCGCCGAGCTTGGCCACGATCGCGGTGAGGTGGTTGCGCACGGTGCCGGGAGACAGGAACAGGGCCACGGCGATGTCCTTGGCGTCGGCGCCTTCCGCGGTCAGACGCAGGACGTCCTTCTCCCGGGGCGTCAGGGGGTCGTCGGCGAGGTCCCAGGCGGCGACCGCGAGCTCGGGGTCCAGCACCCGGCGGCCCTGCGCGACGTCGCGGATGGCGGCCACCAGACGGTCGGGAGGAGCCGTCTTGAGCAGGAAGCCCGCCACCTTCGCCGACAAAGCCCGCTTGAGGTGCCCGGGCTTGCCGTGCGCGGTGAGCAGGAGCACGCGGCACTCGGGAAGCCGCTCGGCGAGCCGCTCGCTCGCCGTCAACCCGTCCATGACGGGCATGTCGATGTCGAGCACGGCCACGTCGGGCCGGGCGACGAGCGCCTCGGCCACGGCCTCCTCGCCCGTCCCCGCCTCGGCGACGACCTCCAGGTCCGGTTCGAGACCGAGCAGTGCCACGAGGGCGCCGCGGATCACGTGCTGGTCTTCGGCGAGGAGCAACCTGATCACCTCACGACCCTACCCATGACGAGGTCATGGGCGGCCGATGACCGCGTCTCTGTCGCCGTGAGCCCGGGCTGACCAGCATGGAAGGCATGAGAGAGAACACGGTGGCCGCCCTGGACGCGGTGGCGCTCGACGACGTGAGCAAGGTCTACGGCAGGGGCCGCGGGGCCGTCGCGGCGCTGCGCGGGGTGACGGTCGGGCTGGAGCGGGGCCGCTTCACCGCGGTGATGGGGCCCTCGGGCTCGGGCAAGAGCACCTTCCTGCACTGTGCGGCGGGCCTGGACAGGGTCAGCTCCGGCAGGGTGCGGCTCGGCGCCGCCGACCTGACGCGGATGAACGAGACGGAGCTGACGGTGCTGCGCAGGGAGCGGATCGGGTTCGTCTTTCAGGCCTTCAACCTCGTGCCGTCGCTCACCGTCCAGGACAACGTCGTCCTTCCGCTCCGCCTCGCCGGGGCGCGGATCGACCGCGACCGGGTGGACGGGATCCTCGCCGGGGTCGGCCTCGGCGGGCGGGCCGGGCACCGTCCGGCGGAGCTGTCCGGCGGCCAGCAGCAGCGTGTGGCGATCGCCCGGGCCCTGATCACCCGCCCCGAGGTGGTGTTCGGGGACGAGCCGACCGGCGCGCTGGACACCATGACGGCGCGGGAGGTGCTGACCCTTCTCCGCTCGACCGTCGACGACCTCGGCCAGACCGTCGTCATGGTCACCCACGACCCGGTGGCGGCCTCCTACGCCGACCGTGTGCTGTTCCTGGCGGACGGGCGCATCGCGGACACCCTCGACGCGCCGAGCGCGGGCCGGGTGGCCGACCGCATGACGAAGCTGGGGGCGTGGTCGTGAAGTTCCTCATCCTGTCTTCGCTGCGGTATCGCAAAGCCGCCTTCGCCGGTGCGTTCACCGCTCTGTTCTGCGCCGCAGCCTTGGTCTCCGCCTGCGGGACGCTTCTCGACACCGGACTGCGCGGATCCGTTGCGCCTGAGCACTACGCCGGGGTGCCTTATGTGGTCACCGGCGACCTCACCATGGACTTCGTCAAGAAGAAGAAGGACAAGGCGAAGGTCAAGCACAAGCCCGTAGTGGAGCGGCCGTGGCTGCCCGCCGACCTGGCCGGACGGCTGCGGGCCGTCCCGGGCGTCGCGTCGGTCGTGCCGGACCTGGAGATCCCGGTCTACCTGGGGCGGGGTTCGGGCGAGCGCCATTGGGGCCACTCCTGGGAGTCCGCCGTGCTGACGCCGCTCACGATCGGCGAGGGGCGCGCGCCCGAGAAGGCCGGGGAGATCGTGGTCGACGGCGGCGCCGATCCCGGTGACGTCGTCACCGCGCGCACGCCGACGGGGACGCGCCCCTACACCGTGGTCGGCGTGACCGCGCAGGGGACGATGACGCGTCCGTCGGTGTACTTCACCGCGGAGGAGGCGCGTGGCCTCGCCCGTCAAGGAGAGGTCGCCGCCTTCGGGATCTTCGGCACCCCGTCTCCGGCCGACCTTCGGGCCGCCCTGGCCGGTACGGGGGCCGCCGTCCACACCGGCGCGGACCGGGGGCGCGCGGAGTTCCCCGGCGCGGACGCGGCAGGGACCCGGCTGACCAGCATGGGCGCGGCGCTGGGCGGTACGTCATTGATCGTGGCGATCATGGCGGTCTCGGGGGTCTTCGCGCTCGCCGGGCTCCAGCGCCGCCGCGAAGTCGCCCTGCTGCGGGCCATCGCGGCGACCCCCCGCCAGATGCGCCGGATGCTCGGGCGGGAGGCGCTGGTGATCGGGGCGCTCGCCGCGGTGCCGGGCGCCTTCGCCGGGCTGCCGCTCGGGTGGGCACTGCACCGGACCTTCGTCGATCTCGGTGCGATCCCGCCGAATCTGCCGCTGGTCAGGGGCCCGCTGCCCGTGCTCGCCGCCGTCGCCGGAAGCCTGCTCGCGGCGTGGTCGGCGGCTCGGCTGTCGGCGCGTAGGACCGGCCGGGTAAGGCCCGTGGAGGCCTTGGGCGAGGCGGCCCCCGGAGGCTCCCGCGTCGCCCCGCTCCGGATCGCGGCGGGCGTCGTGGCGATCGCGGCGGCCGCGGTCCTCACCGCGGTGCTGTCCACGGTCTCCACCGACCGAGGCGCCGGCCCGCTCACGCCGCTCACCGCGCTGGTCTGGACGCTGGCGGTGGCCCTGCTCGGCCCGCTGCTCGTCAGGTGCGCCGCCGCGGTCCTCGCGCCCCTGCTGCGGCTGACGGGACCGGCGGGGCGGCTCGCGGCAGAGCAGCTGCGCACGGGTGCGGAGCGGGCCGCTGCGGTGGTCGCGCCGCTGACCCTGATGATCGCCTTGGGCTGCACGCTCCTGGCGGCCGGGACGACGCTCGGCGCCGCCGCCGAGGACCAGACGCGCGCGGGGACCCTCGCCGATCTCGTCGTCGGGCCCGAGGTGCCCGCCCCGGACGCTTCGCGGCTCCGGCGGACGCCCGGCGTGGAAGCGGTCACGGAGGTGCTGAGGACGACCATCCGGACGGTCTCCTCGCCTTACAGCACCCAAGGGGTCACCCTGGAGGGGCTGGAGAGGACCATGGACCTGAAGCCGGTCGAAGGCTCGCTCCGTGATCTGCGCGATGGCACGATGGCCGTACAGGAGCGTCTGGGCATGGAGGTGGGCGACCGCGTCGAAGTCGCCTTGGGCGATGGCAGCCCCATGACGCTGGAAGTGGTGGCCACCTATGAGCGCGGCCTCGGCTTCGCCCAGGTGACCGTGCCCATCACGACTCTTTCCGGTCACGTGGACGACGCGGTGAGCGACCTCCTCCTCGTCGCCGCACCCGGTATGTCCGCCCAGGAGGTCTCCGACGTGCTCGGCGGCGAGGTCGGAGCGGTCCCGCCCGCGTCCGCGCCGCGGGCCGGCGACTCGTCCGCCAACTACGTCGCGCTGGGCCTGATCATCGGGTTCGCCGCCATCTCGCTGGTGAACACCCTCGCCATGGCGACCCTGGGCCGGGGCCGGGAGCTGGCTCTGCTGCGCCTGGTGGGCGCGACGAGGGCGCAGGTGATGAGGTCGCTGGCGGCTGAGACGCTGCCCCTCGTGCTGCTGGCGTCGGCGCTGGGCACGGCGATCGCCCTGGTGACGCTGAGCTCCTATGCGTCGGCGATGGCGGGCGGAGCGCTCATGGTCCCGGCGCCGCTGTACGGGGCGGTCCTCGCCGGAGGGATCCTGCCGGCCCTCGCCGCGACGCTGCTCGCGGGCCGGGCGGCGCTGCGTCCGCGGCCGGTGGACGCGCTCGCCGTCCGCGAATAGGAGCGCACGGACAGTACCGGCGGGTAGGCTCGCGGGGGGTGAAGGCCTGCCCTGGCGGGCCGCTCGCTGTTCTCCACGTGAATATTCTCATCTTCAGGGGTGTTGGCCCGAACGTGATTCCCTCTTGGCTTGACCTCTTCCGTGAACGGGCGCCGCAGATCCCCGTGCCCCCGTTCATGCGCCCCGCTCCGTCGGCGCGGCCCGCCGCCGTCCTGATCCTCTTCGGCGAAGGCCCGGACGGTCCTGACGTGCTGCTGCTGGAGAGGGCCGCGACGCTGAAGAAGCACGCGGGCCAGCCCGCCTTCCCCGGCGGCTCGGTCGACCCCGAGGACGGCGGCCCGGTGGCGGCGGCGCTGCGCGAGGCGCAGGAGGAGACGGGGGTGGACCCCGCGGGCGTGGAGGTTCTGGCGACGCTTCCCGAGCTCTACCTTTCGCGCAGTGATTTCCGGGTGACCCCCGTCGCCGGCTGGTGGCACACCCCTTGCGCGGTGTCTCCAGGCCACCCGGGCGAGGTCGCCTCCGTCACGCGGGTGCCGCTCGCCGAACTGGCCGATCCGGCGAACCGGATCGCTCTGCGCGCCCCGGGCGGATTCGTAGGACCGGCGTTCAAGGTGCGGGACATGCTCGTCTGGGGTTTCACGGCGGGCCTGCTGACCAACGTGCTGGACGCCGGAGGCTGGGCGGTGCCTTGGGACGAGACGCGCGTGGAGGATCTCCCCCCGGAGGTGCTCAACCTCGCCGCAAGGGGATGAATCACTCTGTACGGTGACACGCCCGGTCACCATCTCGTCCCGCCAGGGGACTCTCAAAACGTGGATCTCCCGGTACGTTGAAGCGGTGCTGGGCGACCACCTCCTCGATGTCATCCTGATCGTTCTGATCGTGCTCTTCGCCATTTCGGGCTACCGGCAGGGTTTCATCGTCGGGCTGCTCAGCTTCGTCGGCTTCGTCGGCGGAGGCGTCCTCGGCGTGCTCATCGCCCCTCCGCTCGTCACCTGGGTCGTCGAGGGCGAGGCGCAGCAGGCGCTGCTGGCCATCGTCATCGCCTTCCTGGCGGCCACTTTCGGGCAGCTCATCGCCTCCTCGGCGGGCGCGGTGCTGCGCAACCGGGTCACCGGAGACAGCGCCCGCGCCCTGGACGCGGCGGGCGGCGCCGTGGTGAGCGTGCTGTCGCTCATGCTGGTCGCCTGGTTCATCGGAGTCGTGCTGCTCGACCAGTCGCCGATCCGCGCGCTGTCCAGGCAGGTCCACAGCTCGGCGGTGCTGCGCGGGGTCGACCAGGCCATGCCGCTGGCCGCCGACAAGTGGGCCGAGTCGTTCGACAGGTTCGTCGGCAACACCGACTTCCCGAAGGTCTTCAACGGGCTCGGCGGCGAACCGCTGGTCGACGTGGGACCGCCCGACAAGTCCGTCGAGTCCTCGCCCGCCCTGACCAAGGCCCGCCGCAGCATCGCCAAGATCGTCGGCACCGCGCCGGACTGCACGACGGAACCGCGCCAGCGCCGGATCGAGGGCACCGGCTTCGTGTTCGCGCCGGAACGGCTGATGACGAACGCGCACGTCGTCGCGGGCACCGAGGGGCCGCTGTCGATCCAGGTCGGCTCCCGCGAGTACGAGGGCGAGGTCGTGCTCTACGACTACTCCCGGGACGTCGCCATCATCCACGTGCCCGGTCTGCGCGCCAAGGCCCTGAAATGGGACACCGAGGCCGAGCGGGGAGACCCGGCGGTCGTCGCGGGATTCCCCAAGAACCGGCCCTACACGGTGCGCGCCGCGAAGATCAGCTCCCGGCAGAACGCCAAGGGCCCGGACATCTACCGCAGCGGCGACGTCACGCGGGAGATCTACGCCCTGCGCGGCACGGTCGAGCCGGGCAACTCGGGCGGGCCGCTGCTCACCGAGGACGGCGCGGTCTTCGGCGTGATCTTCGCGGCCGCGATGTCCGACCGGGACACCGGATACGCCCTCACCGCCGCCGAGGTCATGCCGGACGCGGACGCGGGGCGGAACGCCACAGTGCCCGCCGACACCCGTCAGTGCGCCGACTGACCCCGCCCCTCACAGGCGCAGGTCGTGCTCTGTCTCGGCGGTCCGTATGACGGCCGGGAGATCGAGTCCGTAGGCGGGGCCGGAGTAGCCCGCCAGATCCCTCGCCGCGCGCGTGAAAAGGGCGTCGGCGCCCCGGGCGTTGCCGCGCCGCACATGGGTCAGGCCGACGGCGAACTGGGCCAGAGCGCGCCACAGGGGCCGTTCCTCGGGAGGGCAGGACTTCCAGCGCGATTCCAGGACCTCGTGCGCGTGGAACGGGCGGTCGGCGGCGAGCAGCCGACGGGCCTCGGCGAGGGTGCCCGCGGCGTCGAGGCCGAGGTCGTCCGGCATGGTCGGCACGCCCTCGGCGCCGTAGGGGAGCGGCCTGCCGTAGGCGTCGCGGGGGCGGGCGTTGCGGGGGCGTCCGCCGGTGTCGCGGTCGCGCATGTCAGCGGCCCAGCCAGCCGAGGAGTTCGGCGTTGAAGGCTGCGGGCTTCTCTTGGTGGGGGAAGTGCCCGGCACGGTCGATCGTCTTCCAGGTGTAGTCGGCCTCGACGTAGTGGCCGGATCCTTGGGCGACCGAAGGCGGGAACGCAGGGTCCCGCGAGCCGTGGAGGTGCAAGGTGGGCGCATGGATGGGCGCGGCCATTCGGTGCGCGTAACGCAGACCGTCGGGGCGCAGCACCGAGCGCAGGAACCACCGGTGGTATTCCTGCGAGCAGTGCGCGACGCCCGGGATCTGCACCGCCGCCCGGACGTACCGGTCGGTGGCCGGATCGGGCCAGCCCTGAGACGACCAGCGCTCCAGGAGCCGGGACGCGCGGGCCCCGTTGTACTCGGTCAGCCGCCGCTCGGGCAGGAACGGCGCCTGGTTGAGCAGGGCCTGGAGCATCCACGGGGTGCGCGGGGCGCGCCGGACGCGCAGCGGGTGCGGTGCGGAGACCGCGACGAGCCGCTGCACCACCTTCGGGTGGTAGACCGCCATCGTCCAGGCGAGCAGGCCGCCCCAGTCGTGCCCGACGACCGCCGCGTTGGCCTCGCCCAAGGCGCGCACCAGCCCTGCGGCGTCGCTCGCGAGGGTGACGAGGTCGTACCCGCGCGGTGGCTTGTCGCTCCCCCCGTACCCGCGCAGATCGACGGCCACGGCGCGGTATCCGGCCGCGGCGAGGGCCTCCAGCTGGTGGTGCCAGCTCCACCAGAACTCCGGGAAGCCGTGCAGGAGCAGCACGAGCGGGCCCTCGCCCTGCTCGGCCACGTGGAACCGGGTCCCCCCGGCACTGACGTCCCGGTGGGTCCAGGGGCCCGGGATGTCAATGCTCACGGGTTCGCTTGAGCATCTTCACGCCGTCGGAGAGGGTCTCGCGGGTGCGGCGCGCGCCGTCGATCTTCTTGATCCGCAGCCAGCCGATGAGGATGAGCACCGCGGCGAGCAGCAGGTAGAGCGCGGCGACGAGGGCGAACGCGGCCCAGTGCCACATGCCGAGGCCGACCAGCGCATAGGCGAAGGCGATGGAGAGCAGGATGACGATCATCCCCGCCATCAGACCGGCCACGGCGAACAGGAGGCCGCCGATCCCCGCCTTCTTGGCGTCGTCCTTGAGCTCGATCTTGGCGAGTTCGAGCTCGGCCCGGACGATCTTCTGGACGTTGCCCGTGGCCGCGGCCACGAGTTCGCCCAGGCTCTGCTCCTCGACGTTCGATCGACCCATCTTGGGGACCCCCTACTGGTGCCGGTGTGGAGCGCGTGGCGCCGCCGATCTTTCACCGATCGTATCCGGGAGGTCCGGCCCTGGGCGCCCCGGACCGATCCGGGGCGCCCAGGGGTGGCCTCAGATGCCGAGCGCCTTCTTGATGGAGTCCATCACGCTGGTGTCGGCGAGGGTGGTCGCGTCGCCGATCTCACGGCCTTCGGCGATGTCCTGGAGGATCCGCCGGACGATCTTTCCGGAGCGGGTCTTCGGCAGTTCGGGCACGACGAGGACCTGCTTGGGCTTGGCGATGGGCCCGAGCGTCTTGCCGACGTGGGCGCGCAGTTCCTCCACGTCGACCTCGCCCTCGCCGCGCACGATGACGAACGCGGCGATCGCCTTGCCCGTCACGGGGTCGTTCGCGCCGACCACCGCGGCCTCGGCGACCCGCGGGTGCCCGACGAGCGCGCTCTCGACCTCGGTGGTGGAGATGTTGTGGCCGGAGACGAGCATGACGTCGTCGACGCGGCCGAGCATCCACAGGTCGCCGTCCTCGTCCTTCTTCGCCCCGTCTCCGGCGAAGTACAGGCCAGGCCAGCGAGACCAGTAGGTCTCGACGAACCTATCGGGGTCACCCCAGATCGTCCGGGCCATCGACGGCCACGGCTCGGTGAGGACGAGGAAACCGCCCGACCCGTCAGGCACCGGGTTGGCTTCGCCGTCGACGACGTCGGCGGAGATGCCAGGCAGAGGACGCATGGCCGCGCCGGGCTTGCCGTGCGTCACGCCGGGCAGCGGGCTGATCATCATCGCGCCGGTCTCGGTCTGCCACCAGGTGTCGACGACGGGGGCGCGGCCTCCGCCGATGCGCTCGCGGTACCAGACGTAGGCCTCAGGATTGATCGGCTCGCCGACGGAGCCGAGGACGCGCAGGCTGGACAGGTCGAACTCCGCGGGGATCGCGTCTCCCCACTTCATGCACGTACGGATCGCCGTAGGCGCCGTGTAGAGGATGGTGACGCGGTACTTCTCGACGATCTCCCACCAGCGCCCCTTGTGCGGGGTGTCGGGGGTTCCCTCGTACATGACGGAGGTGGCGCCGTTGGCGAGGGGCCCGTAGACCAGGTAGGAGTGGCCGGTCACCCATCCGACGTCGGCGGTGCACCAGTAGACGTCGGTCTCGGGCTTCAGGTCGAAGACCGCCCAGTGGGTGTAGGCGGCCTGCGTGAGGTAGCCGCCGGTGGTGTGCAGGATGCCTTTCGGCTTCCCCGTCGTCCCGGAGGTGTAGAGGATGAAGAGGGGGTGCTCGGCGTCGTGCGGCTGCGCCGTGTGCTCGGCGGACTGCCTGTCGACGATGTCGTGCCACCACACGTCGCGGTCGGTCCAGTCGACGTCCTGGCCGGTGCGGCGGACGACGAGGACCTTCTCGACGGTGTCGGTCACCGACTCGTCGACGGTCGGCTTGAGCGCGCTGGGGGCGCCGCGCCGGTAGCCGCCGTCGGCGGTGATGACGAGCTTGGCCTGGGCGTCCTCGATGCGGCTGCGCAGGGCCTTGGCGGAGAAGCCGCCGAACACCACGGAGTGGGTGGCGCCGATCCGGGCGCAGGCCAGCATCGCGACCGCGGTCTCGGGGATCATGGGCATGTAGATGGCTACGCGGTCGCCCTTGGACACGCCGAGCTCGGTGAGCGCGTTGGCTGCCTTGCAGACCTCGTCCTTGAGCTCGGCGTAGGTGATCGTCCTTGTGTCGCCGGGCTCGCCCTCCCAGTGGTAGGCGACCTTGGCGCCGTTGCCCGCCTCGACGTGGCGGTCGACGCAGTTGTAGGCGATGTTGAGCTCGCCGCCCACGAACCACTTGGCGAAGGGCGCGTCGCTCCAGTCGAGGACCTGGGTCCAGGGCGTCGCCCAGTCCAGCCGCTCGGCCTGCCGCGACCAGAAGCCGAGGCGGTCCTCGTCCGCCTCCGCGTAGGCCGGCTCCTTGACGTTCGCTGCGGCGGCGAGGTCCGGCGGCGGCGCGAACCTGCGGTTCTCCCGCAGCAGATTCGACAGCGCTTCCTGGCTCACGGAGTACTCCTTCGTGCCGTGGTGATGCCCTGGACTTCCACTTAAGCGGGGGGCCGGTATGGGCTGTCAAGTACGGACTTACTTCTAAGTTTCCTTACAGATAGTACGTGACGCAGGCCACGTCGCCGGTCTGTGTACCCTCAGCCCCGTGGACGACGCTCTTCTTCAAGTCTCATTGCTGCCCGGCGTCGAGGAGGCCTGCGACACGGCGCGCAAGGCCGTGGACCGGCTGCGCGGGCACCGCGTGCTGCGGCGCAAGAGCACCGAGGTCTCGACCGAGTCCCTGCTGCGCGGCGCGCGCGCCTCGGCGGCCCTGGAGGGCGCCCAGGCGCACCTCGAGGAGGTGCGCTCCGGCCATGCCACGCACCCGCTCGTCCAAGGCGCGTTGCGGATCTCTGGGGAGATGGGTCCCCTTGGGGCGACGTGGAAGTCCGCGCCCCGCCAGGTCTTCGCCCGCCTCCATGTCCTGGCGGCCCGCGACGTCGTCCCGTCCGAGGACCTCGGGCGGCCGCGCCAGGAGGGTGCGCCTTCGCCTGCCGAGGTGGCGGCCCGCTTGGACGCGCTGAGCGATCTGCTTACGGGGAAGTCCAAGGCCCCCGCCGTGGTGGTCGCCGCCATCGTTCATGGGGAACTCCTCGCGCTCCGGCCCTTCGGCTCGGCGGACGGCCTCGTCGCGCGCGCCGCGGCCCGTTTGACCCTCATCGACCGCGGTCTCGACCCCAAGGCCCTGGTCTCTCCGGAGGTCGGGCACCTGGAGCTGGAAGCGGAGTACCGAAAGGCGTTCGACGCCTACCTGTCCGGCACCGCCGAGGGCGTCGCGGAATGGATCAGGCACTGCGCCGACGCGGTCACGCACGGCGCGCGCGACTCCCAGACCCTGTGCGAGGCCATCGAGCGCGGCTGAGGCGAGTGTGACGGGCGGCGCCGCCCGGAATCGTCCGCGGCGCCGTCGCCCGCCGTCACGTCACCCTCGGCTACCAGGCGTGCATTCGTCGTCGCCGGATCGGGTCCTGCCCGTCGCGGCGGAGCCTTTCGTGGCTGGTCGCGCGTGGGTACCGAGATGCCGTGCCGGACACTGTTCGTCCGGTGATTCCGGTCTACGCCTTCAGCGGCCCCCTGACAAGGGGGAATGGGGAAATGTCCCTGTTTTTGGACGGGGTGCGCGGGACACGGTTATGGCGACTCGCCGAGCGGGGCCCAAGGGGTTCTCGGTGTGAGCCGCGACCGATCTTCGGTGCGACCGATTTCGATCACCCTAGGTGATCCGCGCCGAAGGACCAGAAAAAAGCTCATGGTTATCAGGGCCGATCCTCGACGGAAGCGTCCGTGATCGGGCAGCATATGAACTATCTGCCGACACGGCGGCGGACGGGACCGAGCAAACCCGTCTTTCTCTGGCTTTTCCCCGAAAGGATGGGCCCGGCTCTACCCCCCCGGAGCCGGACCATCGCGACGGCCCCCGCTCTCCCCCCCGGCGGGGGTCGTCGCACTTATCCACAGGCCGCTCAGCGGGATCGGCGCGCATCGGGGAGTGTGATTCCCATGAATGCGCTGGTGCTTTCCACGAATCCCGGATTGGTCGACGCGGTCAGACGGCTCGCGGCCGCGGCGTCCGTCGAGGTCTTCGTCGCGCGCGACGCGGCCGAGGCGCGCGCGGCAGTGCACAAGGCGGCTCTCGTCCTGATCGGAGCGGATTTACCGGGTCGGATCCCGCGCCGGGGCGGCGTCGTGATGCTCGCCGGAGCCGCGACGGTCCCGGTGTTCCGGCGGGCGATGGACCTCGGCGCCGAACGCGTCGCCGTCCTGCCGGAGGAAGAGGACTGGCTGACCGAGCGGATGGCCCGGGCATGCCTCCCCGGTGCCTTCGGCAGGCAGATCGCCGTCACCGGGGCGCGCGGCGGATCCGGCGCGTCGGTCTTCGCCACGACCCTCGCCCTGGTGGCGGCCCGTGGCGGCGCCCGGGTCCTCCTGGTCGATCTCGACCGCGGGGGCGGCGGCCTGGACGCGCTTCTCGGACTCGAAGCCACGCCGGGCACCCGGTGGCCGGAGCTGGCGGGGCTGCGCGGAAACCTGGCCCCTCGCGCGCTGGAGGAGGCGGTTCCCTCGGCCCGGGGCGTGGCCGTGCTCTCCCACGCCCACGACCGACCATGCGTCCTGCGGCCCGAGGTCGTCGCCTCGGTCCTCGCGGCCGCACGGCGGGCCTACGACCTCGTCGTCACCGACCGGCCGAGGGATCTCGACCTGCCCGCGGACCGCACGGTCCTGCTCGTCCCGGCGGAGGTGCGCGGGGTGCTCGCGGCCCGGTCCGTGCCGTCGGGGCCGGACGAGCCGGTCCTGATCACCCGGGGCCCGGCGCCGGGCGGTCTGGCGCCGAGCGCCATCGCCGAGTCGCTGTGCCTTCCGCTCTCGGGCCACTACGACTTCGAACGCGGAGTCCCGGCCGCCATCGAACGGGCGGCGCCCCCTTCGCGGGGGAGACTCGCGCGCCTGTGCGCCCGGCTGCTCGACGGCCCCTTGGCGGCCTGATGGGCCGCCTCTCCGCCTCCGCGACCCGCGGAGGCCCACTACTTGCTCTGGAGGAACGATGAACTGGGCCGAAGCCGTCAGGGGGCGGCTCGCCGAGACGAGGAGTGCGGCCACGCCAGGCGCGGTCGCCGCGGCCCTGCGCGCGGAGGAACGCGCGCTGGGCGACGCCGAGGTGCTCAGCCTCGCCCGCGAGGTCCGCGCCGACCTCGTCGGCGCCGGGCCGCTGGAGGTGCTCCTGCGCGATCCGTCGGTGACGGACGTCCTGGTCAACGGACCTGACGAGGTCTGGGTGGAGAGCCGCGGCGAGCTGCTGCGCACCGGGATCCGATTCGTCGACGACAGGGCGGTCCGCCGACTCGCCCAGCGCCTCGCCGCCGCCGCGGGCAGAAGGCTCGACGACGCGGCCCCGTACGTCGACGCGAGGCTGCCGGGGGGCGTGCGCCTGCATGCCGTCCTCGCGCCGGTGGCACCCGGAGGCACCTGCCTGTCTCTGCGATCGCCACGGGGACGCGCCTTCACCCTGCCGGAGCTCGTGGAGGCCGGAACCGTGTGCCGCGCCGGAGCGGAACTGCTGGCGGCGCTCGTCAAGGCGCGGCTCGCCTTCCTCATCACGGGCGGCACCGGAACGGGGAAGACGACCCTGCTCAGCTGCCTCCTCGGTCTCGCTTCGCCCAGGGAAAGGCTGCTGCTGGTGGAGGACTCCGCAGAGCTGCGGCCGGACCATCCCCACGTCGTGCGCCTGGAGACCCGGCCGCCCAACCTCGAGGGCGCGGGCGGCGTCACCCTGCACGACCTCGTCCGGCAGGCGCTGCGCATGCGCCCCGACCGGCTCGTGGTCGGCGAGGTCCGCGGAAGCGAGGCGGTGGAGTTGCTCAACGCGCTCAACACGGGGCACGAGGGAGGATGCGGCACCCTCCACGCCAACGCGCCCGAGGACGTCCCGGCCAGGCTGGAGGCGCTCGGCTGCGCGGCGGGACTCACCCGTGAGGCGCTGCACAGCCAGCTCGCGGCGGCGCTGGACGTCGTCGTCCACTTGGAACGGCACGGGCCGCTGCGCCGGGTCGGCCAGATCGCCGTCCTCGTCCGGGAGCCTTCCGGCCTGGTGGAGGCGCACCCCGCGGTGCGGCTCACGTCCGGGGGCCTGTCCTATGCCCCGGCGGCCGGCCCGCTCCTCGCGCGGCTCGGCTGGGAGCCACCCGCGACCGGAAGCGGAAGCGCGGACCCGGTCCCGCGCACGGAGCGGGCGGCATGAACGGGCGGGCGCTCCTGCGGCCGGGGGCGTCCGCACGTCGGCTGTCGGCGTTGGCGGGCCGAGCGCGTCCGGTCGGCGACCTGCGGCAATGGCGCGCGGGGTCGCTGCGCCGACATTTGCGCGGGCGGGAGGCCGAGGCGTGGTCGGCCGCGGTGGTGGAACTGTGCGACGGTCTCGGCGCGGAACTCGTCGCGGGGAGGACTCCGGAGGACGCTCTCGCGGCGGCGGTCGACGTGCTGCCACCACCGCACAGGGAGTCCCTGGCCGGGCTGCCCGCGGCCCCGGACATCCCACAGGCCTTGCGGGAGCTGTCCGTCCTGCCCGGGGCGCAGGCGCTGCGTCTGCTCGCCGCCTGCTGGAACATCGGCGTCGAACGCGGTGCCGCCTTCGCGCCCGTCGTCGACGGCCTGGCCGCGGCTCTGCGCGCCGACAGGGCTCACCGCGGCGCCGTCCGGGCCCAGCTCGCCGGCGCAAGGGCGACGGCCCGCCTCCTCGCCGTCCTGCCGGCCCTGGGCATCGCCATGTCCTGGTCCATGGGCGCGAACCCCCTGGCGTTCCTCTTCACCACCCTCCCCGGCCTCTGCTGCCTCCTCGCAGCCCTCACCATGGACGCCCTGGGCCTTCTCTGGACCTCCAAGATCACAGAATCCGCCCTGCACCCGTGAGCAGCCGACCCGAAGCCACGCCCTCCCAAGAGCCGGGACACAGCCGAGCACTTGCCGGGCGTCACGCGTGTCCGCCTGGCCGCGGTTCGCACCGGATCCAGGGGGCGCCTGGCTTCCGGAGGGGGCGAAGTACGAGTTCGACACGGTGATCGGATCAAGAACGAACATGCGGCGCAGTACGTGGCCTGGGCGGGTTCTGGTGCTTTGGGCTGGTTGAGGGGAGGGGTGGAATGGTGCGGAAGCGGAGGGCTTCGCGGCGCCTGGAGAGGGCTGTGCGCGGGGCTGGGGACGGCGAGGGGAAGGGGCGGGCTTCGGGGGAGGCCCGGGGGGTGTTCCTGTGCGGTGCGGTCGGGATGAGCGTGTGGGTGTTCTTTGGAGGGGTCGGCGGACTGGCGGCCGGCGTGGCGGCGGCGGGCTGGTGCCGGTGGTGGTGGGCGCGACGGGAGCCACCGGAGGCGGCGCGGCGGAGGCGCAGGCTGGAGTCCGATCTGCCCATCGCGGTGGAACTGCTCGCCGCCTGCCTGGGTGCCGGCGTGGCCTGGGCGGATGCGGTCGAAGCCGTCGGGGAGGCGCTCGGCGGGCCCGTCGGCGAGGAGTTCGAGGCGGTCTCGGTGCGAGTCCGGCTGGGCGCGGACCCGGCGGACGCCTGGGCCTCTCGGGCGGTCGACCCGGCGTTCGCACCGCTCGCGCGGGCGGCGGCGCGGGCGGGCCGGGGCGGCGCGCCCCTCGCGCCCGTGCTGTCCCGGCTGTCCGGGGACCAGCGGAGCGCGGCGTCCGCCGCCGCGGAGGAACGGGCGCGCGCCGCGGGCGTCAGGGCGGTCGCGCCGCTCGGCCTGTGCTTCCTGCCCGCGTTCGTTCTGCTCGGCGTCGTCCCGGCGATCGCGGGCATCGCGCAGGGCATCGCACTGCCCTGATCGGAGTTGTCCACAGGCTCGAAAACGATCTTGGCGAGGATCGCGGATGCTTGGCGGGACGCCGGATGAGGTCCGGCCCCGAAACAGGGAGGTCAGATGTGCGAGCTGCGCGGCAGAAGGTCGGACGCGGGCATGACCACCGCGGAGTACGCGGTCGGCACGGTGGCGGCCGCGGCCTTCGCCGGAGTCCTGTTCAAGATCGTTTCCAGCGAGAGAGTGCAGAACCTGGTGTTAGAGATCATCGACCGGGCGCTCCATCTCGTCGGCTGATCCGCGGCTCGGCGACGGTGGAGGTGGCGATGTCGCTCCCCGCCCTGCTGGCCGTCGCCGCGTTCGCCCTCTGGGGCATCGCGGCGGCGGCCGTGCGACTGACCTGCGTGGACGCCGTCCACGCGGGCGCGCGCGCCGCCGCCCGCGGCGAACCCTTCGACGAGGTCCGGGCGCGCGTCCTGCGCGTCGCCCCTCCCGACTCCGTCCTCACCCTGCTCCGCAGCTCCGACACCACCCGTCTCACCCTCACCGCCACCTACGCGCCAGCCACCAGAATCCCCCTCCCACCCCTCACCTTCACGGTCACCGCCGAAGCCTTCACCGAACCCCATCCACCCCCACCCGCCCCGCAGGAGCCCCCGGACACCCCGTGACGCCCGCCTGACCCGGCTCTGAGGGCCGGGCGGGCGAGGGAGGGGTGGGGCGGCTTTGGGGCGGGAGGTGGAAGAGACGGGTCCGGGGCGGTGCGGAGAGCGAGGGCGGGTGAGGCGTGGTGGTCCGAGGGATGGGGTGGTGTGGGGTGGGGGAGGGGCGGGAGAAGGGGGCCGGGGTGGTTTGGGTGATGGCGGTTCTGGGGGTGGTGTGGGGGCTCGGGGTCGTGGTGATGGTCGGGGGCGGAGTGCGGGGGATGCGGAAGAAGGCGGAGATGGGGGCGGATGTCGCGGCGCTGGCGGCGGCGGCACGCGCGGTGCGGGGATTCGACGACGGGTGCGCGGTGGCCGAACGGGTGGCGGCGGGAACGGGGGTGGTGCTGACCCGGTGCCGGGTCGAAGGCGGGCCGGGGATGCCGGTGGAGGCGCAAGTGGAGGTCGTGGTGCGGGGGCGGACGCTCGTGGGGTGGGAGCCGGTGGTGCCTGCCTCGTCTCGGGCGGGGGCGGCGGGGCCCTCGGCGGCATCGGTGAGGGGGTCGGGAACTACAGGCGGATAGGGGGCAAGGGCGGAGATTTATCGCTGAAGTGCGTGTAAGTCGGGGATCTTTCATCTCGATGGGTGTGGATTTGAGAGGTTGACCGAAGGGAGGGTAGGGGCCGGAAACGGACATGGGGCCCGGATGGGTCGGCAGCGTGATGCCAGGTTCGTCATCATTCTGTGATATTTGCCACTGATTGGTGATATACGCTGCCGCGCAGGACCGGTGACGGAGGGAGTCGGCGCGTGTGGGCTAGGGCGCTGCTGGTGATGGCTCCTCTGGTGGCGGTCCTGGGGGCCGCTCCGGTGCAGGCCTCGGAAGCCGCCGCGCCCAAGATCACCCCGGGGAACGGCGCCGTGATCACGTCGTCGACCGTGACGATCAGTGTGAAGACGGCGCCGGGCGGAGGCACGCTCTACGTCGACGGCAAGCGGATCGGCACCGGCAAGAGCAAGACGCTGACGTACCGGATCGACGGCCGGAACGAGCCCAACGGCACCCACACGGTGCGGGTCGACGCGGTGATCCCGTGGGACACCGCCAACAGCACGTTCCGGATGGCGGTGCCGGCGCTGCGGCCGAGCGGGCTCTCTGTCTCGACGTCGGGCAACAAGGTCACCGCCCAGTGGAGCAAGGGCCGCGAGCCCGACCTCACCGGGTACACCGTCTCCGGCGACCTCGGCACCAAGAACGTCTCGATCGGGGCGTGCGGGGCCAAGTGCAGCGTGACGTTCGCGTCGCCGTCCACCGCGAGCGGTCGGGCGACCGTGAGCGTGGTGGCCAGGCGTTCGGGCGCGGACCCGTCCGGTGCCGCCTCGCGGACCGTCAAGGTGACCGCCAAGCCCGAGACGGGCGGCGGCGGGACAGGCGGCGGGCCCGCGCCTGCCGCACCCGGTTTCACCTACCAGCCTCCGGCCGCCGCCCCGCAGTACCCGCAGGTCGTGCCGGACGATCCGGCGTTCAGCGAGGAGACCCCGCAGGTCGGCGAGGTCTACCCGACGCCGGACACCGCGGCCCCCGACGACATGATCATCCTGGACGGCGGCGGCACGGCCGCGGGCACGATGGCGTCCGAGAGCCTCCAGTGGGGCAAGAGCCTCGCCATCGCTCTCGTGCTGCTGCTGTGCGCGGCGCACCTGGGCACGTGGACCCGCCGGCTGCGGACCGCCCGCGCGGGAGGTCCCGACGCGGGTCCGGTCGTCGCGCCGGGATCGGCGCACGCCCGGGTCGAGGCGCACCGGCAGAGCATCGCCGCGGCCCTCGCCGCCGCGAAGGGCGGGAGCGCGGAGACCGAGGAGGCGGGCCGTTCCCCGCGCGACGGGTCCGAGGATCCAGACCCGGGACGGGATACCGAGGTGCTGGAGTCCGCCGGCGAGATCGTCGAGGAACTGAACCTCGAGTACACCCCCGTCGTGTTCCCGTCCGACCCCGACGCCTGGGACACCGCCGAGGAGACCGCCGACGACGCCCCGGACGCCTCCCGCGAGGACCCGGACGATGCCGGAACCCGTGATCCCCGCCAGTACGACGAGGCCCTGAACGCCTTCATCGGCCTGGCCTCCGCACGGGAGCCAGAATCCGCCCCCGTCGTCTCCTCCGCCGACCTCACCGAGGTCCTCCAGCACCCGCGCCCCCGCCGCAAAGGCCTCCGCCTCCGCCGCCGCTGACCCGTCACGCCCCCGCCGACGACTCGCTCCGCTTTCCGCGCCCGCTCCGCCGACTCGGTCACCGGCTCTCCCGGGACCCTGGAATTGAGTGCCGCCAAGTGCCGCCGTTCTTGAGTTCGCCGGGGTTTCATCTGCTTGGTCAGCGGGTTTCTCATGTTGGAGTTCGCGCTGTCGGGGGCGGTTCGGCGTTGGCCGGGACTTTTGGGATGTGCGGTACCTGCCGGCGACGGGGCGGGCGCGGTGGAGGTCCTCCGGGGCTCTGCGCGGGCAGTGGCCGGGGAGGTCGTGGAGGGGCTTGTGGCCGCTGGGGCTCTGGGTCGGGGTCAAGCGGGCCGGTTCGCGGGGGCGGTGCGGGGTCGGGTCTTGGGGCTGAGGGCGGGGGGTGCCGACTGTAGGGGTGGCGCGGAGCTGGGGCGGGGGCGGAGTAGCGGGATCGTGTGCGGGGTGTGCTGGTGGGGGGTGTCAGGGGGCGAGGAGGTGCGTCAGGAGGGTCTGGGCGTCGGGTTTGGAGAGGGGGTCGTTGTTGTTGCCGCATTTGGGGGACTGGATGCAGGAGGGGCAGCCGTGGTCGCAGGGGCAGGCGCGGATGGCGTCGAGGGTGGCCTTGAGCCAGGGACGGGCCTGGGCGTGGGCGCGTTCGGCGAAGCCGGCGCCGCCCGGGTGGCCGTCGTAGACGAAGACGGTCAGGCGGGACGTGTCCGGGTGGAGTTCGGTGGAGACGCCGCCGATGTCCCACCGGTCGCAGGTCGCGAACAGGGGGAGCAGGCCGATGGAGGCGTGCTCGGCCGCGTGGGCGGCGCCGGGGGCGTCGAAGTCCTCGTGGGCGGCGAGGACCTCGGGGGCCAGGGTCCACCACACGGCCTTGGTCCGCAGGACGCGTTCGGGCAGGTCGAGGGGCTTCTCGCCGATGATCTCGCCGGAGGCGCGGCGGCGCATCTGGTAGGCGACGACCTGGCGGCGCACCTCGACGGTCCCGAAGTGGAGGCTCGCGTGCGGCGACCACTCGGTCTTGCGCTCCTCCTCCAGTACCCGGATGTCGGTGACCGACCGGGCGTTGGTGGAGTAGTCGGGCGAAGCGGGCGTGACGAGCGCGGCCGCGTCGTCGAGGTCGAGGACGTCCACGACGTACGACTCGCCCTGGTGGACGTAGACGGCCCCCTCGTGCACGGTCCCGTGCGCCGAGGACTCGTCGACGGTCCCGAGCAGCCGCCCGGTGTCGCCTTCCACGACCTGGATCACCGAGGGCCCGCTGCCGCGCAGGTCCACCGCGGGACGGTCGCGGTGCGTCCAGAACCATCCGGCGGGCCGCCGCCGCAGGACGCCCCGCGTGGTCAGCCCGTCGACGAGCCCGGCCGCCGAAGGCCCGAACAGCTCAAGGTCGTCCTCGGCGAGGGGCAGCTCGGCCGCCGCCGAGCAGAGGTGAGGTTCCAGGACATAGGGGTTGGCCGGGTCCAGGACGGTCGCCTCGACGGGCATCCCGAAGATCGCCGAAGGGTGGTGGACGAGGTAGGTGTCCAAGGGGTCGTCGCGGGCGATGAGGACGGCCAGGGCGTCCTGGCCGCCGCGCCCGGCGCGTCCGGCCTGCTGCCAGAGGGACGCGCGGGTGCCGGGCCAGCCGCAGACGAGGACGGCGTCGAGCCCGGAGACGTCGATGCCGAGTTCGAGGGCGTTGGTGGTGGCGAGGCCGAGGAGTTCGCGGGAGCGCAGGGAGGCTTCCAGCGCGCGGCGTTCCGAGGGCAGGTACCCGCCCCGGTAGGCGGCGACCCTGTCTTCCAGTTCGGGGGCGACCTCGGACAGGGCGGCCCTGGCGGCCAATGAGACGGTTTCGACGCCCCGTCTCGACCGGACGAAGGCGAGCGTCTGGGCTCCCGCCGCGACGAGGTCGGCAAGGAGGTCGGCGGCCTCGGACGGCGCAGGGCGGCGCACGTCTCCGTCCACCAAGGGCGGCTCCCACAAGGCGAAGGTCATCGCGCCGCGCGGAGAGCAGTCGTCGTCTATGGCGGTGACGGGGACGCCGGTGAGGACGGCGCCGGAGCGGGCCGGCTCGGAGACGGTGGCGGAGGCGAGGACGAAGGTGGGCGAGGCCCCGTATCGGGCGCAGACACGCCGGAGCCTGCGGATGATCTGGGCGACGTGGGAGCCGAACACGCCGCGGTAGCCGTGCGCCTCGTCGATCACGACGTAGCGCAGCCTGCGCAGGAACGACGACCACCGTGAGTGCCGGGGGAGCACCGAGTAGTGAAGCATGTCCGGGTTGGTGAGGACGATGTTCGCGTAACGCCGAATCCAGTCGCGGGCCTCGCTGGGCGTGTCCCCGTCGTAGGTCGCGGCCTGGACGGAGGCGAGGCCGAGGGCGTCGATCGAGCGGAGCTGGTCGTGCGCGAGGGCCTTGGTGGGGGCGAGGTACAGGGTGGTGTCGCCGTCGAAGGCCGCGGTCAGAGCGGGCAGGAGATAGGCCAGGGACTTGCCTGACGCGGTGCCCGTCGCGATGGTCACCGAGCGGCCCTCGTGGGCGAGGGAGGCGGCTCTGGCCTGGTGTTCCCACAGGTGGGGGAGGTCGAGCGCGGAGATGACCGAGGCGGGCACCCAGGACGGCCAGGGCGCCGTGCGGGCCGCGCGGGCGGGCACCGTCTCGACGTGCGTCAGCCTCCCGCGGCGCCGGGGGTCGCTCCGCAGGATGTCGAGAAGAAGATGCGCTGCCACAGGTTTCCAGTGTGGCATCGGGGGAAGGGAGGGGAGAACGCTCCGACACCCCCCAAGCCCCGTGATCGGCAGGTCAGACGGCACGAACAGAGGATTTCGTGTGAACACGGCGCTGGAGCGTGGTTGAATTTCGACGGGCGAACGCTGCAACGTCCGATTACATTGCTTACTTTGCGGCAAATGCGCTGGAGGTTCCGTGGACCTGAAGGTGACCGACTACACGAGTGACGACGGCATCACCGTCATCAACGTGGAGGGAGAGATCGACGTCTACACGGCGCCGAAGCTCCGGGAGAAGCTCATCGATCTCGTCAACAAGGGCAAGTTCCACCTCCTCGTCGACATGGAGAAGGTCGAGTTCCTGGACTCCACAGGTCTCGGCGTCCTGGTCGGCGGGTTGAAGAGGGTGCGCGCCCACGACGGTTCGCTGGAGCTGGTCTGCACGCAGGAGCGGATCCTCAAGATCTTCCGGATCACGGGCCTGACCAAGGTCTTCGGCATCCACAACTCGCTCGACGAGGCCCGGGAAAAGCGGGCGAAGTAGCCGCCATGGGCACCGTCGAAGTCGCGTTCAGCGCGCTCCCGATCCATGTGCGGACCGCCCGTATGGTCACCAAGGCCGTGGCGGTGCGCTCCGGCGTCGCCGAGCCGCTGCTGGACGAGGTGCGGCTTGCCGTCGGCGAGGCGTGCTCGCGGGCGGTGGAGGCGCATCAGAAGCACTGCCCTGAGGAGCCGGTGCGGCTCGCGCTGACCGATGCGGGCGAGCGGTTCTCGGTCTCGGTCAGTGACCGGGCGCAGTCCCGTCAGGAGGACGACGGGCTGAGCATGGCCGTGATCAAGGGCCTTGCCGACGAGCTGGAGATCCTCTCCACCGCGGAGGGCACGACGATCAGTATGAGTTGGCCCACCCGCTGACTTATCCCTGGAAAAGGTCCCATGTCGTGATCGTGGGGCCTTTTCTTATTTCCGCGTTTGTCCTTGGAATTTTCCGATCAGACTCCAAGAAAACGGGGCGAATCACCTAAACGGCGGGCGGGGACAGCGCCGATGGATGAGACGGAAATCTCAGACGGAGATCTTCTCCTGGTCGTCGTCGTGGCGGTGGTCGCGCTCCTGGCGCTGGCCGTCGCCGCGGTGCTGGTCCGCCAGGTGCTGGCCGAGGGGCAGGGGACGCCCCGGATGCGGGAGATCGCGGGCGCGGTCCAGGAGGGAGCGGCGGCCTACCTGCGGCGGCAGTTCCGCACGATCGCGGTGTTCGTCGTGGTCATCCCCTTCGTCCTCCTGCTCCTGCCCGCCGAAACCGCCGGGGTGCGGATCGGCAGATCGGTCTTCTTCGTCCTCGGCGCGGTCTTCTCGGCGGCCACGGGCTTCGCCGGCATGTGGCTCGCGGTGCGCGGGAACGTCAGGGTGGCGGCGGCCGCGCGCGACCGCGGGGAGCGGGCCGCGACGCGGATCGCGTTCCGCGCCGGCGGCGTCGCCGGGATGGTGACGGTCGCGCTCGGCCTGTTCGGCGCGGCAGTCGTGGTGCTGGCCTACCGGGGGCGGGCCCCGAGCGTCCTGGAGGGGTTCGGGTTCGGGGCGGCGCTGCTGGCGATGTTCATGCGGGTCGGCGGCGGGATCTTCACCAAGGCCGCCGACGTGGGCGCGGACCTCGTCGGCAAGGTCGAGCAGGGCATCCCGGAGGACGACCCGCGCAACGCTGCGGTGATCGCCGACAACGTCGGGGACAACGTGGGCGACTGCGCGGGCATGGCCGCCGACATCTTCGAGTCGTACGCGGTGACGCTGGTCGCCGCGCTCATCCTCGGCACCGCGGCGTTCGGCGCGCAGGGCCTGGTCTTCCCGCTGATCGTCCCGATGGTTGGGGTGCTGACGGCGGTCGTCGGGATCTTCGCGGTGGCGCCGCGGGAGGGCGACAGATCAGGCATGACCGCGATCAACCGGGGCTTTCTGGTGTCCGCGGTCTTCTCCGCGGTGGGGGTCGCGATCGCCGCCTGGCTCTACCTGCCCTCGTCCTTCGGCGCGCTGGACGGCGGGGTGCGGGCGGCGGGGGATCCGCGGCTCGTGGCGATCGGCGCGGTCCTCATCGGGATCGTGCTGGCGGCGGCGATCCAGATCCTCACCGGGTACTTCACCGAGACCGGCCGCAAACCCGTCAAGGAGGTCACCGAGAGCGCGCGCACGGGCCCGGCGACGGTCGTCCTGTCGGGGGTGGCGCTCGGCCTTGAGTCCGCCGTCTACGCGACCCTGCTCATCGCCGGCGCGATCTACGGGGCCTTCCTGCTCGGCGCGGGGAACACCACGCTCGCGCTGTTCGCGGTGGCCCTCGCCGGGACGGGCCTGCTGACGACGGTCGGCGTGATCGTCTCGATGGACGCGTTCGGCCCGGTCTCCGACAACGCCCAGGGCATCGCGGAGATGTCGGGAGACGTGCGGGGGGAGGCGGCCGGGGCGCTGGAACGCCTCGACGCGATGGGCAACACCACGAAGGCGATCACGAAGGGGATCGCGATCGCGACGGCGGTCCTGGCCGCGACCGCGCTGTTCGGGTCGTTCCGCACGACGGTCGAGGAGGCGCTGCGGACGGCTCCGGCCGAGGCCCGCCGGGCGATAGGTCCCGTCTTCGCGGATTTCTCCCTGTCGGTGGACCAGCCGAACGTGCTCGTGGGGCTCCTCATCGGCGCCTGCGTGGTGTTTCTCTTCGCGGGGCTGGCGATCATGGCAGTGGGCAGGGCCGCCGCCAGGGTCGTCCTTGAGGTGCGCGAGCAGTTCCGGACCCGGCCGGGGATCATGGACTTCACCGAGCGGCCCGACTACGGCAGGGTCGTCGACCTGTGCACCCGCGACGCCCAGCGGGAACTGGCCACCCCGGGGCTGCTGGCGATCCTCGCCCCGATCGCCGTCGGGTTCGCCCTTGGATATGCACCTTTGGGGGCCTTCCTTGCGGGCGCGATCGCCTGCGGTTCTCTCATGGCGGTCTTCCTGGCCAACGCCGGAGGCGCCTGGGACAACGCGAAGAAGGTCGTGGAGGCGGGCGGCCTGGGCGGGAAGGGTTCTCCGGCGCACGCCGCGACGGTCATCGGCGACACCGTGGGCGATCCGTTCAAGGACACGGCGGGCCCGGCGATCAACCCGCTGATCAAGGTGATGAACCTCGTCGCGCTGCTCGTCGCCCCGGCCGTCGTCGCCGCGGCGGGAGAGCCGCTGCTGCGGTTCGGCGTGACGGTCGCGGCGGTGGCCGTGCTCGTCACGGCGGTGGTCGTGGCCAAACGCCGGACGGTCGGCGGCGCGCCCGCCGACCAGGCCCGGACCTCGGTCTGAACCGGATCCGCACCGCATCGGACCAAGGTCATCGGGGTTTTCCACAGGCGGTGTCCAGTGTTTCGCCAGGGCGTCTA
This sequence comes from Actinocorallia aurea, assembly GCF_054783995.1. Classification (NCBI taxonomy): domain Bacteria; kingdom Bacillati; phylum Actinomycetota; class Actinomycetes; order Streptosporangiales; family Thermomonosporaceae; genus Actinocorallia; species Actinocorallia aurea. The sequence continues at coordinate 106,599 of NZ_BAAGPQ010000008.1, forward strand.
ATCTGGGGCCCATGAGTGGTGCAAAAGGGTTTGCGATGATTCTCGGCGGGATGCTGCTCGTCATGGCCGTTCTGTGGTTCCTGGCCTGGCAGGTCGCACCTTGAAGAAGAGGCTGCTGGTCCTTCGCCACGCCAAGGCGGAGGTCGGATTCGGCCTGGCCGATCATGAGCGGCCGTTGGCCGAGCGCGGCCTGCGGGACTCCGCCGCGATGGGCGCCCACCTGAAGGAGGAGGGCCTCATCCCGGACCTGGTGCTGTGCTCCACCGCGCTGCGCACCAGGCAGACCCTCGAAGGCCTCGCCCTGGACGCCCCGGTCTCGTACGAGCGGGGCATCTACACCGGCGACGGCTACGATCTGCTCACGCTCGTGCAGATCACCCCCGCGGAGGTCGGCACGCTGCTGCTCGTCGGCCACAACCCCGCGGTGCACGAACTCGTCGTCGTCACCGGGAACGAGCCCGTCGAGGAGTTCCCGACGTGCGCGCTCGGGGTGGTGGAGCTGGAGGGCTGGGAGTCGCACGGCGGTGCCTTGCTCGCATACCGGACGCCCAAGACCCTGGGATGACCTGCCGTTGAGCCGCGTTCGCACACAATGATCATGTGTGGGGCTGGCTCAGGCGCAGGGCGTCGCTCGACTACGGGCTGACCGGCGCGATCGGCGTCGGGCTTCCGCTCATCGTCGGCTCGCTGCTCGGCGCGTACGCCGAGGGCGCCTGGGTGGGCCTGGGGGCCTATCTGCTCGCGCTCGTCGCGCCGAAGGGTCCCTACTCGCTGCCGGCGCACCGCCTGTGGGCGAGTTTCGGGGTGATCGTCGTCTGCGCGGCGCTGGGCGTGCTGGTGTCCGCGGGCGGTCTGTGGTGGACGGTTCCGGTGGTCCCTGCGGTCGCCGCCGCGGGCGCGGTGCTCCCCTGGATCGGGATGACCGGTCCGCTGACGGTGCTGGTGGCCGCGACCCAGCCGAGCACCGCCGATCTGCGCCATCTCGTGCCCGCGGTGGCCGGGGGCGCGCTGTGGATGCTGCTGCTCATGCTGCTGCCCTTCCGCTGGAGGGTGCAGAAGCAGTTGCGCAACGCGGTCTCCGAGGCGGCGCGGGCGGTCGCCGAGCTGCTGGAGTCTCCCCGTACCGACGAGGCCCTGCGCCTGAAGGCGTCCGAGTCGTTCGCCGAGGCGCGCGAGGCGCTGGAGCTGACCCGCCCGACCGAGCGGGGCCTGCGCCGCGAGCGGCTGATCGACGCCCTCGTCCGAGTGCTGCACGCGGCGGTGACCCTGCACGGGCTGCTGCACGGGATGAAGGACCCTCCGCCGGAGATCCACGAGGCTGTCGTCTTCCAGGCCGCGCGGCTGCGGGTGCTCGCCGATGCGATCGAGAACTCCCTCAGCCTGCCACCCGCCGAGACGCACACGCTGGACAGGCTCGCCGAGCGGATCGACGAGCTGCGGACGCAGTGGCGGGCCAGGCACGACGCCGGGGTGCGGGAGGAGGAGGTCTACCTCAGGCTGCTGGTGCTGGAGCAGATCCTCAGGCTGCTGCGCAGGGTCGGCGCGGCGGTGGAGTCGGCCGCCCGGCTCGCGGGGAAGCTGACCTTCGAGCGGGCGCGCCCAGCGCTGCCCGAGGCCCCGCACCCGCTGCGCGGCGGGCGGGCGGCCCTGCGGCACATCGGAGACAGGTCGCCGACCTTCCGGTACACCACGCGCCTGTTCTTCACCACGGCCGTGGCTCTCGCGGTGGTGGCGGCGCTGCGCCCGCCCTACGGCAACTGGCTGGCGATCTCGGCGATGGTCACCACGAGGGCCACCTACGGGGAGACCCTGGAGCGGGCGCGCGCCAGGATCATCGGCGTGCTGATCGGCGGGGTGCTGGCGGCGCTGGTGCTCCAGCTCGTGCACAGCAAGTTCCACCTCGCGATGGTGGTGTGCGGGTTCGCCCTGCTGGCCTTCGGCTTCCGCGGGCTCGGCCAGACCGCCTGGGTGCTGTTCGTGACGCCGACGATGATGACGCTCGTCGACTTCGCCGCGCCGCTGGGCTGGGAGATCGCCGCGCTGCGGGTGGCGCTGACCGTCGCGGGGGTCGTGATCGGGCTCGCGGCGGGCCGTCTGCTGTGGCCGCGCGGCGGGCTGCGGATCGACGAGCGGGTCAGGGAGGTCCGGCGGGCGCACGCCGCGCTCGTCCGGGAGATGGCGGCGGTGCTGGACGGGGAGGAGACCGACTACGACGCCGCCTACCGCAAGGCCCGCGACGCCTCGGCCGAGCTGTCCAGGGCCCGCAACCGCCTGGCGGCCGAGCCGAATCCCGACACCGAGCGGATCGCCGCGCTCAAACGGGTGCTGGACACCGCCCAGCGGGTCCGGGACGACATGGTGGCCCTGCGGGGACTGCTGGAGGAGAGCGTCGATCCGGGCCCGGTCCCCGAGCTGCTCGACCTCGTGGCCGACACGTTGGAGGAGGGCGGCCCCTGCGACGCAGGAGCGCAGCTCGCGCGCCTCGACGCCCACCTGTCGGAGCTGGCCAAGGCCCGCCGCGCCGAGGTGCGCTCGGGCGAGCCGGGCGACACCCCGCTGCGCCGCGACCTGCGGCACGCGGCCGCGGTGCGCTCGGCCCTGCGCCGGCTCGCTTCGGAGTCCTTCGGCGACCGCGACGAGGACGAGGTCGACGCCGAGACCTCCCGATGACAGGTCCGGACGGCACAGAAGACCCGGTCGGCCCACAAGACCCGAACAGCCCAGAAGACCCGAACAGCCCAGAAGACCCGGACGGCCCAGAATCCGCACGGCCCTGAGGCCGGTGCCTGGGACGGGCTTCTCAGGCCCCGTCTTCGGCGTCGGCCGCCTCGACCTCGTCGCGGGAGAGCCCGAGCAGGAACAGGATGGAGTCCAGGTAGGGCACGTTGACCGCGGTGTGCGCGGCGCGTCGCACGACGGGCTTGGCGTTGTAGGCGATGCCGAGCCCGGCGGCCTGGAGCATGTCGAGGTCGTTGGCGCCGTCGCCGATCGCGACGGTCTGGGAGACGGGCACCCCGGCCTTGGCGGCGAACTCGCGCAGGGCGGCGGCCTTGCCCGCCCGGTCGATGATCGGGCCGATCACCTTGCCGGTGAGCCTGCCGTCGACGATCTCCAGGGTGTTCGCCGAGGCGTAGTCGATCCCGAGGTCGGCGGCGAGGCCGTCGGTGATCTGGGTGAAGCCGCCGCTGACGATCGCGAACTTGTAGTCGAGCCGCTTGAGGGTCCGCACGAGGGTGCGGGCGCCGGCGGCGAGCTGGATCTTCGCGCCGACCTCGTCGATGGCGGCGGCGTCCAGGCCGGCGAGCAGGGCGACCCGCTCGCGCAGGGAGCCCGCGAAGTCGAGTTCGCCGCGCATCGCGGCCTCGGTGATCGCGGCGACCTTGTCGAGCTGTCCGGCGTGCTCGGCCAGCAGTTCGATGACCTCGCCCTGGATCAGGGTGGAGTCGACGTCCATGACGATCAGGCGCTTGGCCTTGCGGTGCAGCCCGGCCCGCTGGACGGCCACGTCGACGCCGAGGCCGGCGGCCTCCGAGGCGAGGGCGGCGCGCAGCGACTTGGGGTCGGCTCCGGAGATCAGCATCTCGATCGCGGTGACCGGGTAGCTGCCGAGCTTCTCGATCCGGTCGATGTTGGCGCCGTGCGCGGCGATCCGCCCGGAGATGCCGGAGACCGCCGCAGGGGTCAGCGGGCTGCCCAGCACGGTGACGTGCAGGTGGGAGCGCTTGCGCTTGGCGGACTTGGATCCGCCCGTCGACAGTTCGAAGTCCATGTCGAGGGCGTCGGCGACCGTCTTGACGGCCTCCAGAACCCCGTCGACGCTCTCGTCGCCGGAGTGCGAGACCAGGACCCCGAGGATGAGCCGGCCGTTGATCACGACCTGCTCCACGTCGGCGACCTGCAACGGAAAGGCGGCGAGGGTGGAGAACAGCCGGGAGGTCACCCCGGGGCGATCCTTGCCGGTCAGCGTGATGAGCAGCGTGCGTTCCATGACTGGTACCCACGCTACCGTTCCGTGGCCGCGAAGCGGGCACCGAGTCCAGGATGTGGACGGATGACGTTTAGGGGACGCAAAGTCATCCGTACGCGGTACGGAAGGTGAACAAGGGTGGAACCAGAGACTGATCCGCTTGCGCGCGCGGAGGGGTAGCGTCTTACCCATGGGACGACGAGTCCACACACACGCGTCGCGGGGGACGCCGTTCGCGGCGCTGTTCCGGAGCCGGTTTCCGAGGGCGGGCCGGTGCCGGGGGAAAACGGACCGGTGAACGGTGCGCGATACGCTGACCCACTACTCTGATGCCAGACCGCAAGTGGGGTCGTCGGCCGCGGGGGTGGCACGAACCGCCGCAAGGAGATCGTCATCGAAACTGCTATGAACGTCGCAATCAGGTACGCAGCGGGTTCGGACATCGGCTGCAACCGGGAGAACAACGAGGACTCCGGGTACGCCGGTCCCTTCCTGTTCGCGGTCGCCGACGGGATGGGCGGCTATGCGGGCGGCGAGGTGGCCAGCTCGACGGTGATCAACGCCCTCCGCCGCTATGACGTGCCGGTGGCCGACGAGGAACTCCAGGACACGCTGGGCCGCGCGGTCGCGGAGGTGAACGGCGCGCTCGGTCAGGAGATCGCCGCCCGTCCCGAGCTGAACCGGATGGGCACCACGCTGACGGCGATGCTGTGGAACGGCACGAGCCGCTTCGCGATCGCTCACATCGGGGACTCCCGCGCCTATCTGCTGCGCGACGGCATCCTGTTCCAGATCACCAGCGACCACACGCTGGCGCAGCTCCTGGCCGACGGGGGCGACGCGGGCGAGAACTCGCATCTTTCGCACATGCTGTTCAAGGTGCTCGACGGTGGCCCGGACCGGGAGCCCGACCTCAGGCCGCGCGACGCGGCCCTCGGCGACCGCTATCTCCTGTGCTCCGACGGCCTGTCAGGCCCGGTCGCCGCGCAGGAGATCTTCGACATCCTGTCGGAGGAGAAGGAGCTGACGCGCGCGGTCGAGCGGCTCATCCAGGCGGCGCGCGACCACGGCGGACCGGACAACATCACCTGCGTCATTCTCGATGTCGTCGAGGAATCGGAACCTCAGCCCGGTCTTCGGCATCCCACCATGGTGGGAGCGGTCGCGGAGGCCCGGCCATAACGGTCTGGTTCCGGGGCGGCCCCACGGCTTGACGGATCAACCCGACAAGCCGGTATAAGGGCCAGTTAAGGACAAGGTCGGGTGGAGGCACTCATGACGGGGGTCATGGCAATGCGCCGGCGTCCCCTCGGAGTCACCGCCACGAGGGTCGCCGCCATGGCGGCTGCCGCAGTGCTCGTCACCGCGGCACACGGGGTCCATGACCCCGGGATCGTCTGCCCCATGCGGCTCCTGACCGGAATCCCCTGTCCCTTCTGCGGCGGTACCACCGTCTTCATCGAGCTCGGATCGGGACATCCCGTCCGGGCCCTCCTCGCCAACCCCCTGGTCTTCGTCGGCGCGATCATCTTCGCGGCGGCACCGCTGGGGGTGGAGGACAGGTGGCGCATGGTGGCTCCGCGGGCTCGTGCCTGGCTTTTCGGCACGGCCGTCACCGGATCCGGCATCTGGCAGCTGTTCAGGTGCGGGGTCCTCTGACGTCCCGCCCACCTCCTGCCCTCGCACAACCCCCATCGACCTAGGAGAACGAACGTGGGAACTCCCCCTCCCTATGACCCGTACGGCCAGCAGCAGCCGGGCTACGGGCAGCAGTACCCGCCGCAGCAGCCGCCGCAGCAGCCCCCGGCCTACCAGGCGACGCCGCCTCCCGCCTACCCCGCGCAGCCGGCCTTCCCGGCCGCGGCGCAGCCGCAGTACGGTGTGCCCCCGCAGCAGTACGGCTACGCGGGCGGCGCCATCGGCGCCTACGCCGGCTGGGGTTCGCGGGTCGCCGCGTCGCTCGTCGACGGCCTGATCGTCGGTCTGGTTCCCGCGATCTTCTACGGGATCGGTATCGCCCTCAGCGCGGGGACGACGACCATCGACGAGTACGGCCAGGTGACGTCCACCGGCGGCTCCGCGGCCGGATCTCTGCTGATCCTGGTCGGCGCGGTCATCGCGATCGCCGGCGGCCTGTGGCTGGTCCACCAGGAGGGCACCACCGGACAGACCATCGGCAAGCGGATGGTGAACATCCGCCTGATCAGCGAGCACACCTCGCAGCCGATCGGGTTCGGCCAGGCCTTCGTGCGCAAGATCGCGCACATCCTCGACGGCTTCTGCTACATCGGCTACCTCTGGCCCCTGTTCGACGCCAAGAAGCAGACCTTCGCCGACAAGGTGATGCACACCGTCGTCGTCCGGTCCCACTGACGCGTAATACGCTGCACCGGGGCGTCCCTCAGGGACGCCCCGTTCCTTCTCGGGGAGGTGGAAGGGTTGCGCGAAGGCCTGGTTCTGTCGGGGCGCTTCGAGCTGGTGCGCAAGATCGGCCAAGGGGGCATGGGCGCGGTCTGGGAGGGCCGGGACCAGACGCTGGGCCGCAGGGTCGCCATCAAGACCCTCGCGGTGAGCCCGACGGCCGAGGCCGCGCGACGACTGCGGGCCGAGGCCCAGATCGGGGCGAGCCTCTCGCATCCCGGCATCACGGTCGTCCACGACATCGGCGAGTACGAGCAGACGCTCTACGTCGTCATGGAGTACCTGGAAGGCCACGACCTCGCTCACGCGCTGAAGACCGGCCCCCTCCCTGCCCGCAAGGCGGTGGCCGTGGCGCGCGAACTGCTCGGCGCGCTCGGCGCGGCGCACGCCCAGGGCGTGGTGCACCGCGACGTGAAGCCCGCCAACGTCATGCTGCTCGACAAGGGCGGCCTGAAGATCCTCGACTTCGGCATCTCCCGCTTCGCCGACTCCACGATGACCGGCTCGGTCATCGGCACGCCCGGCTACATGGCGCCCGAGCAGTTCTCCGGGGTCGAGGTGGACGGGCGCTGCGATCTTTACTCGTTCGGTGTCCTGCTGTACGAGCTGTTCACCGGCCGCCTGCCCTTCGAGTGCCAGACGCTGCCCGAGTTCGTCACCGCGCACCTGTACCGGGAGCCGGAGGCGCCGCGCATGCTGCGCCCCGACCTGCCCGAGACGCTGAACCGGCTCATCCTCGACCTGCTGGCCAAGGAGCGCGACGCGCGGCCCGCCTCCGCGCAGGAGGCGCTGGCCCGGCTGGAGGCGGTGCGCTTCAACGACCCGGCCGCGACGTTCGGCGGTCCGCTCGCGGCGGCCCCGCCGCAGGCGTTCACGAACCCGCCGGAGACCGACCCGCCGGCGCAGCCCGGCACCGTGCCGCCGGCGAACGCGGGGACGCAACTGCCCTTCGCGTTCCAGCAGCAGCCCGCGCCGGGCCCCACGTATCCGCAGTATCCGCAGCACACCCAGCAGCCGCCGCTCCAGCAGGCAGCCTTCGGCGGGCCCACCCCGCCCGTCCAGCACACGCCGGCGCCGTTCGCACAGCCCGGCCCGCCGACGCCGCCGCCGGTCCAGGGCTATCCGCAGACCCCGATGCCGCCGCCGATGATCCCCACGCAGCCGGCCTACCCGCAGCAGCCGTGGGCGGCGGGCCGTCCGCAGGTGCGCGAACCGTCGTTCCTGCGCCGCGCCGGCGCGTTCGCCGTCGACTGGGTCCTCGGCTTCTTCTGCGCCGCGCTCTTCAGTGGCGTCGTCATGAGCAACGACCCGCTCATGCAGGAGGAGATGTCCGACGCGGACTTCTTCGCGACGCTCACCGTGTGGGCGATCGTCTACGTCCTGTTCGGGGTGATGGAGGGCGTCCTCGGCTACGGCCCCGGCAAGGGCGTCTTCCGCCTCCAGGTCGTCGACGCGCGCAGCGGGCAGCCGCTCGGCGCGGCCAAGGGCGTCGGCCGCGTCTTCCTCCAGATCATCAACTGGTGGACCTGCTTCATCGGCTACCTCTGGCCACTATGGGACCCGCAGAAGCAGACCCTCGCCGACAAGATCGTCCAGGCCAAGGTCCTCACGCGCTGACGGCCCCGCCCATGTCCGGAGGAAGACGAATGCGTTCTTCGTCCGGGGTGGGGCGGGCCGTACTACGCTGCACCGGGGAATTTCGGTGAGCGGGCCCGGTGAGAGGGGACGCTGTCTTGCACGAGGGTCTGGTGCTTTCGGGGCGGTTCGCTCTGGTGCGCAAGATCGGCCAGGGCGGGATGGGCGCGGTCTGGGAGGGCCGCGACGAGAGGCTGAACCGCCGGGTCGCGATCAAGACGCTGGCCGTGAGCCCGACGCCCGACGCGGCCCGCAGGCTCCGGGCGGAGGCCGAGATCGGGGCGAACCTCTCCCACCCCGGCATCACGGTCGTCCACGACTTCGGCGAGTACGAGCAGACGCTCTACGTCGTCATGGAGTACCTCGAAGGCCACGACCTCGGCGAGGAGCTGGCATCCGGCGCGTTGACGCGGGGACGGGCGCTGTGGGTGGCCGGCGAGCTGCTGGGCGCCCTCGGCGCGGCACACGCCCAAGGCGTGGTGCACCGGGACGTCAAGCCCGCCAACGTCATGCTGCTCGACAACGGCGGCCTGAAGATCCTCGACTTCGGCATCTCCCGCTTCGCCGACGCCACGATGACCGGTTCGATCATGGGCACCCCCGGCTACATGGCCCCCGAGCAGTTCGACGGCAGGGGCGTCGACCACCGGTGCGACCTGTACTCGTTCGGGATCCTGCTGTACGAGATGTTCACCGGCGCACTGCCGTTCCGGTGCTCGACGCTGCCGGAGTTCATGCACGCCCACCTGGCCCGCGCGCCGGAGCCGCCGCGCGGCCTCGCACCCGACCTGCCCGAGGCGCTGGAGCGGCTGATCCTCGACCTGCTGGCCAAGAGCCCCGCCGCCCGGCCCGCCACCGCCGAGGAGGCGCTGGCCCGGCTCGAAGAGGTGCGCTTCGGCGTGCGTCCGGGCGCGGTCTCGGCGGCCCCGCCCGCCGCGCCGCAGCGCGCGTTCGCCGATCCGTCACACCTCACGCCGCCGCCCGCGCCCAGGCCGCCCACGGCGCCGTCCCGTCCGGCGACGCAGACGCCCTGGCCGCCTGCCCCGCCGCAGTCGTACACCCCGCCTCAGGAGTGGTTCCGCGGGTCCCAGCCCCCGATCGCCCCCGCGCCGCGGCGTTACGGGTATCCGTCGCTTCCGCCGCAGCCGGGATACGGCACCGCGCACCACGCCCCGTACGGCCACGCGGGCAGCGCCTTCGGCGCGTACGCGGGCTGGCCGGTGCGCGTGGCGGGCTCGCTGATCGAGCTCCTCCTCATCGGTGTGGTGCCGCTGATCCTGTTCTCCGTCGGCGACGCCATCGCGAGCGATCCTGGGGCCGCCGGCGCGGCGCAGGGCGTGGGCGCGCTCTTCACGATCTTCGGCCTGCTCCTCAACCTCGCGGGTTTCGGGTGGCTGGCCTACCAGGAGGGCACGACCGGCCAGTCGATCGGCAAGAGGGCGACCAACACGCGGCTGGTCGCCGAGGCCACCGGGCGGCCGATCGGCTTCGGCATGGCGGTGGTGCGCCGCCTGGCCCACATCATCGACTACGTGATCTGCTACCTGGGCTTCCTGTGGCCCCTGTGGGACACCAAGAGGCAGACCCTCGCCGACAAGGTGGTCTCCACCGTCGTCGTCCGGGCCGGCTAGCGGGCCGGTTCGAAGACCGCGGCGTGGGCGGCCACGTGGGCGCGGCGGACGGCGCGGTCGAGGGTGGTGAGGGCTTCGGCGCGGGCGGCGGCCTGGCGGGCGGTCAGGGTGTGGCCGGCGGTGCGGGCGGCGAGGGTGAGGATGAGGCCGAGGCGGGAGGCCTGGGCGTCGACGCGGTGCGCGCGGGCCGGGTAGCCGGGGGCGAGGCCGCTGTCGGCGTCGTCACGTAGGGCCTTCAGGACGGCCGAGCGCTGGCCGTTGATGTCGTCGATCGTGGTCATGATCTCCGTCACCTCGCGCATGGCCGCGGTGAGGGCGCGGTCGGACTCGGAGAGGGACGGGACGTCGGGCTGCTCGGTGCGGGCCGCGAAGACCCGCCAGGAGGTGCCCGCGTAGGACGATCCGCGCAGGTCGGCGCTCGGGACGAGGCCGATCGCGGTGCCGTCGAGCAGGGCGACGGCAGCTTCGCCGGCCTCGATGGCGACGGCGTTGAACTCGGGCGGGCCGGTGAGGCCGAGGGGGTCGCCGGGGGCGGGCAGGGCGAGGCGCAGGCCGGTGAGTCCGGCCGGGCGCAGGCCGGCGAGCCAGGCGCGCAGCGGCACCTCGCCGACCAGGTGCGGGCCGGTGCGCTCGATCGCGTCGACGGCCTGGTCGAGGCCGGTGTGCCCGGTCAGCCAGGCGTTGGCCCAGGCGACCAGGCTGGGGGAGGGACGGCGGTCACGCATCCCTCTACAGTAACCGGCGTCCCGGTGCGCTCGCGGGACCGGTGCGCACCCTTCGAGAGGCAATAGGGTGGGGCGCGGAGGACTTAATGGGTGAGGTACTGAGGCTTGAGGGCGTCGTGATCCGGCGCGGACTGGCCAGGTTGCTCGATGGCGTCGACTGGACGGTCAACGAGGGCGAACGCTGGGTGGTCATCGGACCGAACGGCGCGGGGAAGACCACCCTGCTCCAGGTCGCGGCCACCACGCTGTATCCGACCGAGGGCGCGGTGCACGTGCTCGGCGAGAAGCTCGGCGAGGCCGACGTCTTCGAGCTGCGGCCCAGGATCGGGTTCGCGAGCGCGGCGGTCGCCGAGAAGGTCCCGCCGAACGAGACGGTGATCGACCTGGTGCTGACGGCGTCGTACGCGATCATCGGCCGCTGGCAGGAGGAGTACGACTCCTCCGACGTGCGGCGCGCGGTGGAGCTGCTGGAGGCGCTGGGAGCCTCGGAGCTGGTGCGGCGGCGCTTCAACACGCTGTCGGAGGGTGAGCGCAAGCGCGTGCAGATCGCGCGGGCGCTGATGCCGGACCCCGAGCTGCTGATGCTGGACGAGCCCGCGGCGGGCCTCGACCTGGGCGCCCGGGAGGACCTCGTGACGCGCCTGTCGCGGCTGGCCGACGAGATCACCGCCCCCGCGATGGTGCTCGTCACCCACCACCTGGAGGAGGTGCCTCCGGGGTTCACGCACGCGCTGCTGCTGCGCAAGGGCCAGGTGGTCGCCGCCGGCAAGGTGGACGAGGTGTTCACCGGGCAGAACCTGACGGCCTGCTTCGGGATTCCGCTGGGCGTGGAGAAGACGAACGGGCGCTGGGCGGCTCGGGCCCTCCCCGCCTGATGTATCCCTACCAAGGATATTGGATCCAAAACCCGACCCCGCTGACGGTGTGACCGGCGTCTCTGTCTACGATCAGGGCCCATGACACCGTGGGAAGCCGCCGCGATCCTCGTGGCCGGAACCGCCGCAGGCGGCATCAACGCCGTCGTGGGGTCGGGTTCACTGATCACCTTTCCGACCCTCGTGGCGCTCGGCTACCCGCCCATCGTGGCGAACGTCTCGAACAACATCGGCCTCGTGCCGGGGTCGATCACCGGGACCTGGGGCTACCGGCGCGAGCTGGCGGGCCGCTCGAAGCTGCTGCTGCGCCTCGGCAGCGCCTCGCTGATCGGCTCGATCATCGGCGCGATCCTGCTGCTGAAGCTGCCTGCCGAGGCGTTCGACATGATCGTCCCGGTGCTGATCCTGATCGCGCTGGTGCTGGTGGTCGTCCAGCCGAAGCTGAACGGCTGGGTCGCCAAGCGGCGCAGGAAGGCGGTCTCGCACGGCGGGCCGCTGCTCTGGGTGCTGGTCTGCGCGGCGGGCGTCTACGGCGGCTACTTCGGCGCGGCGCAGGGCATCCTGCTGATCTCGCTGCTCGGGATCTTCCTTGCCGACGAGATGCAGACGGTCAACGGCATCAAGAACGGGCTGTCCGGGATCGTCAACGCGGCGGCGGCGATCATCTTCATCTTCATCGCGGAGGTGGACTGGTGGGCCGTCCTGCTCATCGGCGTCGGCGCGATGCTGGGCGGTTACCTGGGCGCTTCGGTGGGCCGGAAGCTTCCGCCGTGGGCTTTGCGAACTGTCATTGTTTGCGTGGGTTTGAGTGCGATTGCGAACCTCGTCTTCGGGTAGGAATCGAACAGGAGTTCCCCGCGGCGGAGGTGGACCGTGAAAGGCGACCGGGTAGAGATCGTCGTCGAGGCGGGCGACGGATCCCCGCGTACCTACGAGGTCGTCGCCACGAAGGCGGGACGCCGTGTGGAGATCGTCAACCGGCGCGGGCTCGTCGAGGTCGCCGAGGTGACCAGGACGGGCACACCGGTCCGCACCGCCCGGTTCATGGCCGGGCGGGTGGTGGCGCTGGTCGAGTACCCGGCGGCGGACCAGGGCGACGACTAGCGCGGTTCAGATCGGCAGGTCACTTCAGATCGGCACCGCGGTTCAGATCGGCAGGGCGGTTCAGATCGGCCGGACCTGGACCCTGCCGCCCTCTTCGACGCGGGCGTCGAAGGCCGTCTGGCGGGCGGTGGCGGGACCGTCGACGACCGAGCCGTCGGCCACCCGGAAGACGCTGCCGTGCCAGGGGCACATCACGCACGTCTCGCCGTCCACCGCGGTGATGCGGCCCTGGTGCAGGGGGCCGGCCAGGTGCGCGCACGCGTCGGCGAGGACGTGCACGCGGTCGCCCTGGCGCAGCACGAACAGGTCGATGTAGCCGAGGGCGCGGTGCACGGGCCAGCCGTCGGGCAGGTCGTCGAGCGCGCAGAGGTCGTGCCAGCCCAGCGGGACGAGATGGGCCGCCGAAGGCGCATGGTTGGCTCCCGCGGCCATCCGGAACGCCAGGTGGCCGCCCAGGTAGGCGCCCGCGCCGAGGACGCCGAGCCCGGCGAGGCTGAACGCCTTGCCCGTGGCCGTGCGCCCGCGCAGGCGGGCCAGCAGGGACGCGCCGAACAGGACGCTCGCCGCGCCCTGGGAGGCCGCGTGGGCGAGCCCGACGCGCTGCTGCTCGCGGTGCAGCGCCGACCAGTCGGCCCAGCCGGTGACGGCCGTGGGCGCGGAGGCGGCGAGCCCCGCGAAGATGAGGACCTTGCTGGCGCGCTGGGTGCCGGGCAGGAAGTCCAGGAGGACCGCCGAGCAGTAGGCGCCGATAGGCAGATCAGTGAGGGGCGCGTGCGCCGGATGGCCCAAAGGCACCCCGTGCAGGGTGTTGCGGATGACGCCGCGCGGAAGCGCCCGTTTGACCACTCCGGTGATCTCCCGGATGCGGAGGTCGGCGCGGGAGTCGAGCTCCAGCCGCTCGGCGAGGCCCACGGGATGGGCGCGGGAGGCGGCGCGGCGCACCGGCCGGGCCACCCTGTTGATCAGCCTGCCTGCTCTTCCCCGGTTCACCGACGGAGACCCCCTCGTGTCGCGTCTCTTGCGCCCGGCGGCCGGGCGCCCGGCTACCAGGCCGGTCAAGCCGACAGTTCCGACAGTAACCCACACGTTCGGTGACGGCGGAGGGCAGCACCCGGTCTGCGGGGTCCGGCGCCGTCCGATCCCGGACGGGACGGCGCCGCCGCCGCGTCAGCCGACCGGGGTGACGGTCACCGGGACCCCGTTGAAGACCGCGTTGCCCGACAGCACGTCGATGGTGGACTCGTCGGTCAGGGTGTTGGCGCTGACGCCCGCGCGCCCGGCCGGAACGCCGGCGCGGGTGCCCGGCCGGGCGTGGCCCCAGCCGTGCGGGAGGCTGACGACGCCGCGCATGATCTCGTCGTTCGGTTCGGCCTCCACCTCTAGGGAGCCTGTCCGGGATGCCACCGAGACCAGGCTTCCGGCCTTGATGCCGAGGTCGGCGGCGTCGTCGGGGTGCAGCCGCAGGGTGCAGGTGTTGGTGCCGCCGGTCAGCTCGTCGATGTGGTGCATCCAGCTGTTGTTGGAGCGCAGGTGGCGGCGGCCGATGAGCACGAAGCCCTCGGCCTTGCGGGAGGCGCGCAGTCGCGCGACGTCGGCCGCGAAGAGCTCGGGGCAGATGTCGATGCGGTCCAGCACGAGGACCTCGTCCAGGCGGGGCTCCAGGGGCCCGATGACCTTGCCGCCGACCAGTTCGTCGAGGGTCAGGCCGTAGGGGCCGAGCCGGACCATCATGTCCAGCCGCGTCTCGGCGCTGGGCGGGCCGAGCTCGGCCCGCAGGTCCTCGCGGCCCGCCTTCTTGAGGGTGCCCTGGATGACGGTCTCGTCGAGCTGCTCGGGGGTGACGCCGAGGATCTCCCCGGCGATCCGCGCGATGATCTGCGACTCTGACGGTCGGTCGCCCCGGTCGAAGACGGGCGGGGAGTAGCGCGCGTAGTTCTGCACGGTGAACGACAGCAGGGCGACGTCGTAGTGCGGCGACCGCGTGTGCGGGGGAGGCGGCAGGACGACGTGGGCGTGCGAGGTGGTCTCGTTGACGTAGGGGTCGACGCTGACCATGAACTCCAGGCCCGCCAGCGCGCGGCCGATCCGGTCGCCTCCGGGCGCGGAGAGGACGGGGTTGCCGCCGATGGTGATGAGCGCCTTGATCTGGCCTTCGCCCTCGGTCTCGATCTCCTCGGCGAGGGCCGCGACGGGCAGTTCGCCGTTGGCCTCGGGAAGGCCGCGGACGCGGCTGTGCCAGCGCCCCGTCCGGTAGGGCCGCGAGCGCCTGCCGAAGGAGTGGGCGGCTTTGGGGAACATGACGCCGCCGGGCCGGTCGAGGTTGCCGGTGAGGATGTTGAGCACGTCGACGAGCCAGCTCGCGAGGGTGCCGAACTCCTGGGTGCAGGTCCCGATCCGCCCGTAGACGGCACCGGCCTCGGCTTCGGCGAGCTCCCTGGCGATCCGCCGGGTCGTCGCGGCGGGGACGCCGGTGAGCGGCTCGGTGGCCTCGGGAGTGAACTCGGCGGCGAGGGCGCGCAGGCGGTCGAGGTTGTCCACCTCGTGCCGGGGCTTCGCCAGGTCCTCGGACAGCAGGGTCTCGACCAGGGCGAACAGGAACCAGGCGTCGCCGCCGGGCCGGATCGGCACGTGCTCGTCGGCGGTCTCCGCGGTGCGGGTGCGCCGCGGGTCCACGACGGTGACGCGCCCGCCGCGCGCCCGGATGGCCTTGAGCCGGCCGGGGAAGTTCGGCGCGGAGCAGAGGCTGCCGTTGGACTCCAGCGGGTTGGCGCCCAGCATGAGCAGGTATCCGGTCCGGTCGAGGTCCGGGACGGGGATGGCCAGCGGGTCGCCGAACAGGTATCCGGCGGCGACGTGCTTGGGCATCTGGTCGGAGGTGCTGGCGCTGAAGACGTTGCGGGTGCCGATGCCCTTGATGACGGCGGTGCCGTACAGGGATCCGGCGACGCTGTGCGCGCTGGGGTTGCCGTAGTAGACGGCGACGGCGTCCTTGCCGTACTGGTCGATGATCCGGCGGAGGGAGCGGCCGACCTCCGCGAAGGCGTCCTCCCAGGAGGCCTCGGCGCCGTCGACGAGCGGGGCGGTCAGCCGGTGCGGGTCGTTGTCGAGTTTGCCGAAGCTGGCGCCCTTGGGGCAGATGAAGCCCTTGCTGAACGGGTCGTCCCGGTCGCCCCGGACCTTGACGACCTTCTCATTGCCTTCGGTGCCCTCGATGGTGAGTTCCAGCCCGCACAGGGCCTCGCACAGGGGGCATGTCCTCGTCGCGATACGGCTCATATCCGGTATGTAACCACTTACCGGACCCTTCCTGACAGGCCCGTCCTCCGATTCTGGGCCCGCGCACAGCGGCAGGGCGGCGGGTCCGCAGGCCGCCAAGGCAGGGTCAAGGGTGGACAGGGGACCGCGTCGCCTCCGGGGCGCGGAGGGATGATCTTGCGGTGTCGCCTCATCGATCCCTCGCCCTCCCGCTGGCCGCCGCGGCGCTCTGCGCGGCGCCGGTCTGCGTGACCCCCGCGCACGCCGCCCCCGCGGAGTACCGCCCGCCCCAGGGCGCGGTCTTCAGCCACCCGACGGCCGCGGGACCCGGCCGGGAGGACGCCATCCGCGACCGCCTCCTCGCCCTCATCGACCACGCCGCGCCCGGCTCGGAGATCCGCGCCGCGATGTACCTGTGGCGCGACGACGCGATCACCGACGCCCTCGTCAGGGCCAAGGAGGAGCGCCGGGTGGACGTGCGGATCATCACCAACAGCTCGGTCGACAGCAAGGCGCGCCGGTACTTCAAGACGCTGCGCAAGAGGATCGGCCGGTACCGTCCGGGCTTCGACGACGCGTCATGGGCCGCCGAGTGCCGCACGCGCTGGGGCTGCCTCGGGACGGGCATCCACCACAACAAGTTCTTCCTGTTCTCCAAGGTCGGCGCGACCCCGGACGTGGTCGTGCAGAGCTCGGCCAACCTCACCCTGGAGGAGCGGACGGAGTTCTGGAACAACGCCTACACCGTCGCGGACCCGGCGCTGTACTCGGCCTACGGGGACTACTTCGAGCGGCTGCGCGAGGGCGTCGAGCGGGTGGTCCCGCCGTCCGACGACGCCTTCACGCACGTCATCACCGGAAAGCACGAGCTCTACACGACGCCCAGCGCGGGCTTCGAGGACCCGGTCTCCAAGGCGCTCGACCGGGTGCGGTGCAGCGCCGACCCGGCGCGGCCGACCCGGATCCGGATCGCCATGTTCAAGTTCGGCCTGCGCCCGGTCGCCGAGCGGCTGGCCGAGCTGCGCGCCGCGCCCGGCGGGCACTGCCGGGTGCAACTCGTCTACGGGATGCTCGGCACGAACCCGGACGCGGTCGCCCGGATGGAGGAGTACGTGCGGGAGGGCGTGGACGAGGCGCGCGAGTGCACCGAGCCGATGACGGTCCACTCCAAGTATCTGGCGATCGACGCGGGTGCGGGGAGCTTCGAGGGCGTGCCGGGCCGGAAGGCGGTCTTCACGGGCAGCCTCAATTACATGCCCTTCGACCTGCGGCGCAACGACGAGACGGTGCTCCGGATCACCGACGACCGGGTGCACGACCAGTACCGGGCCGACTTCGACCGCCAGCTGTTCCCGAAGTGTGCGAAACCGTGGTGGGAAGGCGACCGAACCGCAATGCGCTGATCTGTTTTTCTCGGACCTATGTCCGATATGTTGCGCTCTACTTCACGGTAACCGTGAGGGAACCCTGACTGGGGCCGGTGAACGGTGAGTGCAGCACGGTGAAGCTTGAGAATTTCGGTCGTGGTCTTCTCGGGATCGTGACCTCCCTTTCCGTGGCCGCGGCGGGACTGTCCCCCGCACCGGCCTCGGCCGCCGCCGCCCCTGTCCCCGCCGATGGCGGTGCGGCGATCATCGCGACCGAGCGGATCGGACCGCGCACCGTCGACATCACCGTGGACACGCCGTCGATCACCGCCATGGACCCCAAGGCCCGGATCCTCCTCCCCGAGGGCTGGACCGAGGACGCCACCCGCACCTGGCCGGTGCTCTACGTCCTGCCGGGCGGGCCGGACACCTACACGATCTGGACCGAGAAGACCGACATCGAGGCCACGTCGGCCGGCTCCGACGTCATCGTCGTCATGCCCGAAGGCGGGCACAGCCAGGGCTTCGTCGACTGGTACAACGGCGGCAAGGGCGGCGCGCCCAAGTGGGAGACCTTCCACACCCGTGAGCTCCGCCAGCTCATCGAGCGGAACTACCACGGCGGCGCGAAGCGGGCCGTGATGGGGATCTCCTCCGGCGGTTCCGGCGCGATGATGTACGCGACCCGCAACCCGGGCCTCTACAGCTACGCCGCGGCCTTCAGCAGCGTCCTGCACCCCACCAAGCCGGGCCTTCCGGCGATCATGCTGCTCTCGGACATGGCCTTCGGTGAGGTGGACGACCCCTTCGCCAAGCTCGGCGACCCGCTCTTCGACCGCTGGAACTGGCTGGAGCACGACCCCTACGTCAACGCGGCGGCGCTGCGCGGGACGGGCGTCTACATCTCCGCGGGGACCACCGGCCTGCCCGGACCGCTCGACCCGCCCCCGAGCGTCATCCTCGAGGAGAAGGACGGGGACGTGGTCGAGGTCGTCAAGTCGTACGCGGCGGGGACGACGGGCGAGAAGCTCGTCGGCCTGACGACCAGGGACATGGCCGACCGCCTGGCGGCCATGGACATCCCGGCGACCGTCCACCTCTACGGCGACGGCCTGCACTCCTGGTACTACTGGCAGCGCGAGTACAAGACGGCGTGGCCGCTGATCATGAAGGCTCTGGGCGCCTGACCGCCTGGGCGGCCTGGCAGGACGGGCAGAGCCCCCAGTAGATGACGTCGGCCTCGTCGACGGCGAAGCCCGCCGCGTTCGCGGGCTCCAGGCAGGGCGCGTGCCCGACGGCGCAGTCGACGTCGGCGACCGCGCCGCAGCCGCGGCAGACCAGGTGGTGGTGGTTGTCGCCGACCCGGGACTCGTATCGGGCGGCCGACCCGGCGGGTTCGATCCGGCGCAGCAGGCCGGTGTCGGTGAGGGCGTTGAGCGCCTCGTAGACGGCCTGGGAGGACACCGTCCCGACGCGTTCGCGGACCTTCCCGGCCACCTCCTCGGCGGTGAGGTGGCGCGCGAAGCGGAGCGTCTCCAGGATCGCCACCCGCGCGGACGTCACTCTCAGCCCGGCGCCGCGCAGCTGCGCCGCGGAGTCCGCTTTGGCGGTCAGGTCCATCTCTCCACCCCAGGAACACTCAGAATCACGAAAACAGGCCATCGCGCCGGCCGCCGGCGCCGCGCTGAGCCGGTGGTGGATACCGCGTCACCCCTCCAAGGTACAAACCCCAGGACGAAGCCATGCCTACCGGACAGGCTGGTGATGCGGTCGGTATCCCCCGGGGGGATGATGGAGCGGTGACGGAGACGGGGACCCCACTGCGGCGGAAGCCCGCTCAGCGCCGTTCGGCCGAGCGGGTCCAGCGGATGCTCGACGCGTGCGCCGAGATTCTTGACGAGGCGGGGTACGACGGCCTGTCGACCACGCGGATCGCCCAGCGGGCAGGGGTGGCGATCGGTTCGGTCTACCAGTTCTTCCCGGACAAACGGGCGGTCGCGCAGGCGCTGGCGCTGCGCAACCTCGAGGAGTTCGGCGACCGGATCGGCGTGCTCCTGGACGAATTGCCCGCCGAGGGCTGGTCGCTGCTGGTCGGCCGGGCGATCGACATCTTCGTGGAGATGCACCGGACGGTCCCGGGCTTCCGGGTGCTGCGCTTCGGCGACGTCGCCGACCTGCACCTGCTGGACGAGTCCGCCGACAACAACGCGGTGGTGGCCGACCGGCTGCGCGAGCTGATCGTCCAGTCGACGGGCGTGCCCGACGGACCGGACCTGGAGCGGGCGTTCGCGATCGCGGTCGAGTCGGCGGACGCGCTGATCAAGATGGCCTTCCGGCGGGCGGCCGACGGCGACGACGCGGTGATCGGCGAGGCCAAGGGGCTCATCCAGACCTACCTGTCGGGCTATCTCGAACAGTGATCGATCTGCCGTCGGTCCGGTGCGGGACCGGTCCGACGTTCGAAACCCATGATTCCCGGACATTACGTCTTTGGCGCGTCCAATGGCCGTCCATCCTGCCACCATGGGTGCATGACCGGTGACGAGATCGCGCGGCCGCGCAGCGGCTCCGTCGGAGGCGTCCCCTTCGTTGCGCTGCCGCCGACCGCGGTGGACTCTCCGCCCGCCGAAGGCCTCATCGTGTCCTGGCACGCCTTCGATCCGCCGCGCTCGGAGGCCGCGATGGCCGCGGCGCTGCCGATGACCTCGGTGCCGGTCTGGCGGGTCTACCTGGGGCTGCGCCTGCCCGGCGACGTCGCCGACCGGGATTACGTGCGGCTGCTGGGCGGCACCGTCGAGCGCGTCGCCGCGGAGCTGCCCGAGTCCGTCGCCGCGCTGCGCGGCCTGCTGGGCTGCGGGGACGGCGCGATCGGCCTGGTGGGCCATGGCGAAGGCGCGCTCGTCGCGCTGCTCGCCCTGGCCGAGCAGCGGGTCGACGTCTCCGCCGCGGCCCTGGTCGCGCCCGTCGCCAGCCCCACGCGCGCGGTCGCCGCGCGCGAGCAGCGGCTCGGCCCGTACCCGTGGGACGCCGAGACGCGGGCGATCGCCGCGCGGCTCGAGGTCGCCGGGCGGGCCGCCGAGATCGTCCGGCAGGACCCCCGGGTGCTGCTGGTCAGCGGTGGCACCGATCTGCTGGTGCCGACCTCGGAGGTGATGGCCCTGCGCGATCTCCTCGCCGACGCCGGCCTGAGCATCGCCGAGGCCGCGACCTTCCGGATGGGCCACGCGCTGGCCGACGCGCCCGGCCTGGAGCCGCGCCCGCCGGTCGCCGCCGCGGTCAGCGTCGACGGCGCCCTCACCGACTGGTTCCGCAAGCACTACGCCACCACGCCCTACCGCGACCAGGCTGCCCT
This sequence comes from Actinocorallia aurea, assembly GCF_054783995.1. Taxonomy (NCBI): domain Bacteria; kingdom Bacillati; phylum Actinomycetota; class Actinomycetes; order Streptosporangiales; family Thermomonosporaceae; genus Actinocorallia; species Actinocorallia aurea. Next base: position 126,931 of record NZ_BAAGPQ010000008.1, read on the forward strand.
GGCCGTCGGCTAGCGCCCGAGCACCTCGGCCAGCGCCTCGACGGCCCTGTCGATCTCGTCGGCGGTGTTGTAGTAGTGCACCGAGGCCCGCACCCGCGCGGGCGGGTGGGCCCCGCCGTCGTAGCGGAACGTCTGCTCCGACACCCGGGTGACGACCCCGCGTGCGGCGAGGTCCCGGGCGAGATCGTCGGCGGGCCGCTCGGCGTGCCCGAAGGTCACGATGCCGCTCTTGCGCGCGCCCCTGTCGTGCACGGTCACCCCGGGCAGCTCGGCGAGCCCGGCGCGCAGCCGGGCGGCGAGGCCCTGGACGCGCGTCGCGATCGCGTCGAGGCCAAGGTCGAGCGCGTACCGGGCGGCGGCGCCGAGCCCGAGCTGGCCCGCGACGGACCGCTCCCAGCTCTCGAACCGCCGCGCGTCGGGCCGCAGCACGAAGTCGGCGGGCCCGGCGAGGTCGGCCGACAGCAGGTCCACGACGGCGGGGTCGAGCAGCGGCAGGACCGCGGACCGGACATAGAGGAACCCTGTGCCGCGCGGGCCGCGCAGGAACTTGCGCCCTGTCGCCGACAGCAGGTCCGCGCCCAACTCCGCGACGTTCACCGGGATCTGGCCGACGGACTGGCAGGCGTCCAGCAGGAACAGCGCGCCGTGCTCGCGGGCGAGGGCGCCCACTGCGGCGGCCGGGTTGATCAGCCCGTCGTGGGTCGGCATGTGGTTGAGCGAGACGAGCCGGACGCCGCCCTGGGAGAGGGACGCGGCGAGGGCGTCGAGGTCGATGGTGCCGTCGGCGTCGTCGGGGACCACCTCGGTGACGGTCCCGTGCCGCCGGGCCACCTGGGCGTAGGCGAGGGCGCTGCTCGTGTACTCGCTCTCCGTGGTGAGGATGCGGTCGCCCGGTTTGAAGGGGATGGAGTAGAACGCCTGGTCCCAGGCGCGGGTGGCGCTCTCGGCGAAGGCGATCTCGGCGGGGTCGGCGCCCACCAGCTCCGCCAGGGCGGCGTAGGAGTCGGCGAGGCCTTCGGCGGCGGCGTCGGCCGCCTCGTAGCCGCCGATCTCGGATTCCAGCGTGAGATGCGCGACGACCGCCGAGAGGACGGGTTCGGGCGGCAGCGCCGCACCCGCCGCGTTCAGGTGGATGGCGTGCCTCGTGCCCGGAGTGTGCTGCCTGATCAGGTCGATGTCCACGCTCGTCCTTTCGCGGGGGCGGTACGAACCAGCATAAGGAGCCGGGCATCCTAGGGGGATGATGCGCAGACTGATCGCCGCTGGAGCCCTCCTCGCCCTCGCCGGATGCTCGTCGTCCGGCACGGACACCGGGTCCGAGGCCGATCGGGGCACGGCGGGGGCGGTCTTCACCCTCGCTTTCGCGGGCGACGTCTCCTTCACCGGCGATCTCGCGAGCCGGCTCGACGACCCGGCCAAGGCCCTGTCCTCGGTCGCCGACCGGCTCGGCGCCGCCGACGTGACCGTCGTGCACGCCTCGGACGTCAAGGCGCTGCCCGCGCTCCAGGCGGCCGGGGTGGACGCGGCGATGGTCGGCGCGGCCGAAGTGCCGAAGGACACCACGATGCCCGTGGTCGGCGGCACGTTCGAGCCGCTGGTCGCCGACGTCAACGGAGGCCAGGTCGCGTTCTTCGGCGCGGAGAAGGACGTCGCGGGGGATGACAGGCTCCTCCAGGCGATCAAGGACGCGGACGGCAAGTACAGCGCGGTGGTCGTCTACAGCGAGTGGGGCGACAAGGGCCAGAGCTGCCCGAACGACACCCAGAAGAGCGAGGCTGCGAAGTACGTCGAGGCGGGCGCGGACGCCGTCGTCGGCGCCGGCGCCGGGGTGCTCCAGGGCGGCGGCCTGCTCGACGAGAAGTACGTCCACTACGGGCTCGGCTCGTTCGTCACCCCGGACTTCGAGGCCGACGGGCCGACCGGGCAGACCGGAATCCTCACCCTGACCTTCAGCGGGTCGATCGTCAGCGGCGCGGACTGGGCCCCGGCCGAGATCGAGTCGCCGGGGCTGCCCGCGCCGCTCAAGGACGAACCCGCCCAGAACGCCTACACCGCCTGGCAGGCGCTCACCGGCTGCGCGGGACTCGAGCAGTGAAGCCCGCGTGCTGAGCCCGCGAACACCCGACCTCCGCACGGCGTCACCTAAGGGAGATCAGGCTCTGCCATCCTGCCGGATGGCAGAGATCACCCGTCTGTGGGAGGACCAATGCGGGCGAAGTTGATGTCGGCGGTGGCCGTGGCGTTCGCGCTGGGCGCGGCGGGATGCAGCAGCGGCGAGGACGCGTCGGAGGCGGCGGGCGAGACGCGGCCGAGCGCGGAAGCCGACGGCGGGGCCTCATCAGGGCCGCCCGCCAAGCAGGCGGTCACCCTGGCGTTCGGCGGGGACGTCCACTTCGAGGATTACCTGCGCGCAAGGCTGGCCACCCCCAAGACCGCGCTCGGGCCCATCGCGGCGACCCTGCGCAAGGCCGATTTCGCCATGGTCAACCTGGAGACGGCGATCACCGAGGGCGGCTCGCCCGCGCCGGGCAAGGAGTTCACCTTCCGTGCCCCGCCGACCGCCTTCAAGGCGCTGCGCGCGGCCGGGGTCGACGCGGTGAGCATGGCCAACAACCACGGCATGGACTTCATGGAGGAGGGGCTCGCCGACTCGCTGAAGGCCATCAAGAAGTCGAAGTTCCCGACCGTCGGGATCGGCAAGGACGCCGACGAGGCCTACGCGCCCTACCGGACGGAGATCAAGGGCAACAAGATCGCCGTGCTGGGCGCCACCCAGGTCCTCGACGACCACCTCATCGCGGCCTGGACCGCGACGGACGAGAAGGGCGGCCTCGCCTCGGCCAAGGACGTCGACCGGATGGTCGAAGCGGTCAAGGCGGCCCGCAAGGGGTCGGACCTCGTCGTCGTCTACCTGCACTGGGGTCAGGAGATGGCGTCGTGCCCGCTGCCCCGCCAGGAGGAGCTCGCCGACCAGCTCGTCGAGGCCGGCGCGGACGTCATCGTCGGCGGCCACGCCCATGTGCCGCTCGCGGGCGGCTACCTGCGCGGCAGGTACGTCCACTACGGCCTGGGGAACTTCGTGTTCAGCTCGGCGAACGGCGCGACCGCGGCCTCGGGCGTCCTGGTCCTGAAGACCAAGGGGCGCAAGGTGCTCAACGCGTCCTGGAAGCCCGCCCGGATCTCCTCGGGCCTGCCGATCGCGCTCAAGGGCGCCGCGGCCAAGGCCGAACTGGCCCGCTGGAAGGGGCTGCGCGAATGCGCGGACCTGGCCTCGGCCCCCGGCGGCGCCTGAGCCGACTTCCTGAGCCGACTTCCTGAGCCGACTTCCTGAGACGCAGACGGGCACGGCCCCCCGCGAGGGGAGCCGTGCCCGCTGGTGGTCTCAGGCCGTGGCGACCCGGGTCACTCGCCTTCCTCGAAGGCGAACGTCGCCGGGACCTCGATCTTCTCGTTCTGCTCGGCGGTGCCGTAGACGACGGCGATCTCGCGGTGCGACTCGAGATCGATGGCGTTCGGGTCGTCCTGGACCTCCTTGCCGTCCACGTAGAACTTCAGCGTGTGGGTGGCGTCGGTCTTGAACTGGCCGATCCCGGTCTTCGACAGCGGGATCTCCCAGAGGTCGAACACCTGCTGGAGGTGGAAGACCTTGTCCGCGCTGAAGGACTCGACGTGCAGGACGCCCCGGGTGTCGTGGGTGTGCAGCTCGGCGATGTTGCCCGCGGCGTCGATGCCGAGGTTCGCCGGGATCTGCTGCTGCTCGCCGTTCACGAACAGGGACAGGTGGGCGTGGATGTGCTTGGCGTCGCCCTCCATGCCCAGCTTGACGTCCAGGCCCAGCTCCTCGGCGCGCTTGATCGGGTCGTCGGGGAGCGCCCACGGCGGGCCCGCCTCGATGCGCTGCTGGTTGGCTTTGGCGTGCGCCTTGTCCTGGGCCGCCTTGTCCCGGTTGATCGCCCAGAAGGCGCCGCCGCCCAGGGCGCCGACGACGACGATCACCACCGCGAAGGTGATGATCCAGCGGATGCGCTCCTGCCGCTTCTCCGCAGCGCGCATCTTGGCCACGCGTGCTCTCGCGTCGCCGCTGTCGCTCGGCTTGATCTTGTGAGCCACTTGCCTGGTCCTCCGGGGTCTCGCGGGTCATGCCTGGGCATGCCACCGCTCAAGGATAGGTAAGAGCTTGGCCTTCCAGAGCCCTCCCGCGCCACCCCCCGGCGGGCCCGGATTCCGCGCGGACTCGTCACGATAAGCCGGAAAAGGCAGTCGAATTCGTTGGGGGAAATAGTGGAAAAGGCGGGGCGTGCTCATTCCGTGAAAGGCTTCACGGCATCTTCAAGGAACTCGTCGTTTCCCTTTCCCCGCACCCTGACCTGTACTAACGTCCGCCACGATGGTGCCGTCGGAAAGGCGGTCTGACCGAGTCCGCAGGGGGATGGGGAAATGAAGAACTCGACGAAGGCCCTGGTCTGCGCCAGTGCGTTCGCGCCGGTGCTCGCCCTGATCGGCACGGCGCCGGCCGCCGCCGCCAAGGACGGCGGGCCGGCCGCGATCCTGGCGCAGGGCACCGGGCTGGTCGCCAACCAGGCGCGGCCCGTGGTGAAGATCGTCGAAGGCGTGCAGGTGCGCAAGGACGGCATGGGCGTGGCGGGCGGCCTCGGCGTCGTCCAGCAGCTCGCCAACGGAACCCAGCAGGTCACCGCGCTGCTGTCCGGCGTCAGCGCCAGCCCCAACGCGCTCAATCTCACTCAGCTCGGCAGCCGGTGCGCCGCCACCCCGGAAGGCGACCTGACGGGCACCACGGTCGTCGACGGGCGGCTCGCGGGCAAGCGCCTGCCCGAGACGCCCGCGGCGGAGACCCGCATCCCGCTCGCCGACGGCGCCTACGCGATCCTCAACCACCAGACGCGCGACGCGCTCGGCGGCGAGGTCGTCGGGCTCCGCCACGTCGACAAGGCGGGCGCGGCGACCGACTACGCGGTCTCCCACTGCTCGGCGGCGCGGAAGCCCGCGCCCACCGACCCGGTCGGCAGTCTGCTCAACGGCGCTCTCGGCGGCAAGAACCCGGCCGGCGACCTGGTCAGCGGCCTCCTCGGCGGCAAGAAGGGCAAGGGCGGCGGCAGCAAGCCCGGGATCAAGGGCGCCCCGGTGAAGGGCGGCGGAGACCTCGTCGGCCAGCTCACCGGGGCCACGGGGAACAAGGACATCATCGGCCAGCTCACCAACACGCTGCCGCTCGGCCGCGTCGCGTCCGGCGCCCCCGCGGAGGCGGAGTCGGTGCCGGACCGCAGCGCCGAGTTCGCCGCGGCCGCGCGCCGCGCCGATGGCGACCCGGTCGCGCTCGGCACCCCCGCTTCGATGCTCCTGCAGGCGGACGGCCCGCTGATGAAGGCGATCAAGGGCAGTCTCACCGGCCTCGGGGCCGCGGCCAAGTCGGTGAACCCGGCGGGCGCGGGAGGCAAGCTGGGCGGTCTGCCCGGCCTGCCCGGCCTCACGCAGTTGGACTCGGGCCAGGTGGGCCTGCCGACCAACCCGCTGGGCTGATCTCCGCGCGAAGGCCGCGCGGTCCCTACCCGGGACCGCGCGGCCTTCGTGTTCCTCGGCCGTCCCGCGGCTAGTCGCGGGCGGCGAGGTCGACGGCGAACGCCGCGGCGGCCTCGCGCATCACCGGGATGGCCTTCTCGACGGTCTCCGGGGTCATCCGCCCGCTCGGCCCGGACACCGAGAAGGCCGCGAGCGCGGGGTTCTGTGGCAGCGGGACCGCCACGCAGCGGACGCCGAGCTCCTGCTCCTCCTCGTCGATGGCGTAGCCGCGCTCGCGGATCAGGGCGAGTTCGGCCATCAGCGCGTCCGGGTCGGTGAAGGTGCGCGGGGTGCGGGCCGGCATGCCCGTCCGGCCGACGATCTCCCGCGCGACCTGCTCGGGAAGCTGGGACAGCAGCGCCTTGCCCACCCCGGTGCAGTGCGGCAGGACCCGCCGCCCGACCTCGGTGAACATGCGCATCGCGTGGCGGGACGGCACTTGCGCGACATAGACGACCTCGTCGCCTTCCAGGACCGCCATGTTGGCGGTCTCGCCCAGGTCGTCGACCAGCGCGGCGAGGACCGGCCGCGCCCAGGTGCCGAGCAGCCGGGACGCGCTGTCGCCGAGCCGGATCAGCCGGGGGCCGAGCGCGTACCTCCGGGACGCCTCCTGTCGCGCGTACCCGTGCCCGACCAGGGTCTGCATCAGCCGGTAGACCGTCGGCATCGGCAGTCCGGACCGCTCGGTCAGCTCGGTCAGCGCCATCTCGCCGCCCGCGTCCGCCAGATGCTCCAGCAGCTCGAAGGCCCGCTCCAGCGAACGCACAGTCATGCCGTCCAGTGTACGGAAACCGGTTTTCGCGCAACGAAAGAGGGGCCCCGAGGTTACCGGCGCAGGGGCCGGGGCATGGAGTCACACACCCCCCAGTGATCATCGACGGGGAGGCGTGCGTGCGAAGGGCGCGGAGCACGGCGGTCGCGGCGGGGCTGTCCGCGGGCCTGCTGGCCTGGCCGATGGCGGCCTGGAGCAGCGGAGGCACCGAGCAGGACCGGCCGTCGGGGGAGCGGAAGGTCGAGGTCGAGGCGGTCGCCGAGGCGCTCGGCAGGGCCGGTGACGTCCACTACTACGAGGTCGCGCTGAGCGTGCCCGAAGGCGTCGCCAAGGACGTCCGGCTGTCGGTGTCCGCCGAAGGCGCCGACGCCGAGTGGACCGAACGCCCCGAGAACTGCGTCGAGGTGCCGACGGGCCTGTCGTGCAGCCCCGGTTCGGTCGAGGGCACGATCCGGCTGCCGCGCTTCGGCGTCCGCGAGACGGGCACGCCCGGCAGGTTCACCGCGGCGGTCGCCGCGGCCAACGCCGCAGGATCGATCGTGACCGCGGAACCCGCCTCCGGGCCCGTGCCCGCGCTCGCGCCGCCGCCCTCTCCCGCGGACGGCCTGGCGGACGAGTCCGCCTCCCTCAGCCGGGGCCCCAACGCCGACGACGTGCCGCTGACCAAGGCCGAGGACGAAGCCCGGGACATCTCGCCAGAGCAGGACACCTCTCCAAAGGAGGGCGCTTCTGCCGAGCATGAGGCCCTTCCCGAGCAGGAGCCCCGCCCTGCGTCGCCCGGTCCGGTCGGCGCACGCCCGCCGGAGGAGGCCAAGCCCACGGTCCCCAAGGGGGCCAAGCCGCCCGCCGGATCCACCGGCGTCGGCGCGAAGGACATCGATCCGGTGTGGCCCGGCAGCACGGCCACGGAGGACGACGCCGTCGCCGACGAGTCGGATGAGGCCGCCAAGCCGGATGAGGCCGATGAATCGGATCGATCGGATGCGGCCGACGAGCTGGACAAGGCCGACGAGGCAGCAGACGAAGTAGAGGCGGACGAGGAAGACGTCCAGGTGCCCGAGCGGCCGGAGGGCAGGCCCGCCATCGAGGCGCCGGTACGGCCGGTGGAGACCAGGACGGTCTATGTGGCGCCGCCCGAGGTCGCGCTGCCCAGGCTCGTCCCGCAGCCCGCGCCGCCGGTCCTGCCGCAGCCGGAGCCGCCGCGGGCGCCCGTGGTGGCACCCCCGGCAGCGCCGCCCGCCGGCGCGTACGCCCCCGCGCCCCACGCGGCGACCGGGGGGTCGTACACCGTGCCGGAGGCGGCACCGCAGGTCGCCCTGCCGAGCCTCGCCCCCGCTCCCGCACCCCAGGCCCCGGCCCCGATCCCGGCCCCGCGCTTGGTCGAGCACGCGGCGATGTCGCTCGACACCGCCGACGCGTGGTCGGAGCCGAAGGAGAAGTCGGCGTGGCTGACGGTCCTGGCGATCGCGGTGGTCGGCGAGGTGCTCCTGCTGTGGTGCACGGTGGCGATCGGCGCGTGGCGGCGTCGCCTGTCACTCCGCGATGGTCACCCGGTGCGCAGGCCCGGAAGGCGTTGAGTGACGACCTGGAGGAAGGGCGTCGGCGCGGTCTGCCGGCGAAGTCACAGGTAGGGGGTGTTTCATCACGGTCTTGTCATCCGGATAACAAAAGGTCCTGAATCGAATCGTCCTGGCGCTTAGTGACCCTTGCGGAGGGCATTCCGGTAGCCTCACGAGGTCATACCCACGCCCCCCTGGAGTCCTTCATGGCCTTGGGTTCGCTGCTCCCCGACCTCGATCGCCGGCCTCTCGTAGGGCTGATGGCCGAGCATGCCGTGACCAAGCCCGACGCCAAGGCCTTCACCTTCGTCGACTACTCGTCCGACCGGGACGGGGCCAAGCACACGTTGAGCTGGTCCGCCGCCTGGCGCAAGGCGACGGCCGTCGCGGTGTCCCTTCGCGAGTACGCCGAGCCCGGCGACCGCGCCGCGCTGCTGCTTCCGCAGAGCCTCGACTACCTCACGTCGATGGCCGGCGCTTTCGCCGCCCAGATCGTCGCGGTGCCGCTGTTCTCCCCGGACCTGCCCGGCAACGCCGACCGCCTGGTGCGGGCCTACTCCGACTCGGCCCCCGCCGTCATCGTGACGACGGCCTCCGCGCTGCCGTACGTCGAGAAGTTCCTCGACGAGCACGACGTGCCCCGGCCGCGCGGCATCGTCCTGTCCGACGAGATCGACGTGAGCATCGGTGAAGGCTACGAGCTGCCTGAGATAGGCCCGGACGACCTCGCCTACCTCCAGTACACGTCGGGGTCCACGAGCGCCCCGGCCGGAGTGGAGATCACGCACGGCGCGTTCGCCTCGAACGCCCGCCAGCTGTGGACGTCCTGGGACCCGCCGGAGATCGAGACGTGCGAGGCCGTCACCTGGCTTCCGCTGTTCCACGACATGGGCCTGGTCACCGCGCTGGCCCTGCCGCTCGTGCACGGCAACCACGTGATCCTCGCCGACCCGATGTCGTTCCTCATGCGGCCGATCCGCTGGATGCGGCTGATCTCGGAGTGCCCGAACGTCTACACCGCGGGCCCGAACTTCGCCTACGACTACATCGCCGGCCAGGCCAACGCCAAGAGCCTTGAGGGCCTCGACCTGTCCGGCCTGAACGTCTGCCTGAACGGCGCCGAGCCGATCCGGCCGTCCACGGTCGAGAACTTCACCCGCGCGTTCGAGCCCGTCGGCCTGCGGCCCGGCGTCCTGCGGCCCGCCTACGGGCTGGCCGAGGCGACGGTCTTCGTGTCCGGCAGCTTCGTCACCAACCCCGACCCGAACGTGCCGGCCAGGATGCTCAAGGTCGACCGCGAGGCGCTCACCCAGGGCCGGATCGTCCCCTCGGACGCCGACACGGCCCAGTCGCTCGTCTCCAACGGCGCGCCGCAGGGCCAGTACGTCGCCATCGTCGACCCCGACACACGGCGCGAGCAGCCCGACGGCACCGTCGGCGAGATCTGGGTGCACGGCCCGAACGTCGGGCTGGGCTACTGGAACAACCCCGAGCGCAGCGCCGACACGTTCGACGCGGTGATCGAGGACGCCGCGGGCATCCCCGCGGGCGGCTGGATGCGCACCGGCGACTTCGGCGCCGTCCACGCGGGCGAGCTGTACGTCACCGGCCGGATCAAGGACCTCATCATCGTCGACGGCCGCAACCACTACCCGCAGGACGTCGAAGTGACGACCGAGGCCGCCTCCCCGGCGATCCGGCCGGACTACGTCGCGGCCTTCGCCGTCCCCGGCGAGGAGACCGAGCGGCTCGTCGTCGTGGCCGAGCGCAACCGGCGGCTGCCGGTGGCCAGGCTCGACCTCGCCGAGGTGGAGCGGGCGGTGCGCGCGAAGGTCAACCAGGTGCACGAGATGCACATCCACGAGTTCGTCCTCATCGAGCCCGGTTCGCTGTCCCGCACGTCCAGCGGGAAGGTGGCCAGGGCCGCGACGCGCAGCCGCTACCTGGACGGCGACCTCGTCCGGACTGCCGACAGGCTCGCGCGCTAAGCAAGGCAGGAGAAAAGACCTACATGTACGGCTGGGGACGCTTCGTCCATCGGTTCCGCTGGCTGGTGCTGCTCCTGTCCGTGCTGATCACGTTCGGCGCGGGCTTCTGGGGTCTCGGGGTGTTCAGCCCCGGTGTGCTCAAGTCCGGCGGCTTCGAGGACCCGGGCGCCGACTCCACCGCGGTCAACCGGACCGCTTCGATGGTGTGGGGCGGCGCCAACCCCGACGTCATGCTGGTCTACCGCAGCGAGAAGTACGAGGTCACCGACCCCGAGTTCATGCAGTCGGTGCTGCCCACCATCGGCAGGCTGCCGAAGGCGAACGTCAAGCAGATCTTCAGCTACTGGCACATCGCGGGCAAGGCCAAGGAGGCCAGGGAGGGCCGGGAGAACATCATCTCCCACGACCGCCACAGCACCCTGGTGATGCTCGTCCTGCAGGGCGACAAGGATCCGGTGAAAGCCGACTCCGCCAAGGTCGCGGACCTGGAGGAGGTCAAGAAGCACATCGACGCGCCCGGCATGACCGTCCAGGTCGGCGGGGCGGTGCAGATCGGCAACGACTTCCTCACCCAGATGACCGAGGACCTCACCAGGGCCGAGATGATCTCGCTGCCCATGGTCCTCATCATCGGCCTCCTGGTGTTCGGCAGTGTCGCGGCGGCCCTCCAGCCCGTCCTGGTCGGTGTCTTCTCGATCCTCGGCGCGCTGGCCGTCATGCGCGCGACGACGCTCATCGTCGACGTGTCCAGCCTGACGACGTCGCTGGTGAGCATGCTCGCGGTCGGCCTCGCGATCGACTACTCGCTGTTCATCATCAACCGGTTCCGGGAGGAACTGGGCAAGGGCCGCGACGGGCCGACCGCGATGGGCGTCACCATGGCGACCGCGGGCCGGACCGTCATGTTCTCGGCGGTCACCGTCATGGCGTCGATGGCGGGCCTGCTGCTGTTCCCGCAGATGTTCCTGAAGTCGATCGGCATCGCGGGCAACGCGGTGATCATCGTCGCGCTGATCATGTCGCTGGTCGTGCTGCCGTGCATGCTGTCGATCCTCGGCCCGAAGATCGAGTTCGGGCAGATGCCCTGGCGCAAGCGGCGTGCCCGCAAGCCCCGCCGCGACGAGGACGGCGCCTGGTACAAGCTCGGGCACAGCGTGATGAAGCGCCCGTTCCTGTACTTCGTGGGGACGAGCGCGGTGCTCGTCGCGCTGGTGACGCCGTTCCTGCACGTGTCGTTCGGGCTGTCGGACATCCGCTCGCTCCCCGAGGGGATGCCGGCCCGCGTCGTCGTCGAGACCGTCCAGGCGGAGTTCTCCGGCGGCGTGCTCGACCCGATCGACGTGCTCCTCGAAGGCGCCCTGGTGCCGAAGAACTTCAAACCGGGCCGCGACGAGTTCCCCAAGAACCTCTCCGACTTCCGCGACAAGGTCGCGGCGATGCCGAACGTGACGGCCGCGCAGTTCACCAACCAGAGCCAGCGCGACGGCCTCGTCCGGATGCAGGTGACCTACGAGGGCGAGTCCAACGACGAGGCGACCAAGCAGCTCGTCCGGGATCTGAGGGCGCTCGACAACCCGCAGGACCGGCCCGAGGCGGTCAACCACATCGTCGTCGGCGGCTCGACGGCGGTCCAGATGGACCTCATGGACAGCCTCGCCAGGTCGCTGCCCAAGACCGCGGCGTTCGTCGGGGTGGCGATCTTCATCCTGCTCTTCGCCGCGTTCGGCTCGGTCCTGCTGCCGCTCAAGGCCGTCATCATGAACCTCCTGTCCATCGGCGCCTCGTTCGGCGCGATGGTGTGGGCGTTCCAGGACGCGCACCTGGCCGGGATCCTCGGCTTCACCCCGACGGGCTCGCTGGACGCCAACTCGGTGATCCTGGTGCTCGCGATCGTCTTCGGCCTGTCGATGGACTACGAGGTGTTCCTCCTCAGCCGCATCCGCGAGGAGTGGGACGCCAGCCACGACAACCGCAGGGCGGTCGCGCGTGGGCTCCAGCAGACCGGCGGGATCATCACCAGCGCCGCGGTGCTGCTGGTCGTGGTGGTCGCGGCGTTCTCCACCGCGAAGATCACCACGGTGAAGGAGCTGGGCGTCGGCCTGCTCGTCGCGGTCGTCGTCGACGCGACGCTGGTGCGCTCGCTGCTGGTCCCGGCCACCATGCGCTTCCTCGGCGACGCGAACTGGTGGCTGCCGGGTCCGCTGAAGCGGCTGCACGCGGCGATCGACCTGCGCGAGGTGCACGACATCGACCTTTCCGGCGAAACCCCTGAAAAGGGCGGGAAGGCTGTGACATCAACAACAAGTCCGGCGCTGAACGGACAGAACGGACGTCCGAGGCGCGGCATCGTCCCCCGGCAGGGGGGCGGCTATGTGTGGACGGGCGGAGGCCGCCATCCGGGCGGTCCGCCCGGAAAGCGGCGGCAGATCACGGCGGACCCGGACGGGTCGGGCTGGCACTGGCGCGAGGTGGAGGATGATCATGCACGGTGAACCCCGGCGCCGTAACGGCGTCCTGAGAGCCGGTGGCCTCGTCGGAGCGCTGGCCCTGACCGCGGGCCTGGTCCCGGGACCGGCCTCGGCCGCACCCCGGCTGAAGTTCGAGCCCGCCCCGTCGGGCGCGGCCATCACGAAGCTGACCTGGCTGAGCAAGGACAAGCGCCAGGCCGACGTCACGATCAAGACGCCCTCGCTCCCGGGCGTCAACCCCAAGGTCAGGCTGCTGCTGCCGAAGAAGTGGTCGCAGAAGTCCAAGAAGACCTGGCCGATCGTGTACCTGTACCACGGTGGTCACGACAACTACAAGTCGTGGACGCGCAGCACCGACATCGAGGCGATGGCCGCGAAGTACGACGTCATCGTGGCGATGCCCGAGGGCGCCAACGGCTCGTACACGAACTGGTACAACTACGGCAAGGGCGGCCCGCCGAAGTGGGAGGACTTCCACGTCAAGGAGGTCATCCCGCTCATGCAGAAGAACTTCCGGGCCGGCGCGTCGGCAGCGGTGATGGGCAACTCGTCCGGCGGCCAGGGCGCGATCACGTACGCGGCCCGCTTCCCCGGCAAGTTCAAGTACGCCGCCTCCCTCAGCGGCCTTCTGCACATCCGGGCGCCGTTCATCCCGCAGTTCCTCTCCCAGATCAACTCCGGCAACGGGGCCGACCCGAATGCCATCTGGGGCAGCTACCCGGCCGACGCCGCCAACTGGAGGAAGCACAACCCGTACGACCTCGCCGAGAAGCTGCGCGGCACCAAGATCTTCTTCTCCTCGGGCCTCGACGGCGAGGCGGGCCCCGGCGACCCGCAGGACCTCGACCCTTGGGACATCGGCCTCATCGCCGAGGAGTGGACCGGCTACAGCGACAAGTACTTCCGCACCAAGCTGAAGGATCTGAAGATCCCCTTCACGGCGCACCTGTACGCGAAGGGCCGGCACAACTGGCCCGCGTGGCGCCGCGAGGCCGCGTTCGTCTGGCCGAAGATCATGAAGACCATCGGCGCGAAGAAGTACTGAGAAGAAGCCCCCATGCGCACCCCCGCCCGCTCCCTCCCCGCCGCCCTCGCCGCGCTCGCCCTCGCGCTCGGCCTCACCTCCGCGGTGCCCGCGCCGGCCGCCGCGGCAGGTTCTTCCCAGAAGGCGTCCTCGAAGAAGGTCTCTTTCAAGAAGGCCGACAACGGCAGCGCCATCACCTCCTACACATGGCTCACCAAGGACAAGAGGCGGCTCGACGTCTCGGTGAAGTCCAAGGGCCTCGGCGGCAAGACCCGCAAGGTCCGGCTGCTGCTGCCCAAGGGCTGGAAGTTCAAGACCACGAAGACCTGGCCCGTCGTCTACATGCTGCACGGCGGCGGTGCGGCGGACTACAGGTCGTGGACGCGCAGCTCCCAGATCGAGCAGCTCGCCGCGAAGTGGAACGCCATCGTGGTGCTGCCCGAAGGCGCCAACGGCTCGTACACGAACTGGTACAACAACGGCGCCGGCGGACCGCCCGAGTGGGAGACCTTCCACATGACGGAGGTCTTCCAGCTCATGAACCGCAACATGCACACCGGGACCCGCCGTGCGATCCTCGGCAACTCCTCCGGTGGGCAAGGCGCCATGACGTACGCCGCGCGTTATCCGGGCCGGTTCAAGTACGTCGCCGCCTACAGCAGCCTCCTGTCGATCCTGACCCCCGGCATCCCCGAGGCGCTCGGCACGATCAACTCGCCCCGCACCGACCCGAACCTGATCTACGGCGACCCCGTGGACGACCGCGCCAACTGGGAGGCGCACGACCCGTGGACGCTCGCGCCGAAGCTCAAGGGCACGGGCATCTACTTCTCCTCCGGGAGCGGCATGCTCCTGCCGAGCGACGCCGGGCTCATCTCCGAGTACTTCGTCGGCATGAGCACGATGGACTTCAAGGAGCGCCTCGATTCCCTCGGCATCAAGTACAAGGCGCACATCTACTCGGGCGGCCGGCACTCCTGGCCGTTCTGGAAGATCGAGCTGAAGCGGTCCTGGCCGCAGGCGATGAAGGCCGTCAAGGCCCGCAAGTACTGACACCCGGTGCACGCGGACCGGGCGGCACACCGCTCAGGCGTCGACCTCGAACCAGACCGACGTGCCGTCCGGGTCCGTCCGGCTGCCCCACTCCCGGGCCAGGCCGTCGAGCAGCATCAGGCCGCGGCCGTCCTCGTCGCCCTCCTCGGCCTCCCTGGCGACCGGGACACCGCCGCCGACGTCGCAACACTCGATCCGCACGCGCTTGCCGTCCCGCCACACCGCGACCCTGATCTCGCCGCCGCTCGGCCCGTGCTGGACGGCGTTCGTCACCACCTCCGACGTCAGCAGCTCCACCACCTCCGAACCTTCACCGGCCCAGTCCCGGTCCTGCGCGAGGAGCCCCCGCACCCACCGGCGCACCCTGCCCGGCGCGGTGAGCTCCCCGGGCACCCGCAGCACTCCCAGCCTCGTCCCGAACCCTTCCTCGAAGCCTCCGTCGCACCCCGCCACGGCACCCCCTCCAGCCGACTCCCCCGAGTCTCGCGTCCCGTCGAACCAATCCGTCCCAGCGCTCATTCCCGTCTCGCCCGCGCGCAAGCGGCACCTTCGCGAACCGGCATCGGTCGGGCGGAGCGGGCGATAAATGCATGGCCGCCGGGAAACGGACCTGTCACCATGAAGGGGCGAAGGCGGGCCGGAAAAGGGGCGCTGCGGAATCTCCGCACCGCGTTCCCCGTGTTCCTCCGGCCACCGTCCACCAGGTATGGGGCCGCGCGCCCCGGGGTTCGACTCCCTCAGGCGGCCCTTCTCCGGCCGTGCGCGGGCGTCCGGCCCTGCGGGCTCTCCCTTCGGGGAGGACGCCCCCGCCGGGCGGCCGCGGCCGGAGAAGGTCCGTCCGTAACCCGCCGAGACGTAACCCGCCGAGACGTTATCCACTGAGACGCGATGCACCGAGACACGACCCACCGAGACGCGATCCAGCGACGTGAAGGAGGCAGAGGATGCGAGTGACGGTCATGGACTGGGAGCGGACGCTCCTCTACCGCGACGGCAGGTTCCAGCGGGTCCTGGAGCCGGGGCGGCACCGCGTGTGGCCGGCCCAGCGGCACAAGACCCTCCCGGTGGACCTCCGGCCCCGGGTCCTGCATGTGGCGGGCCAGGAGGTGCTCACCCGCGACGGCCTGTCCCTGCGGCTGAGCGTCGCGGCGGCCTGGGCGGTCACCGACCCCAGGGCCTACGTCATGGGCGCCAAGAACGCCGACCAGGTCCTCTACGGCCGCGTCCAGGACGCGCTCCGCGCGGTCGTCGCGGCGGCGCCCCTCGACGAGCTGCTCGCCGACCGCACCGCGCTCGGCGCGGCCCTCACCGAAGGGCTCGTCGGCGACGTCCCGGACCTCGGCCTGCGCGTGGCCGAGGCGACGGTCCGCGACCTCATGCTCCCGGGCGAGCTCCGCAAGGCGGCCCTGGAGACGGTCCTGGCCCGCGAACGCGGCAAGGCCGACCTGGAGCGGGCCCGGACCGAGGCCGCGGCCCTCCGCTCCCTGGCGAACACCGCCCGCCTCCTCGAAGAGCACCCGTCCCTCCTGCACCTCCGCACCCTCCAGGCCGCGGCGGTTCCGGGCACCAAGCTCGTCCTGGACTCCCGGGTCCCGGCCGCCGACGCCTGATCCGCCGCCCCGGCACGTCCGGGGCGGCGTTCAGTGCTGGAGCACGTCGAGGACCTCGCAGGCGCGGGCGACGCCGTCCTCGGAGTTGAGGGAGGCGGCGAGGTCCCGGGCGCGGGCGCGTTGGGCCGTGGTGGCGAGGGTGCGCAGCCGGGCGGCCAACGTCTCGACGGTGAGGTCCTTGACGGGCAGCGGGGCAGGGCCCGCGCCCAGGGCGTGCACCCGGTCGCCCCAGTAGGGCTGGTCACCGAAGAACGGGCAGACGAGGGTCGGCAGCCCGGCGCGCAGCGACTCGGCGGTGGTGCCGGCGCCGCCGTGGTGGACGGCCGCGGCCATCCGCGGGAACAGCCAGGAGTGCGGCACGTCCTTGACGACGAACATGTCGTCCTCCGACGTCGCGGGGTCGCCCTGCAGGACGCCGCGCAGGCCCGCGAGGCGGAGCGCCGTGCGCACCTTCAGGTCGGTCTCCACGGGGTCGGCGGGCAGCATGCTGCCGAACCCGACGTAGACGGGCGGCGGCCCCGCCTCCAGGAACGCGGTCAGGTCCGCGGGCGGCTCCCAGTGCGGCTGGTCGAGGAACCAGAACCCGGTGAGCCTGACGTTGTCGGGCCAGTCGGCGGGGCGCGGCACCACGACTGAGCTGAACGCGCACAGCACCAGCGCGGAACGCGCGGCGCGCTGCGGGCCGGCCAGGGAGAGTGGGGCGAGCTTGAGCCGCTCGGTGCGCCAGGTGTTGATGAACGGCCGGGTGAGCTGCCAGGTGACGAAGTCGAGCGCCTCGTACGTCAGCCGGTTGGCGTAGGGGCCGAAGTGGCGGGCGCGCGGCACGAACGGGTGCGGGAAGCGCCCGGTCGGCTGCGACGGCTGGAAGTGGATGAGCGCGTGCGGGATGCCCCGGTGCTCGGCGATGTGCGCGCCCAGGTAGCCGAGGGTGGGCGCGAGGACGAGGTCGGCTCCGTCGGTGCCTTCGGTGACCTCGGCCAGGAGCTGCTCGGCGAGCGGCGCGGCGATCCGCTTCATGTTCCGCAGGAATCGGACGGGGTTGCGCCCGCCGCTCAGCAACTCCTGCCCCTCCGGCGAGTCGACGATCTTCGTCGGGTCGATCGACAGGTGCTGGAAGCCGAGCCCTGCCCCTTCGATGAGGCCCCGGTAGGCGTCGCTGGAGATGAGGCTGACCTCGTCGCCCCGGTCGGCCAGGCCCCGGCCGAGCGCGACGCACGGCTGGAGGTCGCCCCGCGAGCCGGCGGCGAAGATGACTACCTTCCGGCCCATGAGGGGTCCTCCTCCGTCGTCGTCTCATAGGGACTGTAGGGCGGGGGAGGCGGCCACGCGGACGGGATGCCCGCCTTGCGGTTGGTGCCCCACCAGTCCGGGATGACGGGGAAGGACCCTGAAGTGACCGAGGACGCGTCCAGAGAAGGCCGCGGCGTGCCTTCGGGCTCCTCGGCGATCTCGCTCTTGCGCTGGAGGGTGCTGACGGTGATGATCGCGCCGACCAGCACGAGCGCCGCGCCGAGCATGAGCGCCGCCGACGAGCCCTGCTCCAGCGCGGCGGTCTCGCTCTTGCCCTCGGCCTCGGCCGCGCGCTCCATCGAGGTGAGCAGCGCGCCGAGGACGACGATGCCGAGCGCGGCGGCCATCTCGCGGCCGACGTTGATGAGGCCGCCCGCGACGCCCGTCCGGTTCTCCGGGACGGCCTTCAGCGCGTAGAGGCCGAGCGGCATGGTGAGCGCGGAGCCGATGCCGACGAGGACGATGCCGGGCAGGATGTCGTAGAAGTCGTCGCCCTGGCTCAGCCCGGAGAAGGCGATGAGGCCGCACGACATCGACACCATGCCCATGGAGATGGGGATGCGCGGTCCGAACTTCGTCGACAGCCAGAACCCGACGGGCGTCACCAGGCCGATGATGACGGCGGGTGGGATGAAGACCGCGCCCGCCTGGGACGCCGACCAGCCGAGCACCTCCTGCACGAAGTTCCCGGAGTAGGTGAGGACGCCGGAGAACCCCATGCCCCACAGGATCTGGCCCGCGAGCGCGCCCGAGAACGCCCGGTTCCGGAAGAACTCGGTGGTGATCATCGGGTTGGGCGCCCACTTCTCGACCAGGATGAACGAGAAGAGGGAGATGAGGGCGAGCCCGAAGATCGCGAGGACGCTCGGGTCGGTCCAGCCGATCTTGGGATTGCCTCCGGCGTGGACGCCGTAGGTGATGGAGAACAGCAGGGTCGCGGAGGTGAGGACCGCGGGCAGGTCGACGCTCTCGGGCCGGTTCTCGGTCCGCCCGTCGAGGACCAACTGGCCCAGGGCGATGACGGCGATGCCGGGCACGACGTTGATCAGGAAGATCCAGTGCCAGCTGAACGCGTCGGTGATGAGGCCGCCGATGGCAGGGCCGAGCGCGGACGCGACGGTGCCGGTGAGGATGAAGACGAGGTTGCCGAGCGACTTCTGCTTGTCGGTCCGGTTGTTCATCACCATGACCAGCGTCGCGGGCAGTGCGAGGGAGGCCCCCGCGCCCTGCAGCACGCGGAACGCGATCAGGTGGGAGATCTCCTGCGAGAGGCCCGCGCCTAGGGAGGCGAGGGTGAACGCGGTCATGCCGATCGTGTAGGTGCGGCGGACCCCGTAGACGTCCACGAGACGGCCGCCGGCGATCAGCAGGCAGGAGAAGATCAGAATGTAGGCCGTGGTGACCCAGGTGACGGCCGAAAGGCTTACCCCGAAATGCTCACGGATGGTCTTCAGGGCGATGTTGGTGACCGTGTTGTCCAAGGTCACCATGAATGCGCTGACGGCCACGACCGCCAACGTCCACCCATACCTGTCCCGTCCCATTTAGCCCCAATTCACCCATATGGTGGACGGAAACCTCTTGTCATGGGGGTGATAAGGAACACCCGAGATTCTTGGTCCGCGTGCGCAGAGGGTTGCACCCAAACTAGGACAAGGTGGTCGCTCGCACCGGCCCATGCCCATGTTGGGGGAGCTCATGTCCGAAGGCACCGGGGATTCGCAGCTCCAGGGTGAGATCCGAGACTTCCTGGTCCATGAGATAGCACACCGGGCCGACCTGGTTCCCGACGCGGTCGATGTGGACCGTCCGCTGGAGGAATTCGGTCTGTCCTCAAGGGACGCCGTGGCCATCGCCGGCGAACTCGAAGAGCTGCTCGGCCGTTCGCTGCCCGCGACCCTGGTGTGGGAGCACCCCACCGTCTCCCGCATCGCCGCCGCGCTGAGCGGGAACGCGGCCGAGCCCGCGGCCCCTCTGCGGGTCGCGTCCGCCGCGCCGCGCGCCGACGAGCCCGTGGCCGTGGTCGGCCTCGGCTGCCGCTTCCCGGGCGGGATCGACGGACCCGAAGAATTCTGGCGCTTCCTGACCGAAAACGGCGACGCCGTGGGCGAGGTGCCCGACGGTCGCTGGGACGCCTTCGACGACGGTTCCCCGGAGATAGCCGACCTCCTGTCGAACGTGACCAAGCGCGGCGGCTTCCTCGACGACATCGCCGGGTTCGACGCGCGCTTCTTCGGTATCACCCCGCGCGAGGCCGCCGTCATGGACCCCCAGCAAAGGCTGGTCCTGGAGGTCGCCTGGGAGGCCATGGACCACGCGGGCATCGCGCCCGCCCGGCTGCGCGGCACCCGCACCGGCGTCTTCATCGGCGTCTCCGCCCCCGAGTACGCCGGGCTCACCGCGTCCGACCTCACGCGTCTTGAGGCGTTCACCGCCACCGGCGCCGCCCTGAGCATCGTCGCGAACCGCCTGTCCTACCTGCTCGACCTGCGCGGTCCCTCGATGATCGTGGACACCGCCTGCTCGTCCTCGCTCGTGTCCACCCACCTTGCCGTCCAGTCCTTGCGCGCGGGTGACAGCGACGTGGCTCTCGCGGGTGGCGTGAACGTCCTGCTCTCGCCGACGATCACGATGACGTTCGACGCCGCCGGGGGCACCGCCGCCGACGGCCGCTGCAAGGCCTTCGACGCCTCGGCCGACGGCATGGTCCGCGCCGAAGGCTGCGGCGTGCTCGTCCTCAAGCGCCTGTCCGACGCGCGGCGCGACGGCGACCGGGTCCTCGCCGTGGTCACCGGCACCGGCGTCAACTCCGACGGCCGCTCCAACGGGCTCGTCGCGCCCAACGCCGACGCCCAGAAGGCCCTGCTGCGCGACCTGTACGCCGCGGACCGCGACGTCGACTACATCGAGGCGCACGGCACGGGCACCTTCCTCGGCGACCCGATCGAGGCCCGCGCGCTCGGCGAGGTGCTCGGCGGCGACCGGACGGAGCCGCTGCTGCTCGGCTCGGTGAAGTCCAACCTCGGCCACATGGAGGCCGCGGCGGGCGCGGCAGGGCTCATCAAGACGGTCCTCGCGCTGCACCACGGCGCGATCCCCGCGTCGCTGCACTACCGCGAGCCGAACCCGCACATCCCGTTCGGCGAGCTGAACCTGAAGGTCGCAGACACGATGACGCCGTGGCCCGCGCACGGGAGGCCGGGCCGGGCCGGCGTCTCCGGGTTCGGATTCGGCGGGACGAACGCGCACATCAGGCTCGAAGCGGTCGAAGCGCCGGAGTCGGAGCCTGCCGAGAACGTCCCCGTCCGGATGTTCCCGCTGTCCGACGTCGCCGCCGACCGCCTCCCCGGCTACGCCCGCGCCCTACTGACCGCCCTCGACGAGGACGCCTCCCTCGCCGACGCCTCCCTCGCCGACCTTTCCGCGACCCTGCGCCGCCGCGACCCGCGCGGCAGGGCCCGCGCGGCAGTCGTCGCCCGCGACCTTGACGGGCTGCGCGCGGGGCTCGCCTCCCTCGCCGAAGGGGCCCCCAGCGCCGCCGTCGCCACCGGAACGGCGGTCGGCACTCCCGCCCGGCCCGTCTTCGTGTTCTCCGGCTACGGCGCCCAGCGCCCCGGCATGGCGCAGTCCCTGCTCGCCGAGGAACCCGCCTTCGCGGAGGCCATCGACGACCTCGACGGGCTGTTCGCCGAAGAGGCCGGCCTCGACCTGTGGAACCTCCTCGAAGAGGGCAGGATGCCCGAGGGGCCCGCCGAGATCATGCCCGTGCTGTTCGCCGTCCAGGTCGGCCTGGCGCGTGTCTGGCGCTCCTACGGCGTCGAGCCGTCGGCCGTCATCGGGCACTCGATGGGCGAGGTGGCCGCTGCCGTCGTCTCCGGGGCGCTCACCCTCGCCGACGGCGTCAAGGTGATCGTGCGGCGCTCGAAGCTCATGACCGCCCTCGTCGGCGGCGGCGGGATGGCCGTGGTCGGCTGCGGCCTCACCGAACTCCAGGAGTATGAGGGGCCCACCGTGCACCCCGCCGTGCTGTCCTCGCCCAAGCAGACCGTGGTGACGGGCGAGGCCGACGCGATCGAGGCGGTGCTCGCCTGGGCGTCCGGCCGCGGGTACCTCGCCCGGCAGGTCAAGGCCGAGGGCGCGGGGCACTCACCGCAGGTGGACCCGCTGCTGCCCGAGCTGCGCGCGCAGCTCGCCGAACTCGCCCCGCGCGTCGGCGAGGTGCCGATGTACACCACCGCGCTGGAGCGCCCCCGCAAGCTCCTCGACGGGTCCGCGCCGCTCGACGCCGAGTACTGGGCCGCGAACCTGCGCAACCCCGTCCGGCTCGCCGACGCCGTCACCGCGGCCGCGCAGGACGGCCACCGGACCTTCATCGAGCTGAACGCGCACCCCATCCTCGCGATGGCCGTGGGGGAGACCCTGGACGGCTCCGGCGCGCAGGTGCTGCACTCGCTCAAGCGCGCCCCCAAGGGCCAGGAGACCGACGACACCCTCACCTTCCACGCCCAGCTCGCCACCCTGGCCGTCCACGGGCACCCGATCACCGGGCCGCGGGACGGCGGGCTCATCGCGCTGCCGCGCGCGCCGTGGCAGCACGAGCGGTACTGGATGGAAGGCGCCCGGCGCGTCGCGGGCTCGGACACGCACCCGCTGCTCGGCGCGCATGTGGAGCTTCCCGGCGAGGACAGGCACGTCTGGCAGGGCAGGACCTCGTGGGACGGCCCGTACCTTTCGGCCGCTCCGCTCGCCGAGATGGCCCTCGCCGCCGGAGCGACCCTCGACGGGGCGGCCGTGCGCGCGCTTGAGCTGAGCCGCCTGCACGCCGTAGACGGCGAGGTGGAGCTGAGCACGAGCCTCGACGCCGACGGCCTGGTCGCCGTCCACGTCCGGACTCCCGCGGGCGTCTGGGCTCCGCTGGCGACCGCCGAGACGATCCCCGCCGACGAACTCACGGACGCCCACGCCAAGGCCGACGTCGCAGACTGGGCCGCGGTGGCGGGCGCCTCCAAGGGAAGCCGGCACTACCGGATCCACCCCGAGGTCTTCGACAGGTGCCTGAAGCAGCTCGTCACGGAGGCCGGGGAAGACGGCCTCGTCGTCACGGGCATCGGAGAACTCCGCGTCTACGGGGCCACCCACCGGGGCGGCCTGTGCCGGACGACGTTGACCCGTACCGGGACCTCCGCCACGGGCGAGATCCTTCTCGCCGATGAGGACGGAAACCCTCTGCTCGTCGCCTCCGGCGTCGTCCTGGCCCGCCGCGACGTGCCCGTGCCGCTGTCGGCCAAGCTCGTCGAGGCGGTCTGGACCGAGGCCCCGCTCGACGCCGCCGAAGGCGAGGCCGACGGGCTCGCCGTCCTCACCGACCTCGACTGGGCCGACGCCGAGACCGCGATCCGGGCCGCCGCCACCGCCGAGACCCGGCACCTCGCGCTCGTCCCGCCCGCCGACCTCACCGACGAGGCCCTCGTCCTCGCCGTCGCGGGCGCGGCGCGGGCGCTCACCTCGCAGCGGCTGTGGCTGGTGACGCGCGGCGCGCGCTCCGTCCTGGACGGCGAGGCGGGCCGGCCCGGCCAGGGCTTCCTCCCGGCGCTGGTGCGCGTCCTCGGGTTCGAGCAGCCCGGCCTGCGCGCCACCCACCTCGACCTCGACGACACCGCCGACGCCGCCGGGACGCTGGCCGCGGAGATCGCCGCCGGGACCACCGACACCGAGATCGCCTACCGGGGCGGCCGCCGCTTCGGCGCGCGCCTCGCCGCGGCCTCCCTGCCCGAAGGCAAGCCCCGCAAGGCGGTCCGCAAGGGCGCCGCGTACATCATCACCGGCGGCTACGGCGGCATCGGCCTGGTCACCGCACGGCTGCTCGCCGAGCGCGGGGCGGGCAGGATCGTCCTGTCCGGCAGGTCAGGGCCGAACGCCGAGGCCGAGGCCGAGATCGCCCGCCTGCGCGAGACGGGCGCGGACGTCGCCGTCGTGCTCGGCGACGTGGCCGCCGAAGGCGCCGCCGCCCGGCTCGTCGCCGCCGCGACCGAAGGCGGGCTGCGGCTGCGCGGCGTCGTGCACGGCGCCGCCGCGATGGCCGACAGGCTCTTCGCCGAAGTCGGCGCGGAGGATCTGCACAGGGTGTGGACGGCGAAGGTCGCGGGCGCATGGCGGCTGCACGAGGCGGTCCCCGAAGACCTCGACTTCTTCCTCATGCACTCCTCGGCCGCAGCGCTGCTCGGCTCGCCCGGACAGGGCTCCTACGCCGCGGCCAACGGCGCGCTGGACTCCCTCACCGCCTACCGCCGCGCCCACGGGCTCGCCGCCACGACCGTCAACTGGGGCACCTGGGCGGAGGTCGGCGGGGCCACCGAGGCCGCCGTCACCGTCATCGAGCCGCTGACGCCCGCCGAAGGCGTCGAGGCGCTCGAAGCGCTCCTCGCCTACGACCGGCCCGCCACCGGCGTCCTGCGGTTCGACGCAGCCAAGGCCGTCGAACTCTTTCCCGAGATCCGGCGGATGCCCTTCTACACCGCGCTCGTCGAGGCCGCCGGGCAGTCCGGCGACGGCGATGACTGGCCCGGCCCCGACGGCCTGCGCGCCCTCGACCCCGACGCCGCCCGCGCCGCGCTTCGCGCCCGCATCCTGGAACGCGTCTCGGCCATCCTCGGCTTCGACGCGAGCCGCTTCGACCCCGCCGTCCCGCTCACCGAACTCGGCCTCGACTCCCTGGTCGCCGTCCGGATCAAGAGCGCCGTCGAACACGACCTCGGCCTCACCGTCCCGCCCGCCGTCCTCCTGCAGGGCGCGAGCGTCAACGCCTTCGAAGAGTGGGCCGCGGACGAACTCGGCCTCGGCGGCTCCTCGGCCGCCCCCGCGGAGGACTCCGCCTACGTGATGCCCCGAGACGCCGCAGAGCGCGTCGTCGTCCGGCTCTTCGAGGAGCAGCTCGGGCTGGCGCGGGTCAGCGTCGTCGACGACTTCTTCGCCCTCGGCGGCCAGGAGCACCAGGCCGACCTGATCCACACCGCGCTCCAGGAAGAGCTGCACACCACGCTCGACCGGTCCGTGCTCTTCGCCGAACCGACCGCCCAGGGCGTCGCCGACGTCATCCGGGCCGCCGAGGACGAGGCGGCCAGGCAGACCGTCCGGCCCCTCCAGCCGCTCGGCGACGGGCGGCCCTTCTTCGCCGCGCACCCCGCGGGCGGCACCACGGGCTGCTACCAGCAGCTCGCCGCCCTCATCGGCACCGCGCAGCCGTTCTACGGGCTCGAACGCTGGGAAGACGCCCCCAGCGTCGAAGAACGCGCCGCGCGCTATGTCGAGCACATCCTCCAGACCCAGCCTTCCGGGCCCTACCGGCTCGGCGGCTGGTCGTTCGGCGCGACCCTCGCCTACGAGACCGCCCGGCAGCTCACCGCCGCCGGGCACGAGGTCGAGTTCGTCGCGCTGTTCGACGGAGGCGTCCCGCTGCCCACCGACGACGACGCCGACAACCTCGCCAAGAGGTTCGCCGGATTCGCCGCCTACCTGACCGAGACGTACGGGACCGAGGTGAAACTGGAGTACGCGGAACTGGCCGGGAAGAACGAGGACGAGATGTTCGCCCTCGTCGCCGAGCGGGCCGCACCCGTGATGGCTTCCCTGCCCCCCGCCGTACTGCACCACCAGCTCACCTCGCACCAGGACACCAGGACGCTGGAGAGGTACGCCTACAAGCCCTACGACGGCCGGGTCATCCTCTACAAGGCGCCCCTGCCCACCCCGTGGGCCGTCCAGGACGCCCGCTACATCGACCTCGACGACACCAACGGGCTCGCGCCGCTGTGCCCGAACCTGGAGATCGTCGAGGTCACCGGGACGCACCACCTCAACCTGCTGGACCCGCCCGGTGTGCACCTCATCGCGGCGCACCTGGCCGGCGAGCTGGCCCACTAGCCCACGGCGGGCTCACTCAGAGGAACCCACATGTCTGATCTGCTCCAGGCCGTGATCAACGGCGCCTCCCCCGAGGAGCTGCTCAACACCGCCCTTCCGGAATCCTTCAAGGCGGCCTACACGCTGCGCGAAGAGGTCGGGATCTTCGAGGGCGAGAAGGACAAGGACGTCCGCAGGTCGATGCACGTCGGCGAGGTCGCGATGCCCGAGATCGCCCCGGACGAGTGCATCGTGGCGGTGATGTCGGCGGCCATCAACTTCAACACGGTCTGGTCGGCCATCTTCGAGCCCGTGCCGACCTTCGCCTTCCTCGACAAGTTCGGCCAGACCGGCCCGAACGGCGCCCGGCACAACCTGCCGTACCACATCCTCGGCTCCGACGCCTCGGGCGTCGTCGTGCGCACCGGCATCGGCGTGAAGAACTGGAAGGTCGGCGACAAGGTCGTCATCTCCCCGGCGTACGTCGACGAAGAGGACCACGCCTCCTACGACGACGGCATGATGACCGAGTCGCAGCTCGCGTGGGGATTCGAGACCAACTTCGGCTCGCTCGCCGAGTACTGCGTCGTCAAGGCCAACCAGCTCATCAAGAAGCCCGCGCACCTGTCGTGGGAGGAGGCGGGCGCGAGCACCCTGTGCGCGGCGACCGCCTACCGCATGCTCGTCGGCGCGCACGGCGCGCAGATGAAGCAGGGCGACGTCGTCCTGGTCTGGGGCGGCACCGGCGGCCTCGGCTCCTACGCGACGCAGCTCGCCAAGAACGGCGGCGGCATCCCCGTCGCGGTCGTCGGCTCCGAGGACAAGGCCGACCTCGTGCGCCGGCAGGGCGTCGAGCACGTCATCAACCGCAGCGAGCTGGGCCTCGGCGCGGAGGGCTTCCAGAACCGCAAGGCGGGCCGGATCCTCGGCGAGGCGATCCGCTCGCTCGTCGGCGAGGACCCGCAGATCGTCTTCGAGTACCTCGGCCGGGAGACCTTCGGCACCTCGGTCTACGTCGCCAAGCGCGGCGGCAAGATCGTCACCTGCGGCTCCTCGACGGGATACCGCCACGAGTACGACAACCGCTTCCTGTGGATGCGCCTGAAGAGCATCATCGGCTCGCACGGCTTCAACTACCACGAGGCGGTCCAGACGAACCGCCTCATCGGCCTCGGCATGATCCACCCGACCCTGTCGAGCGTCTTCGACCTCGACACGGCCGCCGACGCCACCCGCGCCGTCCAGACCAACCAGCACATCGGCAAGGTCGCCCTCCTCTGCGCCGCCCCCTCCGAAGGCCTCGGCATCGACGACCGGGAACTCCGCGAGAAGATCGGCGAAGACAAGATCAACCTGTACCGCTCCTAGCCTCCGCGCCGTGAGCCCCCGCCCCGAGCAGGGCGGGGGCTCACGCGTGTCTAGAGCAGCGGGTAGCGCGGGGGGTTGGCGCCGTTGAGTGCGTGGTTGCCGATGTGGTGGTACTTCCAGCGGGCCGGGTCGTGCAGGGAGTGGACGCGGACGTTGCGCCAGTGGCGGTCGAGGGCGTGGGCGGAGTCGGCGGCGCTGGTGCCGGCGAGTTCGATGACGTCGGCGGCGATCTGCACGGACACCTCCTGCGCGAACGCCTTGGCCTCGGCGACGGCGAGGGAGGCCGCGGCGGTGTTCTCGTCGGTGAGGGCGGGCGCGGCGTAGGCGGCGTCGAGAACGGTGCCGGCGCGGGCGAACAGGGCCTCCAGGGCGTGGAGGCGGGTCGTCAGCTTGCCGAAGTGCAGGAGGGTGTGGGGTTCGTCGGCGGCGCGGTCGTGGCCGGACTCGAACCAGGGGCGGCTGCGCTCGGCGATGAAGGCGCCGCCGTCCTCCAAGGCGGCCCGGCCGATGCCGACGTCGATCGCGGCGTGCAGGATCTGGTCGTAGGCGCCGAGGGTCTGCGGCGGCGGGTCGGCCGGGACCGGGCCGAGCACGAGGACGCGGTCGGCGGGCACGTGCACGCCGGTGAAGGTGATGGAGCCGCTCGCGGTCGGGCGCTGGCCGAAGGCGGTCCAGTCGTCGGCGAACTCCACGCCCTCATCGTCGGGGCTGACGAAGGCGAGGACGGGCCGGGACTGGTCGCCGTCGGTCGAGGCGGCCACGCCGATCCAGCCGGACGCGAGCGCGCCGGTGGTGTAGAACTTGCGCCCGTCCAGCCGGAACCCGCCCGCGGGGTCGGCGGTGAGCGCGGTGGTCCGGTCGAAGACGTGCTTGGTGCCGCGCTCGGCGGTGGCGTTGCCGAACCGGACGCCGCGCACCGCCTCGCCGAAGAAGAACTCCTTCTGCTCGTCCGAGCCCGCGGCCTTCAGCAGCTCGACCAGCACGAAGTGCGAGAGCAGGAGCTGGGAGACCGCGGCGTCGCCGACGGCGAGGAGCCGGAAGACCTCCGCGACGGTGCTCGGCCGCACCCCGCCGCCGCCGTGGGAGACCGGGACGGAGATACCGAGCAGGCCCGTGGTGGCGAGGTCGGCGAGTTCGGCGGCGGGATGCCGGGACGCCCTGTCGCGTTCGGCGGATCCGGGCCGTACCCGGTCGGCGACCTCGGCGGCGACGGCCGGGGCGGTCTCGTCGGTGAGCGCGGGCGGCGCAGCCACGTCCGTCTGGATTGTCATATTTTGTCACCTTCCGTAATTCATCATCCGGGCTTGCGAAGTTCTCCTCTATTCCTACATTATCGGTAGGGAAGATGGGAACATCAGCAAGGAGAGAGTCACCGATGACGTTCGAAGTAGCCGAGCCCCGCCTGTCCCGCTTCGGGACCCCGGACCGCTCGAAGTTCCCCGCGGACGTCGAGGAACTGTTCGTCGACGCCGAGAAGCACCAGGGCCGCGTCCCGAACTACCTCAACAGCTACGCGCACAACACCGAGACCCTGAAGCGGCTGCTGGCCTTCTACCACTCCCTGTGGGACCCGAAGGCGGGCACGCTCACCATCCAGGAGCGCGAGCTCATCTCCGTCGTCGTCTCCCACGAGAACGGCTGCGGCTACTGCAAGGCCAACCACCGGGCCGGTCTCGCCGCCGTCCTGAAGGACCGCGAACTGGCCCACCGGATCGCCGACGACCACCACATGATCGGCTTCGCCCCCCGCGAGCAGGCCATCGTGGACCTCGCCGTCAAGCTCACCGTGAACCCGTCGCACGTCGACGACGCCGACGTCCTCGGCCTGCGCGAGCACGGCCTGACCGACGAGCAGATCGTCGAGGTCATCGAGGTCGTCTCGTTCTTCAACTACACCAACCGGCTCACCATCGGGATCGGCACCCGCCCCGACGACGAGTTCTTCGCGCGCTGACGCGGACCTTCCTGGGGAGGAGGGGGAACGACGAAGGCCACCGCATCACGCGGTGGCCTTCGTCGTGTCTTTGGAACCCCGGCTACATGACGAAGACCACCGGAAAACCGCCGGTGGCCTTCGTCATGTTCGTCGAATTCAGATCAGACGCGGCGGAGGCTGATCACCTCGCCCGCGACCGCCTGGTCGGGCGCGGCCGGGACCGGCGCGACCGACTGCTGGAGCCTGCGGGCCCGCAGCACGATCTCCAGGTCGAACCGGAGATCGGGGTCGAGGAGCTGGTCGCCGAACAGCTCCTCCAACTGCCGGAGGCGGTAGCGGACGGTCTGGGGGTGGACGTGCAACCGCATCGCGACCTCGTTGGCGTTGCGGCCGGACTGCAGCCAGGCCAGCAGCGTCTCGGCGAGCCTGTCCTGCTGGCTGCTGCGCAGGTGCGACAGCGGGGCGAGGCGCAGTTCCGCGAGCGACTTCAGCAGCTGCTCGTCCTGGAAGAGGATGAGCGTCGACATGTGGTCGACGCACCGCACGACGCCCTCGGCGTCGATGACGCCGCGCTGGCCGAGCTGGAGCATGGCCCGGGCGAGCCGCATCGAGTGGGCCGCCTCGGTGACCGGGACGGTCGGCCCGATGACGCCGGAGCAGTCGGCGAGGGCTCGGTCGACGAGCTGGTTGCGGCCCGGCCCGTCGGGGTCGGGGACCAGCAGGGACGGCTGGGTGCGGCCGAGGTCGACCAGCACGTCCGGCGGGAACGCCGGCGGGCGGGTGTCCTGGTGGCGGATGTCGAGGGCGACGGCCGCGACGGTGCGGGGCATCGGCCAGTGCGCGGCGGCGGCGAGGTCGGCGATCGCGTCGTGCCCCGCGTTGCCCGCGAGCAGCAGGCCGAGGAGCCTGCGGCGGCGGCGCTGCATCTCGCCCGCGGCGTCGGCCTGGGCCTGGCGGTAGCCTTCGGCGGCCTGCCGGGCGATGTCGTCCTGGTGGACGAAGACCGCCTCGCCGAGCGCGGTGATGACGCGCGGCTCCAGCTCCCACGCGTTCTCCGACAGCCGCCGCCAGGCGACGAGCCCACCGACGCGCATCGCGGCCTGGAGCGGGTCGAGGCTGCGGCCCTCACCCGCCTCCCCGCGGCCGATGGTCTCGAAGAAGTCGGGGTCGGGGTGCGGTCCGCCCTGGGCGACGCGCTCGACGAAGTGGGCGAGCGCGCGCTCGACGACGGTGCGGAGGGTGGACGCGTAGGGCCCCTCACCCCGGGAGTATTCGCGGACCTGGAAGCGGATCTCCTTGATGATCTCTTCGGCGACCAGGTCGAGGTGCGGCAGAACGTGTTCGGCGAGTTCGCGTGGAATGTCCGACCATGGGCCCCGCCCGGCACGCCCGGTGCGGGAGGGGATGCCCACTTCTGCTGTCACGCGGTGACCTCCATCCGGCATTGGCCCCGCGCGCCCTGGGGCAGCTCGATCGTCGTGATCATGTCAATGATCATGACGACTTTCGTCTGAGATTGTGGTGCAAATCATGCTCTGGTGGTTCACCAGACCGCCAGTGTAGGTCCGGGGAGGGCCAGGATCGGCCTTCGCTCCTTGGCAACTTCCGCGCTCTTTGCGGTGGGAGCGCGCCCGAGAGGTCCGATAAGGGCGGATATCGCTGGAGGGAGGGGGTGTGCGGGGCGATGTTCCAATCTAGTAACGGTCGTTACCTGATCATGGTGCATCGGGCCCCGAATACCGCCGATTTCCTCCCCGGTCGGGGCGGAAAATGCCACTCCGGCAACATAACGCCATGCTGACCCGTTGAGTCAGTCCCCGCGGGCCGATGCCGCCAGGTCTCATCGAAAGTTCACCGGACCGACCCCGGTCTCAGTCCGTGGACGGCGTTCCGCACCCCCACCCCCATTCTCGTGATCGATTCAGTACAGTCGGTGATGTCACCATGCGTGACGAGTCCGTGCGCGACGGGTTGGGACGGCCGTTCGTCCGGGTAGGCACACCGAGGGCGGTCGCCGCGGCCCGGTCGGGCATCGGGCGGACGCATGTCGGGTCGCCGCGGCACCTCGTCGCGGCCGTCGGGGGCAGGCATCGGGGGTAGGCATGAGGTGGTGGCCGCGCTCCATCCGAGCGCGCGACACCGTGGTGGCCGCGCTGCTGTCCGCACTCGTCTTCAGCCTGATCGCCATCGGCGTCACCAGCCTGTTCCGCCGCAACATCCAGGCCCAGATAGAGGAGTCGGCCGAGCGCGCGGTGCGCAGGGTCTCGGCGGACGTGCGCGCGGGCCACCTCGATGACCCGATCCCGTCGGTGGCCGGCGTCCACCTCATCCAGGTCGTCGACGAGAACGGCAGGGTCATCGCCGGAACGTCCGACGCCCGGAACAAGCCTCCGCTCAGCGTGCTCCGACCGCCCTCCGAGGACAGACTGGCCCAGCGGGTCGAGTGCCCGCCCTCCGAGCACTGCTCCCAGATCGTGGCGCTGCGCACGACGATCTACAGCGACTCCGACATCGTCGTGGCGTCCATGCCGATGCCCTCGGCGCTGTCCGGCATCGGCCTCAACCTCCTCACCGGCCTCGGCGTGGTGTGCCTGTCCGCGCTCACCGCGTGGGCGACCTGGCTGATCGTCGGCCGGACGCTCGGCCCGATCGAGGGGATCCGGCGGCAGCTCGCGGAGATCAGCGCCTCCGACCTGCACCAGCGCGTGCCCGTCCCGAAGGGCGATGACGAGATAGTGCGGTTGGCCAAGACGTCCAACGAGACCCTGGAGCGGCTGGAGCGCTCGGTGGAGCGCCAGCGCCAGTTCGCCTCCGACGCCTCGCACGAGCTGCGCACCCCCATCGCGGGGCTGCGCGCCAACCTGGAGGGCGCCCTCCTGCATCCCGAGGACGCCGACTGGGAGGACGTGTCCCGGGCGGCGCTGCGCGACACCGACCGACTTGAGGCGATCATCACCGATCTGCTGCTGCTGTCCCAGCTCGGCGCGGGCACGTCGGTCGCCGAGGACTTCGACCTCGGCGAGCTGGCCCGGCTGGAGGCGCGCAAGGGCGTGCGGCTGGACGCGGAGCACGGCGTGCGGGTGCACGGCGTCCGTTTCCAGTTCGCCCGGCTCTACGGCAACCTCCTGGACAACGCCGAGCGCTACGGCGGCGGCGACGCCACGGTGATCGTGCGCCGGGAGGGAGGCGAGGCGGTCATGCAGGTGCGCGACAACGGCCCGGGCATCCCCCCGGAGGACCGGGAGCGGATCTTCGCCCGCTTCTCCCGGCTGGACACCGCGCGCAGCAGGAACGCGGGGGGCACCGGGCTCGGCCTGGCCATCGCCCGCGACATCGCGCGCTCCCACGGCGGCGACCTCGCGGCCGTAGACACGCCCAAGGGCGCCTGCTTCGTGCTGCGACTGCCGCTCGCGCGGCCCTAACCGGCGATCGCCACCCGCTGCCGCTCGGCGGCCGCCGTGGCGGTGAGGATCACCTCGGCGACCATGCGCGGGGCGTCGGCCATGGGGACCCTGCCGCAGCCGGGCAGCCGCAGGTGGGTGACGTGGGGGAGCTGAGCGCGGGCCGACCGGGCGGAGGTGGGGGCGCCGCCGCGGCGTCGGGTGCCCCAGGCCAGGGTGACGGGGACGTCGGCGAGGTCGCCGGAGAACGCGGAGCCGTCGTCCGGCGCGGGCCGCGCGCCGCCGAACCCGGCCCGGTAGGGCAGCGAGCCCGCGACGGGTGGGGGCACCAGCCGCTCAAGGAGCAGGCCGGGCAGGGCCGCCGCGCGCCGGGCTGCGGCGAGCAGGAGGGAGGGCTCGTCCGCCGTCGTGAAGCCGGTCGGGGCGATGGCCGTGGCGGAGGAGACGAGGCCGCGTTCCGCGGCCTCCAGTGCGACGAGCCCGCCGAAGCCCCATCCGGCGATGTGGGGGCGGTCGAGGTCGGCGAGCGCGAAGGCGAGCGCGGTGGTGGTGGCGTCGAGGTCGCCGGGCGGGACGGCGGCGAGGAGGACCTCCCGCTCGGCCGCGAGGATGCCGATGACCGGCTCCCAGGCCCGGCCGCGGGGCCCCGTGCCGCACAGGACGACGAGCGGCGGGCCTGACCCGCGGCGTGCGAAGACCATGTCCATGGCCGGAAGATAACCCGGGAAGACCGGGCGGTCATAGGCGGGCGATCACAAGAAACCCCGGAGAAACCCACCTGTCTCCGCTAGGACACAGCCGACCTTTGGGTTAGCGGAAGGGTCGCGGGCGGGTCAGACTCCGGCCGCGACCGCGTCGGCAGGCCGGGCCGAGCGGGGCTTGCGGTGCTCCAGGGCCATGCGCAGCTGCGCCCGGCCGCGGTGGATGCGGCTGCGGACGGTGCCGAGCTTGACGCCCAGGGTGGCGGCGATCTCCTCGTAGGTGAGGCCCTCGATGTCGCACAGGACGACGGCGACGCGGTACTCGGGCGCGAGGGAGTCCAGCGCGGCCTGCACGTCGGGGTCGAGCGCGGCGTCGTCGATGATCTGGGCCGGGCCGCGGTCGACGCTGCGCAGCCGGGCGGCCGCCTCGTCGGTGAGGGCGTCGAAGCGGATGCGCTGGCGGCGGCGGGCGCCGTCGAGGAAGAGGTTGGTGGTGATCCTGTGAAGCCAGCCCTCGAAGGTGCCCGGGGTGTAGGAGGACAGGGATCGGAAGACCCGGACGAAGACGTCCTGGGTCAGGTCTTCGGCGTCGTGCCTGTTCCCGGTCAGCCGGTAGGCGAGCCGGAACACGCGGCCGGAGTGCTCGGTGACGATCTGTTCCCAACTCGGCGGTGTCCAGGCAACCGGTGTGCTCACGTCTTGGCCCCCCACGTCTTGGCCCCCTGCCGCCAGGTCGCTGAGCGACAGGTTGCTGAATCGTTATCTACCCTGCCGTTCGGTCCATAAGAACGCCGTTAAGGGTGTCGGGCCGAGTTCCGTCGCCGGGGCACTGGACCCCAGCTCAGCAGCCTGGTAACGAGTCCGAATTGTGATCCGAATCTCCTCGTGGGGGTGATGCGAGGTATTGCCGGTTAATCCAATGGAAACGAGGATGGCCGCACGTCTCGCGCGATCACCCCTCGGGAGGAGACCCATGTCCACTTACAACCTGGCCGATCTTCTGGAGCTGCTGGCGGGAGCCGCGGCACCTGATCGGGAGGCTCTGGTGGCCGGAGATGTCCGGCTCACCTATGCCGAACTGAACGCCCGGGCCTCCAAGATCGCTCATCACCTCGCCGCCCAGGGCGTCGGCCCCGGCGACCACGTCGCGATCCTCTCGTGGAACCGGGCCGAGTGGCTGGAGTCCTTCTTCGGCGCGTTCAAGATCCGCGCGGTGCCGATCCCGGTGAACTACCGGTACGTCGCCGGCGAACTGCACCACGTGCTGACCGACTCCCGGTCCGTCGCGGTGATCGGGGAGCGCTCCCTGCTGGCCAGGCTCGACCGGGACCAACTCCCGCTGCTGCGGCACGTCATCGTGCTGGAGGACGGCGGCGACCAGGAGATCGCCGACTCCGTCGGCTACGAGGAGGCGCTCGCGGCGCAGTCCGCGGACGACGACTTCGCCGCGCGCTCCAACGACGACCGCTACATCATCTACACCGGCGGGACCACGGGCTATCCCAAGGGCGTCGAGTGGCGCGCGGAGGACATCTTCTTCGGCGCGCTCGGCGGCGGCAACTCCCTCGGCGAGCCGATCAAGACCCCCGAGGAGATCGTCGAGCGCGTCGCCGCCCCCGGCGCGACCGTGCTGGACTGCGCGCCCGTCATGCACGGCGCGGGCCAGTGGGTGGCGATGATGGCGCTGCTCAGCGGCAACAGGCTGGTCCTGTGGAACGAGCACTCCTTCGACCCGGCGCGGGTGCTGAACCTGGTCAAGGAGGAGGGCGCGAACATCGTCATGATCGTCGGCGACGTCATGGGCAGGCCGCTCGCCGCCGAACTCGACAAGGGCGGCTACGACATCTCCAGCCTCCTGGCCATCGGCTCGGGCGGCGCCCCCCTCACCGACGTCGCCAAGGCCGCCCTCGGCAAGCACCTGGCGACCGGCCTGTTCCTCGACAGCTACGGCGCGTCCGAGACCGGCGCGTGCGGCCCGTCCGTCGAAGGCAAGGAGGGCACCGCGCGCTTCAAGATGAACGAGGGCATCACCGTCCTCGACGACGACCTGCGGCCCGTCAAGGCCGGTGAGATCGGCAAGCTGGCCCGCACCGGCCACATCCCGCTCGGCTACTACAACGACCCGGCCAAGACCGCCTCCACGTTCTTCACCGACTCCAATGGGGTGCGCTGGTCCGTCCCGGGGGACTTCGCCAGCCTGGAGGAGGACGGCTCGATCGTCCTGCTCGGCCGGGGCTCCCTGGTGATCAACACCGGCGGCGAGAAGGTCTACCCCGAAGAGGTCGAGGTCGCCGTCAAGGAGCACCCCGGCGTCTACGACGTGGTCGTGGTGGGCGTGCCCGACGACAGGTTCGGCCAGCGCGTCGCGGCCGTCGTGGCGCCGGCCCCGGGCTACGAGGGCATCACCCTCGAGGAGATCGTCGAGCACTGCCGTGAGCGGATCGCGGGCTACAAGATGCCGCGCCAGCTCCAGATCGTCGCGGAGGTGCAGCGGACCGCGGTCGGCAAGTCGGACTACAAGTGGGCGCGGTCCGTGCTCGGCGTCTGAGGCCCGTCGGGGTTCCGCGCGCTGCCGGGCTTCTGCGCGCTGCCGGGGTGCCGCGGACCGTCGTCCTCCGGGCGGCCGGTCCGCGGCACTTCCTCGCCCGGGTCCGGCTCCTGGGGGCCGGGCACCCGCGCGCCGTCCGACCGGCTCGCCGACTGGTCTCTTTCCGGGAGAGATCCCTCCGACAGGTCGGTCGGTGCGGGGCAAAGGCCCTCGTACAGCTCCTCGAACGCGGCGAGGACCGCGGGCCAGGTGCACCGCTCGGGCACCGTGGCGCCGTTGTGCTCGGCGATGCGGTGCCGCAGGTCGGCGTCGGTGACGAGCCGGACCAGCGCCTCGGTCATCTCCTTCGCCGATCCGGCGAGCAGCCCCTCGCGCTCGGGCGCGACGAAGTCGGCGACACCGGAGGCGGCGTGCGCGATCACGGGCACCCCGGCGAGCCGCGCCTCCAGGGCGGCGAGCCCGAAGGACTCCAGCCTGGCGGGCGCCACGAACACGTCAGCGGAGGCGAGCACCTCGCGCACTTCGGACCGGTCGAGCCTGCCGGTGACGCGCACCCAGTGCGCCATGCGGTTCTCGCGGAGGAAACGGTGCACCCCGCGCGAGGCGGGGCCGTCGCCGACGATCGTCGCCCGGATCGGCACCCGCTTGCCCGCCGCGCGCAGCACCTTGAGCAGCGTGAACGGCTCCTTGCGCGGGGCGAGCCTGCCGACCGCGACGACGTGGACGGCGCCGGTCGGCAGCCACGGCCGGATCGCCCGCCACGGCGCGGTGTCGATGCCGTTCGGGACGACCCGCACGTCGGCGCCGAGCGCCCGGCGGATCGGCCGGGCCGCCGCCTCGCTCACCGCGGTGACGGCCACGTCCCGGTCGACGAGCCGCCGGTAGACGAGCCCGGTCGGCCTTCCCCACAGGCTGTGGACGGTGACGACCGTCGGCACGTCCCGGCACGTCGCCAGGGCCCGCCACGCGAACGGCGACACGACGCCCGCGTGGACGTGCAGCACGTCGGGCTTCAGCTCCTCCACGACCGGCCGCAGCGATCCGCCGACGGGCAGGCCCCACGGGACGCGCGGACCGACCCGCAGCAGTCCGTCGTAGCCGGGCCCGGGGGTCGCGGTCACCACCGCCACCTCGTGCCCGCACCCGCGCTGTGCCGCCGCCAGCTCGTCCACCTGGACCTCGATCCCGCCGAGGCGCGGCAGGAAGCAGTCGCTCACATGGAGAATCCTCACCTTCGTGAGTTTCGGGAGCGCGCGCGCCGGAACCGGGCTGCGGCGTCCGCTCTGACCCAGACTTGACCCCCGCACGGCCTGATCTTCACAAGGCGCAGGGCAGATTCCGCTTCATGCGCACCTGCGTCTTCTTCCACGCCCACCCCGACGACGAGGCGCTGCTGACCGCGGGGTTCATGGCGAGGCTCGCGGCGGAAGGCAACCGGGTCGTCCTCGTCGTCGCCACCGCGGGCGAACTCGGGCGCACGGGGCTGCGCACCCGCGCGCTGGGCCCGCTGCGGTTGCGCGAGCTCGAAGAGTCGGCCCGCGTCCTCGGCTGCGCCCGCGTCGTCCCGCTCGGCTACCCCGACTCGGGACTCGACGGGTGCGCGCCCGGCGGCTTCGCGTCGCGTCCCGTCGAGGAGCCCGCGCAGAGGCTCGCGCGCATCCTTGCGGAGGAGAACGCGGACCTGCTGACGGTCTACGACGAGCGGGGCGGCTACGGCCATCCCGACCACGTGCAGGTGCACCGCGTGGGGGTGGCCGCCGCGCGCGCCGCGGGCACGCCTGTGGTGCTGGAGGCGACGGTGGACCGGGACCGGCTGTGGCGGTGGCTGCGCCCGCTGGCAGGCGTGTTCCCGCTGGACGGCTGGAGGCAGGCATACACACCCGGCTCAGAGATCAGCCATCGCGTCGACGTCCGCCGCTTCGCCGCCGCGAAGCGCGCCGCGATGGCCGCGCACGCCAGCCAAGGTACCGGCGGCCCACGCCTCCTGGCCGTGCTGTGCAGGCTGCCCGGGCCGCTGTTCAGGCTGGCGCTCGGCACCGAGTACTACGTACGGCGGTGAGAAGGCTCGTCCTGTCGGCGGCCTCACTGGCCCTCGCTGCCGGGCTCATCGCGCTGATGCCCAGGCTCGTCGGCGCCGACTGGACGGCGATCGCGGCGGGCCTCACCGCGCTCGGACCGGGCCAGGCCGCCCTGCTCGTGGTGCTGTGGCTGGCGGGGCTCGGCCTGTACACGTTCGTCCTGACGGGTTCGCTGCCGGGCCTGCGGCACACGCAGGCGTTCCAGCTCAACGCAGCGGGCAGCGCGGTCAGCAACCTGCTGCCGTTCGGCGGGGCCGCCGGGGTCGCCGCGACGTTCGCGATGGCCGGGAGCTGGGGGTTCCCCGCCGCGTCCGTGGCGGTCTCGACGCTGGTGAGCGGGGTCTGGAACGTCTTCGGCAGGCTGCTGCTGCCCGCGGTCGGCATCGCCGCCCTGCTGGCGATCGGGGAGGCGCC
Source organism: Actinocorallia aurea (assembly GCF_054783995.1). Classification (NCBI taxonomy): domain Bacteria; kingdom Bacillati; phylum Actinomycetota; class Actinomycetes; order Streptosporangiales; family Thermomonosporaceae; genus Actinocorallia; species Actinocorallia aurea. The sequence goes on from NZ_BAAGPQ010000008.1 coordinate 164,617, forward strand.
CAACCGGGAGCTGGCCGCCGCGGCGGCGTCGGCGGGCGCGCTGCTCGCGGGCTGCGCGGTGCTCCTCGGCGTCGCGCTGCGGTACGAAGGCGCCGCGCGCTGGGTCGACGCCCGCCTGCGCGCGCTGGCCGCCCGCGCGCCGCGCCGCATGGCTTCCCTGCTGCGCGGCCTCGGCGCCTCGCTGCTGCGGGTCCGTGCCGAGACCCTCGACGTCCTGCGCACCGGCTGGCGCGTCCTCACGTTCGGCATGACGGGATACCTGCTGCTCCAGGGCGTGCTGTTCTACGCGTGTCTCTGGGCGGTCGGGGAGCCGCCGCGGCTCGCCGAGACCGTCGCGGCCTTCGCGCTCAACCGGGTGCTGACGAGCGTCGTGCTCACCCCCGGCGGGACCGGGGTCTCCGAGACGGGGACGGCAGCGGTGCTCGTCCACTTCGGCCTTGACGCGGCGGGCGCGGCCACTGCGGTCCTGCTGTACAGCTTCTTCACTTATGTCGTGGAAATCCCGTTGGGCGGCCTCGTCTGGGCCTGGTGGCTGTCGCGACGCGGCCGAAAACTGCCCGACTCTTGAAGATCACCCGACCATTTCATCCTCGCAAAACGGGCAGTACGTGAGGACAGAGAGCGTGCTGGACGTGCGAGACGGGGGTCAGACCAATTCTTGTCGCGGGGCGTTACCGGCTGCTCGAAGAGCGAGGCCGTGGAGGCATGGGCGTGGTGTGGCGCGCCCACGACGAAGTCCTCGACCGGGTGGTCGCGGTCAAGGAGATCCTGCTCCCGCTGGGAGCGGACACCGAGCGACGGCGCGAACTGTGCCGCTCGCTCACCCGTGAGGCGCGGTCGATGGCGCGGCTCAGCCATTCCGGCACGGCGGCGGTGCACGACGTGCTCGTCGCCGGCGGACGTCCGTGGCTGGTCATGGAGTTCGTCGACGCGCCCAATCTGCAACAGGTCATCGACGAGGAGGGCCCGCTTGACCCGGCCCGGGCCGCCGAGATCGGCCGCCAGCTGTGCGCGGTGCTGCGCGCGGCGCACGCGGCCGGACTCCTGCACCGGGACGTCAAACCGAGCAACGTGATGGTGTGCCCCGACGGACGTGTGGTCCTCACCGACTTCGGGCTCGCCATCCACACCGAGGACACCGACCTGACCGTCCTCGAAGGCTCCCCGGCGTACGTGTCGCCCGAACAGGCGCGCAACGACCGGCTCACCGAGGCTTCGGACCTGTGGTCCCTGGGTGTCACGCTCTACACCGCCGTAGACGGGCGTCCGCCTTACCGACGTGCGGGGGCGCTGGCGTCGATGCTCGCGGTCCTCGTGGACGAGCACACGCCGCCGCGCAACGCCGGGCCGCTGCGCCCGGTCATCGACGGCCTGCTCCGCAAGGACCCCGCCGACCGGCTCACCGCGGGGGAGGCCGCGCGGATGCTGGAGAAACTCGGGCACCCCGGGCCGCGCCTGATGGACCTGCTGCGGCCGGTCCGCGCCGCGGCCAGGGCCTGACGAAGGAGACGGACTCGCGCCGAGTCCCTCACCCGCGGTCCTTCGCGGGCGGGGGGCTCACCGCGTGTTCGGGCACGACCCCTTCGTTGATCAGGAAGCGGTTGCGGTCGGCGGGGTAGACGGTGACGGTGAGGCGGATGTGGTGGCCGTCGATGGCGAAGGCGGTGCGGCGCTGCTCGAAGACCAGGCTGCCGGGGCCGGAGAGCCGGAAGAACGCGGCCTCGGCGGGGTGGGCGGGGCGGCCCAGGACGAGGTCCTGGTAGCCGACCTGGCGGATGCCCAGGGCGTCCTCCAGGTACGCGACGGGGCCCTGGTCGATGTCGACCGCCTGGAGCAGGAGCGCGGCCCCTGCCTCGACGAGCGTCATCGGATAGTGCGACGACTGCCGCGACCACGGCCGCCCGTCGATGAACCTGTCCTGGTGCCGGCTGACGACGGGGGTGCCCGCCTCGACGCCGAGCCCGCGCGCGATGTACGGGGTGGCCATCTGGAGTTCGACCTTGATCGGCCCGTTGCGGGCCATCCGCTGCTGGAGGCTCGCCTCCGACATGTACGCGGCGCCCTCGCCACCGCCGAAGCCCGTCCTCGGGTTCTCGGTCAGCGTGGTGACGAACGGGTCGATCTTCTCGGTGACGAAGGTGCCGCGACCGGGCTGGGCGGTGATCATGCCGCGCTGGATCAGCGGCTGGAGGGCCTGGCGGACGGTGTTGCGCCCGGCCATGAACTCCTCCATGAGCTCCGGCTCGGTGGGGAGTTGGGCGCCGGGCTCCAGTTCCCCCGACTCGATCCGCCTGAGCAGCGTCTCGGAGATGTCACGCCAGAGCGGCCCGGGCATGGCTCGATCCCTCCTGGAAATCGCTTCGAACTCCATCAAAACATCCCAACCATTGGGATGGAGCCGATCGCCGGTTTGTTGCGTCTCATCCCCGTCTGGGGGCAACACCAGGAAGTAGAACCAGGGGATGGCTGGGTAATGAAGCGGTCTCACCACACTAGACGAGGGACTTTTCCGACCACCTGCACCGACGGGGGCAGGGTCCGCCCGGAAGGCGGCGTGCACGCACTGCTCGCCTTCGACATCTGCGCCTTCGGGAACCTGGCGCGGAGCCACGAGGACATGATCTACCTGCGCGACACGATGTACCGGCTGGTCGAGCAGGCGTTCGACCAGGGCGGGCTGCGGCTCCCCTGGACGCAGAGCCACCGCGAGGACCGCGGCGACGGCATCCTCATGGCGCTGCCCGCCGGGCTACCGACCGTCAAGCTCATCGATCCGCTCGTCGGGCACCTGCACAGGCTGCTCGCCGACCACAACCGGCGCGCGGCCGAGCCGTCCCGGCTGCGCATGCGCATGTCCGTGGACGCCGGGCACGTCATCCACGACGGGCGGGGGCTCGTCGGCAGGGCCGCCAACCAGCTCCACCGAGCCCTCGACGCGCCGGACTTCAAGAAGGAGCTGGCCGCCACGACCGCCGACCTCGGCGTGATCGTCTCGGCGTTCGTCTTCGGCGAGGTCGTCTCCGGCCTCAGGTTCGCCGACCGCTACCGGCCGGTCTCCATCGAGGTCAAGGAGACCAACACCAGGGCCTGGGCGTGCTTCCCCGCGGGGTCGTTCGCGCCGGGAATGGGCGCGCTGCCCGCCGACCCCGCCTGGATGGGGGCCTGATTCCGGCGCGCCGCCCTTCTGCGCGACACTGGGACCATGAGCAGAGCACTGGTCCTGGCCGGCGGGGGCGTCGCCGGCATCGGATGGGAGGCGGGCCTGGTCACGGGCCTGCGCGCGGCCGGCGTCGACCTCGGTGAGGCCGACCTCATCATCGGCACCTCCGCGGGTTCGGTCGTCGGCGCGATGGTCGCCCAAGGCACCGACCTGGCTACCGAGATCTCCGCGGTCGCCGCCGCCGAAGCCGAGGCGGCCGAGGCGATGGACGTCGACATGGACAAGGTCATGCAGGCCTTCGCGCTCATGTACGGCGACCCCGGCCTCGACCCGCAGGAGGCGCGGCGACGGATCGGCGAGCTGGCCCTGACCGTCACCGGCGACGGGGCCAGGCTCGCCCAGATCGGCGAGCGGCTGCCGAGCCAGGAGTGGCCCGACCGGGACCTGCGGATCACCGCCGTGGACACCGCGGACGGCGCCTTCCAGATCTGGACGAAGGACGCCGGGGTGCCTCTGGGCCTCGCCGTCGCCTCCAGCTGCGCCGTCCCTGCGGTCTTCCCGCCCGTGGAGATCGCCGGGCGCCGCTACATGGACGGCGGCGTCCGCTCGGTCAGCAACGCCGACCTCGCCGCGGGCCATGACCAGGTCGTGATCATCGAGCCGATGGCGCACATGACGCCCAGGCCCGTCCTGGAAAGGGAGATCATCGCCCTCGGTGACGCCAAGATCGCCGCCATCGGCCCGAACCAGGTCTCGATCGAGCTGTTCGGCGTGGACATCCTCGACGGCCGCCTCTGGCTGCCCGCCTTCGAGGCCGGACGGGCCCAGGCCGCCGAGGTCGCCGAGGAGGTCGGCGCGGTCTGGGGATGACCCATCATGGAAGGGTGAACCTCCACGACCTGCTTCCCGAAGACGGCGATCCCGACAAGGCGTTCGAGGCCTTCGCGGGGTGGACCGAGCAGCGCGGCCTGAGCCTTTATCCGGCTCAGGAGGAGGCGCTGATGGAGCTCGTCACCGGCGCCAACGTCATCCTGGCGACGCCGACGGGCTCCGGGAAGTCCCTGGTCGCGGCGGGCGCCCACTTCGCCGCGCTGGCCCGCGACGAGTGCAGCTTCTACACCGCGCCGATCAAGGCGCTGGTGTCGGAGAAGTTCTTCGACCTCGTGGAGCAGTTCGGCAGCGAGAACGTCGGCATGATGACCGGCGACGCCTCGGTCAACCCGAACGCGCCGATCATCTGCTGCACGGCCGAGGTCCTGTCGGCGATCGCCCTGCAGGAGGGCGACCGCGCCGACATCGGGCTCGTCGTCATGGACGAGTTCCACTTCTACGCCGAGCCCGACCGGGGCGTCGCCTGGCAGATCCCGCTGCTGGAGCTGCCGCAGACCCAGTTCCTGCTCATGTCGGCGACGCTCGGCGACGTGGCGATGTTCGAGAAGGACCTCACCCGCCGCACCGGCCGCCCGACGGCCGTCGTCCGCTCGGCGACGCGTCCGGTGCCGCTGGAGTACTCCTACAAGCTCACTCCGCTGCACGAGACGATCGAGCACCTCCTGCTGGAGAAGAAGGCCCCGGTCTACGTCGTCCACTTCACCCAGGCGGCGGCGATCGAGCGGGCGCAGTCGCTGATGAGCGTCAACGTCTGCACCAAGGAGGAGAAGGCCGAGATCGGCAAGCTGATCGGCCGGTTCCGCTTCACCACCACGTTCGGCAAGACCCTGGAGCGGCTGGTCCGGCACGGGATCGGCGTGCACCACGCGGGCATGCTGCCCAAGTACCGGCGCCTCGTGGAGCGGCTCGCGCAGGCCGGGCTGCTGAAGATCATCTGCGGGACCGACACCCTCGGCGTCGGCGTCAACGTGCCGATCCGCACCGTGCTGTTCACCGCCCTGTCCAAGTACGACGGCCGCCGGGTGCGCCGCCTGCGCGCCCGCGAGTTCCACCAGATCGCCGGCCGCGCCGGACGTGCCGGGTTCGACATCGTCGGCTACGTCGTCTGCCAGGCGCCCGACCACATCGTGGAGAACCACAAGGCGGTCCTCAAGGCGGGCGACGACACCAAGAAGCTCCGCAAGCTCGTGCGCAAGAAGCCGCCGGAGGGCTTCGTCTCCTGGGACGAGGAGACCTTCAACCGCCTCCAGACCGCCGAGCCAGAACCGCTCATGTCCCGGTTCGAGGTCAGCCACACCATGCTGCTGTCGGTGATCAACCGGCCGGGCAACGCGTTCCAGGCGATGAAGAAGCTCCTCACCGACAACCACGAGGACCGCGCCGCCCAGCGCCGCCACATCTCCCGCGCGATCGCCATCTACCGGTCGCTGCGCGCGGGCGGGATCGTCGAGGAGCTCACCGTCCCGGACGAGGACGGCAGGTGGGTGCGCATCACCGTCGACCTCCAGGAGGACTTCGCGCTCAACCAGCCGCTGTCCACCTTCGCGCTCGCCGCGCTCGAACTGCTCGACAAGAACGCGCCCACGTACGCGCTCGACGTCGTCTCCGTCATCGAGGCGACCCTCGACGACCCGCGCCAGATCCTCGCCGCCCAGCTGAACAAGGCCAAGGGCGAGGCCGTCGCGGAGATGAAGATGAACGGCATCGAGTACGAGGAGCGCATGGAGCTGCTGGAGGAGGTCGACTACCCCAAGCCGCTGGAGGACCTCCTCGACGGCGCGTTCGAGATCTACGCGCGCGGCAACCCGTGGGTCGCCGACCACCCGCTGCGCCCGAAGTCGGTCGTGCGGGACCTCTCCGAGCGGCTGATGAACTTCTCCCAGTACGTGCACCACTACGAGCTGGCCCGCAGTGAGGGCATCGTGCTGCGGTACCTGGCCGGGGCCTACAAGGCGCTCGCCCAGACGGTGCCGGACTCGGCCAAGACCGAGGAGCTCCAGGACCTCATCGAGTGGCTGGGCGAACTCGTCAGGCAGGTCGACAGCAGCCTCCTCGACGAGTGGGAGCAGCTCGCCAACCCGACGGCCGAGGCGGACGAGCCCATCGAGGAGAAGACCAACGCGGTCACCGCGAACCCGCGCGCGTTCCGCGTCCTCGTCCGCAACGCCGCCTTCCGCCACCTCCAGCTCGCCTCGCGCCGCGCCTGGCGCGAACTGGAGGAGCTCGGCACCGGCTGGGACGCCGCCGACTGGGAGGACGCCGTCGAGGAGTACTTCGACGAGCACGACGAGCTCCCCACCGGCGCCGACGCGCGCGGCCCGGCCTTCCTCAAGATCACCGAGGAGCCCGGCGTCTGGCACGTCCGCCAGACCGTCGCCGACCCGGCGGGCCACCACGACTGGGCGCTCACCGCCGACGTCGACCTCGCCGCCTCCGACGAGACGGGCACCGCGGTCCTGCACGTGAAGGACTTCGCGCGACTGGACTGACGGGAGGGGCGGGACCGCCGCGATTTCTCATCCCGGCTCGGAAACACCCGGGGACAAAGAGAAACAACCGGCGTACCGTCAGTACATGCCGACGACCAAGGAGCGCGCGGACGAGGCATCGAAGATCCTCGCCTCGCAGTTGAGGCAGCTGCTGACCCAGTCGCAGCACACGGTGACCTCGCTGGCCGCCGAGGTCGGCTGGGTCAAGTCGAAGGTCTCCAAGATCCAGAACTGCCGACAGACGCCCACCGAGGAGGACATCCGGGTCTGGTGCCAGGCGACCGGCAACTCCGACCAGATCCCCGAGCTGATCGCCGCAGTCCGCAACCTCGACGGCCTGTACGTCCAGTGGCGGCGGATGGAGCAGGGCGGGCTGCGCACCGTGCAGAGCTCGTTCCAGGTCCTCTACGAGGACACCCGCGAGTTCCGCATCTTCCAGCACGCGCCGATCCCGTCGCTGCTCCAGACGCGCGAGTACACCACCGCCCATCTGACGGCCATCATGGAGTTCCGGCAGATCCCCGACGACGTCGCCGACGCGACCCGGGAACGGCAGTCCCACCAGCGCTACCTCGACGACGGCACCAAGACGTTCTCGTTCGTCGTCTCCGAGGCCGCCCTGCACGCGCCGATGCTGCCGCCGAGCGGGATGCGCGCCCAGCTCGCCCGCCTGCTGGAGTTCACCGGCGGACGGTCCAACGTGGTCCTCGGCATCCTGCCGCTGCGCGCGCCGCGACCGGTCTGGCCCTGGGAGGGCTTCTGGATCTACGACGCGCGCGAGGTCCGGCCGGACCTGGTCGCCGGGCAGGTCCGCAACCGGCAGCCCAGCGACGTCCAGGCGTATCTGGGCACGTTCGAAAGGCTCGCGCAGGCGTCCGTTTACGGCAGGGAGGCCCGCGCGCTCATCGAAGCCGCCGCGCCGTAGGAGAAACGATGAGAAACCAACTGGACCGGGTGCGCCGCCGCTCCTTATTTTGTGAGCCATGACCTTCGACGAAGCGCTCGCGACCGCTTCGCCCAACGCGGTCGAGCGGACCTTCTTCACCGAGGCCTCCCGGGTGGCCGAGGCACGGTCGTGGGTCCGCCGCGCGCTCCCCGCCGAGTGCGGCGCGCGGGACGACTACCTCGTCGTGGTCTCCGAACTGCTCGGGAACTGCGTCGTCCACGGCCTTCCCGGCGACGCGACCCTCACCGTGGGACACATCGGGGGTCACCTCACCGGAAAGCTCGTGCACCGGATGCCACCGTCCGGCCACGTCGGTTTCACCCAGCGCACCGTCTCGGAGATGCGCCGGCTGTCCGATCCGGAGGCCGATCCGGCGTTCGCGGACCCGGACTTCGACCTGCTGGCCGAGAGCGGCCGCGGGCTTCCCCTGATCTTCCTTCTGTGCGAGGGCTCCGTCCTGGTCGAGGAGCATCCCGACCAGACCGTCACGCGGTGGACGGTTCCGGGCTGCGCCTGCCCGTGAGGAGGCGCAGCGGGCCGGCGCCGCCGGAGGACGGCGCCGGCCCCAGCCTCGGCCCGCTACAGGAAGGCGACCCAGCCGCTGGCGCGGGTCTCCTTCACCTGGAAGCGCACCGGGTAGAACGCGGCGAAGGAAGGGAACGAGCGGACCGCGGTGTCGTAGACGAACCGCGAGACGATGACGCCGACGGCGCCGCCGCTCTCGGCGAGCCGCCGCTTCAGGACGCGCGCGTCGAGGAGGCGGGCCGTGCCGTTGATCTCGCCGCCGACCAGCCCCTGCGCGTCGGCGACGACGGGGCCCACGTTCAGCGCGGCCCGGACGGTGAGCCGCCGGCCCGGCAGGGCGGTGAGGTTGTGCGTGTGGACGGCCTCGGCGAGATCCTCCAGCGGTCGCAGCAGGACCCGCGTCGGAATGTGCGGCGGGACGACGACGAGGGCGCCGTCGCCCCGGTCCTCCACGTGGCAGTCCTCCCACGGCGTCCCGGCCCGCTCGAACCCGGCCCGCAGACCCGAGTAGATGACCTCGCGCAGGGCCAGCCGGTCGGCGTCGGTGCGGCCGATCCCGTTGAACCCGGTGATGTCGACCATGAGGATGGAGCAGTTCTGCCCGGTGAAGGCTGCCGGACCGGGCGAGGAGACGGTGACGACGGAGCCCCAGGGCACCGGGGCGGGGCCCGCGACGAGGCCGAGCACCCGTGGGCGCACGTACGCGCGGACGCCGTCGTCGCGCGGGGCGAGGGGCCAGTTCGCCGCGAGGCGGGCCAGGAGTGCGGCGGCGTCCTGTTCCGGCCACGGCAGCCGCCGCAGCCGGCGCAGCAGCCCGGTGAGCGGGGCGTCGCGCCGGGACGGAGCGGCGCCGTCCGCCATGGTCGGGGAGCCGGGAAGACGGAGGAGAAGGGCGGAGGAGGGCTCCCCGGGAAGGGGCGCCGGGGCCGCGGGAGAGGCGGCCCGGACATGTGCCGGAAACCTCTCAGGAGAGTTTCCGACCCTGGTCGGGGTCGCGTTCCCACGCGTAGACTGGATGTGCTCGGAGGGGTCGATTGCGCAGGTCAAGTCGGAAGGCTGGCTCATGTGATGTCCCGTTCGGGTACTGCGTATGAATGGGTCGCCCCGCCCTTCCGCGCGCATCTCGGTTTGGCGACAGGGAATGCGCTGGAAGGGTGGGGTGCTCTGCTTTGGGGCGACTCGCTGGTGCTCCCTCGGCTCGCACAGTGCTCCGAGGAGGGCCGGGACGGGTTCGGGTCCGATAGAGGCGGAGTGTCGTTCTCGCTACGACGCGTGCGGGGTGTTGGGCGGTTCCGGTGTTGACTGCGGTAAGTAGGATGATCTTGTCTCGGTTCTGTCATGACATCATCTGCTAGGTTGCATCGTGAATGCCATCATACCGTGATGCATCAGATCGTAACCAGATGAAACGGCGGTTCGATACCGTCTCTGGTGGCGGCTGTGTAAGGATTCAGAGAGCACATGGGAAGTTCCTCGTGCCAACGGCGGCTCGGGGTGTATTGGGTGGCGATGTGCTACCTGGCATTTCGCTATCCACCTTATTGACGGAGGGTGATCGGTCTTCATGCCCAGCGGACAGGGCCCGGTGGTGGAGAGTGCGCTGCTCAGAGAAGAGCTCGTGCGGTCGCGCAAGGACGCCGGCTACACCCAGGAACAGGTGGCGGCGGCGCTTGAGTGGCACCCCTCCAAACTGATCAGGATCGAAGGCGGGAAGACCGGCATCAACCGCGTCGACCTTGGTGCCCTGCTCGTCCATTACGGAGTGACGTCGGAGTCGAAGCAGGCGAGGATGCAGGATCTCGCCCGCGGTGCCCGGGAGCAGGGGTGGTGGAGCGGGTATCGGGAGATGATCAGCGACCGCTACCTGAATTTCGTGGGATATGAGTCAGGTGCCTCATTTCTCCGCCATTATCACGGCACGGTGTTCCCCGGTCTGCTCCAGCTTCCCGAGTACGCGGAGGTCCTTGAGGCTTCGGCGGACGCGGAGCCGGGCGCGGCCATGCGCAGTCCGGGCGTCCGGCTGAAGCTCGAACGGCAGCGCCATCTGGCCGAGCGCGCCGACCAGCCCCAGGTCCACTACGTGATCGACGAGGCGGTGCTGCGCCGGCAGATCGGCGTCAGCCGCAACCCCGGCGTGCAGCAGCGGCAGATCCGTTACGCGGTGGAACAGGCGCGGGCCAACCCGCGGATCAGCATCCAGATCGTGCCGTTCAGCGCGGGCTTCTATGTGGGCCTGCGGTCCCTCGGCTTCAACCTGCTGGAGTTCGACGGCCCTTTGGACGACGTGGTCTACATCGAAGGCGCGAAGGGCGCCAGCCAGCTGGCGACCGACCCCGATGTGGTGAACGACTACCGCGACGTCTACGCGGAGAGCGTCGATGAGGCACTGCCGCCGGACAAGTCCCTCGACCTGATGCTGGAGGTCGCCGCCGAGCTCGACGATCGCGTCTGAGCCAGACGCTCCTCCCAACAGCCGGTGGAAGATTCTGGTCAAATCACCCAGATTCTTAGACAATCTTCCACGGGATGAGTGTCGTGCGCCCTGACTCATTCAGCGAGCGACCACTTCCGAATTCTCGGAGCACGGGGGCACACCGCGAGAAATGGGAGGAGCGCCGGATGGCTGCTCAGCCGGATGCCCTTGCCGGGCTTCCCTGGCGCAAGAGTTCAGCGAGTGGTGAACCGAATGTGAATTGCGTCGAGGTCGCGCCCTACGACGTGATGATCATGGTCCGTGATTCGTGCCACCCGCACAAGGCCGTCCTCGGGCTGTCGCGTGTGGTCTGGGCGGATCTGATCGGCGGCCTGCGCGACGAGTAGGGCCGGGAACCCCCGCGGGTCGGCGCGTGACCTGCGGGAAGTTCCGCGGCGCAGAATCCCGGGGTCACAGCCAGCCGTGCAGGCGGGCGCGTTCTTCGGCTTCGATGCGGTTGCGGGTGCCGGTCTTGCCGATGGCGGAGGACAGGTAGTTGCGGACGGTGCCTTCGGAGAGGTGGAGGCGGCGGGCGATGTCGGCGATGGACGAGCCGTCGCGGGAGGCGCGCAGGGCGTCGGCCTCGCGGGCCGTCAGCGGGTTCGGGCCGGCGCTGAGGGCGGTCGCGGCGAGCGCCGGGTCGACGACGCGCTCGCCGGCCAGGACCCGGCGGATCGCGGAGGCGAGTTCCTCGGCGGGGCTGTCCTTCACCAGGAAGGCCGCGGCGCCCGCCTCCATCGCCCTGCGGAGATAGCCGGGACGGCCGAACGTCGTGAGGATCACCACCCGGCACCCCGGTGCCTTCGCGGCGAGTTCGGCGGCCGCGGTCAGCCCGTCCATCCGCGGCATCTCGATGTCCAGCAGCACCACGTCGGGGCGCAGCTCCACCGCGAGCGCGACGGCCTCGGCCCCGTCTCCGGCGGTCGCGACGACGTCGAGGTCGTCCTCCAGCGACAGCAGGCTGGCGAGGGCGCCCCGCACCATCGCCTGGTCTTCGGCGAGCAGCACTCGGATCACAGGGCGACCCTAACGACGAGCCCGGAAGGACGCCGCACCGAGGTCTGCACGGTGCCGTCCAGCTCGGCCGCCCGCTCGCGCAGCCCCTCCAGCCCGTTCCCCGGCATGACGGGCGCCTTGGCCTTGCCGTCGTCGGCGACCTCAAGACGCGCCGCCGCGACGGTGATCTCGCAGCGGGTCGCCCGCGCGTGCCGCACCACGTTGGTGACGCATTCGCGGACCGCCCAGGCGAACAGCGCGTCCACCGGTTCGGGCAGCGGCGTCCCCGACGTCCGCAGCACCGGCTCCACCCCGGCCGCGGCGAGCACGCCGCGCGCGGAGTCGAGTTCCTCGGCGAGGCTTCGCCTGCGGTAGCCGGTGACGGTCTCGCGCACGTCCCGCAGGGATTCGCGGGCCACCGCGTTGACGTCCCGGATCTCGCGGACCGCGGCGGCCGGGTCGCGTTCGGCCAGCCGCCCCGCCAGCTCGCTCTTCAGCACGATCAGGGACAGGCTGTGGCCGAGCAGGTCGTGCAGGTCGCGGGCGATCCGCAGCCGCTCCTCGGCCGCGGCCAGCACCGCCACCTCGGCCCGCGCGGCCCGGAGCTGCCCGACGAGTTCGCGCGAGCGCCGGTAGTTCAGCAGCAGCATGCCGAGGCCGAACGTCGTCCCGCCGAAGATCAGGACGGTGTCGGTGTCGTCGCCGTCCCGGACCGCGACGGCGGCGGCGCCCGCCGCGGCGAGGCACACCGCGACGATCGCGGGCCGCCCCGACAGCAGGAGCGCCGAGATGACGCCCGCGTACACGGGGGTGCCGTCCATTCCGGGCCCGAAGACGAACGGCGCCGCCGCGCACAGCGCGACGAACGACCCGTACAGGGCCCAGCGCGGGACGGGCCGGGCCCGCTGCCAGGCGTCGCGGTACAGGCCGAGCCCGAAGTACAGCAGCGTGAACAGGACGAACACCACGCCCGCCAAGAGGCCTCGGGCGCCGCCCAGTCCGGCGATCTGGTGGACCTGGGGAAGGGCGTAGAGGAATCCCAGGGAAAGGCCGAGGGCCCGGACGAGGCGGACAGAAGTGATCTTCTTCCGCTTCTCCTCCGGGCCGGACATGTCGAGCATCACGCGGACACGGTAGTGCGGCGGTAGGCGACGAGCGCGAGCGCGCCCAGCGCGACGGTCCAGCCTGCGAGGACGCCCAGCGTGGCGGTGTCGGGGGCGTGCCCGGCGACGAGGGCCCAGCCGAGCTCGCCCATCCGGTTCGCGGGCGTCCAGGGCGCGACGTCCTGGAGGAAGTCCGGGAGCTGCGAGACGGGCAGCCACAGGCCGCCGACGATCGCCATCAGCGTGTAGAGCATCAGGGTGACGGGCTGGGCCACGTCCGCCTTGACCGCGGTGCCGATGAGGACGCCGAGCGCGGCGAACGGGAGCGTGCCGAGGGCGAGGACGGCGATGAGGACGACCCAGCGCGCCGCGGGCATCCGGACGTCCTGGAAGAGCGCCGCCGCGAGGCCCACCAGGGCCAGGGAGGGCAGCGCGACGACGAGCGCGGTGACGATCCGCACGACGATCACCTTCCAGGCGGCCAGCGGGGTCAGCCGGAGCTGCCGCAGCCAGCCACCGCGCAGCTCCAGCGCCAGCTTCGGGCCGGTCGAGTTCAGCGCGGCGCCGATCGCGCCGTAGGAGCCGAACGCCACCATCATGTACAGCGCCGCCGTCAGCCCGGTGCCGTCGTCGGTCTGGCCGTCGCCGCCGTAGACGCTCGACAGCAGCAGGAACAGCAGGACGGGGAAGGCGAGGGTGAAGAAGAGGAAGCGGCGGTCGCGGAGGGCCCGCACGATTTCGAGACGCAGGTAGGAGAGCATCACAGGTCCTTAGGGGGAGGGAGGTGCAGGCGAAGCGGGGGTCAGGCGGAGGTGAGGGTCAGGAACGCCTCTTCGAGGCCGACGCCGGTGATCTCCAGGTCCTTGATCAGCAGGCCGCTCTCGGTGAACAGGGCGGCGGCGGTGGCGTCGGAGTCGGTGGTCCGCAGCACCGCGGACCCGCCCTGCACCAGCACCTCGACGACGCCGGGCAGCCGGTCGAGGCCCGCCGAAGGCTGGTCGCCGAGGGTGAACCTGACCTTGCGCCCGCCCGCGAGCCGCTTGATCTCCGCGGGGGTGCCGTCGGCCACGGCGCGGCCCCGGGCGATCACCGCGACGCGGTCGGCGTTCTCGTCGGCCTCTTCCAGGTAGTGGGTGGCGAACAGGACGGTGCGGCCCGCGGCGGCGTAGCCGCGGATGCCCGTCCAGAACGCGCGGCGCGACTCGACGTCCATGGCCGCGGTCGGCTCGTCCAGCACCAGGACCCGAGGGGCGCCCGCGATCGCCATCGCGAACCGCACCCGCTGCGCCTGCCCGCCCGACAGGCGCGTCACCCGGCGTCCGGCCAGGTCGGCGAGGTCGGCCATCTCCAGCACCTCGCCGAGCGGCAGCGGCTCGGGGTAGAGCCCGCCGACGAAGGAGACGATCTCCTTGACCGTCAGCCCCTCGGGCAGCTCCGCCTCCTGGAGCATCGCCCCGATCCACCCCTTGCGGACCGCCTCGGCGGGAGTGCCGCCGTAGACCTCGACGGTGCCGGCGTCGGCCCGCACCAGGCCGAGCAGCATCCCGATCGACGTGCTCTTGCCCGCCCCGTTCGGCCCGAGCAGGGCCACGCTCTGCCCTCCGGCGAAGGAGAGGTCGAGCCCGTCGACGGCCTGGACCTGCCCGTAGGCCTTGCGCACCTGTGAGAATCGGATCGCTTCCATGCCCCTACGGTAGGAACCGGGGCATGGCGCGGGTCAGTGCCGCCGATCACCGGGTCGGCATGACAAATGTCAGCGCGCGCCGGGCTAGTACTGCCCGGCCGCCAGCATCTGCTCGATCTTCAGGTCCGGGAACTCCCGCTCGATGGCGCGCAGCCGCCACTTGTCGGCGAACAGCACCACGAGGTCGCCGGTGAGGGACCGGGTGAAGACCTCGACGCCGCGCATCTTGGCGAGCTGCTCGGCCGACTCGGCGTCGGTGAGGCGGCACTCGGAGAAGTCCATGCCGGTGAGGTTCACCGCCGAGTTGAACTCGTGCTCCATCCGGTGCGCGACGACCTCGAACTGCAGCGGGCCGACCGCCGCGAGGATCGGGGCCTGCTCGCCGCGGATGTCGCTGCGCAGCACCTGCACCGCGCCCTCGCTGTCGAGCTGCTCGATGCCGCGCCGGAACTGCTTGTACTTGCCGACGTCCTTGGCGCGGCACACCATGAAGTGCTCGGGCGCGAACGCCGGGATCGCCGGGTACTCGACCTTCGGGCCGTCGTAGAGGGACTCGCCGACGGTCAGGCCGTGCGTGTTGGGCAGGCCGATGACGTCGCCCGGGTACGCGGTGTCGACGGTCGTGCGGTCGCGGCCGAAGACCGTCTGGGCGTGCTTGGTGACCAGGCCGCGGCCGGTCGAGCTCTGGGTGAGGGTCATGCCGCGCTCGAAGCGGCCCGAGCAGACCCGGATGAAGGCCAGGGAGTCGCGGTGCGCCTTGTCCATGCCGGCCTGGACCTTGAAGACCTGGCCGGAGAACGGCGCGTCCAGCGGACGGCTTCCGCCCCCGGCGTCCTTGCGGGCCGAAGGCGGCGGGGCATAGGTGGTGAGGGCGTCCAGCAGGGCGCTCACCCCGAACTGGGGGAGCGCGGCGCCGAACAGGACGGGCGTGGAGATCCCGCCGGTGAAGGCCTCCTCGTCGAGCTCCGCGCCGATCTCGGTGAGGAGGGTCAGCTCCTCCATCGCGGTCTCCCAGACGTCCCCGAGCTCGGCCGCGGCATCCTCGGCCGACATCCGGACGGCCTGCGCCTTGGCGCCGCCGATGCCCGGCACGAACTTGGTGAAGGAGCCGTCCGCCCGGCTGATCAGGCCGCGGAAGTCGCCCGCGATGCCGACCGGCCAGTTCAGCGGGGCAGCGTGCAGGCCGATCCGCTGCTCGATCTCGTCGAGCAGCTCCAGCGGCTCGCGGCCGGGCCGGTCCCACTTGTTGACGAAGGTCAGGATCGGCACGTTCCCGTGCTTGCAGACGTCGAACAGCTTCAGGGTCTGCGTCTCCAGGCCCTTGGCCGAGTCGAGCAGCATGACCGCGCCGTCGACGGCCGACAGGACGCGGTAGGTGTCCTCGGAGAAGTCGGCGTGACCCGGGGTGTCCAGCAGGTTCAGCAGCGCGCCGTGGTAGTCGAACCGCAGCACCGACGAGGTGATCGAGATGCCTCGGCTGCGCTCCATCTCCATCCAGTCGGAGGTGACGCCCGCGCGGTCGCCCTTGCCGTGCACCGCGCCCGCCGTCGAGATCGCCGCGGCCTGGACCGCGAGCGCCTCGGTGAGCGTGGACTTGCCGGCGTCCGGGTGGCTGATCACGGCGAAGGTGCGCCGTCGCGCGGCCTCGGCCGAGACCTCGTCGATCTTCGCCTTGACGGTGGACACCCTGTAACCCCTCTCCGGACGGAAGCCAGCCTTCCCACTCTAAGGTCAGCGGGGTCTTGCTCCGGCCGGTCAGGCCTCTTTGGCCCGGCGGTAGGCGAGCACGTCATCCCGGCGGTAGAGGCGGCGCACCCGGCCGCCCTTGAGGGCCACCTCTTCGACGGGCGCGGGCCAGCCCTTCGGAGGGCGGCTCGCGTAAACCGTCACCGAACCGGGGGACAGGCCGAGCAGCCGCCCCGCCTCGGCAAGGGTGATCAACGCGTCCGGGTCCGCCTCCGGCTCGTCGGGCAGCGCGTCGTACCAGGCGGCCCACGCGTCGCCGTCCCAGTAGAGGGCCTTGCCCCGGACGAGGGCGGGCTGAGGGTGCCCGTTCGTCTCCCGGGCCGCCCACAGCTCCTTCAACGCGTGCTTGGACAGCCCGTGCCGGGCGCCGAGCTCGTCGCGGGACAGAAGGCCCTCGGGAGCCTCAGGGGCGGCTTCACGGGCGGTGTACCAGACGTGCCACGCGTCGGCGTCCCACGTCAGCGTGCGCCCGGCGGCCCCGTCGGGCTCGGGGTGGCCGTTCTCGGCGCGCTCCCTGAACCACTTCTCCAGGGTGCTGCGGCCGACGCCGTAGCGGGCCATGAGGTCAGCGCGGGTCACCGAGGTCACCGGCGCAGTCTGCCGCACCCGGCGGTTACGCTGCTACCACCATGAGCAGCCCGGCCACCGAGTCCGCTCCCCCCGGGGACCCGGCTCCCCCGCCCGCACCTGCGCGCCGTCCCGTCCTGAAGAGCCCCGCCCTGCGCTTCGCCCTGCTCGTCGCGGGCGTCGTCGCGGCTGCGGCCCTGTCGGCGTTCGTCCTGCCCGACCGGGAGGGGATCGCCGCGGCCGTCGAGGGCGCGGGACCGCTCGGCCCGGTCCTCGCCGTGCTCGGCAGCACTCTGCTGATCATGGCGATGTTCCCGCGCACCGCTCTCGCGTTCGTCTCCGGGCTGCTGTTCGGGCTCGGCCCCGGCATGGCCTACGTGCTGGCCGGGGCGCTGCTCGGCGCGAGCGCCGCGTTCCTCGTCGGGAGATCGCTCGGTCGCGAGTACGTCGACGCGCTGCTGGCGGCCCGACCCGGCGGATGGCGCGGGCGCGTCGCCGCCCGGCTTGCCGGGCTCGACGGCTGGATCGGCCGCAACGGGGTCGTCGGCGTCCTCACCGTCCGGTTCCTGCCCGTCGCCAACTTCGGTCTCGTCTCCTACGCCTTCGGCACCTCGGCCGCGCGCTACCGTCACTTCCTCCTCGGCACGGGTATCGGCGCGCTCCCCTCGACCTTCGGATACGCCGCGCTGGGCGCCGCCGTCTTCGGTGAGGACGCCGTTCCCGTGGCACTCGGCGTCCTCACCGGTCTGGGACTGCTGAGCCTTGTGGTGACCATGGGACTACACCGAGTGCGCAAACCCCGGACGGGGTGGTCGCCAGACAGCGTCAAGACGGGATAGCTTGGGCTTGGTCCGCAGGTGACCACACAGAAGTGAGACTCCTGGAGGTCCCCCCAATATGAAGATCTTTCTTGCCGGAGCCACCGGCGCGGTCGGCCGCGCCCTGGTGCCGAAGCTCGTCGCGGCAGGCCACGAGGTGTCCGGCACCTCGCGGCGGCGCGAGAGCGGCAAGCTCATCGAGGAACTGGGCGCCCACCCCGTCATCGTCGACGTGCTCGACGCGCGCAAGCTCAAGAAGGCCGTCAAGGCCGAGCGCCCCGACATCGTGATGCACCAGCTCACCGACCTGTCCGACCGCGACTTCGAGGCCAACGGGCTGCTGCGCATCAACGGCACCCGCAACCTCGTCGACGCGGCCAAGGCGGCGGGCGTCGAGACGATGATCGCGCAGAGCATCGCCTGGCTGTACGTGCGCGGCGAGGAGCCCGCGGTCGAGACCGACGAACTCGACCCGACCCTGCCTCCGTACAAGAGCGTCGTCGCGCTGGAGGAGGCCGTCGCGGAGATGCCGCGCGGCGTCGTGCTGCGCTACGGCGCGTTCTACGGCCCGGGCACCTGGTACGCCGCCGACGGCCGCATCGCGGCCAACGTGATGGACGGCGAACTGCCGCGCGGCCCCTTCTGGACCTCGTTCATCCATCTCGAAGACGCGGCCGACGCGGCGGTGGCCGCCCTCGACTGGGAGGCCGGCATCGTGAACATCGTCGACGACGAGTCCGCGACCGCCGACGAGTGGCTGCCGGACTACGCCGCGGCGCTGGGCGCGCCCGAGCCGAAGGCGCGCAGGCACGCGGCCGCGACGGGCCGGCCCGTCTCCAACGCGAAGGCCAAGTCGCTCGGCTGGGCTCCCGCGCACCCGACCTGGCGCGGCCGGCTCATCTGAAGCCCGGCGCCCCGGGACCGGACCCCGTGTGGACCGCTCCCGGTGCCGGGCTCTGCGGCGCCCGCGCGTTCCGCCTGCACCGGTGCCGTGGCAGAGCCGGGCCGTCTGCCTGCCCCGTGCCCGGACGAAGGCCCGGACGAAGGCCCGAACGCGGCGTAGGTCGGGCGGGGCCGGGGCCGTGCCCGTCTCGACGTGCAGGCTTTCGACGTGCCAGCTTGAGGCATGCGCTCGTCCGGGCGTGCGCGGCGGTCAGAAGCCGACGGTGAACCAGAAGCGCAGCCGGGTGTCCGGCAGGCGCTCCCAGCCCCATTCCTTGGCGAGGGCGTCGAGGATGAAGAGCCCTCTGCCGCTCTCGGCGTCGCCCGCCGGGTCCCGGCCGGGCACGGGGTCGCCGCCGCCGCCGGCGTCCACGACCTCCACCAGCACCTGCTGGTCGCGCAGTTCGGCCCCCAGCTCGATCCGGCCGCCCGGGGTCGCGTACAGCACGCTGTTCCCGAACGCCTCGGACAGGAGCTGGACGGCGGCGTAGTGGGCCGGGTGGTCCTCGCCCAGCCATTCCGCGAGCCATCTGCGCGCCACCCGTGCCTGCTCGGGCATCCCCGGCATCGTGACGCGCGTGGCCGTCAGCATTGTCGTTCTCTCAACATCGGCCGGTCCATCGCCGGAACCCCCTGAGATCCGCTCACGCAGCGCAGTCCGTGTCGCTACGCTCTGAGTGTGGGACGCGACAGGGCGTCATGTAAAGCGCTTCGCTGGAATATTCCAAACTGGGCCTCCCCCGGGCCCGGGACGAGGGACGCGGGAGTGTCCACATGGTGATGGGACGGACAAGTCCGACGGTCCGCAGGCGGCGTCTGGCCGCCGTGATGCGCAAACTCCGAGCCGAGCGGCAGGCGAATCTCGACGAGGTGGCCCGCGGTTCGAACGTGCCGCGCACGACGGTGTACCGGATCGAGCACGCCACCCACGCGCCGAAGGTCAACGACGTGCGGGCGCTGTGCCTCTACTACGGCCTCGCCGACGACCATTCCGAGCAGTTGATGACGCTGGCGCGGGAAAGCCGCCTGCGCGGCTGGTGGCAGAAGCCGCGTTCTTCCATTCCGATCTGGTTCGAAACCTATGTCGGATTGGAAGAGGAAGCGTCCGACATTCTCATCTATGAACATGAACTGATCACCGGCCTGGTCCAGACCGAGGACTATTTCCGGGCCCTGCTCAAGGTCGATCCACTTCTTCCCGGGGAAAGCCAGCTCGAAAAGGATCGCCGCGTAGAAGTTCGGACAAAGCGCCAGGAAAGGATGCGGGGTCCGGACGCACCGCGATTGTGGATCATTCTCAACGAGGCGGCCGTGCGGCGCGCCGTCGGCGGTCGATCGGTGATGAAAGTCCAGCTGGAGAGGCTGATCGAGCTGTGCGAGCCGCGCAATGTGACGTTGCAGATCCTGCCTTTCTCGGCAGGCGCGCACGCGGCCGTCGACGGAAGTTTTCATATATTGAACTTTCCCGCGCGACGTGATCCCTCCATCGTGTACCTTCAGTTCCGCCGCGGCTCGATCTATCTCGAAGAAGCCGCGGATCTCCTGGAATACACGCAGATCTACGATCAGCTCCGCGCGGTCGCGCTCTCCCCGGAATCATCCGCGGAACTCATCCGGCAGATCATCGCCGAGGATGGCGACGCGCGCGGACCGAACCCATGAAGGAAACAGACGAAAAATGTCGGAAAACTCTCGCGTCGCCTGGCGGAAGAGCAGCCACAGCGCCCAGAACGGCGCCTGCGTGGAGGTCGGCACGGCCGCACGCACCACGGCTGTCGGGGTGCGGGACAGCAAGAACCCCCAGGCGCCCGCGCTGGCGTTCGCCCGCCCGCCCTTCCGCACGTTCGTCTCCGCGGTGAAGGCCCTCTGAAGGCGCTGAACGCCTGACGCGCCCGGCGCGGCGCCCCAGGAGGGCGCCGCGCTGCGGCAGTGGACCGGGGTCAGTCCCGGTGCCGCAACCCGTGGACGACGGCGACCAGTGCCGCGCCCACCGATCCGACCAGCACGATGTACAGGCAGAGCACGTAGTCCCCGATGGTCGGCACGAGGCCGCCGCCGGTGAGGATGGCAGCCCCGATCGCGGCCGAGACGCTGCCGCCGGCGGTGCGCACCAGCACGTTGATGCCGCTGGCGATCCCGCTGGAGTCCATCGGGACGTGCTGGACGGCCAGGGTGCCGATGGAGGCGTAGGCGATGCCGAAGCCGAGGCCCTGGAGGAAGTTGAAGACCAGGAAGTCCTGCGTTGTCGAGTGCAGCAGGGCCAGGTAGAGGTAGGCGCCGCCGGCGATGGCCGAGCCCAGCGCGAGCGTGTACGCCGCGCCGATGCGGGCGGCGAGGCGGCCGCACAGGAACGAGGCGCCCACCATGGCGACGGTGTTCGGCAGCGCCAGCAGGCCGACGGTGAGGACCGTTCCACCGAGACCGTAGCCGACCTTTTCCGGGGAGGCCTGGACGAGCGCCGCGATGAGGGTGAACGACCCGTACATGGAGAAGCCGAGGAACACCGAGGCGACGTTCGCCGACAGCGACCTGCGGCCGGCCAGGATGCTCATCCGCACCAGCGGTTCGGCGACCTTCAACTCCAGCACGACCCAGCCCGTGCCGAGCACGAGCGCGGCGCCGAACAGGCCGAGGACCCCCGGCGACGTCCAGCCCCAGCCGTTGCCCTGACTGATGGCCAGCAGCAGGCAGACGAGCACGACGGCCAGCAGTGCGGCCCCCGCGATGTCGGGCCTGCCGCCGTGGCGCACCCCGCCGTTCGGCACGACCGAGGCGACCAGGGCGAACGCGAGGACCGCGGCGCCCGCGGCGACCCAGAAGACCGGGTGGTGGTCGGGGGTATGGCTGGAGATGAGCCCGGTGATGAGCATGCCGACCGCGCCGCCGACGCCGAGGGTCGCGCTGACGATGCCGATCGCGCTCATGACGCGCGGGCCGGGGAACGTGTCGCGGATGGTGCCGATGGCGAGCGGGATCATCGCCGCGCTGACGCCCTGCACGGCCCGGCCGGCGATGAGGACGCCGAGATCGGCCGACAGCGCACAGATCACCGATCCGGCGGCGAGCAGGCCGAGGGTCAGGAGCATCATCGGCTTCTTGCCGTACATGTCGCCGAACCGCGACAGCAGCGGCGTGGCGACGGCTCCGGCGAGCAGCGAGGCGGTGAAGAGCCAGGTGACGGAGGTCACCGGGACGTCGAAGGTGGCCGAGATGGTCGGCAGCAGCGGGATGACGAGGGTCTGCTGGATCGAGACGACCGATCCGGCGAGGGCGAGGGCGATGAGGGTGATCCAGACGGACCTGCCCGCTGGTGCCGCCTCACCCTGAGTGGGTTGTCGTTCCTTCTGATCGGTGGCCGTCGCGTCGGGGACGGTACTGGTCAAGGGGGCTCCTGCCGGGGGTCGAGCGAAGTACTTACTTAGGTTAAGTAACATGCTCGGCCCCCGGCGGGCATTCCCGGGTAGCCCGTTATGGCGTCGAGTGATCGAGATGTCACTCGCCGTCAGGATCGGCTGAGCCGTCAGGAACGGGTGGTGAAGGAGCGCAGGAAGAACACGAGGTTGGCCGGGCGCTCGGCCAGGCGGCGCATGAAGTAGCCGTACCAGTCGCCGCCGTAGGGCACGTAGGCGCGGACCCGGTGGCCCTCGTTGACGAGCCTGTGCTGCGCCTCGGTCCGGATGCCGTAGAGCATCTGGAACTCGTAGGAGTCGATCGTCCGGCCGTTGCGGGCGGCGAGGGTCTTGGCGATCTCGATCATGCGCGGGTCGTGGCTGCCGATCATCGGGTAGCCGTCGCCCGCCATGAGGATCTTGAGCAGCCGCACATAGTTCCTGTCGACCTCGGACTTGTCCTGGAAGGCCACCTCGACGGGCTCCTTGTAGGCGCCCTTCACCAGGCGGACCCGGGAGCCCTCGTGGGCGAGCGCCTTGGCGTCGTCCTCGGTGCGCAAGAGGTACGACTGGAGGACCGCGCCGGTCTCGGGGTGGTCCTTGCGCAGTTCGCCGAGGATGCCGAGGGTCGAGTCGACCGTCGTGTGGTCCTCCATGTCCAGGGTGAGGGTGCTGCCGACGGCGCGGGCCGCCTCGGCGACGCGCCGGGCGCCCTCCAGCGCCAGGTCCTCGCGCAGGGACTGGCCGAACGCCGACAGCTTCACCGACACGTCCGCCCGGGCGGCCAGGCCCTCGGTGCCCAGGGCCTCCAGCAGCCGCAGGTAGGCGTCCCGGTTGGCCAGGGCCTCGGCCTCGGTGGTGATGTCCTCACCGAGGAAGTCCAAGGTCACGTCGATGCCGTCGGCGGCGTTCGCGCGGACCGCGCCGAGCGCGTCGGGGAGGGTCTCCCCGGCCACGAACCGGTCGACGACGGGACGGGTCAGCGGGCTCGCCGAGACCACACGGCGCAGCGTCTGGCTGCGGGCGGCGGAGAGCAGGATCGGACCGAGCATGAGGGACACCTCCTTTTCGCGGATGTTCCCGACCCTAGGGAGGGCCACGCGCGGCGGCCATCGACAACGGTCACGAGTACTTTGGACATGTGTACGAGAGGGATTTCCAGGAGCTGACCGACGCCGTCTCGGATCTGCTCGGCGCTCCGGCCACCCTGGAGGACCGGGACTTCCGCCTGGTCGCCTTCGCCGCCCAGCACGGCGACCTCGACCCGGTGCGGCTCGGATCGATCCTGCGCCGCGGCTCCGACGCCCGGGTCAGGGCCTGGTTCGAGTCGTTCGGCATCGCCAGGGCCACGGCGCCGCTGCGGACCCCCGCCGACCCCGTCGAGGGGACCAAGGCGAGGCTGTGCCTTCCGGCGCGCCACCGGGGCGTCACCTACGGGTACCTGTGGCTGCTGGACGAAGGAGAGATCGGCCTCGACGACCCAAGGCTCGGCGCCGCCATGGAACTCGCGGCCGAGGCGGCGGCCAAACTCGCGGCCAGCCCGTCCCGCGCGCTGGAGGGCCTGCTGTCGGCGGCGCAGGAGGAGCGGGCGGCCGCGGCGGCGATGCTCGCCGGGCACCCTTTGGCGGGCGCCGCGTTCTCCGTGCTCTTCGCGCCCGGCGCGCAGATCCCCGCGGGCGTCCTCGGCACGGGGGACGTGCTGGTCGTGCGGGCCGCCGAGGCGCGGGAGTCCGCTGCCAGGCTGGGGGTTCCGACGGGGGTGAGCGGGCCGCGCAGGGGCCTCACGGCGGCCAGGGAGGCGCTGGAGGAGGCCAGGCTCGCCCACCGGGTGGCCAGGACCGTCGGCGGGCCCGTCGCGGCCTGGGCGGATCTGGGCCCGTACCGGATGCTGACCGCCCTGCCGGAACCCGACCCGGCCGTCGCGCCGCTGCTCGACCCGGCGCACGAGGCCCTGCGCGAGACCGTCGAGCTCTACCTCGACGAGGCGGGCAACGCCCAGCGCACGGCGGCGTCCCTCACGATCCACCGGCAGACGCTCTACTACCGGCTGGGCAGGGTGACCGCCCTCACCGGCCTCGACCTGGACTCAGGGGCCGACAGGCTGCTGCTGCACATGTCGCTGAAAGCGGCGCGGCTGCGCGGCGCTCAGGACAGGTAGCCCCAGGCGCGGGAGATGTCCCGCAGCTCGGCGGGCACGTCCTCCTCGCGCGGCAGCGGCCGGGCCGGCTGGACCCTGCCCGACTTGATGTTCTTGCTCCAGTCGCCGAAGACCGGACGGATCGGGCCGTGGTCCTGCGCGCCGTAGTCCAGCATCGACTCCTCCCAGGGCAGGCCCAGGTAGGCGCAGATCCGCTGGGTCTCGCCCGTCGGGTCGGCCGTGAGGTCCTCGTACTTCACCGTGACGCCGTCGAGCATCCGCCGGGCCTCCTCGACGCCGGTGACGTACGCGAGGACCTCCTTGACGACCGCGTCGTGGTCGGCGTTCTTGCGGCGGTTCAGCACCGACTCCACCACGGACGCGGGGTGGCGCAGGAGGAAGATGTAGCGGGCGTTCGGCCAGGCCGCGGAGATCCGCTGCCAGATCAGGGCGTTGCCCGGCGTCTTGTCGACGATCACGTCCTTGCCCGTGGACACCAGCTCGAAGTGCAGGATCCGGTCCCACAGCAGGTGTTCGAGCTCGGCGCGGTCGAGCCCGAGCGCGTCCATGACGTCCTCGGAGAACTCGCGGCTCGGCTCCACCTTGAGGGTGCGCAGGTGCAGTTCGTGCGGGGCGCGGATGCGCGAGTGGCTGTTCAGCAGCACGCGCAGGAGGGTCGACCCCGACCGTACCGAGGAGAGAAGGAAGACAGGAGAGTCGACAAGACGCGAGGCGGACCGGTCGGGCAGTGGCGCCTTCCGCTTGAGCGCCACGCCCGGAGGCCTCACGGCCTCCAGCAGGTGTGCTCCCCTGCGCCGGAGCGCCTTTCTCATCGCGTTGTCACGCTGTCCGTCCTGCATCCCTCACCTCGGGGTCGACCGCTCCTGCCCGGAGCACGCTACCGGAGACCGGAAAAATATGGCGAAAAGTTCCGGATAATCATCGTTCGTTCATGCAACCTTGAAGCCCGTTGATGTGTCGCGGTCGCAGACGTCCCGGGCCATCAGCGTGGCGCCGGCCACCGCCCCCGGCATGAACAGCACCGCGCCGAGCGGGATGAGGAACACCACCGCCGTCGCCGTGCCGAAGCCGAGCGTGCGGCCGCGCACCGAGCGCAGCACCGCGAACCGCGCCTTGCGGTGCAGCCCGCGACGGTCCATCGCGATGCCGGTGAGCTCGCCCGCGAGGAAGTACCCCGAGACGACCAGCGCGACCACCGGGACGACCGTCTGCCCGATCACCGGCACGAACCCGAGCGCGAAGAACACGACACCGAGCCCCAGCGCGATGACGCCGAGGATGAGCGCGTCCTTCGCGCCGCGCGCGACGCTCCGCCAGAGCGGCTCGTCGGACTCCGGCACATGCCCACCCAGGGAACGCTCGACGCGTAGCGAGAGTTCCTCGTAGAACGGGGCGCCGATCATCAGGGTGACCGCGGTGAAGAGAAGGAGCGAGACGAACGCGCCGCCGGCGAAGAGCGCGACCCCCGCCAGGATCCGGACGGAATCGCGCGCCCCCTTCGCCCAGTCGTCGGCGAACGGGGTGAGCCACTCGGCGAGGTCGTCGGCCTTGAACCCGAACCACACCAGCAGCCACCCGAACAGCACGAGCGTGAGGATCGCGGGGATCAGCCCGAACACCCACTGGGCCGGCCTCCTGGCCACCCAACCGATGCCGCGCCCGAGGTACCGCACTCCGTCGATCATCACTCCGCCTTCTCGTGTCCCGCGCTCAGGGCGAACCCCGGCCGCCTCCGGGCATTGTCCCCCGAAAGATCCCGCCGCCCCCGTCGGACGCCCGAGAACATCCCATGGTTCCCGAGTGAACTGTTTCGGTGTGGTCGGGCCGGTCCTGGGTGATCTTCGCTTTGCCGGACGGGGCGGATGCTCCGTCGCGGAGGAGGACCGGAGGTGAGGTTCGGCGCATCGCCGAAGGGGCGGCGACTCGACCTCGCGTAAGCGTTGGCGGCGAGTCGGTGCGCCGGGCAAGGGCGGTGCTCAGAACTCGTCGACGTCGGTGCGGCCGAGCAGGTTCTCGGCGTTGTTCAGCCGCAGCGACAGCTCCAGCTTGTGCGTCGTCAGCCGGGCCCTGTGCTCGCGGACGAGGCGCATCTCGTAGGCGGTGAGGATCGCCGTGCGCATCCCCGCGTAGTTCACCTGCGTCTTGCAGCCGACGTCCGCCGCCGCCGCCGACACCTCCGCCGGGCTCGGCGGCCCGGGCACCAGCCACCGCGCGTCGGAGGCGGCCTCGCCCGGCGACGCGTAGGAGTAGCCGGCGTCCCGCATGCAGTCCGACCATGCCTGCGTGACTTCGGCAGTGCGCGGATCCTTGTCGGCGAGCTTCACGGCCTTGGCCTGGAGCTCTTCCTTGGGCCAGAACAGATCGGCCGTACCGCCGAGCTGCCTGCGCCCTTCCATAAGGCAGCCTCCTTGCGGGACAGCCTTGCCGTCGTACTCGTTGACCTTGCCCAGCCACACGTCGTCCTCGTCCGCGGTGGCCGGACGGTTCTGCACGGGCGCCGTCGGCTCGTCCCAGCCGTTCGGCGAGAGCACCGGGCCGTACCCGAACTTCACCTGGTCAGGGTCGATGAGACCGAACATTCCGGGGTGGGCGATGATCGAGTAGCCGGGCTGGCGCTGCGGCTTCACCGGGTAGGTGAGCCCGAACCCTTCCATGCACTTGCGCCCCAGGTACTCCTCGGCGAGGACGATGTCGTCGTTCTCCTCGGTGCTGGGCGAGAAGTAGTCGAGCGGCAGCCGGATCTCCTCGTCCTTGGTGATGACCGAGACCGCCCCGAGTCCGGGAATCCCGTCCTCCGGCGGCGCCACGCCATCGGAGCACCCGTTGAGCGCGAACAGCACGACGGTGAGGCAGGCGGCCAGACGCGCGGCGGAAATCTTCCCCTCCAGAACTCAGACCCAGCTACTCCGCATCGCACCATATAGCTCTGTTTCTCCAAGCATGGTGTGGACTGCCCGACACGTCGGTAACCCGTGGCGGAACCCCGGCGTCCTGCGGCCCGCCGGGGTTCCGGGCGGAATCAGGAAAGCGAGGCGATGAGGACCGTCGCGTCGTAGTCGTCGTCCGAGGCGATGCGGACGGCCAGCCCGTGGCGGGTGAAGGCCGCGACGGCGGCGGCGACCTGGTGGCCGCCCGTCTCGACCAGCAGACTTGCGCGCGGGGCGAGCCAGCCTGGAGCCTCGGCGGCGACGCGGCGCAGCACGTCGAGGCCGTCGGACCCGCCGTCCAGGGCGGCGCGCGCCTCGTGATCGCGGGCCTCGGACGGAAGCAGCGGGATCTCCTCGGACGGGACATAGGGCACGTTCGCGAGCAGCACGTCCACCCGGCCCCGCAGGCGCGAGGGCAGCGGGTCGAAGAGGTCGCCCTGGTAGACGGCGCCGCGGACGTTTCCGCGCGCGCAGGCCACCGCCGCGGGGTCGATGTCCGCCGCGTGCAGTTCGACTCCCTCACGCGCGACGTGCAGTGCGGCGCCGAGCGCCCCGGAGCCGCAGCACAGGTCGACGACCACCGCGTGGTCGGGCGTCAGCCGGGCCGCCTCGGCGACGAGGAACTCCGTGCGCCTGCGCGGGACGAACACCCCCGGTGCGACGGCGATCCGCAGCCCGGCGAACTCCGCCCACCCCACGACGTGCTCAAGGGGAGTCCCGGCCGCCCGCCGCGCGGCCATGGCCCGCAACTCCTGCGCGGACCTCGCGGACGAGGCCAGCACCGCGGCCTCGTCCTCGGCGAACACGCACCCTGCCTGCCGCAGCGAGGCGGTGATCGCGTCCATCAGTACAACATTCGACACCAACGACATGGGTAACCTTCCGGCTGCTTCCCGGGGCACTCCCCACCCGTTCTACGCGAGCGCTTTCGCGCGCCCCGAGGGGGAGTGCCCGCATCGACGAACACCGCTGATGCGACTCACCTCCTCTCCCGCGCAACGGTCCGCCGCCACGCTACTGCGATCAAGGTCCGCCCGGAACCCCCGCCCACGCGCCCTCTGCCGGGACGGGGCTCCGAAGCGGTGCTCTCACGCC
This sequence comes from Actinocorallia aurea, assembly GCF_054783995.1. NCBI lineage: Bacteria > Bacillati > Actinomycetota > Actinomycetes > Streptosporangiales > Thermomonosporaceae > Actinocorallia > Actinocorallia aurea. The sequence continues at coordinate 192,526 of NZ_BAAGPQ010000008.1, forward strand.
TGGGTGCGGCGCGGTTCCAGGACGACCGGGCCCGTCGGCTCCGGCACGGGTGTCGAGGTGGCAGAAGCCGCTGCCGTCTACGCGCAGCGCGCGGGAGATCACGCCGAGTCCCTTCCCGCGGGCGTCGCGCTCGGCCCCGCGGTCGGCCCCCGCGAGATCGGGGGCCTCGAAACCGAGGTGGTGGGCGCCCTCGCCGAGCCCGTCGAGGAACCGTCGCCGCGGCGGGTCCGGGTCGCCACTCCGGGGGCGCGATGGCCGGAAGTGGCGGTCCGGGGCGCCGGGGGTTGACGAATGTGTATCCACTAGCGGAACTTTGTCTGTGTAAGGGAAACGACGTTCCAATACGAAAAGGAGGCCCCATGGGGCTTCGTCGTGTGGCCCGAGCCGTCATCCCCGTCCTGCTGGGCGCCGCGCTGGCAGGGGCGCCCGCAGCGTCCGCCCAGGCGGTGCCCGCCGTCGCCACGTACGTGACGACCGTCGGCGGGGACACCGCCGACGTCTACTACCCGACCAAGATCTCCGGAAGGCTGCCCGTCGCGCTGATGCTCCAGGGCGCGCAGGTCGGGCGAGGGTTCTACTCCGACTACGCCGAGGCGGTCGCCGCCTACGGATTCATCGTCGTGGTTCCGGACCACAAGCGTCTCCTCTTCTTCGACAACGACTTCTACCCGGAACAGTCGCAGGCGGCGGCCACCGCCGACTGGATGGGCGACGAGGACGACAGGTCCGCCTCGCCGCTGCTCAACCGGTTCCGGCTCAGCCGGATCGCGCTGCTCGGCCACTCCTTCGGCGGGGCCGCGGGCCTGTCCGTCGCCGAGAGCAAGTGCGTCTTCCCCTTCTGCACCGGGCTGGTCTACTCCCGGCCGTCGGAGGTGAAGGCCGCTTCGCTGTTCGGCACGAACAACAAGTCGTTCCTCACCGGCACGTTCTCCGACGTGGACAACGAGATCCCGGTCCAGCTCGTCCAGGGCCTCCAGGACGGCGTCGCGCTCCCCGCCGACGCCGAGGAGACCTACGGCCGCCTCCAGGAAGACCCCAAGCAGATCGTCCGGATCTCCGGCGCCAACCACTACGGCATCACCGACGTCCAGAACCCCGCCGGCGCCGACCCCGAGGTCGCCGGCCAGTCCCTCACCCAGGCCCAGAGCATCGAGATCGCAGCCCGCTGGGCGGCGAAGTTCCTGCTCGCCGAGTTCGGCGACGACGCCGCGGCCGACTACGTCTGGTCCACCGGCGACGCCGCCGACCCCCACGTCACCGTCACCGGCGACTCCTGATCACCCCGCGGGGGCGGCCCCACCCCGCCCCCGCACCCACCCCCCGCCCCAAAGACGCCCTCCAGCCGAAACACATGCCCCAGCCCAAGAAGCCCTCCAGCCGCAGCACGTGCCCTAGCCCAAAGACGCGCCCCTGCCCGAAGACACCCCCCAGCCGGAGCAGGTGCCCTAGCCGGAACACGTGGCCCAGTCGGAGCACGCGGTTCAGCCCGAAGACGCGATTCAGCCGGAGCACGTGGCCCAGTCGTAAGACGTGATTTGGCCGGAAGACGCCGCCAGCCGGAACACATGCCCGAGCCCAGCGACGCGAGCCAGCCGGAACGCGCGATCCAGCCCTAACACGCGATTCAGCCGGAGACGCTCCCAGCCGGAACACGGGACCTGCCGGAACACGTGCCCGAGCCCGGAGACGTGACACAGCCGGAACGCGCGATCAGTCCAAAGACGTGATCCGGTCGGTCTACGCGGTCCGGTCGGCAGTGAAGCCTGCAACGGTCCGGCACGCCCTTCTGCTTCGGTGACCCTCGCGTGGCGTGAGTGCGCTGTGCGCCGAAGGGGGGTGCCGGAGCGGGTGTTGCGGTGGCGATCGCTTACTGGGCCGTTGCCCGGCCGACGTGATTGTGCGAGGGCCTCGTGGCCTGTGGTTCGGGGGCGGCGCTGGGCCGAGGCATGGGGTCTAAGGAGGCCGACCCAGTGGACCTTCGGGCTGATCCCCGCGCGGGGCGAGGTCGGCGGCCCGTGGGACTCACAGCCATACACCTCGCCCATGGCGAGAACCCCGCACTCGCCCCTGCTTCTTGCCGCCGACCACCGGCCGACGACGTTCCCGCGCGGCGGCTCGCGTCGTGCGGGGACGCAGGTCGGGAGAGGCCGGTTCGGGCTGTGGTCAGGTGGCGTTGAAGCGGAGGGGGTCTGGGCCGTAGCGCTCGTTTCGGTTCAGGGCGTTGATGGCGGTCATGTCCTCGGAGGTGAGGGTGAAGTCGGCCAGGGCGTGGTTCTCCTTGATGCGGGACGGGGTGACGGACTTGGGGATGGCGATGTCGCCGTTCTGAAGGTGCCAGCGCAGGACGATCTGGGCGGGGGAGCGGTCGTGGGCGGCGGCGATGCGGCCGAGGACGGGGTCGTCGAGGAGGCCGCGGCCCTGTCCGAGCGGGCTCCAGGCCTCCGTGGCGATGCCGTGCTCTGCGTGGTAGGCGCGCAGTTCGGTCTGTGGGAAGTACGGGTGCAGTTCGATCTGGTTGACGGCGGGGACCAGCCCGGTCTCCTCGGCGAGCCGCTCCAGGTGCGGCATCGCGAAGTTCGAGACGCCCACCGCCCGGGCCCTGCCCTCCCCGGCGATTCGCTCCAGCGCGCGCCAGGTGTCGACGTAATCGTCACGCGCCGGCATGGGCCAGTGGATGAGGTAGAGGTCGACGTACTCGGTGCCGAGCTTCTCCAGGCTCGCGTCGAACGCCTTGAGCGCCGCGTCGTGGCCGTGGTCGGCGTTCCACAGCTTGGTCGTCACGAACACGTCCTCCCGGGGCAGGTCCGACTCGCGCACCGCCCGTCCGACGCCCCGTTCGTTGCCGTAGGCGGAGGCCGTGTCGATGCTGCGGTATCCGGCGTCGAGGGCGAGGCCGACGGCGGTGACGGCCTCGTCGTCGCCGACCTGCCACACCCCGAAGCCCTGCCGGGGCATGGCGACACCGTTGTTCAGTTCGACGGTCTTCAGCGTGTTCTCGTCCATGCCACAACTCAAGCACGGATCGTCACAGAGCGTCGCACGCGCCTGTGGATAACCGCCGCATCCCCTCGGTCACAGCTCTTTCCGACGGCGGCGCGGCTCGCCACAGGATGATCACCCGCGGACGTCGCCAGCCCGGGAATCCGGCGGAACCCTCCCGGCGAGCGTGCCCGCGCCGCTTCGCCAGATGCGAAACAGGCTTCCCGCGCCGCCGGTCCCGGGTTAGGAAGGACCGGTGAGCCCGTTCGCGGAGCGGGCCGCCGAGGCGTGAGGGAGGGGCAGCGATGCCGGAACAGGTGCGGGACGGGCTGGACGAAGAGATCGCCGCGCGGCCGCTGCTGCGCGACCTACTCGGCGGGGAGCTGCGCCGCCTCCGCCGCGAGCAGGGCAGGACGCTCGCCGACGTGGCCCGCCACGCGCGCATCTCCATGCCCTACCTCTCGGAGGTCGAACGCGGTCGCAAGGAGGCATCCTCGGAGGTCCTGGCCTCCGTCTGTGAGGCGCTCAGCGTCGACCTGGGCGAGGTCCTCACGGAGGTGGGACGCGGCATGATCGCCTTCCGAGCCCCCGTCGCCCTGGCCCGCCCCGCCCGTCCGGCAGGGCACGGGGACGTCTTCTGCCTGGCCGCCTGAGCCGCTGGGCGGCCGGCAGGGCGCCGGCCGCCCAGCGCGCTCAAACCGGCATGTCGTCGCGCCTGGAGATGACGACGTCCGCGAGGCCGTAGGCGACGGCCTCGGCGGCGTCGAAGGTGACGCTGCGGTCGGTGTCGCTGCGGATCTTCGCGGCGGGATGCCCGGTGTGCCTGGCGAGGATCTCGTCCATCTCCGTGCGCACCCGCGCGACCTCCCGCGCCTGGACGGCGAGGTCCGGGAGCGTGCCGCGCGACTGGCTCGACGGCTGGTGCAGCATCACCTTGGAGTGCTTGAGCACCGCGCGCTTGCCCGGCGCCCCTGCGGCGAGGAGGACGGCCGCCGCGGACGAGGCCTGGCCCATGCAGAAGGTCGCGACGTCGGGGCGGACGAACTGCATCGTGTCGTAGATCGCGGTGAGCGCGCTGAAGGAGCCGCCGGGGGAGTTGATGTAGAGCCCGATCTCGGTGTCGGGGCTCTCGGACTCCAGGTGCAGGAGCTGCGCCATCACCACGTTGGCGACGCCGTCGTCGATCTCGGTGCCGAGGAAGACGATCCGGTCGGACAGCAGCCGCGAGTAGATGTCGAAGGCCCGTTCGCCGCGCGGGGTCCGCTCGACGACGGTCGGGATCGTGTACTGGCTCATCGTCACAGGCCCGTTCGGTAGGTGAGGGGTGCGGGGCGGATGTCGTCCATGTGCTCCACCACGTGGTCGACGAGCCCGTAGGCGCGCGCTTCCTCGGCGGTGAACCAGCGGTCGCGTTCGCTGTCGCGCTCCACGGTCTCGTACGGCCGGCCGGTCTGCTCGGCGGTGATCCGGGTGAGGAGGGAGCCCACGCGTTCGAGGTGGGCCGCGTAGATCTCCACGTCGGCCGCGGTCCCGCCGAAGCCCGCCGATCCCTGGTGCATGAGGATCTGGGCGTGCGGCAGGCAGTAGCGCTTGCCGGGGGCGCCGGAGCTGAGCAGGAACTGCCCCATGCTCCCGGCGAGGCCGAGCGCCAGCGTGCTCACCTCGTTGGGGATGAGCCGCATGGTGTCGTAAATGGCGAGTCCGGCGCTGACGGAGCCGCCGGGAGAATTGATGTAGAGGCTGATTCCGCGGCGCGGATCCTCCGCCGAGAGCAGCAGGAGCTGCGCGCAGATCCGGTTGGCGATCCGGTCCTCCACCTCGGCGCCCAGTACGACTATGCGCTGGTAGAGCAGTCTTGCGGCGAGCTGGTCGTCGAGGCCCCCGACGATTTCGCCAGTGCTTTCCCCCATGGTTTCGCTCCCTGTCGCAGAAATGATCGAGACGGTGCTTCGATTTCGACGATAGGGCGTGTGAATATGCGCGGAAAGCCTTCTCTGCCGACGGCAGATTTTCCTTGAACGGATCCCGTCGGCGGGCGCTGATTTCCAGACCGCCCGGATTGTCGGTTTTGTACGAACTGATGGTGCGGTGCGGGCGTCACAAGGGACACCCTGTTTCTGATCCGCTCCCGAACGGACGGTTCGATGCGTCCTGCTTCCCTCGTCGTGGCGGTCACGACCACCGCGGCCCTCCTCACCGCCCTCCCCGCGCCGGCCTCCGCCGCGTCCCTTGCGGCCCCTTATGACTTCGACGGAAACGGCAGCCCGGACCTCGTGCTGCTCGGCCCGGAGGCCAAGACCGGGGGTCCGCCGCGGCCGGTGGTCATCCGGTACGCCAAGACCGGGCGCACGCAGGTCCTCCGGGGCATCGCCCTCCCCACTGTCGCCTCCGCGGACTTCGACACCGACGGCTACGCCGACCTCGCCGTCACCGATCCGGCCGCGGACGGCATCCGCGTCCACCACGGCTCGCGCAAGGGCCTGGCCGAAGACGCGGACCTGCTCCTGGCCGAATGGTCGGGTGCTTCACAGCTCGATTCGGGTGACGTCGACGGCGACGGCCGCCCCGACCTCGTCTTCTTCTACGGCTCCGGGTTCGGCGTCTTCCGCGGTGCGGCTCCGGGGCAGGCTCCCGCCGTCGTTCGCGTCGACCACCGTGCGGTCCAGCCGGAGATCGCCGACTTCACGGGGGACGGCATCGACGACATCGTCCTGACCTCCTTCGGGCGCTGGACCCCCGCGCTCTTCGCGGGCTCTCCCGACGGGCCGACCGCTCCCGTCGCCTTGACGGAGTTGGCCCAGAACCGTCTGACGCTCGCCGCCGACGTCAACGGGGACGGCCGGGAGGATCTGCTGACAAGGGTCCGCGGCACCCTGCGCGTCAGCCTGCGCCGTGCCACGGGCTTCAAGAAGCCGCAGCTTCTGAAGGGCTCGACGCCGGGTGTGCCCGGCGGCGCGTGGGGTTCCAACAGCTTCTTCGCCAAGGGCGACATCAACGGGGACGGCCGTGACGACGTCGTCATCGGCGATCGTCTGAGCGGCCAGGTCCGCGTGCTGTACGGAGCCCGGAAGGGTCTCACCACCCAGGGCGCGCAGATGTTCACGCGCAAGAGCGTCGGCGCAGGCCCGCAAAGGTGGCCGGGCTTCGGCGAAGTCGTCTCCTTGCTGAACCTGTCGGGCGACCGAAAGCCGGAGCTGGTGGTGGGATCGCCCGGAGAGCGCGCGGGCCGCGCCTACATCCTGCGCAACTCCAAGGGCCGGATCACCACCCGCGGAGTGACGCGGCTGACGCTGAAGTCGCTCGGGTTCACCGGCAGCGGGCTCGCCGTGGTGCCGCGGCCATGACGGCCCCGCCCGTCGAAAGGCCTCCACGCCGCCGGGCTAGGGCGGCGTCCACCGCGGTGCGCGTCGGGTAGGCGACCGCGTTTCGGGCCTCCGCTCGGCCCGCCCAAGCCATGTCTCCTGGAGCACGCCCTCGATGCCGGCCACAAAAGCCGGCCACCGTGTGGACGACCGAGCACAGCGGATCCCGTTGCGCACGGACTCCTTCGAAGCGTCATCCGCTGCCCGATCCGTCGGTGCCTCCGTTTCGCTCACCGCCTAAGAGAGCGCGCGCGCTCAAGATGTGGATCAGCTCCCGTTGGCTGGCCCGATGAGGCCCGCTGCCGGGTCTGGCGCGGAAGGGTGCGCCGGGTTCCGATGGGAGAAGGGCGGCGACACGGGTAGGTCCTGCCTGGTCGTGCCCGTCGGTTGCGAGCGGAGGAGGGCCGCGGTGCCGGAGGAACACATGACGGATGCCGTGTCGGAGTTCGAGGCGGCGTTCGAGGCGGAGGAGGCGGAAGCGCCGGAGCCCCCGCCCGAGGAAGGCGGGCAGGGGCTGGGCTGGGGGACCTTCCGGCACCGGCCGAGCGCGAGGAGGAGGTCGCGCGGCTGGTGACGCGGACGGCGGATCAGGCCGGGACGAGGACGACCTTGCCGCGCGAGGCCCTGGTCTCGATGGCGGTGTGCGCCGCGGCCGCCTCGGCCAGCGGGAACGCGCTCACGAGGGGGACGACGTCACCCCGGCCCACCGCGTCCAAGGCGAGCGTCTCAAGCGCGCGCAGGTCCGGGATGGGTACGCCGAGCGCGCCGGTGACGCTCAGCGCCCGGTCGACGATGTCCTGGGTGGTGGCCTCGACAGGGGAGCCGCTGGACCATCCGTAGATGATGTGGCGACCGCCGCGCGCGAGTGCCTCAAGGCACGCGCGCGCGACGGGCCCGCCCACTCCGTCGTAGACGACCGCCGCGCCTTTCGCGCCGACCGCGTCCGTGAGTCTTGCCGTCCAGTCTTCGGCAGAGGTGTCGACGGCCTCAGGGCGGCTCCCGTCCCGGCCGACGATCCCGGCGACGGCTTCGCGCTTGGACTCTCCGCCGTAGAGGGCGACGACCTGGGATCCCGCCGCGAGGGCGAGGTAGGCGAGCTGGTTGCCCAAGCCTCCCGACGCGCCCGTCACGATGACGACGTCCCCGGGCCCGGAAGCCACCGAGCGGCGGACGAGTTGCGCAGTGCGGCCGGTGCCTATGGCGGCCACCGCCGCGGCGTAGGAGACCGATTCAGGCAACTCGTGCAGGGAGGCGGCGGGAGCGAGCGCGTATTCGGCGTAGCCGCCGCTCAAGGCCCCGACGTGGGCGACGACGCGCTTGCCCGTCCACGTGCCCGGGACGTCCGCGCCGACGGCCTCGACCGTTCCGGCGACCTCGCGGCCGGGCGTCATCGGCAGTGAGGGCTTGGGCAGCGTGGGCGGCCCCTGGCCTTCGCGGATGTTGGTGTCGACGGCGTGGACGCCCGCCGCGCCCACTCTCACCAGGACCTGCCCTGGGCCGGGCGCAGGCCGATCGGCCTCCTCCAGCACCAGGACCTCTGCGGGCCCGAACTCCCGCTGCACGATCGCTTTCACGCTGCAACCTCCATGGGTGCGTTGTCAGATGCCGGCTGTCCGGCGGATGGGGCCGCCCTCGGGGCGAGGACGACGGCGGCGAGGCCGAGGGCCGCGCCCAGAGCGAAGACCCCGGTGAAGCCGCCGTAGGCGGCGGCGAAGATGAGTCCGCCCACGGCCAGGGCGAGCGCCCCGCCCAGGGAGTCGACGATGGCGAGCGCCGAGGAGTTGAAGCCGCGCTCGGCGGGGGCGGAGAGGCTGAGCGTCAGGGTGCTCAGCCGCGGGTACATGAGGCCCATCCCCGCTCCGCCGACACCCCAGGCGGTGATCGCGACGGCCGCGGGCAGCGCCAACGCGGCGGCGGCGAGGACTCCGAGGAGCGACGCCAGGACGAGCGCCGACCCGATCCGGATCCAGGCGAGGTGCGCCACCCGGCCGCCCGAGCGGCCCTGGACGGCCGATGCTCCGGCCCAGGCCAGGCCGCCGACGGTAAGGGTGAGTCCCGCGAGGGCGGGAGCGAAGCCGTAGTTCTCAGTGAGCAGGTAGGGCAGGTAGACGTCCCCGCCGAAGAAGGCCGCGGACACCAGCCCGCGGACGAGGATCGCGCTCGGCAGGCCGCGCCGGGCGGTGAGCGTGCCGCCCGGCAGCGTCGGCCGCACGGCGGCCAGCGCGACCGCCACCGCGACGGCGGAAAGGAGCGCGCCGATCTTGGGCAGGCCGCCGGCGAGGTTCAGGACCAGCACGGCCGCCGCGGCGAGCGCGGCCCACCCGAGCAGCGCGAATCCGCGGTCCGCGCGCTCCTCGGCCGACTGAGGGCCGGCGTCGCGCAGTGCCGGCACGACCATGAGCATCGCGACCGCGACCAGGCCGACGACGCCGAGGAACACCCACTGCCAGCCGAGCAGCGCCGCGACGCCCCCCGCGACCGCAGGGCCGATCAGCGCGGGAAGGATCCAGCACGAGGCGAACGCGCCGAAGAGGACGGGCTGGAGCGTCTCCGGGTAGATCCGGCCCACGACCACGTACAGGGCGACGGTGATCGCCCCGCCGCCCAGGCCCTGGAAGAGCCGCCCGGCGACGAGCACCTCCATGGTCGGGGACAGCCCGCAGAGCACCAGGCCCGCCCCGAACAAGGCGACCGAGGTGTAAAGCGGCGCTATCGGGCCGCGCCGGTCGGCCCACAGTCCCGCGGCGACCATGCCGATCACCCCGGTCGCGAGGGGCCCGGCGAACGCGAGCGCGTACCAGCGGGCCCCGTCGAGGTCGGCGCTCACCGCGGGCATCACCGCGGTGACCGCGATGCTCTCGAACGCGGTGAGGAAGACCAGAGCACACGATCCGAGCGTCACCCACAGGAACCCGCCACCGAGGACACTCGCCCGTTCCGTCCGTTCCGGGCGTCCTGTTCGTTCAGGGCGTTCTTGCGCCTGCTTGAAGATGCTCATGCGGTGACGGTAGAACTTGAACCATTGTTGAGGTCAAGCGCGTGACGGAGGCCCGAAAGTGGACGAGAGCACGCCGCAGACCGGCCTGCTGACGGTCGGGGAGGCGTCCCGGCGCAGCGGAGTCCCGGTCTCCGCCCTGCACTTCTACGAGCGCGAGGGGCTGATCACCGCCGAGCGCACTTCGGGCAACCAGCGCCGCTATCGCCGCAGCACCCTGAGGCGGCTCGCCTTCATCCGCACCTCCCAGCGCTTGGGCGTCTCGCTGACGGACATCCGGGAGGCGCTGGACTCCCTTCCGTCCGGCCGCACGCCCACCCGGGACGACTGGACGCGCCTGTCCGCGTCATGGCGGGACCGTCTGGACGCCCGGATAGCCGCCCTTCAGGCTCTGCGCGACACCCTTGACGACTGCATCGGATGCGGCTGCCTCAGCCTCGGCTCCTGCGCGCTGAGCAACCCCGGAGACACCCTCGCGGCTCACGGGCCGGGGGCTGCGCGCTGGCCTTCGGTGTGAAGCCCGTCGGCGGAGGCTGAGCAGGACCCTTCCGGGTTTCCGCGCGCCCACGTAGGGTCGGCGCACATGCCCCCCTCGCGCCTGCAGGCACCGTCCACCGGGCCTTCACCGGCCCAAGGATCCGCCCTGGCTTGGGCGGGACACCCTGTGACGGTGGGCGCCGTGATCGTCCTCGCGGTCAACGACCACCAGCTGAAACCCGCCTTCCCCGGCCTGCTGACGGGCAAGCTGAGCGACGTGGCGGGCCTCGTGTTCGCGCCCGCCCTTCTGGCCCTGGCCTTCGCGGTGTTCGGATGGGCCGGGAGACGGGCGGCCGCCTGGTCCGTCGCCGTCACGGGCGTCGGCTTCGCCCTGGTGAAGGCGACCCCCGTAGGCGCGGACGCGGCTTCGGCCCTGTGGACGGCCGCTGCCGGGCCGTCGGCGGTCCTCGCCGATCCGACCGATCTCTTCGCGCTGCCCGCCCTCGGCCTGAGCTGGGCCGTTCACCTGAGGAGCCGGGACAGCGGTGTGGGAGCGCGCTGGGTCCGGCTGGTCCGGATCCTGGTCGCGGTCCCCTTGGCCGTCGTCGCGACGGCGGCGACGTCGCAGGTCGAGCCCCGTACGGTCGCCGATGTCCGGGTCGCCGACGGGCGCATCCACGTCGAGGGCCTCGCTCGGGAGACCTACTCGGGTGATGGAGGGCGGACCTGGTGGCAGAGGGAGGAACCGGAGCCTTCACCGCCGACACAGAGCCCGAGCCCAAGCGCGCGCCCGAGCCCGAGCCTCACCCCCGCTCCCGGCGGCGCGACCAGCGCGTGCCTGCCTTCTCGGCCGAGCCACTGCTACAGGATCGTCCCCGGAAGGCTCGCGGTGGAGGAGACCCAGGACGGACGGGTATGGCGGACGGCCTGGGAGGTCCCCGAGGGCAGGACGGAGTTCCTGCGCCGCCAGGCCGAGGACAGAGGACTGGACCCGCTGGTCGCGAGCAGCGCGATCGCGGTACAGGAGATCGAGGGCGGCCACGTCGTGGCGGTCGCCAACAGGGGAGACGGCCTCGCCTTCAAGGATCTGGGAGGCGTCTGGCACAGGCTGGGCTTCGCCTCCTCAACGAGTGCGGAAGGGCCCGCCCAGGTCGTGTGGACGGCTCCGAGCCTCGATGACGGGAACGCCTACGGCTTCCGCCTGTTCTGCGTCGGCCTCATGGTCCTCGCCCTGTCGCTCGGGGTGGGACTGCCGATGAGCGCCACGCTGCTGTGGGGCGTCCTCTGCGCCGTCCTGGGCGCGGCCCTCGGCTCGACGCTCCACGCCCAGGGCATCACGGTCCTGCTGTCGGCGCCTGTGACGTGGGCGCTCATGCTCGCGGGTCTCGTTCTGCTCTGCCTGGCGGTCTTCAACGGCTCCGACAGACGACGTGCCTTGGCGGTGGCTCCCGTCGCACTGATATCGGGCCTCCTTGCGCTCCTGCCTATCGCGCTGTGGGCGATAGGCGTACTGGACCCCTACCGGACGGCCGTCCTTCTGTCGGTTCTCCTCGGCTGCCTGGGCGTGGCCGCCTCCCACCTCGTCGGACGGGCGAGGCGCGCACGGCGTGCGGCGCCGTCCGTCACCTGAGCCGCCTGTGCAGGGGCGCGGCGAGGTCCGTCGTGGTGAGCAGGAGCGCGACGGTGTAGTCGACGAGATGGTCGCGTCCGATGGGGACGTCGCCGCGCAGCCAGGCCGCGATGAGGTCCCACAGGCCGGACGTCAGGGTGAACGCGGTGAGCGCCAGGTCGGTGTCGGACAGGGGCGACTCGCCCAGCAGCGCCGCGGTCCGGCCGGTGAACAGCTTCGCGAGGTTGCCGATGATCTCGCTTCGGCGTTGCTGGAGCAGCGGGTGCGCGGGGAACTCGTGGCCGAGGACGCGGGCGAGGCGCGGGTCGGAGGTGAGGAAGTCGATCGTCGCGGTCACCGAGGCGCGGGCGAGGTCGGGGAGCCGCTGGTCGGACCTCTCTGCGGCCTCCAGGATCCGCGCGGTGCCGAGCGCGGCCTGCTCGTCGACGATGGCCAGCAGCAGCGCGTCGCGGTCGGCGAAGTTCTCGTAGAAGTACCTGTCGTTCAGGCCCGCGAGCGAGCACACGCCGCGGACGGTCGTGGCGGCCCAGCCCTGGGTGCCGAGCAGCTCAAGCCCTGCCTCCATCAGCGCCGCGCGGCGCTGGGCGCGGCGCTCCTCGGCGGGGACCCCCCGATAGGGGCGCGGGCGTCGCTGGGCTGTCACGGATCCGATTCTGCCGTACCCCTTGACGCCCCTCGAAATTCTGGTCATCGTTGACACCAGAATTTCTGGTGTGCCCCATCACCAGAAGTTGGAACGATCTGGTGTGTGCGTCGAGGAGGGCGGTCGCCGGTGACCACGGACAACGCTGCGGGAAGACTGGCCGTCGAGGACATCAACCTCGCAGACCTGAGGTTCTGGAAGCTCCCCCTGGACGAACGCGCGGAGGCCTTCCGGGTCCTGCGGTCCGCCCCCGGGCCGCGCTTCTTCACCCTCCCGAAGATGCCTATCGTCGGGCAGAGCCCCGGCACCTACGCGCTCGTCAGGCACGCGGACGTGGCCGAGGCCAGCCGCAACTCCGAGGTGTTCAGCAGCGAGCCGAGCGCGACCAGCCCGACCGACCTGCCGCGGATCGTCGAGCGCTACTTCAAGTCGATGATCGACATAGACGACCCGCGGCACGGCAAGATCCGCCGCGTCGTCTCCCGCGCCTTCAGCCCGAAGATGATCTCCAAGTTCGAGGACGACATCGCCGGCCGCGCCACCCGGATCGTCGACGAGCTGATCGAATCCGGCCCCGGCGACTTCGTGGCCAAGGTCGCGGTGCGCCTTCCCACCGAGGTCATCTGCGACATGCTCGGCATTCCGCCGAAGTACTACCCGCAGGTCGTGAAGCTGACGAACATCACCGTCGGCTACACCGACCCGGAGTACGTCGGCGCGGAGATCGACTACAGCTCCGGCACCGCCAAGATGGGCACCTTCGGGATGCTGCGCACCCTCGGCACCATGTCGCTCGCCGGGTACCGGCTGCACCGGCTCGCCTCCCGCCTCGGCCGCGAGCGGATCAAGAACCCGACCGGCGACCTCACCTCGGCTCTGGTCAACGCCAACGTCGATGGGGAATCCCTCACGCCGCAGGAGTTCGGCGCGTTCTTCCTGCTCCTCGTCGTCGCGGGCAACGAGACCACCCGCAACGCCATCGCGCACGCGCTCAAGCTCTTCACCGACAACCCCGACCAGCGCGCGCTCCTGCTGGAGGACTTCGACGGCCGCATCGGGGGCGCCGTGGACGAGATCATCCGCTACGCGAGCCCCGTCATCTTCATGCGCCGCAACGTCACCCGCGACTACGAGCTGAACGGCCACCAGTTCAAGGCCGGCGACCGGGTGTCCCTGTACTATCCGTCGGCGAACCGGGACGAGACGGTCTTCACCGACCCTGACGTCTTCGACATCACCCGCTCGCCCAACCCGCACATCGCGTTCGGCGGCCCCGGCCCGCACTACTGCCTCGGCGCGAACCTCGCCCGCCGCGAGATCACCCTGATGCTCCGCGAGCTGTTCACCCGGGTGCCCGACATCCGCACCGACGGCGAGCCCGACCGCCTCCAGTCCGGCTTCATCAACGGCCTGAAGCGCCTGCCCTGCACGTTCACGACGCCGGCGTCCTGAACGCAGACCCGCGGCTCCCGGCGGTCACCCCGCCGGGAGCCCTTCGCTTTCCGGAGGGACGACTCGGCGACCCGTCCACCGGCCTGTGGACAACTTTCTGCGGGGATCCGGGACCGGGCTAGGATTTCGGGCATCGCCGCTCGCGGGGGACGCGGGCGGCACCGGTGAACGAAGCGGGGTGGCTGGTCATGCGGTGGTCGCAGATGCACATTCCTACGTTGCGGACGGATCCGGCGGACGCCGACGCGCCCAGCCACCGGCTCCTGCTGCGGGCGGGATACGTGCGGCAGCTGATGGCGGGGCACTACTCGCTGCTGCCGCTCGCGGTGCGGGTCCGCGCCAAGGTGATCGGCGTCATCCGCGAGGAGATGAGCCGGATCGGGGCTCAGGAGTTCATCCTGCCCGCGCTGCACCCGCGCGAAGTCTGGGAGCGCAGCGGCCGCTGGGAGGTCATGGGCGAGGAGATGTTCCGCCTCAAGGACCGCAAAGGCGCGGACCTCGCTCTCGGCATGACCCACGAGGAGATCTTCGGCACGCTCGCGACCGAGCTGAGCTCCTACAAGCAGCTCCCGCAGATCTGGTACCAGTTCCAGACCAAGTTCCGCGACGAGCCGCGCGCCAAGGGCGGGCTGATGCGCACGCGCGAGTTCACCATGAAGGACTCCTACAGCTTCGACCTCGCCCCCGAGGGCCTGGACACCGCTTTCGACCGCCACCATGACGCCTACGTGCGGATCTTCGAACGGCTCGGCATCCCCGCGATCCCGGTCGAGGCGTCCTCGGGGGCGATGGGCGGGTCGGCGTCCACCGAGTTCATGTGCCCGGCCGAGGTCGGCGAGGACCTCGTCGTGCACTGCCCGTCCTGCGGCTACGCGGCCAACATCGAGAAGGCCGTCTCCCGTCTCGCCGAGGCCGCCGACGAGCCCGGGGCGAGTAGCCCGGAGCGGTTCGACACCCCCGGCGTGCGGACCATCGACGACCTCGCCCGGCGCTTCGACGCGCCCGGCGACCGGCAGATCAAGACCCTCGTCTACGTCCTCGACGAGGCGCTCACCCTCGTCCTGCTGCGCGGCGACCACCCGCTCAGCGAGCAGAAGCTCATCGACGCCACCGGCGCGACGGCCCTGCGCCCGGCCCGGCCGGACGAGATCCAGGAGGCCCTCGGCGCGCTGCCCGGCAGCCTCGGCGCGGTCGGCGTCACCGGACTCACGATCCTCGCCGACGAGGCGCTGCGCGGGCGCACCGGCATGTTCACCGGCGCCAACACCGACGACGTGCACCTGCGCGGCGTCGACGTCGCCCGCGACATCGCCGTCACGACCTGGGCCGACTTGCGCGAGGTCGCCGAGGGCGAGGCCTGCGTGCGCTGCGGAAACCCGCTGGAGGTGCGCAAGGCCATCGAGGTCGGCCACATCTTCAAGCTCGGCTACAAGTACGCGCACGCCCTCGGCATCGAGGTCCTCGACGCGGGCGGCAAGCGCACCCCCGTCATCATGGGCAGCTACGGCATCGGCGTGGAGCGCGCCATGGCCTCCATCATCGAATGCCACCACGACGCGAAGGGCATCGTCTGGCCCCTGTCCGTCGCGCCCTTTCAGGTCGCCGTCGTCACCGCCCAGTCCGACGACCCCGACACCGCCAAGGCCGCCGAGGACATCTACTCCGCCCTCCTGGCCGAAGGCATCGACGCCATCATCGACGACCGTCCGGAACGCGCCGGCGTCAAGTTCAAGGACACCGAACTCGTCGGCATCCCCTACCGCGTCACCGTCGGCAAACGCGGCCTCGCCGAAGGCACCGTCGAGTTCACCACCCGCTCCACCGGCGACACCCTCAAACTGCCCCTCCCAGAAGCCGTCGCCCACGTCACCACCACCATCACGCAGGCCCTCGCCTGACGTCCCCGTTCGGCACCCCGCCCGTTCGGCACTCCGCCCGTGGGGCGCGAACACGGCGACGCGGTGGCGGCAGGTTCGGTCGCGACGGGCGAGGCACCCTGGTGTCGGGATCGGCGGTCGCCGAATTCCTCCTGCCACCCCGGGGCGACGCGTCGGCCGTCGGGCCTGTCGCGGCGGGCGAGGCGCCCTTCGGGCGTGGGATCGGAGGTGCCGCTCGCTTCGCGTGATCGCGGGGCGAGCCGGTGGGGTTCGCGTCGTCGCGGCGGCTCCGGACCTTGCGCGAACCAGTTCCGGCCGACCGTCGGTGTCTTCTCCCGTCGGACGGGTGCTCAGGCCTCGGCGACCGTCTGGAGCAGGCCCCAGACGAAGTGGGCGACGTGGCGTGAGCCGTCCGGTGCGGTGAAGCCGGCGGTCCAGCGGCTCGGGCCTTCTCCTTCGCGGTGCGCCAGCGGGCCGAAGCGGGCGTCCAGGTCGCCGACGACGCACGACCAGGGCGTCAGATCGGCCACCGAGTTCAGGGCAGGTACCGGGGCCCCGTCGGCTCGGACCAGCCACTCCTGGAGCAGGGCCCCGTTGTCCGCCGTGAGGACCTCGAACCGGAGGCCGGGCCAGAGGGGGAGGGTCCAGTGCGCCGCAGTGAACTCGACGTCGCCCAGGCGGCGCTCCCGCACCGTCTCGGGTGGACCCAGGACGGTCACGTACCGCTGTCGTCCGCCGGGGAACGCACGGGACCGCAGCACCCGCTGCCAGCGGGCGTTGACCTCGCGCATCTCGGTGCGCGTGGAACCCAGCGCCCGGGCCGCCTCCCACACCAGATCCGGCTGGTAGTCGGCCATCCGCCGCAGCAGCACCAACTGGAACTCCCGCCGCCCGAATCCGTTCACCCCACCAGCAAACCACCCGCCCGCGTCCCCGTGTGAATGATCTCGATGCGCCCGAGGGCGATCGCCATCGCCCGTCCACGCGCCCCACCTGATCGGCGGCCCCTGACGGGTTCCCTGTTGGTCCCCGAACGCGCGAAGTCCATGGTCAAGTGGGCGGGTTCGCGCTCATATGACGCCGCCTGGCCCGTACCGACCCGGTGACCGCTCGGGCGGCGCGGGTCCTTCGGACGAGTCGGCGGTGCGGAGAGATGGCCCGTCCAACGGTGCCGGCCGGGCCAGGGCCGCGTCGATCCGGAGCATCTCCGGCGTCGGTGCGGGGCCGCGGCGGTCCGCCTGGTGCGCTCCCAGGCAGGACCAGCGCCTGGTCACGCGTGGGTGCGTGCCCTCCCGGGTGGATGACGACGCGGGCAAGAGTGAATAAATCGCCACCCTTTCCCCTGATTCGTTTCGACCGGGCTGCTTTTCATACGTACACGGAACATACGTGTACGTATGAATCTGAAGATGTGGCCGGGAGTGCCCCGAGATGGACATGCACCCGCTGCCCGACAAGGCGCCGGACGACGACTACAAGAGCCTCGAAGAGGCCAAAGGTCTCGTCGCTGTGGAGGATCCCGGGAACCACCGATGCCGAGCCCTCGGTCGCCGAGGTGCCCCACGTGTGGCGGTTCCGAGATCTGGAGCCCCTGCTCCACCGCGCCGACGAGGCAATGTCGCTCGGCGTGGACGACGCTGACCGCCGTGCGCTCAACGCCTTCAACCCCAGCCGGATGTTCGGCACGACGCACACGCTGGTCGCCGGCTACCAACTGGGCAGCCCGGGAGAGACCGCGCGCGCCCACCGGCAAGATGATCTGTGGCGTCCCCGAGCTGATCGCCTACGCCGGCGCCGCGATGACGCTGCGTCCCGGTGACGTGATCGCGACCGGGACGCCCGCCGGGGCGGGCGTGCTCACCGACGGTGACGTGATCACGTTGACATCGACCTGATCGGAACCCTCGAGGTGGGTGTCAGCGCTCAAGGCGCCATCCGCTACCGCAGCGGGCCAGGACACAAGGCGAAGCGATGAGCGACGACAACGACCGCGACCGCGACGTCATGCGGGCGGCCCTGCGCATCGACATGTACCAGCAGCCGGGCCACCTCATCCGCCGTGCCCAGCAGGTGCACACCTACCTCTGGTCCACCGAGGTGTCCACAGAGGTCACCTCCACCCAGTTCGCGGTGCTCAGCGCCATCGCCGAGCGTTCGCCCATCGACCAGAACTCCATCGTGCGAAGGGTCTCCCTCGACTCCTCGACCGTCGCCGACGTGGTGAACCGCCTCGTCCGCCGAGGATACGTCGAGCGCGCCAGGGACTTGCACGACCGGCGGCGGAACCTGCTGTCGCTCACCCCGGCAGGCAGGTCTTCGTCGAGGTGTCCCGGACCGCCGCGGAGATGACCCGACCGAATGGTCGAGATCCTGCCCGAGAAGGACCGCAAGGAACTGGTCCGCATCAACCGGATGCCGCTCCCCTTCGCCCGTGGGAACCGGGCATCGCCCGGCTCTTCACCGATTGCCGCGGCGGCGGGGAACGGTACGCGCAAGAGACGGGCATCTTCTCGATCATGCACGTGGTGGTCCTCCGCCGAGACCTGTACGAAACCCACCCTGGCTGGCCTTCTCCCTCTACAAGGCCTTCGAGGAATCCCTCGCGCTGGCGATGCGCCGGATAGGGGAGACCAACGCCCTGCGCTACTCCCTCCCCTGGCTCTACCAGGAGGTGGAGCACACCCGTTCCATCATGGGACCGGACTTCTGGCCCTACGGCGTGGAACCCAATCTGCCCACCCTCCGCACCCTGCTCCGCTACTCCTACGAGCAGGGCCTGACCGAACGCCCCCTTTCCCCCACCGAGATCTTCGCCCCCGAAACCCTCGACACCCACCGCATCTGAACACCGGCACCCTGAACCGGATTGGGCGCGGCCCCTGCCGCGCCCAATCCCCTTCACGGGCCCGCCACCGCGTCCGTCCATGCAGACCGCAGCCAACCGCCCCAGCCGTCGAGCCGTGGTCGTGCCCGTCATGATGAAGCCGCGCTGCCACTCAGGTTCGAGGGAAACCGCCATGGGTCGATGTGATGACCCTTCCAGCGGGAAGAGCGCGCCAGGTCATAAAGCCGGGGGTCAGCGGACGCGGCGGAAGGTCCAGTAGATCCAGTTGCCGCTGGCCACACTCGTGGCCACGTCCCAGCCCTGCTTACCCAGGTCGTTCTGGACGGCCAGGACTTCGCCGAAGTTGCCGGAGTAGAGACGTTCCTGGCCGTCGGGGAGGTTGACGCGGATGGAGTGATCGGTCCAGATCCATTCCATGGAAGCGAATTCGAAAGTCAGGCTGACCTCCTCAGGTCGGCGGGCGGTCGGGTCGACCGCGGCGCGCGATTCCGCATGGACTTCACGACCTTAGGAGGCCGGTGGGCACCCGCCCACCACTTGGCTCTGTCTCACTCCCTGGGGTCGGCTCGTTGGTCGTGACGCTCAGTTGTGAAGGATCAT